>NZ_JBSFXG010000001.1:0-727870 GCF_053595235.1 Streptomyces sp. NPDC002520 | reverse complement strand
GAAGTACTTGAACAACCGTGCAGAGAACAGCCATCAGCCCACGAGGCAGCGCGAGAGGGCTATGAAGAACTTCCGCTCAACGGGTGCGGCGCAGATATTCCTCGCCGCGTTCTCAAGGATCTCGACACTCTTCCGGCCCCGCCGGCATCTGATCACAGCGAGTGACTACCGTGCCGAGATGACCGAACGATTCCGTCTCTGGAAGACCGTCACCGGCGCGGCCGCGCAGGCCTGAGCACCGTGCCCGGCACGGAACCCGAGCGCCATCAGTACGCCACAACTCACCTGCCCCACACGCAACTTGACAAGGCCCTCGTGAGCCGTGACCCGGCGCCACCGACACCGGCCCAGGCAATCGCCCGCCTGCGCAGCGAGGAGATCACCCTGACCTACGACCCCGCGGCCAGGACCCTGACCGCGAACACACCCCAGGCAGAAAGGAACACCATCAGCTGACCAAACCCACCACTGAAACGTCGGCGAAGGGAGAGAAGCCGCACCGAAGGCACCGCAACGACGAACACCCGCCCCGGCCAAGAGCCGGAAACGGGTGCCGATTACCCCTGCCCAGAAACCGGGCGCCGTGGGGGAACTCTGTGTCCGAGGGGGGACTTGAACCCCCACGCCCGATAAAGGGCACTAGCACCTCAAGCTAGCGCGTCTGCCATTCCGCCACCCGGACCAGGTGTCTGTCGCCTTGCTCGGAGTGTTCCCCGCGGCGACATGAACAACAATACCAAGGTTTCGGAGTGCGTTTCACCTGCGTATCCGTCCGCCGGGCAGCGGACCGGACACGGAGAGTGTCCGGGCCGCGGGGCCTGAACGGCGCGCGATCACGCGTACGCGTGTCGTGAGGATCAGGGCATGAGCTGGTAGTCGGGGAAGTTCCCGGGAGGCCGCTCCCCTGCCGGGCCCTGGGTGACGGCGCGGACGAGGAGATCGCCGCCGACGAAGGCGCCGCGCCAGGAGGCGCCGAAGCCGCCGAACAGTTCGTCGCGGTCGCCGCGGGAGCGGGGGCGGCCGTGGCCGGTCTTGAAGGCGCGGATCTGCGGGGCGAGCCGGTCGAAGGTGGCCGGGTCGTCCGTGGACAGGGTCGCGACGAGCGCGCCGTTCGAGGCGTTCATCGCGGCCAGCAGTTCCGCCTCGGTGTCGACCAGGACGATGGTGTCGACCGGGCCGAAGGGTTCCGCGTGGTGCAGCGGGGAGGAGGGCGGCGGGCCCAGGAGGGTGACCGGCTGGACGTAGGCCGAGGTGTCCTGGCCGGGCAGGAAGCGCGCCTCGTCCGGCCGGCCGCGGTGCAGGGGTACGGCGCCCCGGTCGACGGCCTCGGCGACCTGGTCGGTGAGTTCCTTGGCCTTGGCCGCGTTGATCAGCGGGCCGAAGTCCAGGGCGGGGAGCGGGTCGCCGGGGTAGGCGACGGCCAGCGGGTGGCCGACGCGCACGGTGCGCACCGCCGGCAGGTAGGCGGCGAGGAAGGAGTCGAACAGGGAGCGCTGGACGACGAAGCGCGGGTAGGCGGTGCAGCGCTGCTTGCCGTAGTCGAAGAGCTTGGGGATCACGGCGGTGAGCCGCTCCCAGTCGGAGAAGTCCCAGATGCCCCAGGTGTTGAGCCCCTCCTGTTCCAGGATGTGCCGTTTGCCGAGGTCGGCGACGGCGGTGGCGACCGCGGCGCCGGTGTCGCGGCCGCCGACGAAGGAGACACAGCCGATCTCGGGCGCCCGCACCAGCGCCCGGCTCAGCTCGCCGCCGCTGCCGCCGACCAGGGTGACGGGCACGCCTTCGCGGGCGGCCAGCGCCGAGGCGAGGGTCAGGCAGGCCACGCCGCCGTCGGTCGGGGTCTTGGCGATGACCGCGTTTCCGGCCAGGGCCTGGACGAGCATGGCGTGCACGAGCACGCTCATCGGGTAGTTCCAGCTGGCGATGTTGGAGACCGGCCCGTCCAGCGGGGCCCGGCCGGCCAGCATCCCTTCGATGCCGTCGGCGTACCAGCGCACCCCGTCGATCGCCCGGTCGACGTCGGCGAGGGCGAGCCGCCACGGTTTGCCGATCTCCCAGACGAGGAGCAGGGCGAGGAGTTCGCGGTGCGCGACGAGGGCGTCCAGAGTGGCGGCGATCCGGGCCCGCCGCTCGGGCAGCGGGACGTGCCGCCAGGCGCGGTGCTGGTCGAGGGCCGCGCGTACGGCGCGTTCGGCGGTGGCGCCGTCGAGGCGGGGTGCGCCGGCGATCGGGGTGCCGTCGACGGGGGTGGTCGCGGGGAGGGTGCGGCCGTCGGGGTGCCAGGTCGCACCCCAGAGGTTGAGGACACGGTCGTCCCGGAAGGCCTCGGGGGCCCCGGCCCGGCAGCGCTGCCAGGCGTCGGCGTAGGCGGTGCCGGGTTTCAGGGTCGGGACGGGGGGCGGGGGTGGTGTCGGTTCGGTTCCGTTCGGGGTGAGGGTGGGTGCCATGCGTCGGCTCCGCTCTCGCTGCACGGTCGGGGCGGGGAGGGTGGCAGGGGGGTGTGGTGGCCGGTGACGGTGAACGCATCGCGTCGGTGACGGTGAACGCATCGCGTCGGCCGTACTGAAGTGTCTGCGGACCAGCCGAGCCCTCTCAGTGGAGGTGCGGCTCGTCCGGTTCGGCTCCCCAACGGGCCTGCCGGAAGCGGGCGTTGTCGTCCAGGGTGATCTTGCCGTCGAGCGCGACGAGGTGTCCCTGGGTGGTGCGCACGAGCGGGTTGACCTCGGCCAGCAGCGCGTCCTCGCGGACCAGCACCTGCCACAGCCGTACCAGGACGTCGGCGGTCTGCGGCGGCAGTCCGGCCGCTTCGGCGATCTCGGCGGCCTTGGCGGCCTTGGCGGCCTTGGCGGAGGTGACGCCCCGGGCCGGGTCGACCGGCACCCGCGCCACGGCCTCGGGCCGGGCGGCGGCGACCTCCTCGATGTCCGTGCCGCCCTCGGCGGAGGCGATGGCGAGGAAGTGGCCGGCCGTGCGGTCGAGGACGTAGGAGACGTAGAACTCGCTGTCGATGTCGACGGGTTGGGCGAGCATGACCGCTGCGACCGTGTGCCCCTTGATGTCCATGCCGAGTATCTGGCGGGCGGTCAGTTCGGCGGCGGCCGGGTCGGCGGCCATCTTCACCCCGCCCGCCCTGCCCCGGCCACCGGTCTTCACCTGGGCCTTCACCACGACCCGGCCGCCCAGCCGCCGGGCGATCCCGCGTGCCTCCTTGGATGAGTCCGTCACCTCTGCCCGCGGCACCACGATGCCGTGTTCCTCGAGGAGTTCCCTTGCCTGGTGCTCGTACAGGTCCATTCCGGCTCCTGTCTTGAAAGTGCCGCACGCCCCCTGGACACCACCCCATCGGATGCGGGATAACAAGCTTCATACAGTATTCGTCGACTGTATGCAATCTACTGTCGACCGCATGCAGTGAGCCGTACACGGGAAGGGGATGCCGCACCGCACGACCGCGCACACCCCCCTGACCGTGATCCAGACCATGTACAAGTGAGGTGGCCCAATGACCGCAACGACCACCAAGGCGCTCGACGGCATTCGCGTCCTGGACATGACGCACGTCCAGTCCGGACCCTCCGCCACCCAACTGCTGGCCTGGCTCGGCGCCGACGTCGTCAAGCTGGAGGCACCGACCGGCGACATCACCCGCGGGCAGCTGCGGGACCTGCCGGACGTCGACTCGCTGTACTTCACGATGCTCAACTGCAACAAACGGAGCATCACCCTCAACACCAAGACCGAACGCGGGAAGGAGATCCTCACCGAGCTGATCCGGCGCTCGGACGTCATGGTCGAGAACTTCGGGCCGGGTGCCGTGGACCGCATGGGGTTCACCTGGGAGCGCATCAGGGAGATCAACTCCCGGATCGTGTACGCCTCCATCAAGGGCTTCGGCGACGGCCCGTACACCGACTTCAAGGCGTACGAGGTCGTCGCGCAGGCCATGGGCGGGTCGATGGCGACCACGGGCTTCGACGACGGGCCGCCGCTCGCGACAGGCGCCCAGATCGGCGACTCGGGCACGGGTGTGCACGCCGTGGCGGGGATTCTCGCGGCGCTGCTCCAGCGGGAGAGGACCGGGCGCGGGCAGCGGGTCAACGTGGCCATGCAGCACGCGGTGCTCAATCTGTGCCGGGTGAAGCTGCGCGACCAGCAACGCCTCACGCACGGGTCGCTGGCCGAGTACCCCAACGATGACTTCGGCGACGAGGTCCCCCGCTCCGGCAACGCCTCCGGCGGCGGCCAGCCCGGCTGGGCGGTCCGCTGCGCGCCCGGCGGCCCCAACGACTACGTGTACGTCATCGTCCAGCCCGTGGGCTGGAAGCCGATCACCGAACTCATCGGCCGGCCCGAACTCGCCGACGCCCCCGAGTGGTCGACGCCCCAGGCCCGGCTGCCGAAGCTGAGCAAGATGTTCCAGCTGATCGAGGAGTGGTCGTCCACGCTGCCCAAGTGGGAGGTGCTGGAGCGGCTGAACGCGCACAACATCCCGTGCGGGCCGATCCTGTCCACCAAGGAGATCATCGAGGACGAATCGCTGGCCGCCAACGACATGGTGGTGCGCGTCCCGCACCCCGAGCGCGGCGAGTTCGTCACCGTCGGCAGCCCGCTCAAGCTCTCCGACTCCCCCGTCGAGGTGACCTCGTCACCGCTGCTCGGCGAGCACAACGAAGAGGTGTACATCGGCGAACTCGGCCTTGGCGACGAGGAGTTGAGCCTGCTCAAGTCGAACGGGGTGATCTGACGTGATGGCCGAGGACCGGCAGTCGCGGGTGCGCGCCCTCCTGGACTCCGTACGGGCACAGGGGCGTACCGCGCTGACCGCACCCGAGGGGAAGGTGATCGCCGACGCGTACGGGATCGCCGTACCGGGCGAGGAGGTGGCCACGGACGTCGAGGAGGCGGTGGCGGCCGCGGCGCGGCTGGGCGGGCCCGTCGTCATGAAGATCGTCTCGCCGGACATCCTGCACAAGACCGAGGCCGGTGGCGTAGTCGTCGGGGTCGAGGGGGCGGCGGACGTCCGGGCCGCCTTCTGCAGGATCGTCGAGAGCGCGCGTGCCTACGACGCGGACGCCCGCATCGAGGGCGTGCAGGTGCAGCAACTGCTGCCCCAGGGACAGGAGGTGATCGTCGGCGCGGTCACCGATCCCACGTTCGGGAAGGTCGTGGCCTTCGGGCTCGGCGGGGTGCTGGTCGAGGTGCTGAAGGACGTGACGTTCCGCCTCGCGCCCGTGGACGCGGACGAGGCGCTGTCCATGCTGGACTCCGTCCGCGCGGCCGAGGTCCTGCGCGGGGTGCGCGGACAGGCGGGGGTGGACCGGGAAGCGGTCGCCGAGCAGATCCGGCGGGTGTCCCAACTGGTCGCGGACTTCCCCGAGATAGCCGAGGTGGACCTCAACCCGGTGATCGCCACGCCCAAGGCCGCGGTCGCGGCCGACATCCGGGTGATCCTCGCCGACAAGCAGCCGCCGCAGCGCAGGAAGTACACGCGCGAGGAGATCCTCACCTCCATGCGCCGGCTGATGGAGCCGTCGTCGGTCGCCGTGATCGGGGCCTCCAACGAGCAGGGCAAGATCGGCAACTCGGTCATGCGCAACCTCGTGGACGGCGGGTTCTCCGGGGAGATCCATCCGGTGAACCTCAAGGCCGATGACATTCTGGGCCACAAGGCGTACAAGAGTGTGACGGACGTTCCCGGTGAGGTGGATGTGGCAGTCTTCGCCATTCCCGCCGCGTTCGTGGCCGCCGCTCTCGAGGAGGTGGGACGCAAGAAGATCCCCAACGCCGTCCTCATCCCGTCGGGCTTCGCGGAGACCGGCGAGCTCGAACTCCAGGCGGAGATCGTGCGGATCGCCGAACGGCACGGCGTCCGTCTGCTCGGCCCGAACATCTACGGCTACTACTCCACGTGGCAGGACCTGTGCGCCACGTTCTGCACGCCGTACGACGTCAAGGGCGGTGTGGCGCTGACCTCGCAGTCCGGTGGCATCGGCATGGCCATCCTGGGCTTCGCCCGCACCACGAAGACGGGTGTGTCCGCGATCGTCGGCCTCGGCAACAAGTCGGACCTGGACGAGGACGACCTGCTGACCTGGTTCGGTGAGGACCCGCACACCGAGTGCATCGCCATGCATCTCGAAGACCTCAAGGACGGCCGGGCGTTCGTGGACGCGGCGCGCGCGACCGTGCCGAAGAAGCCGGTCGTGGTGCTGAAGGCGGGCCGTACGGCGGCCGGCGCGAAGGCGGCCGGCTCGCACACCGGTGCGCTCGCGGGCGACGACGCCGTGTACGACGACATCCTCCGCCAGGCCGGTGTCATCCGGGCGCCGGGCCTGAACGACATGCTGGAGTACGCCCGCGCCCTGCCCGTCCTGCCCACTCCCCAGGGCGACAACGTGGTCATCATCACCGGGGCGGGCGGAAGCGGAGTGCTGCTGTCCGACGCCGTGACGGACAACGGGCTGTCCCTGATGGAGATCCCGCCGGACCTGGACGAGGCGTTCCGCCGGTTCATCCCGCCGTTCGGCGCGGCGGGCAACCCCGTGGACATCACCGGGGGCGAGCCTCCGTCGACGTACGAGGCGACCATCCGCCTCGGCCTGGAGGACCCGCGCATCCACTCCCTGGTCCTCGGCTACTGGCACACGATCGTCACCCCGCCGAGGGTCTTCGCCGAGCTGACCGCGCGCGTGGTCGCCGAGTTCCGCGAACGGGGCATCGAGAAGCCGGTCGTGGCCTCGCTCGCGGGGGACGTCGAGGTCGAGGAGGCCTGCCAGTACCTGTACGAGCGTGGAGTCGTGGCCTACCCGTACACCACCGAGCGGCCGGTGGCCGTGCTCGGCGCGAAGTACCGGTGGACTCGGGCGGCACAGAGGCTGCGGGCCGAAGGCCCCCCAGGCAGGGCGGTGGCCGGAGACGGGCGGGAATCCGGGAGGCGGCGCATGAGGTGAGTGAGGAGGGGCCGGCCGACGGTGCGCGTCGGCCGGCCCCGGGACCCGAGCGCGCACGAAAGGCATTGACCAGGGGGCGCTGGCCAGAGCTTTCGACGCAAGGGGTGCTGAGCACATATGACAACGACCGACTATTCGGCGTCCGTCCCCTACAGAGAAGTGACGGATCGCCACGGCCGCGTGTACCGGATCGGCGAGTCCGATGTGGACATCATGGGCCGCTCACGCAAGTGGATGGTCATCCTGCCGTGGGTGGGCATGATGGGCATCAGTTCCGCCGAGTACGCGTTCACGTCGGCGGAGGACACGCTCCACGAGGCGCATCTGTGGAGCAGTGGGCACATTTTCTGGCTGATGGGCGTCTGGGTGTTCTTCCAGGCGGCCGTGGCCTTCCCGGCCGGGCAACTGCGGGAGAGCGGACGGCTCTCCGCGCGCACGGCCATGCTGATCGGCGCACTGGGCACCCTGCTGGGCTATGTGGCGCTGGCCTTCGCGCCGCACGTGTTCGTCGCCTATCTCGGCTTCGGCATGTGCAGCGGCATCGGTGCCGGCCTCGTCTACGCGACCTGCGTGAACATGGTCGGCAAGTGGTATCCGGAGCGCAAGGGCGGCAAGACAGGGTTCGTCAACGGCGGTTTCGCCTACGGGTCCGTGCCGTTCGTGTTCCTCTTCACCTCCGTGCTCGACCTGAGCAACTACGAGGTCGTGCTCTCCACGGTCGGCATCGGACTGTGCCTGATGGTGGCCTCCGCGGGCTGGTTCTTCAAGGACCCGCCGAAGAACTGGTGGCCGGCGCACGTCGACCCGCTGAAGGCGACCGACGACCCGAGGATCCGGCGGGCGCTGGCGAAGAACCCGCCGGCGATCAAGCAGTACACCCCGCGGGAGGCCGCTCGCACGCCGGTCCTGTGGATGATGTGGTTCTGTCTGCTGTGCACGGCCGGCATCAACATCTTCGGTATCGCCTTCCAGGTGCCGTTCGGCAAGGACATGGGCTTCGCGGGCGGGATCGTGGCCACCGCGATGTCCCTGAAGGCGATCGTCAACGGCACCGGGCGCGGCGTCATCGGCTGGATATCCGACCGGTACGGACGCCGCAACACGCTGATCATCGTGTGTCTCGTGCTCGGCAGCGCACAGTTCGGCGTGCTGGTCTCCGGCCAGATGGGCAGCATGCCGTTCTTCCTGTTCTGCTCCATGGTCTCCGGGTTCGGCGGGGGCGCGATCTTCCCGCTGTTCGCGGCCATGACGGCGGACTACTTCGGTGAGAACAACAACGCCTCCAACTACGGGATGGTCTACAGCTCGAAGCTGATCTCCGGCCTGGTCGGCTCCGGCCTCGGCGCGGTCGTCGTCGGCGAATGGGACTACCACGGCGCGTTCGTGCTCGCGGGCTCCATCGGCCTGGCCAGCGCGGTTCTGGCCCTCTTCCTCAAGGCACCGGGCAGGCCGAACGCCCGGCGCATCGTTCCCAACCCGCACCCGCTCGGCGAGGAGATGGCGTGACATGACCGCAGACCCGATGGCCACGAACACCACCGGCGCGGGCCGGCACCCCTACCGTGAAGTGACCGACGCGCACGGACGCGTGTACCGCGTCGGGGAGACCGACCGGGACATCCTCGGCCACTCCCGCAAGATCATGGTGTACCTGCCCTGGATCGCCATGATGGCGATCAGCGTCTTCGAGTACGCGTACGGCTCCGCGGAGGACACCCTGTCCCACGCGCACGGCTGGACGCAGTCGAACACCTTCTGGATCCTCAGCGTCTGGGTCTTCTTCCAGGCCGGCATCGCCTTCCCGGCGGGCTGGCTGCGGGAGAAGGGCATCCTCACCGCGCGCAAGGCGATGTACGCGGGATCCTTCATGTGCCTGATCGGATTCCTCGCCCTGTCGCATCTGGACAACGTGTGGCTGGCGATCCTCGGGTTCGGTGTGATCGGCGGCGTGGGCTCCGGCCTGGTGTACGCGACGTGCATCAACATGGTCGGCAAGTGGTTCCCCGAACGGCGCGGCGCCCGCACCGGTTTCGTCAACGGCGGCTTCGCCTACGGCTCCCTGCCCTTCATCTTCATCTTCAACTACGCCTTCGACACCGCGAACTACCACCGGGTCCTGGACCTGATCGGCGCCTACGTCCTGATCGTGGTGTTCGCCTCGGCGTTCTTCTTCAAGGACCCGCCGAAGAACTGGTGGCCCGCGGACATCGACCCGCTCACCTACTCCGCGGACGGCAGCAAGTCGCAGTCCCTCACCAGGAACCCGCCCGCCGTACGGCAGTTCACGCCCAAGGAGGCCATCCGCACCGGGATGCTGCCCCTGATGTGGATCTCCATCGTGATGACGGCCGGTGTGTCGATCTTCGGCATATCGTTCCAGGTCGACTTCGCCAAGGAGGTCGGCTTCGGCCCGCTGGTCGCGGCCTCCTCCATGGGTGTGATGGCCGTCATCAACGGCATCGGGCGCGGTGTCGTCGGCTGGATGTCGGACCGGTGGGGCCGCAAGCCGACCCTCGTGTTCGTCATCCTCGTCCTGGGTCTCGCCCAGTTCGGTGTGATCTGGGCCAGTGACGTCAAGAGCGAGTGGCTGTTCCTGTTCTTCGCGTTCCTCTCCGGATTCGGCGGCGGCGCGTTCTACCCGCTGTTCGCCGCGCTCACCCCGGACTACTTCGGGGAGAACTACAACGCCACCAACTACGGCCTGGTGTACAGCGGCAAGCTGGTCAGCGGCCTGTTCGGCGGTGGCCTCGGCTCCATGGTGGTCGGCGCCTGGGGCTACAACGGGGCGTACGCGCTGGCCGGTTGCGTGTCCATGGCGGCGGCTGCGATCGCCCTGCTGCTGCGGCAGCCGGGCCGTGGCAGCGGTACGGCGACGGTGGCGGTGCCACGCCCGCAGACCGCCTCCTGACGACCGCCCCGGGCGGCGCGTCGGCCGCGCGGTGTTCCCCCTCCACGACCGGCTCGCCGATCACCGGAGGGGGAACACCGCATGGACAGCACGCCCTCGGGCGCGGCGGCCGACGGGCCGGGGCGCCGGGTCACCACCCACGCGCCGGTGATCCTCACGACCGCGGTCCTCGCGACCGCGGTCCTCGGCGTCGGCATCTGCGTGGCCGTTGAACTCGTGGCCCTGGTCGCGGCGTCGGTGGCGATGCCGGGCGCCGAGGCCCGCTGGGGTTTCCGGGCCGCCGAGGTGCGGGAACCGGCCCCCGCGTGAGCGGGCCGCGCACCGCCGCCGTCCGTGTCCCGGCCTGCGCTCAGGAGTCGCCCTGCGCGAGGTACGACTGCCGGGTGCGCTCGGTGTGGTCCCGCATCAACCGGGTGGCGCGCTGCTCGTCGCGGCCGTCGATCGCCCGGATCAGCTCCTCGTGCTCGTCCCAGGAGGTGCCCCCGCGCAGGTGGGCCACCGGCGTGTAGTACCAGCGGACCCGGCGGTCGACCTGGGCGGCGAGTTCGGCGAGGACCGCGTTGCCGGCCAGTTCCATGATCTTGGCGTGGAAGGCGGCGTTCAGGGCGACGGCCCGCGTGACGTCGTGCGCGTCGACGGCGAGCCTGCCCTCCCGCGCGATCTCGTGCAGGGCGTCGATGCCCGCCTTGTCGGCGTTCAGGGCGGCGAGCCGGGCGGCCTCCGCCTCCAGGAGCGAGCGGACCGACAGCAGCTGGTCGGCCTCCGCCTGGGTGGGCTCGTGCACGAACGCGCCCTGCGCGGGCCGCAGGTCCACCCAGCCCTCGGTGTTCAGTCGCTGCAGCGCCTCGCGCACCGGCTGCCGGGAGACGCCGAGCTGACCGGCGAGTTCGCTCTCCACGAGGTGCCGGCCCGGCTCCAGGGCGCGGGTGGTGATCAGCTCCAGCAGTGCCTCGTAGACACGCTCGCGCAGCGGGCCGGGCCGCTCGAGTCTGGGCACGGCTCCCTGCGGCAGTCCCGTCGGCAACATCGCGGCCCCCTCCTGCGGTGCACAGTGGACTGCCCACTATGGATTGTCCTTCGTCTACAGTCTACGGTGCACAAAATCCAGCGGACTCGGGTGCCGGACGCGTCACGCCCGCCACGCGCCCCCCTTCACTCCTCAGGGACACCGCGCTTCCCTCCTCAGGGCACCGCGCTTCCCTCCTCAGGGACACCGCACGACCTGGCCGGCGTACGACAGGTTGCCGCCGAAGCCGAACAGCAGGACCGGGTCGCCACTGCGCACGCTGCCCTGCTCGATCAGCTTGGACAGGGCGAGGGGGATGCTGGCGGCGGAGGTGTTGCCGGATTCGGTGACGTCGCGCGCGACCACGGCGTTCACGGCGCCGATCTTCTGCGCGAGGGGCTCGATGATGCGCAGGTTGGCCTGGTGCAGGACGACCGCGGCGAGGTCGGCGGGGTCGACTCCGGCCTTCTCGCACGCGCTGCGGGCGATCGGCGGCAGCTGGGTGGTGGCCCAGCGGTAGACGCTCTGCCCCTCCTGTGCGAACCGGGGCGGCGTGCCCTCGATCCGTACGGCGTTGCCCATCTCGGGCACCGACCCCCACAGCACCGGTCCGATCCCGGGCTCCTGGCCCGGCGCGCACGCCTCGACCACCGCGGCGCCGGCCCCGTCGCCGACGAGGACGCAGGTGCTGCGGTCACTCCAGTCGGCGACGTCGGACATCTTGTCCGCGCCGATGACCAGGGCCCGGGTGGCGGCGCCGGCCCGGACCGTGTGGTCGGCGGTGGCCAGGGCGTGGGTGAACCCGGCGCACACCACGTTCACGTCCATCGCGGCGGGCTGCGGAATGCCGAGCCGGGCCGCGACCCGGGCGGCGGTGTTCGGGGAGCGGTCGATCGCCGTGGAGGTGGCGACCAGGACCAGGTCGATGTCGGCGGGGGTGAGGCCGGCCGCGGCGAGGGCCTTGGCGGCGGCGTGCGCGGCCAGCTCGTCGACCGGTTCGTCGGGGCCGGCGATGTGCCGGGTGCGGATGCCCACCCGGCTGCGGATCCACTCGTCACTGGTGTCGACCATGCCGGCCAGGTCCTCGTTGGTGAGCACCTTGGCCGGCTGATAGTGACCGATGGCGGCGATGTGCGAGCCGGTCATGTCGGGATCCCCCTCGTTGCCATGGGTAGCGGGATCATCCAGTCTGATCAGTGACCGGCGGGTACGAGGGCACGTAAGGCCACAGGAATCAGGCATCCCAGTTGTCGGCTTCTCTCAGTCCCTCGGAAGCCCGAGCACTCACCCCGCGACCAGCCACGTCACCGTCTCCCCACTTCTCCCCACCGGCCGGCGCGCGGACCCTTGCCGAGCCTCATCCCATACTGTAGACAATATCCATCGAAAGGATCGAGCCGACGGAATTCCGCGGCACCTCCTCCCCACCTCCGCGGTATCCCTCAAACCGAACGGAGTGCCCCCGTGAAAGTCGCAGTCCTCGGCGCCGGTGCGATCGGCGCCTACGTCGGTGCCGCGCTCCACCGCGCCGGTGCCGAAGTCCACCTCGTCGCCCGTGGACCGCATCTCGCGGCCATGAGGCACCACGGAGTACGGGTGTTCAGCCCGCGCGGAGACTTCACCGCGCATCCGAACGCCACCGACGACCCGGCCGAGATCGGCCCGGCCGACGTCGTCTTCCTGGGCCTGAAGGCCAACACGTACGCGGCGTGCGGGCCGCTGATCGAGCCTCTGCTGCACGAGCGCACAGCGGTGGTGGCCGCCCAGAACGGCATCCCCTGGTGGTACTTCCACCGGCACGGCGGCCCCTACGACGGTCATCGCATCGAGAGCGTCGACCCGGGCGGCGCGGTCAGCGCCGTCCTCGCGCCCGAACGGGCCGTCGGCTGCGTCGTCTACGCGGCGACCGAACTCCAGGCGCCGGGCGTCGTACGGCACTTGGAGGGCACCCGGTTCTCGATCGGCGAGCCCGACCGCAGCGTCTCCACGCGCTGCGTGGACTTCAGTGACGCCATGAAGGCCGGTGGCCTGAAGTGCCCGGTGGAGCCGGAGCTGCGCGGCGACATCTGGGTCAAGCTGCTGGGCAACATCTCCTTCAACCCGATCAGCGCGCTGGCCCGCGCCACGATGCGGCAGATGTGCCTGCACGGCGGCACCCGTGAGGTCATCGAGACGATGATGCGCGAGACCCTCGCGGTCGCCGAGGCCCTCGGCTGCGAGGTCGGCGTCTCCGTCGAGAAGCGGCTCGCGGGCGCCGAACGCGTCGGCGACCACCGCACCTCCACGCTCCAGGACCTGGAGCGCGGCAAGCCTATGGAACTCGACGTGCTGCTCGCGGCCGTCGTCGAACTCGCGGAGATCACGGGCGTACCGGTGCCCACCCTGCGCACCGTGCACGCCATCACGGACCTGCTCGCCGTGCGGAGCGCCGCGTGAGGCGGCGGCACCCCACGGCGTAGCCGCCGGGCAGCAGCCGAACGCGACGCGGGCGAGGACCGCGTCACCCCGCGGGCCGCGGCCGTCGGGGTGACCGGTCCCCCGCGGCGCGGCCGCGACCGAGCCGTGGCGGGACCTGCCGGAGGCCGAGCGGGAGGGGCTTTCCGCTCGTCCGCCGAGTCGCTCCCGGTGGGGCGGGTCGGTGAGCCGGCGGATGTGGCGGAGGCGTATCCATACCTGCTGCGCGGCGGCTGCAGCACGGGGTCGGTGGTGGTCGTGGACGGGGGCGGTGTGCTGGTCCGAGGCGGTTCAGCCGATCGCGAGGCGCGCCTCGGCGGCGAAGGACCCGCGGTCAGCGAAGGACACGGTCCTGTGGCTGCCCCTGGACCACGTGGGCGGTCGACGGCGGCGGGGTGTCCCGCGGGTCGCGGGCCCGGCGCTTGGCGATGACCGCGCCCACCATCAGCTGCATCTGGTGGAAGAGCATCAGCGGCAGTACGGCCAGGGAGGCGTGGGCGCCGAAGAGCACGCTCGCCATCGGCAGTCCGGCGGCGAGGGACTTCTTCGACCCGGCGAACTGGATGGCGATCCGGTCCTCCCGGCCGAAGCCGAGCGCCTTGGCGCCGTACCAGGTCAGTGCGAGCATGACGGCCAGCAGCACGGCCTCGACGCCGAGCAGCCCGGCCAGCCGCAGGGGGCTGACCTGGTGCCAGATGCCCCGGGTCACGCCCTCGCTGAACGCGGTGTAGACGACGAGCAGGATCGAGCCTCGGTCGACAAGACCGAGCACCTTCTTGTGCCGGCCGACGAAGCCCTCGATCCAGCGGCGCAGTACCTGTCCGGCGAGGAACGGCACCAGCAGCTGGAGCACGATCTTCACCAGGGAGTCGGCCGAGAACCCGCCGCCGCTGTTGCCGAGCAGCCCGGCCGCCAGCAGCGGGGTGACGACGATCCCGACCAGGGAGGAGAAGGAGCCCGCGCAGATCGCGGCGGGCACGTTGCCCCGGGCGATCGAGGTGAACGCGATGGACGACTGGATGGTGGACGGCACCAGCGTCAGGAACAGCAGCCCCTGGTACAGCGGCTGGTTCAGCAGCACCGGCACCAGGCCGCGGGCGGCCAGTCCCAGGACTGGGAAGACGAGGAAGGTGCAGGCCAGCACGGTGACGTGGAGCCGCCAGTGGCGCACTCCGTCCAGCGCCTCACGGGTGGAGAGCCGGGCGCCGTAGAGGAAGAAGAGGAAGGCGATGGCGGCCGTCGACGCCCCGGAGGCGACGTCCGCGCCGGTGCCCCGGGCAGGCAGGAGTGCCGCGAGTCCCACCGTGGCCAGCAACAGCAGGATGTAGGGGTCGATCGGCATCCAACTCGGCCAGCGCAGGCGTTTCACGGTGCTCCGATTGCTGTTCGTCTCGGTCCTGAGCGGGCCCGGAAGGCCCCTCTCCATCGTCCTCCTCCTCGGGCCGATCGGGAATCCCACATACCACTCTTACTGTCATTGCGTTTCGTGATGAACTGGCTAGGCTGCCGTCATGTACGACCCCACGCAGCTGCGCACGTTCCTCGCGGTGGCCCAGACGCTGAGCTTCACGCAGGCCGCCCGGCGTCTCGGGCTGCGTCAGTCGACGGTCAGCCAGCATGTGCGCCGGCTGGAGGACGCCGCCGGTCGTCAGCTGTTCTCCCGGGACACGCACTCGGTGGAGCTGACCGAGGACGGCGAGGCCATGCTGGGCTTCGCCCGCCGGCTGCTGGAGGTGCACGAGCAGGCCGCCGCGTTCTTCACCGGCACCCGGGTGCGCGGCCGGCTGCGGTTCGGCGCCTCGGAGGACTTCGTGCTGACCCGGCTGCCGGAGATCCTGGAGGGCTTCCGCTACGACCACCCCGAGGTCGATCTGGAGCTGACCGTCGAGCTCTCCGGCACCCTGCACGAGCAACTGGCCACCGGGAAGCTCGACCTGGTGCTGGCCAAGCGACGCCCCGAGGATCCGCGCGGGGCGCTGGTGTGGCGCGACGACCTGGTGTGGATCGGCGCGGAGCGGCTGCGCCTGGACCCCGAGCGGCCCGTCCCGCTGATCGTGTATCCGCCGCCCTCCATCACCCGGGCCCGGGCGATGGAGGCACTGGAGGCGGACGGGCGCGACTGGCGGATCGCGTGCACGAGCGGCAGCCTCAACGGGCTCATCGCCGCCGCGCGTGCGGGGCTCGGCGTGATGGCCCACTCCCGGCGGCTGATCCCGCAGGGTCTGCTCCAGGTACCGGAGCGGGTGGGCCTGCCGGAGCTGGGCAAGGTCGACTTCGTCGTCGTCCACGGGCTCCGCCGGGCGGCCGCGGAGGACGCCGCGAACGCGCTGGCGGCGGCGATCCTGGCGGGCGGCGAGCGGCTGCGGCGCCGCGGCGACTGAGCGGCAGGCCGGCGCGGCGGGCACTGAGCGGCGGGCCGCCGCGCGCCGGCGAAGCGTGCGGCGGCAGGGCGTCCGGGCAGGTCGGCGGGGTGCCTCCATGGCCGCACACGCATCGTCGCACGCGGTAACCGCGTCGTACAGATTCGGTGGAGATTGCGGTATCGGAACTTACTGACCCGTCAGTATTGTGTCCGTCCCTTCCCCATGTGCGGGCATTTTCCGGGACAGGCGCGGGCAGAAGGCGAGCTTTGGCCGGTTTCCGTACCCCTCCCGCCCACGAGGCGGGTGGGGTAGCTTTCACGGCGCTGAGCGGAGCATCACGGCATGACCGAAGAGCGAAGAGCGAGGAGCGGGGAGCGGGGTTTGCGCGAGTTCACCAATCCTCCGACGATGTCGGCACCGCAGGTTGGCGGCCTGGCCGATGTCGTCTTCGACCATGCCCGGACGGACCCCCTGCACGTCGCACTGGGCCGCAAGGACGAGGCCGGACAGTGGCACGACGTGACCTCCGCGGAGTTCCGCGACGAGGTCCTCGCGCTCGCCAAGGGGCTGCTCGCCCGTGGCATCCGCTTCGGCGACCGGGTCGCGATCATGTCCCGCACCCGCTACGAGTGGACCCTGTTCGACTTCGCGCTGTGGACCATCGGCGCCCAGGTGGTGCCGGTCTACCCGACGTCCTCGGCCGAGCAGTGCTTCTGGATGCTCTACGACGCCGAGTGCACCGCGGCGATCGTGGAGCACGAGGACCACGCGATGACCATCGCCACCGTCATCGGCCGCCTGCCGCAACTGCGGCAGCTGTGGCAGCTGGACGAGGGCTGCGTGCAGGAGCTGTACGACGACGGCGCGCACCTGGACGACGAGTTGGTGCACCGGCACCGGCAGGCGGTCACCCCCGACTCGATCGCCACGATCATCTACACCTCGGGCACCACGGGCCGCCCCAAGGGCTGCGTGCTCACGCACGGCAACTTCATGTTCGAGGCGGACACCGTTATCCGGCGGTGGGAGCCGGTGTTCCACTCCAAGAAGGGCGACGAGGCCTCCACGCTGCTCTTCCTGCCGCTGGCCCATGTCTTCGGCCGGATGGTGGAGGTCGCCGCGATCCGCGGCAGGGTGCGCTTCGGGCACCAGCCGCAGCTGCACGCGGCCGCCCTGCTCCCGGACCTGGCCGCGTTCCGCCCGACGTTCGTCCTCGCCGTGCCGTACATCTTCGAGAAGGTGTTCAACGCGGCCCGGCGCAAGGCGGAGAAGGACGGGAAGGCGGGGCCGTTCGAGAAGGCGGTCGACGTCGCCGTGAAGTACGCCGAGGCCGTCGAGGCGAAGGCGTGGGGCATCGGACCGGGGCCGTCCGCGGCCCTCAGGATGCAGCACCAGCTCTTCGACAAGCTCGTGTACGTCAAGGTCCGTGCGGCGATGGGCGGCAGGATCCGCAACGCCATGTCCGGCGGCTCGGGCATGGACCGCCGGCTGGGGCTGTTCTTCGCGGGCGCGGGCGTGCAGATCTACGAGGGCTACGGCCTGACCGAGTCGACGGCCGCGGCCACCGCCAACCCGCCGCACCGCACCCGCTACGGCACCGTCGGCCAGGCCATCCCCGGCATGACCGTGTACATCGCGGAAGACGGGGAGATCTGGCTGCGCGGCGACAACGTCTTCCACGGGTATCTCAACAACCCCAAGGCCACCGACGAGACCCTCCACGACGGCTGGCTCGCCACGGGTGACCTGGGTTCCCTGGACGAGGACGGCTATCTGACGATCACCGGCCGCAAGAAGGAGATCCTGGTGACCTCCGGCGGCAAGAGCGTCTCCCCCGGTGTGCTGGAGGAGCGGGTCCGCGACCATCCGCTGATCAACCAGTGCATCGCCGTCGGCAACGACCGTCCCTACATCGCCGCCCTGGTCACCCTGGACATGGAGGCGGTCGAGCACTGGCTCCAGATGCGCGGCAAGCCGAAGCTGACCGCGGCACAGCTGGTGCGCGACCCGGACCTGGAGACGGAGGTGCGGCGGGCGGTGGTCGCCGCCAACACCCTCGTCTCCCAGGCCGAGTCGATCCGTACCTTCCGCATCCTGGCGCAGCCGTTCACCGAGGAACACGGCCTGCTGACACCGTCGTTGAAGCTGAAGCGGAAGGCGATCGAGAAGGCGTACGAGCGCGAGGTCGAGGCGCTCTACCAGGCCTAGCGGCTCGTCCGCCGGTGGACCGCCGGCCGACGGTCCACCGGCGGACGCCCGGTCAGCCGATGGTCACGCGGAAGATCTTGTCGAGCAGACCGCCCTCGCAGTCGGTGGTGACCGCGTTGGGGACGCTGCCGACCTGGGTCCTGGTGCCGTTCTTGGCCAGCTTGAACACCTTGAAGTTGTCGCGTTCGGTGACCTGGGCGGTGGAGCCGGGACAGGTTCCCGGCGGCGTCACGGGCCACCACGTTCAGGGTGTAGGGGCTGTTGCAGGCGAGGCCCGTGAGCCCGGTGGAGGTGGCGGGCGGGGTGCCGGTGACCGAGTCGTACACCGTGGTGCCGCTGCGGACATCGTAGGCGGTGACCGCCTTGTCGTCCGTGGAGGCGCCCCAGCTCAGCTTGACGCTGTTCGCGGTGACGTTCGAGGACGACAGGGTGCCCGGCGTGGTCGGCGGGGTGGTGTCGGAGCTGGGCGGGGTGGCTCAGCTCAGGTCGGGAGCGTCGAGATTGGATGCGCCGTTCGCCGTGGCCGACGTCACGCTGATGACCTCGGAGCCCGCGACGAGCGGCCCGTGAGCGTCGAAGTGGCCCAAGTGTCCCAGGATCCGGGGAAATTGAAAGCCCTGTCGCCGGATACGACGTTTCCGTCGACGCCGACGTCCATCGGGCGGCCGGTGGACGAGCCGTTCGCGCCATAAGGAATGCAGGACGGCCGGTGATCGTTCACGATAGGAGTACCACCTGTCGACAACCGAAGGATCACGGCCCGTGAGCAGCAAGGTCCCCCCGATCATCCTCAACAACGGCGTCGAGATGCCCCAGCTGGGCTTCGGCGTCTGGCAGGTGCCGGACGACGAGGCCGAGCGGGCCGTCGCCACGGCGCTCCAGGCCGGGTACCGCAGCATCGACACAGCGGCGATCTACCGCAACGAGGAGGGCACCGGCAAGGCGATCAACGCCTCCGGCCTGCCCCGCGAGGAAATCTTCGTCACCACCAAGCTCTGGAACACCGACCAGGGGTACGACTCCACCCTGCGCGCCTTCGACGCGTCGCTGGAGAAGCTGGGTCTCGACTACCTGGACCTGTACCTGATCCACTGGCCGCTGCCGTCGCGGGGCAAGTACGTCGACTCCTACAAGGCGTTCGAGAAGCTGTACTCCGAGGGCCGCGTCAGGGCGATCGGTGTGTCGAACTTCCTTCCCGAGTACCTGGAGCGGCTGATCGAGGAGACCTCGGTCATCCCGGCGGTCAACCAGATCGAGCTCCACCCGCATCTGCAGCAGCGCGCGGCCCGCGCGTTCCAGGCCGACCAGGGCATCCGCACCGAGGCCTGGTCGCCGCTCGGCTCGGGCAAGGGCCTGCTGGACGTGCCGGCGATCGTCGCCATCGGGCAGAAGCACAACCGCACGCCGGCCCAGGTCGTGCTGCGCTGGCACATCCAGCTCGGCAACATCGTGATCCCGAAGTCCGTGACGCCCTCACGGATCAGGGAGAACATCGAGGTGTTCGACTTCAGCCTGGACGACGAGGACCTCGCGGCGATCAGCGCGCTGAACGAGGACCGGCGCCTGGGCCCGGACCCGGCCACGTTCGACGTCGGCTGACGTCTCCGGCACGGACCGACACCTCCGGCGACACGAGGCGGTCGGCCCCGCCACCCGGCCGCACCGACGGCGGGACGGCGGGGCCGACCGCCTGTGTGCGCGAACCGCCGTGCGGGCCGGCCTTCTGTGCCGCCGAACCGGCATGCGGGGCGGCCCAGTCGGGGCGGACGTCCTCGCCGGCCGGTTCAGTCGAGGCACACGTCCGCGTGGAGGACCTCGAACTCCTCCAGACCGACCACGTTCGCATGGGCCTTGGCCGCGCCCTCGTGCCGGGCGGCGGCCTGGCCGGCCCGCGACGCCACCATGGACTCCCGGTCGGCGAACATGGTCCCGGCCTGACCTACGCCCCGCTCCCGGTCGATGAACAGGCCTGCCGCGGCCAGCCCCGGCAGGGTCTCCAGGCGTGGGAGCACGGTCGCCCGGAAGGTGTCGGCGATCAGGTCGGCGTCCCTCGGATCGAACTCGATGCGCGTGACGCGCAGTCCCCCGCCGATGCGTGCCGGCTGGACCGAGTGATGGACCACCGCCTCGAAGTTCTCCACGGTGAGCGTGCCGGCGAACGGCTCCAGCATCTTTGGCCGGTGCTCACGCATCACCTCGTCGCTGTTGCGCCGCGCCGCCTCGGAGTCCCACCAGCTCACCCCGAACAGCTTGCCGAGCTCCCGGTCCACGAAGACACCGGCGCCCCGGTAGCCCGGACGTTCCTCGAGCAGTTCCCGGCCCTGGGTGTTGAGCGCTCTGACGGCCGTGTCGATCTTCGCGGGGTCACCGGTCGCATAGATGGTGCGCACGAACATGACGTTTCGCCTCCCGGCTCGACACGACCAGTCTTGCCCCGGGGGCAGAACACCGCAAAACAGGACCGCCGCCCCGGCCCACCCGAAGGGATGCCCCCGAGTTGCCCTCAGAGGGTTGACGGGGACATGCAGATGAGGCCACCTTGTTGGCACCCGGTAAGGAAACTTTCCTAACAGAAGGGTCCCCCACAGTGCTTCTTCGTTCACTGACCCTCGCCGCGGCCTCAGGGGCCGCCCTGCTCACCGCCGGAATACTCCCCGCCAGCGCCTCGGGGCACACCCGGGCCGACGCCCCGCCGTCGGCCCAGGAGGGCACGGTCAGCGCCTCCGCCCTGCTCGCCAAGGTGACGTCCTGCTCGCAGATATCCAACGGCAAGTACAAGACCGACGACGAGACGTCGGCCACCGTCCCGGTGTGCGGCAAGAACGGCGCGGTCTTCTGGAAGGCCGACATGGACATCGACTGCGACGGCCAGCGCACCACCAACTGCAACGAGAACCGCGACCCCTGGTTCCAGGCCGACACCGCGTTCCACCAGTCGGGCGGCCAGCCGCTCAAGGCCGAGTCCCTGCCGTACGTCGTGGTGCCGAGCTCCAGCAGCATCTGGAACTACTCGGGCGCCGGCATCAAGGGCGGCGGTGTCGTCGCCGTCGTCTACGGCGACAAGGTCGAGTACGCCGTCGTCGGCGACACCGGCCCCACGAAGATCATCGGCGAGGCCTCGTACGCCACCGCCAAGGCCCTCGGCATCGACCCCGACCCGGCGACCGGCGGGGCTGACTCCGGCGTGACCTACATCCTGTTCAAGAACTCCAAGGTCTCCCCCATCGAGAGCCACAGCGCGGCCGTCTCCCTCGGGGACCAGCTGGCCAAGCAGTTCCTGGCCGACAACTGACCTTGTCCGTACGTCAGTTGGGCTGGCCCAGCGGGCGTACGACCACGGTGTTGACGTCGACCCCGGCCGGCTGCCGGATCGCCCAGACCACCGAGTCGGCGATCTGGTCCGCGGTCAGCAGGTGCCCCGGGGGCAGGCTTCCGTAGCTGTCCCAGAACGGGGTCTCCACCCGGCCGGGGGCGACCAGCGTCACGCCGATCCCGAACTCCGTGACCTGGCGACGGGTGTTCTCGGCGAGCCCGGTCACCGCCCACTTGGTGGCGCCGTAGATGTTGCCCGGGGTGTTCACGAACCCGGCGACGCTGCCGAGCAGGACGATCCGGCCCCGGCTCTCCTTCAGCGCGTCGACGGAGGCACGGATGAGCAGGGCGGGGCCGAGGACGTTGGTGAGGACCATCTCGGTCCAGCCCGCCGGATCCCCCTCGGCGACCGAGTCGTGGGTGGCGAAGCCGGCGTTGGCGATCACCGTGTCAAGGCGGCCGTAGGCCTTGAGCGTACGGTCGACCGCGTCCTGGACGTCGCCGAAGTCCGCCGTGCTGCCGACGACCGTCTGCAGCGCGGCCGGATTGCCCAGACCGTCCGCGAAGTCCCGAAGCCGCTGTTCGCCGCGGCCGGTGACGGTGACCCGGTGTCCCGCGTCCAGCAGTTGCCGGGCGACGGCGGCACCGATACCGCTGCCGCCACCGGTGATGAGCGCGACCGGAGCGTCGTTCATGGTGTCCCCCTTGTGTGTCGATGAACGACGCGGAGTCAACCACTTGGAGAAGGCTCCAAGTCAAGCGCCTTCGTGGGGCGGGGCGGTACGGCACCGAGGTGGGAGCCTGTGGTGCCATACCACCTTGGGGGCCGGCCGGAGCGGCGCCCCCCGTGGGCTCTCGTGCGGCGTGCGCTACGCAGGCCGGACCGCGGTGTGCACGGTGTACGCGCCCAGGACGAACACGTCCGGCCGCTGGTGCACGCTCGCCGGGTCGGACGGGTCGAGCAGCCGGTCCAGGGTGGCGCGGTCCTCGGCGTCCAGGTCGTCGCCGACACCTTCGCGGAGACGAGTGAGGGAGGCGACGACGTAGGCGCGGGCCCGGTCGGAGGCCGGGGCGGGGAG
Source organism: Streptomyces sp. NPDC002520 (assembly GCF_053595235.1). Classification (NCBI taxonomy): domain Bacteria; kingdom Bacillati; phylum Actinomycetota; class Actinomycetes; order Kitasatosporales; family Streptomycetaceae; genus Streptomyces; species Streptomyces sp. NPDC002520. The sequence goes on along the minus strand of NZ_JBSFXG010000001.1, from coordinate 705,593 downwards.
GTCGAGCAGGAAGGTGCGGGTGCGGGTGTGCTTCAGACCCGCGGCGGCCAGCAGCGCCGGCCAGTCCTCGGTCACGGCGACGGAGCCGGGCAGGCCGGCCCGCATCCGGGCGAACCACTCGTCCTCCAGCACGTCCAGCCGGGACCGGAGGCCGGGCCGTCCGATGCCGATGTCGCGGGGCAGGAAACGGGTGGGCAGGCCGCCTTCGAGGAGGGCGAGGGTGCCACCGGGAGCCAGCCGGCCGGCGAACGCGGCGATGCCGGCTTGCTGGTCGCCGAGATGGTGCAGGCTGCGGCTGGCCCACAGCAGATCGGCAGGGTAGTCCAACTCGCCGAGAACTCCGGGCAGTTCACCGGCAACGGTGTCGAAGCGGTCCGCCACGCCCTGGCGGGCGGCGCGGGCGCGGGCGCGTTCCAGCAGCGGCACGGCGCTGTCGACGGCCACGACCCGCGCCCCGGGGAAGGTCTCGGCGAACAGGCATGCGACGACCCCGGGCCCGCTGCCCGCGTCCACGATCAGACCGGGCTCGGTCACCTCACGCGCCAGCCAGGCCGCCGCCCGCTCGTACACGGGCCCGAACAGCTCCGCCTGCGCTTCCAGCGTGGGGCCCATCGCGGCCCAGTCGAGGTCGGTGTTCCCGTGCCCGTGCCCCTGTCCATGGCCGTGACCCTGCCCGTGGCCGCTCTGGTGCCCCGGTGCGTGCCCATGGCCGGGATCGTGGTCGCCGCGGGTGTCGCGACGGTCCTGGTGGTCCTCGTGGTCGTGCGCCATGGTCGTCAGCCTCTCGTCCGGAGGGGATCAGCCTGCGACGGCGCACCGGGAGCGGGCCAGTCCTGTTGCCGGTCCGGCAAAAGCGGGGGCGGCGGCGGTGCGGAAGTCGGGACGCCGGACGCGGTGTCGGTCGTCGACGACGGCGCGGTGGACGACGAGTTGACGACCCGGTTGCCGACCGACGGATTCGGGAGGCTCCAGGGTGCGGTCGCGCCGCGCTCCGCCCCCCTTCCTTCCGTGTGCTACGACTCGCCGTGGGCCGGTTTCCTGAAGGCGCGCAGGGTGAAGACGGGGTCTGGGCGGCGGCGGTCCTGGTCGGAGAGGCGGGCCAGGCGGGCGGCGAACTCCTCGGTGCGGGGCTCGCCGGGCGGCAGCACCGTGAACCAGCCGCGCCGGAGGTCGGCGATGGTGGCGCGGGGGCTGCGGCCCTGCCCGACGCCGGCGAAGGAGGCCCGTCCGGCCGGGGTCAGCCCCGCTGCGGCGGCGAGGCCGGTGACGGTGGCGGCGCCGTCGTGGACGGTGCGGCGGGGCCGGGTGGCGAGGACGGTGTCGATGTCGCTGCCGACGTCGTGCGCCTCGGCCTTGTCGACCGTGGTGACGTACACACCGCCGGGCCGCAGCAGGCGCGCGCACTCGCCGATCACGGCCCGCACGTCGGCGGGGTCGGACAGCAGGTGCAGCAGCCAGATGCTGGTGACGGCTTCGAAGGTGGCGTCGGCGAAGGGCAGCCGGCGGCTGTCGGCGCGCAGGATCGCGCCGGGCAGGCGGGCCGCGGCCATCCGGGTCATGGCGGAGGCGAGGTCCGCGCCGGTCACCCGCAGCGCGGGCCGGCCCGCGGCCAGGCGCCGGGTGACGATCCCCGTGCCGCAGGCGGCGTCCAGGAGGCGGCCGGGCCGGTCGGGCAGCAGGCCGAGGACGGCCTCGGCTGCAGCCTCGGCCCGCGGCTCGCCGCCGCGCGACGCGTCGTAGGCGTCGGCTTCCTCGTCGTAGTCGAGCACAGCTGTCAGTGTGCCCCGTGGCCTGGAGCGATGTCCTCCACCCTGCGGGCGAGTTCGAAGTCCTTCCCGGTGACGGCACCGCCCACGCTGTGGGTGTTCACACTGAACCGGACGGAGTGGTAACCGAGCGTGAGGTCGGAGTGGTGGTCCAGCTCGTCCTGGACGGCGGCGATGTGCAGGACCAGCGTGGCCGCCGCGAAGTGCGAGCCGAGCCGGTAGGTCCGGGTGAGGTGGTCCTCCTCGAACGACCAGCCGGGCAGCTCGGCGAGCCGGTCCTCGATCTCCTTCTGCGAGAGCGGTTCGACGGCCATGCCTGTCTCCCTCGGTCCTCTGTGGTCAGCCATGCGTCCAGCCTGCCACGCCCGGCCCCGTACTGAGCGTACGGACCACGCCGCAAGGTCCTCCACCGGCGGCCGTCCGAGCGACTCCTCGACTACGGTCGTACGCATGACCATTGTCGCGTCCGGCCTCGCCGACTCCGCCGCCACCCCCGCCGACAGGACCGACAGGACCGACAGGACCGACAAGGGCGTCGGTCCGCTGCTGCGCTCCTGGCGGGAGCGGCGTCGGGTCTCTCAGCTGGAGCTGGCGCTGCGCGCCGACTCCTCCGCGCGGCACATCAGTTTCATCGAGACCGGCCGCTCGCGGCCCAGCGAGGAGATGGTGCTGCGGCTGGCCGAGCACCTGGACGTGCCCGTGCGCGAGCGCAACGCCCTGCTGCTCGCGGCCGGTTACGCCCCGCGTTATCCGGAGACCCCGCTGGACGACCCGGCGCTGGACGCGCTGCGCGACGGCATGGAGCGCCTCATCCAGGGCTACGAGCCCTACCCGGCGCTGGTCGTCGACGCCACCTACACGGTCGTCGCCGCGAACCGGGGCATCGCGATGCTGCTGGACGGCGTACCGGAGAAGCTGATGACTCCGGCGCCGAACGCGATGCGGCTCACCCTGCACCCGGAGGGTCTCGCCCCGCGCATCCGCAATCTGCCCGAGTGGCGCGGGCATCTGCTGGCCCAGATGGAACGGCAGATCGCGCTGCACCGCTCCGACGACCTGCGCGCCCTGTACGAGGAGGTGTCCGCCTACCCGGTGCCCGAGGGGGCGGAAGACGGTGAACCGGCTGAGCCCGTGCCGTACTTCGCGCTGCCGCTGCGCGTCGAGCACGACGGCCGGATCCTGTCGTTCGTGTCGTCCATCTCCACCTTCAACACACCGATGGACGTGACGGTCGCCGAACTCGCCATCGAGACGTTCCTTCCGGCGGATCCGGCGACCGCCAAGTACCTGCACACCCAAGCTGGTTGACACCCGGTACGGACCGTCGCCCGTCGACCACGTGTGCGAGACGGCGGTCGCGTGGCAGACTGCCCGGGTACGACCGCGCGCAGGGGAGGACGTGGCGTGAGTGAGCGGCGGGCCGCGCCGACCGTGGGCCAGGTGGTGCTCGGCAAGCGGCTGCAGGAACTGCGGGAGGCGGCGGGCCTCAGCCGTGACGAGGCCGCCGGCATCCTCCGGGTCGCGTCGGCGACCGTGCGGCGGATGGAGACGGCCGACGTCGCGCTGAAGATCCCCTACGTGCAGGTGCTGTTGACCGCCTACGGGCTGAGCGAGGAGGACGCCGGCGCGTTCGTGCGGCTGGCCGAGGAGGCGAACCGGCCGGGCTGGTGGCAGCGGTACCACGACGTGCTGCCGGACTGGTTCAGCCTGTACGTGAGCCTGGAGGGCGCCGCCCGCATCATCCGCTCCTACGAGCCGCACTTCGTGCCCGGTCTGCTGCAGACGGAGGCGTACGCGCGCGCCGTGCTGGAGGCCGGGACCATCGGGCAGACCGGGCCTGAGTCGGTCGACCGGCACGTGTCACTGCGCATGGAGCGGCAGCGGCTGCTGGAGCGGGACGACGCGCCGCACCTGTGGGTGATCATGGACGAGACGGCGCTGCGGCGGCCGGTGAGCACTCGCGGCGACGTGATGCGCGAGCAGGTGGACCGGCTGCTGGAGTACGCCGAGCGGGACCGGGTGACCCTTCAGGTCGCCGAGTTCGCGGCCGGCCCGCACCCGGGGACGTACGCGCCGTTCACCCTGTTCCGGTTCTCCGAGCCGGAGTTGCCGGACATGGTGTTCACCGAGTACCTGACCGGCGCCCTGTATCTGGACTCCCGCCAGGAGGTCGCCGCGCACCTGGAGGTGCTGGACCACATGACGGCCCTGGCGGCCTCGGCGCGGCGCACCCAGAAGATCCTGCGGGAGTACCGCGAGAACCTCTGACACCGACCGTGCGACACCCGACTCGTGACACCCCGCGCCGCCTCCCGCGACAGCGGGCGAAACCCCTTGTGACACCAGAGGAGCACACAGCGCATGACCGGTTCCGAGACCGCGCCCAGGACCGTCGACACCAGCAGGCCGCACCCGGCACGCGTGTACGACTGGTTGCTGGGCGGCAAGGACAACTACCCGGTGGACGAGGAACTGGCCCGCCGGATCCTCGCGGTCGACGGCACGGCCGTGCGCGGCGCCAAGGCCAACCGGCGGTTCATGCACCGCGCGGTGCGCACGCTCGCCGAGCAGGGCGTGCGCCAGTTCCTCGACATCGGCACGGGCATCCCGACCGAGCCGAACCTGCACCAGGTCGCGCAGGGCATGGCCCCCGAGTCCCGGGTGGTGTACGCCGACAACGACCCGATCGTGCTGCGGCACGCCCAGGCGCTGCTCAACGGCACCCCCGAAGGCGGCACCGAATACGTGCACGCCGACGTCCGCGACCCGGACACGATCCTGCGGCTGGCCGGCGAGTCCCTGGACCTCGACCAGCCGGTCGCGCTGTCGCTGGTGGCCCTCACGCACTACCTGGACGACGGCGCGTACGACCTGCTCGCCGGGTACGTCGACGCGCTCGCACCGGGCAGTTTCCTGGTGCTCTCCCAGGTCAGCCCGGAGCTGGACCCGGAGGCGATCGAGCGCGTCACGGACTTCTTCAGCAGGAGCGGCACCCCGCTCTTCCCGCGTACGTCCGAGGAGTTCTCGCGGTTCTTCACCGGGATGGAACTGCTGGAGCCGGGGGTGCGTCCGGTCCTGGACTGGCGGCCCGGGGCGGAGGACGAGGCCGCGGCGAAGGAGGGCGCGGTACCGGTGATCGCGGGCGTGGCGCGCAAGGCGTGAACTGAGAGAACGTCACGAAGCATACGGGTGAGCTTGGTTGCTCCGGATCGACCGGAGCGGCCGCGGTACTGGCGGTACCAAGCGGGTCCGGCGAAGTCTGGTGCGGTTCGGCAGCGACCCGAAGGGGCGCGGGGAACCGCACGACCAGTCACGACCGGCCCGCGGATGACGCACCGGATTTCCAGCGGAGCGCTCAGACGGCGCCGCCCCGGGTGCCGGGCTCGTCGTCGACGATCTCCGCGTCGACCACCTGGTCCTCGTCCGGTGCCGTCGACGGTTGCCCGGTGTCCGCCTGCCCCGCGCTCTGCTGCCCGGCCTGGGCGTACATCGCCTGGCCCATCTTCTGGCTGACGGAGGCGAGTTTCTCCGCGCCGGTGCGCAACTCGGATGTTTCGGCGTCCCGTTCCAGCAGTCCCTTCAGTTCTGCCGCGGCCGCCTCGACCTCGGTGCGGACGTCGGCCGGCACCCGGTCCTGGTTGTCGCGCAGGAAGCTCTCCGTCTGGTAGACGAGTTGCTCGGCCTGGTTGCGGGTCTCGGCGCGTTCGCGGTGCTTGCGGTCCTCCTCGGCGTACTGCTCGGCCTCGCGCATCATGCGGTCGATGTCGTCCTTGGGAAGGGCCGAGCCGCCCGTGACGGTCATCTTCTGTTCCCGGCCGGTCGCGAGATCCTTCGCGGAGACATGCATGATCCCGTTCGCGTCGATGTCGAAGGCGACCTCGATCTGCGGGACTCCGCGCGGGGCGGGAGGCAGGCCGGTGAGGTCGAAGACGCCGAGCTTCTTGTTGTAGGCGGCGATCTCGCGTTCGCCCTGGTAGACCTGGATGCCGACCGAGGGCTGGTTGTCGGTGGCGGTGGTGAAGATCTCCGAACGGCGGGTCGGGATCGTGGTGTTGCGCTCGATCAGCCGGGTCATGATGCCGCCCTTGGTCTCGATGCCGAGGGACAGCGGCGTCACGTCGAGGAGCAGGACGTCCTTGACGTCACCGCGCAGCACGCCCGCCTGGAGGGCGGCGCCGACGGCGACGACCTCGTCGGGGTTGACGCCCTTGTGCGGGTCCTTGCCGGTGAGTTCCCTGACCAGGTCGGTGACCGCGGGCATCCGGGTCGAGCCGCCGACCAGGATGACGTGGTCGATCGCGGACAGGTTCACCCCGGCGTCGCGCACGGCCTGGTCGAAGGGGGCGCGGCAGCGGTCGAGCAGGTCGGCGGTCAGCTCCTGGAACTGCGCCCGGGTCAGCTTCTCCTCCAGGTGCAGCGGGCCCGCGGCGGAGGCCGTGATGTAGGGCAGGTTGATGGAGGTCTCCGAGGAGGAGGACAGCTCGATCTTGGCCCTCTCAGCGGCCTCGCGCAGCCTCTGCACCGCCATCTTGTCGCCCGCGAGGTCGATGCCGTTCTGTCCCTTGAACCGTTTGACCAGGTGCTCGACGACCCGCTGGTCCCAGTCGTCGCCACCGAGGCGGGTGTCGCCGTTGGTGGCCTTCACCTCGATGACGCCGTCGCCGATCTCCAGCAGGGACACGTCGAAGGTTCCGCCGCCCAGGTCGAAGACGAGGACGGTCTGCTCCTCGCCGCGGTCCAGACCGTAGGCGAGGGCGGCGGCCGTCGGCTCGTTGATGATCCGCAGCACCTTCAGGCCGGCGATCTCCCCGGCCTCCTTGGTGGCCTGCCGCTGGGCGTCGTCGAAGTACGCCGGCACGGTGATCACGGCGTCCTTGACGTCCTCGCCGAGGTACGCCTCCGCGTCCCGCTTCAGCTTCTGCAGCACCCGTGCCGACAGCTCCTGCGCGCGCAGGCGTGAGCCGTCGATCAAGCCCTGCTCGGGGAAGCGCCAGTCCGCGTCGCCCATGTGCCGTTTCACCGAGCGCGCGGTGCGCTCGACGTTGGTGACGGCCTGCCGCTTGGCGACCTCGCCGACCAGAACCTCTCCGTTCTTCGCGAACGCCACCACGGAGGGGGTCGTGCGCGCGCCCTCCGCGTTGGTGACGACGGTGGGCTCACCGCCCTCCAGAAGGGCCACCACCGAGTTCGTCGTCCCGAGATCGATCCCGACCGCACGTGCCATGGTCCGTCCCCTTCCGCCGGGACCCGCCGCGAGGGCGTGTCCACCAGGAGGCCTGCCGCACTCCCAGCACAGGACGTGCGTCCGTCCTTGTCAATGCGCGGGCGCCCGCTGTCGAGACGCGGGAGCCCCGGAAACAGCGATGCCGCGCCCCGGGCGGGGGCGCGGCACGCGGGAGGCTTGACCGGGCGTACGGGCGTACGGGCGTACGGGCGCCGGATCGGCCCGTGCCCCGGCCGTCAGGCCAGCTCGGCCGTCAGGCCAGCTCGGCCGTCAGCGTGATGGTCGTACCGGCCAGGGCCTGGCTGACCGGGCAGTTCTTCTTGGCGTCCTCGGCCGCGGCCTGGAAGCCGTCGGCGTCCAGGCCCGGCACCTCGCCGCGGACGGTGAGGTGGATGCCGGTGATGCCCTCGCCCGGCTGGAAGTCCACGTCGGCCTTGGTCTCCAGGCGGGTGGGCGGGGTGCCGGCGCCGGCCAGGGCGTGCGAGAGGGCCATGGAGAAGCAGCTGGAGTGGGCGCCGGCGATCAGCTCCTCGGGGCTGGTCTTGCCGTTCGCCTTCTCGGAGCGTGACGCCCACGACACCGGCTGAGAGCCGATACCGGAGGAGTCGAAGTTGACGACGCCGCTGCCCTTGAGCAGGTCGCCTTCCCAGACGGTGTGCGCGGTGCGCGTGGTGGCCACGTTGGTTCCTTTCGCGTGGATGCCGTTTCCGGTTCCTGTGCGCCCATCCGATCACATCTGGGCTCCCCGTACCCGGAACAACGGTCCACGAGGGGTGAACGGCGGCCGGCCGTCAGGCGGCCCGCTCCTGCGCGGTCTCCTCGGTGATCGGCACCTGGGGTCCGTTCGCCTCGCGCAGCCAGCGGCGCAGGACGTGGTGCACCTGCTCGGCGCCGGTCAGCTCCTCCCCCTGCTCGACGGGTGCGGACAGCGTGCGCGGGGAGAGCAGGAACGGGTGGGACTGGGCGCCGCCGAGACCGCCGTGGGAGCCGATCTGCTCCTCGAAGGCGAGGACTTCGCCGTCGGCGGGGTCGTGGGCGGAGTTGACCATGATGTCGGCGGTGCGCGGGAAGGAGTGGGTACGGCGGACGGCGTCGGCGGCTCCGGGGCCGAACCGGGCCAGCGGGCCAGGGTTCTCGTCCAGTTCGGCCAGCGGGATCTCGGTGGAGCCCGGGCCGAGCACCACGCCGTCGTGCTCCTCGCTGCGCACCAGCAGGAAGCCGATGCCGGGGTGGTTGGCGAGGGTGGTGAGCAGAGCGGGGTGGCGGGCGTCGATCTCCTCCTTGCTCATCCGGTGGAGCACGTCCGGGAAGGAGACCAGGCCGAGGTTGCCGGAGGCGAGCACGAGGGGTTGCGAGCCGGGCGCGGACCGGTGACGTTCGCCCTTCTCCTCGACGGGCCGGCCGAGCGCGGCGCGGACGGCGGCGCGGGCCTCGGCACCGCTGCGCGTGAGTTCGGCCCGTCGAGGCACCGGGAGTCCGCAGCCGGCGCGGACGAGGTCGGCGAGGGTGAGGCCGTAGCGGGCGTGGAAGGTCTCGCCGGGGCTCTGGCCGTGGTCGGAGAGGATCACCAGGTGGTAGGGGCGCGGGGCGTGCTCGGCGGCCTTCGCGATGAGGGCGAGGGAACGGTCGAGGCGCTCGAGGACCTTCTCGGCGTCCCTGCTGTGCGGCCCGGAGTGGTGGGCGACCTCGTCGTAGGCGACCAGGTCGGCGTAGATGGCGGTACGGCCGGCGAGCAGGTCGCCCATGACCGCCGCGACGACGACGTCCCGCTCGACGACGGTGGCGAAGGCGCGCACGAAGGGGTAGAGGCCGCCGCGGCTCACCCGGGGGCGCTGTTTCCTCATCCGGGCACGGGTGGACTGGCCGATCTCGCGGGCGACCTCGGCGACGAACGACAGGGCGGTGCGGACCGCGTTGGCGGGGTCGCAGAAGTAGGCGAAGTAGCCGGCGCGGGAACGGTTCTCGCGGCCGCGCCGACGGGCGGCGATGGACAGCACGAGGGCCTGTTCACCGGCGCCGCCGCTGAACAGGTTGCCGCGGCTGGCGCCGTCGACGGTGAGCAGTCCCCCGTCGCCGGTGTGCGCGATGGCGCGGCGCTGCAGTTCGGCGGCGCTCGTCGGGCGGTTGGACACCATCACCTCGCCGCGCTCCTTCTCGTACCAGCGGAACGCCGGCACGTCGAAGGTGCTGCCGTGCAGGATGCCCAGCTGGCTGGCGCCGGTCTGGCTGGACCAGTCGGTGCGCCACGGGGTGAGCCGGTGGGTGGGCTCCGCCCCGTCCCGCGTCGACAGCAGGCGGGCGACGGTCGGCATGAGGCCCTTGCGGACGGCGGCGGTGAGCACGTCGTGGCCGACGCCGTCCAGTTGGACGCAGACCGTGCCGGGCGTCACCGGGCAGGCCGGGGTCGATCTGCGACGGCGGTCGGCGAGGCGCAGCAGGCGTCGGCGGTAGGCGTCGTCGTCGCGTACGGTGAGCGCCGCGCCGGTCGCGGAGGCGACCGCGGACATCACGGCGGCGACGATGACGGCGGTCTCCGGGGCCGCTTCGCCCCTGCCGGAGGGGTTGACGCGCAGGGCGAGCAGCAGCAGGGAGCCGTTGAGGAAGAAGACCAGCAGGCCGAGCACGAAGGCGGGGACGAGCAGCAGCAGCCGGACCAGCAGCGGCCAGACCACGGCCGACAGGACACCGAAGGCACCGGCTCCGCACGCGGCCGTGATGGCTATGTGGGTGGCGCTGTCACCGTCGGCGGACTGGAGCTGGAAGTCCGGCAGGAGACCCGCGAGTACGAGCATGGTGACCGTGGAGACCGCCCACACCGTGGCGCTCCGCCCGATCTGACTGGCAACCCGCCGCCACCGCACGCCTCGTACACCTCACGTCCCGGCCTCCCGCACCCTTCGGGCGGGGCCCTGTCTCGCCACGCTCGCCGCAGAGCCTTGCTCCACCTTGTCATACCGCGCGGTCCCATCGGGTGGGCGAACCCTCGCCGAAGGACCGGCCGGGCGGTCGCGGGGAGGAACGGCAGCCGTCAGCGGCCGTCGTAGCCGGCCGTCGGCATGGACAGCCGGCGGTGCACGCGGGCCTTCATCTGCGCGTCGTAGGACGGCTCGGTGTGCCCCACCGTCTCCACCCGCACCCCGCGCCGCTCGCACTCGGCGGTGAACTCCTCCACCGAGGACAGCGCACGCTCCAGCACCCGCCGGCTGGGGGCGACGAACACGTCGACACCGGGCCGGACTCCGTCCCACAGGGCGCAATGGTCGTAACGCAGGCCGCCCACGAGGAGTTCCCGGGCGACGACGTAGCCGCGTTCCGCGGCCCATCGCGCGCACATCGCGTGCTGGCTGCGGGAGTCCACCAGGAAGGGGTCGGCGTCGAGTTCCTCGAGCGGTGTCAGGCTCGCGATGGCGGTGACCCGCACCGGCGGGCGCCCGCCGGAGGCACTCCGCAGCTGTCCCATGGAGTCCCCCTCACCTCCGGATTTCCCCGCCGACCCTACTCCTGCCCGTAGGCTTCGGGGGAGTCGCGCGGAGGAGGCGAAGAAGGTGCCGGTGGAGATCACCTGGTGGGGTCACGCCACCTGCACGGTCGTGGACTCGGACATACGGGTGCTCACCGACCCGCTGTTCGCCCGTCGGCTGGCGCATCTGCGGCGCCGCCGGGGCGCCGTGCCGCCCACCGCGGCCCACCGCGCGGACGTGGCACTCGTCTCGCATCTGCACGCCGACCATCTTCACCTCCCCTCACTGGCCGCCCTCGCCCCGGGCACGCGCCTGCTCGTGCCCCGGGGCGCGCCCCGTGCGGTACCCGGGCTGCGCCGGCTGCGGGACCTGCGGATCACCGAGGTGGCCCCCGGGGACGAGGTGACGGTCGGGGACGTACGGGTCCGGGTGGTGTCCGCGCTGCACGACGGCCGCCGGCTGCCGGTCGGACCGCACCGCTCCCCCGCGCTCGGGTACGTCGTCGAGGGCGAGGCACGGACCTATTTCGCCGGGGACACGGGCCTGTTCGACGGCATGGCCGAGGAGGTCGGGCCGGTGGATGTGGCGTTGCTGCCGGTGGGCGGCTGGGGGCCGTATCTCGGGGAGGGACATCTGGACGCCGGACGGGCGGCGCGGGCACTGGCCCGGCTGGCGCCGCGCAGCGCGGTGCCGGTGCACTACGGAACGTACTGGCCGATCGGCCTCGACGCGGTCCGGCCGCACGAGTTCCATGCGCCGGGGGACGAGTTCGTACGCCTGGCGGCCGAGACGGCGCCGCAGGTGGCGGTGCACAAGCTGGGGCACGGACAGAGCGTGCGGCTGGAGGTCGCGCGGTGAACTGGCTGCCCGCCGCCGTCACCCTCGCCGCCGCGTCGGCGCGGAGCGTGCCGCCGGAGTCGACACAACAGGCGGTCGGCTACCCGTCGTTGTTCCTGCTCGTGCTGATCGGGGCACTGGTGCCGGTGGTGCCGACCGGGGCGCTGGTGAGTTCGGCGGCGGTGGTGGCGTTCCATCAGACGACGCCGTTCTCACTGGCGCTGGTGTTCGTGACGGCGTCGCTCGCGGCCTTCCTCGGGGACGCGACCCTGTACTGGCTGGGCCGGCGCGGGATGCGGTCGAGGAACGGCTCGCGCTGGCTGGAGGCGATCCGGGCGCGGGCGCCGGAGGAGCGGCTGGCGCAGTCGCAGGAGAAGCTGGCCGAGCACGGTGTCACCGTGCTGGTGCTGTCCCGGCTGGTGCCCGCGGGACGGCTGCCGGTGATGCTGGCCTGTCTGGTGGCCGACTGGCCCCTGCGCAGGTTCAGCCGCGGAAACCTGCCGGCCTGCCTGGCCTGGGCGTTGACGTACCAGGTCATCGGCATCCTGGGCGGCTCGTTGTTCCAGGAGCCGTGGGAGGGCGTGGTGGCGGCGGTCGCGCTGACGGTGGCCATCAGCGTGGTGCCGGGGGTGGTGCGGCGGGTTTCGCGGTAGGGCCGGTGGAGGCGTCGGCTTCGGGGCGTGGGAGTGGTGGCGCTGTGAGCAGGGCGCGCAGCCGGGGTGCGCGGTCGGGGTGCGCCTGCCTCGGGCCGCGGGCACGGTCGCGCCGTGCGGGAGTACGTCGGCTTCGGACCGCGGGCGCAGCCCTGTGTCGCCGGAAGCGCCCCGTGCCGTCGGCGGACAGCGTGAAGTCGAACGCGTCGAAGACGATCCCGAAGTGACGCAGGTACGCGAACAGTGCGCGCTCGACATCCAAAGGCGCCTGGACCGGCATATAGGTGTGCGTGCGGTAGTCGGTGCGCCGGTCGAGCAGCCCCGAGTCGATCCGCACCGCCTGTGACCCGCAGGCGGGGCTGTTCGCTGACGGATCACCGCGCGACGAGCCGTACGAGCTCCATGAGCGAGTCGATCCGGTGGTCGGCCGCTGCGACGACCTCGGGGTCGTCCGCCCACAGGTAGCCCCATGGGCCGCGCCGCAGGTGTGCTGTCCGCAGTCCGGCCGCTCGCGCGGGCAGTGTGTCGCTCTGCGGGTGATCGCCCACGTACAGAATCTCTTCGGCCGGCACACCGGCCTCGACGACGAGCCGCTCGAAGAACGCCGGCGACGGCTTGGCGACGCCCCACTCGCCGGATGTGGCAACCAGGTCTGCGGGGAGTTCGAGCGCGCGGAGCAGTGCGGCCGCCTTCACTGTCTGGTTCCCCGCGATGACGACGCGCGCTCCGGCATCGCGCAGGGCGGACAGCGCCGGCCGGACGTCTTCGTACACGTCCCTCTCGTCGAGGTACTCGCCGCGTCCGGCGTCCTCACGGGCCTGGTAGGCGGCGTGGACGTCGATGCCGGGTCGGATCAGTTGCAGCGCGTCGGCGTTGTCCTGGCCACGGGCGACGACGGCGCCGACGAGCGCGGACACGGTATGACGTGGGAGGTGCAGCCAGTCGGCCCACGCCGCCCAGTAGCGGTCATCCCGTACGAGGGTCTCGCCTACGTCGAATGCGAAGGTACGGATCATCCAGCGACCCTATCCACGTGTGGTTGTGGTCGCCCGTAGGAACGACGCATACGTTCTGCGTGGTCACGCAGGTCCTCGACGAGATCATGTTCGTCGTCATGGCAGGGCGGCCAGTACACATCCCGCGGGCCGGCCTGCGTTTCGAGTCAGGAGCTGAGGGCGACGGCCGGGCCGCCGGTCTCGAAATGTACGTCACATGACGGATGTCACCGTAAAAGCGCTCTTCATAGGGTTCACGGCGTGCCATACCGATCAAAGTCGGCCGTGCGCGGCTGAGCCCGCCGACCGAGCCGAACTCCTGACGGCACACCCGTTCAGGTGGTGCCCGCCGCCACATCAAGTCGCCGCCCTCGCACGGCAGCTCAGCGGCGAGTTCTCCGTCGGACCCATTCCCTCAACCCCATTGCGTGAGGAGTCCCATGAGTTCCGAGGTTTCCCGCCGTCAGGTACTGGCCGCCGGAGCGGCGCTGGCCGGGTCGGCGGCGCTGACAGCCGGCTCAGAAGGCACGGCGGACGCGGCGCCGGCCGCAGGCGGTACCGGTGAGGAGAGGTCGAAGGTGAAGCCCACGATCGTGTTGGTGCATGGCGGCTACGCCGATTCGTCCTGCTGGAACGCCACCATCCAGGAGTTGCAGTACAAGGGCTACACCACGGTCTGCGGGTCGAATCCGCTCCGGGGTATTCCGACCGACGCCCCGTACATCGGGAGTCTGCTGGACTCCATCAGCGGACCGGTCGTGCTGGTCGCGCACTCCATGGGTGGCACGGTCATCACGAATGCCGCTGCCGGGAAGACCAATGTCAAGGCGTTGGTCTACATCGCCGCGTTCGTGCCCGACGTGGGCGAGACGCAGGGGGAGCTCATCACCAAGTTCCCCGGCAGCGAGGTCGGACCGGTGAGCGTTCCGGTCCCGTACACGAAGGCCGACGGTACGACCGGAACCGATCTGTACCTGGGCAAGGACGGCCAGGCGGCCTTCGCCGCTGACATACCCACCTCTGCCTTCCGGGTCCTGCAGGCCACGCAGCGGCCGTTCGATGCCGATTCCTTCATCTACCCGACCACGGCCGCAGCCTGGAAGACGATCCCGACGTGGGGGCTGGTCGCCGGCCGGGACAAGGCGATCCCGCCGGCGTGCGAGCGCTGGATGTACAGCCGTGCGAACGCGCGCAAGGTCGTCGAAGTGCCGAACTCCTCCCACGTCGTGATGATCAGCCACCCCAGGATCGTCGCCGATCTCATCGGGGACGCCGCCGAGGCGGTCAGCTGACGCTCGCGACGAGTGCCCCGGTCCACCACCACGGACCGGGACGCTCTCCCCACCGAGCAGATGTGTTCCGGTTCGTCCGCCTGCGGCTCGGCCTGGTCCATGACGCCGGGATTCCCGGCGCCGCACGCCGAAACGGCCCCGCTCGGACGGCATTTCCGAGTCGGGGCCGCTGTCGGCCGGATCAGCCGCGTACGACGGCCAGTTGGTCGGCGACGACGATGCCGTCGTGCAGGACGGTGCGGTCGGTGCCGCGGTCCATCACGGCGCTGGCCGGTGTCTCTCCGTCGACCAGGAGGAGGTCGGCGCGGTCGCCGACGGCCAGGCCGGGCCGGTCGGTGACGCCGGCGAGCCGGGCGACGTCGTGGCTCATGATCGAGGCGCCGCCGATGGTCGCGACCGCCAGGGACATCTCGATCAGGTCGTCACGGCGGAAGTTGTTGGTGAAGGCGAGCTGCCAGGTGCGGTCGAGCATGTCGCAGTTGCCGTAGGGGCTCCAGTAGTCGCGCTGGCCGTCCTCGCCCAGGCCGACGCGGACGCCGGACTCCGTCAGCGCCTCCAGGGACAGCTGGCCGCGGGCCGGCGGCGCCACCGTGGCCATCGCGACGTCCAGTTCGGCGAAGTCGTCGATGATGCGGCGGCTGACCGACTCGGAGATCGAACCCAGCTCGTAGGCGTGGGACATGGTGACTTTGCCCTGCATGCCCAGCGCCCGGGTGCGTTCGAGCACGAGGTCGGTGGAGAACACCCCGAGGTGGCCCGGCTCGTGCAGGTGGATGTCCACCTCGACCTGGTACTTCTCGGCCAGCCCGAACACCACGTCCAGATGCCCCTTGGGGTCCTTGTCGAGGGTGCAGGGGTCGATGCCGCCGATCACGTCGGCGCCCGCCTTCAGCGAGGCCTCCAGGTAGTCGGCGGTGCCCTTCTCGCGGAGGATGCCGGCCTGCGGGAACGTCATGATCTGGACCTCGGCCAGATCGGCGAACTTCTCCTTCGCGGCCACCACGGCGTCGAACTTCTCGAGCTTGCAGTCCACGTCCACCTGGGCGTACGACCGCACCCGGGTGGTTCCGCGGGCGATCATCCGCTCCAGCGTGCCGGCCACCCGCTCGTCGAGCGGGACCTCCGCGGTGCGCCAGTTCTCCCGGTCGTTGAGCATCATCGTCCAGACCCCCGGGCCACCCGTGTGCGGCCGGAACGGGAGGCCGATCCGGGTCGAGTCCAGGTGCACGTGAACGTCGCTGAACGACGGCAGCAACAGCCGGCCGCGACCCTCGACCACCTCGCCGGCCGGCTGCGCGGCCGGGTCGTGCGGGCGGATCGCCGCGATGCGATCGCCGGACAGTTCGACGTCGCTGCGCTCGCCACCCCACGGGCGGACGTCACGGATCAACACGGTTGTCACCTCTCTGTTTCGTGGTACGGACCGGCTCATCGGGCCGTCATGGCCAGTGTCTCGGCGACGACGTCCGTGTAATGGCAGGCGATGTCGCCGCTCGGCACGGCGTCGGTGCACAGCTGCCGGCGTTCCGGGGTCAGCCGCGGATGTACAGGGCAGCGGGACCGGAACACGCAGCCGCGCGGCGGGTCGGCCGGGCTGGGCAGATCGCCGGCCAGCCGGATCCGGCCGCTGCGGTCCGCGTCCGGGTCCGGTTGCGGGACGGCGGAGAGCAGGGCCCGGGTGTAGGGATGGCTCGGGGCGCCGAACACCTCGTCGGTGCCGCCGTGTTCCATGATCCGGCCCAGGTACATCACCGCGATGCGGTCGGCGAAGTGCTGGACCACGGACAGGTCGTGGGCGATGAAGAGGTACGCCACGCCGGTGTCCCGCTGGATGTCCTCCAGCAGGTTGATCACCTGGGCCTGTACGGAGACGTCGAGCGCGGACACCGGTTCGTCGCAGATGATCAGCTTCGGGTCCAGGGCGAGCGCCCGTGCGATGCCGACGCGCTGCTTCTGGCCGCCGGAGAACTCGTGCGGGAAGCGGTTGTAGTGGTCGGGGCGCAGGCCCACCCGGTCCATGAGGTCGCGCACCCTGGCCTTGACACCGCCGGGCGGGGTGATCCGCTGGGCCAGCAGGGGTGCGGCGATGGCACTGCCCACGGACTGGCGCGGGTTGAGCGAGGACGACGGGTTCTGGAACACCATCTGCACCCGGCGCCGGTACTCCTGGAGGTCCGAGCGGCGCAGTTCGGAGATCTCCCGGCCGTCGAGCCGGATGCTCCCGGAGGTGGGTTCCAGCAGTCGCATGAGGAGGCGGCCGGTGGTCGACTTGCCGCACCCGGACTCCCCCACGAGGCCGAGGGTCTGGCCGGCCTCGACCGTGAAGCTGACCCCGTCCACGGCTTTGATCACGCCGCCTGCGGACCGGAAGGCGCCGGAGCGGCTGGGGAAGTGCTTGGTCAGGTCGGTGACCTGCAGCAGCGGTGTCATCGGAGCACCTCTTGGGCCGGTTCCAGGGTCGTCAGGTGGCATCGCGACGGGTGCCCGTCGGGGCCGGTCAGTGCCGGCCGGCGGGTGGTGCAGGCGTTGTCGGGTACGAGGTGCGCCTTCGGGCAGCGGTCGGCGAACAGGCAGCCCTCGGGCAGCGCCAGCAGTGACGGCGGGAAGCCCGGGATGGGGCTCAGCCGCTCGGACTTCGTGGCCAGCGACGGCATCGAGGCCAGCAGCCCCTGGGTGTAGGGGTGGCGCGGGTCGTGGAACAGGCCGGTGACGGTGGCCTGCTCCACGCACACCCCGCCGTACATCACCACGACCCGGTGACAGACCTCGGCGACCACGCCGAGGTCGTGGGTCACCATGATGACCGAGGAGCCGGTCTCGGCCTGCAACTCGCCCAGCAGATCGAGGATCTGGGCCTGCACGGTGACGTCGAGCGCGGTGGTGGGCTCGTCGGCGATCAGCAGCTCGGGTTCGCAGACCAGCGCCATGGCGATCATCGCGCGCTGGCGCATACCGCCGGAGAACTCGTGCGGGTACGCGGAGCAGCGGCGCTTCGGGTCGGGGATCCCGACCCGGCCGAGCATGTCGACGGCGACCGCCGCGGCGGCCTTCTTGGACACGTCGTTGTGCACCCGGTAGGCCTCGGCGATCTGCGCGCCGACGGGATAGAAGGGGTGCATCGCCGACAGCGGGTCCTGGAAGATCATCGCGATCTTCTTGCCGCGGTAGGCACGCATCTGCGCCTCGGTCAGCGGGTTGAGATCCTGTCCGTCCAGCAGGATCTGCCCGTCGACGGTGGCCGAGGTGCCCTTGAGGAGCCCCATCAGCGCCTGGCTCGTGACGGTCTTGCCGGATCCGGACTCACCGACGATGCCGATGGTCTCCCCGCGCGCCAGCGTCAGGTCCATCCCGTTGACCGCGTGCACCACGCCGTCGTCGGTCGGGAAGCTCACCCGCAGATCGCGGATGTCCAGCAGGGGCGCGGCTTCGGGCGTGGTCATCAGGCAACCCTCACTCGCGGGTCGATGACCGCGTAGGCGGCGTCGACCAGGACGTTGGCGATGATGATGAAGAACGCGGCCATCATGGTGATGGCCATGGTGACCGGCAGGTCGCCGGCCTGTGCGGCATGCACGGCGGTGAATCCGACCCCGGGCACCGAGAAGATCTGTTCGGTGAGCACGGCGCCGCCCAGCAGGCTGCCGATGTCGAGGCCGAGCATGGTGACCACCGGGGTGATGCCGGCCCGCACACCGTGCTTGAACACGATGCTCCGCCGGGACAGTCCCTTCGAGCGCGCCGTGCGCATGAAGTCCTCGCCGAGGGTCTCCAGCATGTTGCTGCGGGTGACCCTGATGTACTGCGCGCTGAACAGCACGGCCAGCGCCACCCAGGGGAGCAGGTAGTTCAGGAACCAGCCGCCCGGGCCAGCGGCGCCGAACGGCGAGGTGATCTCGTTGGTGGTGAACGGCAGCAGGTTCAGCGTGCTGACGAAGAACAGCAGCAGCAACAGGCCGGTCACCGGAATGGGCAGGGACACGCCGACGGAGGCGGCACCGACGATGAACTTGTCGGTGAGCCGGCCCTTGCGCAGCGCGGCCAGCAGGCCAAGACCGACGCCGACGAGGGTCCACAGCACGATCGCGCCGCTGGCCACCGACAGGGTGTACGGCAGGGCCCGCCCGATGATCGCGGTGACGTCCTCGTTGGTCTGGAACGACTTGCCGAGGCACGGCCAGGAGCACAGCGTCTCGGTGCCCGGCGCGCCGACCATGCGGCCGCCCACCAGGCCCGACATGTAGTCGAAGTACTGGGTGAGGAACGGTTTGTCCATCCCGAGCGCGACCCGGGCCTCGGCGATGCGCTGCGGGGTGCACTCCTGACCGCAGGCCGCCGCGGCCGGGTCCGCCGGACCGAGCTGGAACAGGGTGAACGTCACGAAGCTGATGACGAACAGCAGCACGATCATCGCGACGAAACGCCGCATCAGGAAACGAGTCATGGGCGCGACCTGCCGACTCGGGAGGGACTCACCGTTTCAACCTCTTTAGTGACGCGATCCGTCAGTGCTGGACGCCGACGATGGACAGGTCGATGGCGCCGAAGAAGTAACCCATCTGCGCGTTACGGACCTTGGAGCCGACCACGCTGCTGGTGTAGCTGCGCACCAGGGGAACGATGGGGTAGCCCTGCATGGCCTGGTCGAACAGGGTCGCCCACTTCTTGCCGAGTTCCTCGCTGGACCCGTTGGTGCCGCGCAGCTCGTACATCTCGTGGGAGACCTTCGGGTCGTAGTAGCGCGGGATGTTGGAGAAGCCGTACGTCTTGCCGTCCACGCTCGGGCCCAGGTTCGGGTCGATGGTGGTGCGCACCGAACCGCTGTCCGCGCCGCCGCACCAGCCGCTGCGGGCGATGTCGGGCATCTGGTCACCGGCCAGGATCGTGTAGTAGTTGGCGGCCGGGATGGGGCGCAGTTGCAGGTCGATGCCGAGCTGCTTGAGGTTCTGCTGCAGCACGGTGCCGACGTTCTTGTAGCGGGGGTTGGCGTCGGCGTAGCCGTAGACCAGCTTCTTGGGAACCGTCTTGCCCGCAAGAAGCTTCTTGGCCTCGTCCAGCTTCGGCTTGCCGGTCGGGTCGAGGTCGGTGTGCTGCTCGACGTAGCCGCGCTGGGCCGGGTTGATGTACGACTGGGCCAGCTTGCCGAACCGCTCGCCGCCGTACTGCACATGGACGGCGCTGCGGTCGACGGCCAGTGCGATCGCCTTGCGGACCTGCGGGTCCTTGATGGTCTCGGTGTTGAGGTTCAGCACGTCCGTGCAGCCCAGCAGGCCGGCCGCGGTGCGGGCCTTGACCTTGGGGGTGCCCAGCTGTGCGGCGTCCGACGCCTGCAGACCGCCGTTGCTGTCCAGCGTGATCGCGGTCGGGTCCGAGTCGGCGAGCAGCTGCTGGCTGATGGTCGCCTGGGCGGTGGACAGGGTGAAGGTGAACGTGTCCGGCAGGGCGGTCCGGTTCGGGTCGGTGGCCGGGTCCCACTGGTCGTTGCGGACGAGCTTCATCGACCGGCCGCGGTCGTACGACTTGATCTTGTACGGGCCCGACGAGACCGGGTGGTTGGTGTAGTCGAGCTTGGTGTCCTCGGCCTTCGGCACGGGCGCCGTGTTCGAGCGCGAGACCAGGGCGGGGAACTCGGCGAAGGGCTGTTTGAGGTGGAAGACGACGGTGCGGTCGTCCGGGGTGTCGATCCCCTTGAAGTCGCCGCCGGTGTACGGGCCCTTGTAACCGTCGTCGGCCAGGGCGGAGTTCAGTTCCTGCGGTGCCTGGGTGTAGACGTCGCGGGCGTAGGTGCGCTCGACCCCGTACTTGATGTCCTTGCTGGTGATCGGCTTGCCGTCCTCGAACTTCAGCCCCTTCTTCAGGGTGTAGGTCCAGGTGAGGCCGTCGGCGGAGGCCTTGCCGAGGTCGGTGGCCAGGTCCGGCACGATGGTCGGCGGTTTGCCGGCGGTCTCCTTGGCCATGGTCAGCGTGCGGTAGTACAGCTGCCCCACGTTGGCGGTCTGCACGTAGTTGCTGTTGCCGGGGTCCAGCGTCTGGAAGTCCGAGGACATCAGGACGTTGACGTTCCCGCCCTTGGTGGCGTAGCCCGCCCCGATCGTCACCGGCGCGTAGGCGTCGCGCGGGGTGCCGGAGTGGGAACCGGCGGCGGGCTTGGGGCCGCCGCAGGCGGTCAGGGCCAGCCCGGCGCTCACCGTGAGGGCGATGGCCGCCGTGGTGCTTCTGTTCACTGCGTCTCCTTGCCGATAACAAAGGGATGGCGCGTCAGGAAGAAAGGGCTGGCGCGTCAGAGGGGTCAGTGGGTCAGCCGCGGGAGGACTTGGGGTCCAGTGCGTCCCGGACCGCGTCGCCGAGCAGGTTGAACGCCAGGACCGTGATCGCCAGCGCACCGGCCGGGACGGCCAGGAACCAGGGGTCGGACAGGTACCAGTTGCCGGCCTGGGCCGCGTTGAGCATCTGGCCCCAGGAGGGTGTGGGGTCCTTGACGCCGACGCCGAGGAACGACAGGGCGGCCTCTGCGGTGATGTTGGTGGGGATCATCATGGTCGCGTAGACCAGCACGACCCCCATGACGTTCGGGATGATCTGCCGGAAGATGATGCTCCGGTGCGAGGCCCCGTAGGCCTGGGCGGCCTCGACGAACTCCTGCTCCCGGATCGAGAGCACCTGGCCGCGCACGACTCTGGCCAGGTACGCCCAGCCGAAGAAGCCGAGAATGATCACCAGTGACGCGATCGGTACCAGGCTGCCCGAGTCGAGGGCGGTACCACGCAACCGCGACTGCATGATCGGGGTCAGCGACAGCACCAGCAGCAGGTGCGGGAAGGCCAGGAACAGATCCATCACCCGGCTGATCACCATGTCGACCTTGCCGCCGAAGTAACCGGCGGCGGCGCCCAGCACGGTGCCCAGTACCACCGACACGAGCGTGGACAGCAGCGCGATGGTCAGCGAGATCCTCGCTCCGTAGGCCATGCGCGCGAAGATGTCGCGGCCGAGTCCCGGTTCCAGGCCGAGCCAGTGCTCGCCGGACGGGAAGCGGTAGTACGGCAGCGGCAGACCCGGCGTTGCGAAGGCGTCCAGGAAGTCCGGCCCGGTCTGCGAGGTGAACGGATCCGAGCCCTCGATGGACACCAGCACCGGGGCCAGGACCGCGAACAGCACCATGAGGACCACCACGACCAGCGCGGCGACGGCGATGCGGCTGCGCCGGATGCGAAGCCAGGCCGTGCCCAGCAGCGAACGCGCGCCGGCGATCTCCGCGCCGGGACCTCGCCCGGCTGTCGCAGCCGCGGATTCTGCTGGAGGCAGGGTGGCCACCTGCCCGTCGGACGGGTCCGGCGCGCCGGTGCGGCGCGACGGACTCTGCGGCTCATGCGGATGCGGATCCGGCACGTCGATCCTCTGGTGCTCGATGGGGTCGGGCAAAATTGGTATACCAAATCGGGGTGAGGTGGCGATACGGTATACCAAAGACCGTCGTCCTACTAGGGTTCGGTGCCATCCGGTGCATCGCCGCCGCACGGACCGTCGGACGCGCCGGCGAAACCGGTCGAACGTGAAGGGATGTCCATGAAGACCCTGGTCACTGCTTCCTGGGTGATCGCCCACGACGGACGCTCGCACGTGGAGATCCCGGACGGCGCCGTGCTGATCGACGGCGACACCGTCCTCGATGTGGGTGATCGCGCCGAACTCGGCCGCCACCAGGCCGACATGAGCATCGAGCTCGGTGACGCGGTGGTCACCCCCGGCCTCATCGACCTGGACGCCCTCACCGACATCGACCACCTGATCCTGGACTCCTGGGCGTCCCCGGAGCACGCCTCCGGTTTCGTCTGGTCGGCCGAGTACTTCACCGCGCCCCGGGCGGTGTTCGACGCCGCGCAACGGCGCACCGTGCGCGAGTACGCGCTGGTCCAGCTCGCCCTGCACGGCATCACCAGTTACATGCCGATCGCCTCCGAGGTGCACAGCGACTGGGCGGAGACCTACGAGGACTTCGTGGCGATGGCCGAGGTGTCCTCACGGCTGGGTCTGCGCGGCTTCCTCGGGCCGTCCTTCCGGTCCGGCGTGAACGTGGTCGGCGCCGACGGCAAGCGCACGGTGATGTTCGACGAGGAGGCGGGCCGGCGCGGTCTGGCCGAGGCGCTGCGCTTCCTGGACCACACCGCACAACTCGCCGATCCCCTGGTGACCGGGGTGCTGCTGCCGTGCCGCATCGAGACCCTGACCCCCGATCTGCTCAAGGACGTCGCCGAGGCCGCACACCGGCGCGGCGCGCTGGTACGCCTGCACGCTCTGCAGGGCACGGCGGAACGCGACTACATCCAGGGCGCCTACGGACGCACCCCACTGCAACTCATCGCCGACTCCGGGCTGTTGTCGGACCGGCTGATCGTCCCGCACGGAGTGGTGCTGGACGTGCACCCCGACGTACTCGGGACCGACACCGGGGATGTCGCGACGCTGGCCGACGCCGGCGTCTCGATCGTGCACTGCCCGCTCACCAACGCCCGCTACGCCCACAACCTGCACACCTTCGGCGGCTACCGGGCGCAGGGGGTGAACCTGTGCCTGGGCACCGACTCCTTCCCGCCGGACCTGATCCGCGGAATCGACGTGGGCACCCAGGTGGCCAAGCTCCAGGCCGGCGACCTGGGCCAGGGGCATCTTCCCGGCTACTTCGACGCGCTCTGGACCGGTGGGGCGAGGGCCCTGCACCGACCGGATCTCGGGCGTCTTGCCGCCGGGGCCACCGCCGACCTGGCGGCGTTCGCCCTGGACGACTTCCGGATGGGCGTCACCGAGGATCCGCTGCGCACCCTCGTACTCAACGGCACCGCCCGCGACGCGGTCCTGACGATGGTCGCGGGCAAGGTCGTCATGCGCAACGGATCGATCCCCGGCGTCGATCTCCCCGCACTGAGGCGAGCCGGCCAGCAACTGTTCGACACCATGCGCGCCGCGTACCCGGAGCGCGACCACCGCCGGCGCACGGAGGAGGAACTCTTTCCGCCGGTGTTTCCACGACGGTAGCGCGCACCGTCCGTGGACCCTGTACGCCTTCCGCTAGGTCCACGTGGGCTGAGTGTTGTCAGCGGTCGTGGCGATCGCAGTGGTCATGATGCCCGTCGCGGCCGTCGCGGCCGTCGTGCCCGCCGCCGTCGTGACCGTGGTGCTCGTGGTTCTTGATCTTGGTGGTGTTGGTGGCGGTGTGGGTGGTGGTGTCACCGCCACCAGTGACGGTAGCGGTGTTGGTGACCCGTGCACGGGCGTTGCAGGAGACGTCGACCCTCAGGGTGACGGGCGGGTAGCTGTGTCCGGGAGGCAAGACGTCGCCGCGTGTACAGGTGAGGGATGCCAGAACGCAGTGCCATCCCTTGCCCGTGATCCTGTCGGCCCGAAGACCTGCGGGGAGGATGTCGTGGACGGTGACCGTGGTGCCATTGGTCGGGACGGCCGCGGCGGCGTTGCCCACAGTGATGGTGTAGACGCCGTCCTCGCCCCGGGTGAAGGTGCCCGCGTGACTCTTGGTGATGGTCAGGGAGGGCTGGCTGACCGGGACGACCGTGAATGTGATGTCGGTACTGCCGGTGCTGTCGGTGCCGCCGGGGTCAGTGGTGGCGGTGCCACTGGGTTCGGTGAGGCCGGTGGTGGTGAAGGTGTCGAGCACCGGCACCGTCCTGTCGTCGACCTGGGCGACGTAGGCGGGCTGAACCGTGGCGGTCCAGGCTGAGGCCATGACGATCACCAGGACAGCCAGCCTGGCCGTCATGACCGCCCCCGTCCTGCGGGACCGCACCCTCAGCCACGATCGAAACATGCCGCCCATACCTCCCGTGCCGCGGCTTGCTCCAGCCCGCCCTCTCGCATGCCTGAACAACGACATCTCCGCTTCCAAACGGTCGACAACAAGCCGCAGCTACTCATTGTGATTTGAATATCACTCTATGCTTCCACCGGTGGGCTCGCGCAGCAGATCAGCCGACTGCGAGGGGCGTGGCTCGCTCGGAGTGGTCACCGGCGGCGCCGGAGGAACGTGGAGAGCGGAAGGCACAGAGCGGTGAGGACGAGAACGGAAAGGCCGGCGACCACAGGGGTGTTGAAGTGCCCTTGCTGGGCGGCCGCCGCGGCGACCGCTCCGGCGCTGCCGGGAGTCGTCGGGAAGGTGACGGTGGCACGCTCGGTGTGCTCGACCATGCCGCTTCTGAGCGTGAGCGCCGCGGTCCACGGACCGTCCGGCAGCCGTGCGTCCAGCGGGACGACCGCCTCCGCGAGGTCGCCCGGAGCCAGTGTGGTGCCCGTCTTCGCGGCGGAGAACGGTCCGGCGCGCAGTCTGCCCGGCCCGTCGGAGAGGGAGAGTGCCCCGCTGATGTCCAGGGCGCGGCCCCCCGTGTTGTGGATCCGGGCGCGTACCTCCCCCCGCCCGTCGCGGGCTCGGGTCGGATAGAGCCGCTCGATCCTGAAGTCCGAGGGTGGCTCACCACCGGGACCGACGTCGACGTACATGCGGACGCCCACCCGGCCCAGCATCGCCAGATTGTGCGAGCGGTCCGTGCCGGTGCCCGTCTGCGCCCAGATGACGCCGTATCGCTCCCCGGCGGCGGCGTCCCTGGGCACCCGGATGGTGGTCCGTACCCGCGCCGTCTGGAAGGCCGCCAGCTCAAGGTCCGCCCTGTCGAGTGACGTCCAGCCGGTCAGCTCGTTGGGGGTGCGCTGCGGCGCGAAGGTGAACTCACCCTTCGCGATGGTGGCCGCCGCGGCGTAGACGTCGACGTGCATCGGTGTGGACGACTCGTTGATGACCTCCACCCGCCGCTCGATGGTCGAGCCGGGCGCGACGTGGTCGACGATGTAGGCATGCGCCCTCGGATCGGCACGGCGGCTTTCCGGAGCGTCGAGCAGCTTGATACCGATGGTCCGGCCCGCGGCCGGGTGCCGGCCGGAGGGCGCCCCGGGCACCTCGTGTCCCGCTGCCGGCATCACCCCGGCCGCCTGTACGAAGGCCAGCACCAGCAGGAGAACCCAGTACCGGCGCGCGCCCTTCATTCCGTCAGGCAACGGACTGGGTCAGCGTTCCGGTGTAGGACCCGCCGACGGCGCCGGCGGGCACGTGAACGGTGACTGTCGGGTTCCAGCTCGCGGT
Source organism: Streptomyces sp. NPDC002520 (assembly GCF_053595235.1). NCBI lineage: Bacteria > Bacillati > Actinomycetota > Actinomycetes > Kitasatosporales > Streptomycetaceae > Streptomyces > Streptomyces sp. NPDC002520. The sequence goes on along the minus strand of NZ_JBSFXG010000001.1, from coordinate 680,225 downwards.
GTTGTCTCCGACACCGGCGCTCCCGGTGACCACCGGCTGTGCGGAGTTGCTCAGCGTCACGGGCGTCCCGGTGGCGGTGATGGTACCGGTCGTCGTGATCGTCCCGGGATTGTAGTCAGCTCTGGTGGCGGGAATCGTCGACGGACCGCTCGCGAAGTCCGTCTCCGCCGCGGTCACCGTCCAGGAGGCCGAGGCGAGGGCGCGATCGTCGGTGACGGTCACGGCGCCGATGGCCGCGCTGATCGCGGTGCCGGGCGCTCCCGAGCCGAGGGTGGCGCTGGCCGGTACCGACATCGACAAGGCGCCGGACGTGACGGTGAAGTTGACTGTGGTGGCGGGGTCGTCCGCCGCGACGGCGAGACCCGGCTGGACCAGGACGAGAGCGGCGGCTGCGGCCGACACGGATAGGCTTCGCACGATAACTCCCGAAGTAGCCGCCCGCCAGCGGACGTCCTGGCTGACAGCGGACCTGCTGGCTGACGTGACGCAGGAAATCGGGCGCGGCCTGTTCACACAAGCCGACGCGCGCCGCACTCCGCCACACGAATGACCACGTTTCAGCCGGAGCGCAGCCCAGCCCGCATCGCCTGCACCCTCAGATCGCCTGGCCGCGATGACGAAGGACCGTCTGGTGGTCCAGCACTCTCGAGGCTCCGACCGGGAGATCCCACAGGTCCTCCCGGTCCAGCCCCGCCTTCTCCCACGCCGTCCGCACCCGCGTCAGCGGTTCCAGCACCGGTTCCGCCGACAGCACGAAGGTCCCCCAGTGCATCGGAGCCATCCTGCGGGCGCCCGCGTCCACGGTCGCCTGGACCGCCTCCTCCGGGTCGCAGTGGACGTCCCTGAGCCACCAGCGTGGGTCGTAGGCGCCGATGGGCATGAGGGCCAGATCGATGCCGGGGTAGCGGCGGCCGATCCGGGTGAACCAGTGGCCGTAGCCGGTGTCCCCGGCGAAGTAGACGCGCGGGCCGTCGGGTGCGGTGAGGACCCAGCCGCCCCAGAGGCTGTGACAGGTGTCGGTGAGGGTGCGTTTGGACCAGTGGTGGGCCGGCACGAAGTCGAAGCGGACGCCGGACAGTTCGGCACCCTCCCACCAGTCCAGCTCGGTGACGCGGGTGAAGCGGCGGCGCCGGAACCACTGGCCGAGGCCCGCGGGCGCGAACACCGGTGTGTCGCACGGGAGTCGGCGCAGGGTGGGGGCGTCCAGGTGGTCGTAGTGGTTGTGGCTGATGACGACCGCGTCGATGCGCGGCAGGCTGTCCCAGGCGACGCCGACCGGGGTGATACGGGCGGGCGTGCCGAGGATGCGCCGGGACCACACGGGATCGGTGAGCACGGTCAGCCCGCCGATCCGGACGATCCAACTGGCGTGCCCCGCCCAGGTGACGGCGAGGGTACGGCCTACCACACGAGGTACCGGGGCCGGTTCGTAGGGCAGTTGGCGGATGCCGGCCAGGCCGTCGGCGCCGGGGCGCACGGCGCCCTCGCGGGCGAAGCGGGCGAGGGCCTTGAAGCCGGGCAGGGGCGCGGTGAGCCGGTCGTGGAACGTCCGCGGCCACACGCGGTGTTCACCCAGCGGACGCGGCTCGGCCAGCGGCGGGAACGGAGTCGCGAGCGGGGCCGCGGAGGCGAGCCGCGCCGGAGACGCGGGCGGGGGCGGGGGCGGGGACGCGGGCGCGGGCGGAGACACGGGCGGGGGCGGAGACACGGGCGGGGAGACGGACGCGCCCGGCGAGGCGGCGTCACCGTCCGCGTCGCTCGTCGCACTCGCCCTGCCCGGCGCACTCGTCCTACTCGCCCCGCCTGGCGCACTCATCGCACTCGTCGTGCCTCGCGCACTCGTCAAGTCCGTGGTGTCTCCCGTGCTCGTCCCGCTCACTGTGCCTTCCGCGCGCGTCACGGTCGTCGTGCCGGTCGGGTTCGTGGTGGTCGTCGTGACGGTCTCGCGGTGGACCCGGACTCATGCGTCTGCTGCGTCATCGAGGAGACTCCCATCGCTCGGCGTCGTCGCGGAGATCGTCGAAGACCGACCCCAGGGTGCTCAACGCGCGGTGCACATGCGGCAGTTCCAACGGTGAGGGGGACGTGAGGCATTCCGTGCGTTCCTCGTCGCCGCCGCCGAGCAGGGGCCCCGTGGCGAGCCGTACGCGCAGCGCCCCGAGGTCGTCGCCGAAGCGGTGACCACCGGGCGCGGGCATGCCGAGCCGGGCGGTGAGGAAGTCCTCCAGCTCCTGAGCGTCGCCGACGCCCTGCTCGGCGAGCGCCTCGCGCAGCGGGCCGAGGTCCGCGTACAGGTGACGGCCGGCCTGCGGCGGCCGCGCGACCGCACCGGCCGAGACGACCGCGGAGTACGCGGCGGCGGCCACGCGCGCGTGCAGGCGTACGGCGGCCTCGCGGCGTTCGGTGACCGGCTCGGGTTCGTCGAGCGCGTACCCGGCCGCGGCGGCGACGGGCGCGGCGACGCGGGCGCCGAGCGCGGTGAGGATGTCGAGCACGCGCGCGTGGAGCCACTCCCCCGCCTCCCCCGACGGGAACCGGGCCACGGCCGCGGGCCAGCCGGCCGGGAGCAGGGCGCCGGCCAGGTCGGTGACGACGGTGACCCGCTCGGGCTGCATCTCGGCGGGACTGAGCAGCACGGTCTCGTGCGGGGCGTGCAGGGTGTCGCGCCAGGTCTCGTCACTGATCAGGTGCAGACCCTCGGCGGCCGCCGCCTCGACGGTCTCGTGCAACAGCTCGGGCGGGGCGACGGTGGCGGTCGGGTCGTCCGCGACGGACAGCACCAGCAGCCGGGGGTCGCCGCCCTCGGTACGGACCCTGCGGACGGTCTCCAGCAGCGCGTACGGGTCGGGCACGCCGCCGCTCTCGGCCGGGGTCGGCACGTAGAAGACGGGCCTGCCCAGCAGCCGGGCGTAGGGCGCCCACCAGGCGGCGCAGGGACGGGGCACGAGGACGTCGCCGCCGTCGCCGGCGATGGCGGCGGTCAGGGCCAGCAGCAGGGCGGGCGCGCCGGGACCGGCCGCCACCCGGTCGGGGACGCAGGGCAGTCCGCGCCTGGTCCAGTAGCCGCAGGCCGCTTCCAGCAGGACGGGGGCGCCGCCGACCGGCTGGGCCTCGGCGCGGTGCGCGGCGGCGGCGAGGTGCGCGACGAGCTCGGGGAGCACGGGCAGTCCGTCGGCGGGCAGGGGCGGCCCGAAGCGGACGGGGCCGTGGCCCTCGGGGTCCGTCCGCCGCATGTCCGCCTCCGCGCAGTCCGTGTGCCGTGTGGTGTTCCGTCCGGGCCGTGCTCGTGTCGTCGGCTGCTCCTGTTCGGGCCACCGGCCGGGTGCCGGGGGCAGGGCTGGTGCGTGCGGTGGGTTCGGGGCGTGCCGTGTGCTCGGTGGGTGCCGTGTGTTCGGTGCCTACGGGGGCTGCGGGTGGTGCTCTCGGGAGGGTGTGTACCCGGTCGGCCGCCGTCCATGGCCCGCGGCCGCAATCGGCCCTGTCACGGCTTCGGGAACGGCCTCGGAGCCTGACCCGGTCACGGCCCGCCCGGCGCCGCGCCGCGCGTCAGCCCTGCACGGAGCGCCCGCGGCCGTACAGCCGGTAGGCCGCGCCTCCGCACGCGGCGACGATCAGCGCACCGCCGATGACCAGCGCGGGCACCGAGTCGTTGAACGATCCCCCCGCTCCGGCCTCGACCCCGCCCTGCACGGTCGCCGGGGCGCAGTCCCCGCTGTGCGACTCCGCGCATGCCTGGTCGCCGCCGCAGGACCGCCCGGAGCCGCACTCGCGCCCCTGACCTTGGCCCTTGCCGTGGCCCTGGCCGTCACCCTGGTCCTGGCCCTGATCCTGACCCCGACCCTGGCCCAGACCTTGGCCCTCGCCCTCACCCTCGTCCTCGTCCTCGTGCTCGTCCTGGAGCCGGCCCTGATCCTGGCCGCCTCCCCGCACCCCCTGGTCTCCCTGCTCCCCCTGGCCCCCCGCGCAGTGCTGCCCCTGGGCGCACGACCCTCCGTCGTCCGAACCGGTGCCGCCGATGTCGCTGTCGCCGTCGCCACCGCCATCGGTGTTGCCTCCGGCTTCGGCCGCGCCCGGGACACTGTCCGGGCTCCCCGACTTGGCCTGCCCGACCGCGCCGGCGGGACAGTCGGCGTCGCCGCTGCGCGTGAGGACGGGAGTGGAGGCGGGCCCCGGGACGCCGGCGGCGCCGGACTCCCGGCTCAGGCTCATGGTGTGGTCCTCGAAGGCCTGCGGGGTGGCCTCGGGGGCTTGCGGTGCCGGTCCGGTCGAGGTGTCGCAGGCCGCGGACGCGGCGGCCCGGACGCCGGGCCGGACGGTCCCGGGGCTGCCGGGACTGCCGGGACTGCCGGGACTGCCGGGGCTCGCCTGGGCGGCTGGGTCCGCGTACGCGGCGGGCCCCGGTACGGCGAGCGCGGCGCCTGCCAGGACGGCGACGGACAGGGCACGGGCGGTGCGGCGCATGGGACGGGCTCCTCGGCAGGACGGCGGCCGGCGACCGGCGGCCGGCCGATGACCGCCGGCCCGACACCACTCGCCGTACACCTCAGGGACACGGCTCTCGTGCCCTCGCTGCCATCACAGCCCCCCGGACGCCGTACCGCGCGCGGCCGGACCCCATTCGCGGGACGCGAACGGCCGGGCGGGTGACCTCAGGGCCTCAGGCGCCGGAGGGCTCCGCGGCCGCCGGTTCGCCGCAGTTGCGTTCCCGGGCGCCCTCGCGGGTGCGGCCGGCGCTGACCAGGCGGCGCGGGTTGCGGCGCAGGTATTCGCCCTCGAGCTGGGCCATGCGCTCGTTGTGGGTGCGCAGGGCGTCGTTCGAGCCGTACAGGAGGGTGTCGTGGCGCGTGCGGTGGATCGTCTCCAGCTCTTTCATGAGCTGCAGGTCGTCCAGCCGGCCGGGGTCGACTCCGGTCATGGTGGTACCCCGCTCGTCGAGTGCGTTCATGCGGCCCGGGTACCCGCCCGGCGTGCACCGCCCCGAGCGGTTCCGGGAGGGAGCCATGGAGCTCGCGTTCCTGCCTCCACTGTACGAACTTCCGGGTCAGCGGGCGCGCTCCACCCGGCGTTCGTCCCAGACGGGCTCGGGGGTCTCCCGGAGGCGGCCGTCGCTGCCGAAGACCAGGAAGCGGTCGAAGGAGCGGGAGAACCAGCGGTCGTGGGTGACCGCGAGGACGGTGCCCTCGAAGGCCTCAAGGCCTTCCTGGAGCGCCTCGGCGGACTCCAGGTCGAGGTTGTCGGTGGGCTCGTCCAGGAGCAGGGCGGTGGCGCCGGCCAGTTCCAGGAGCAGAATCTGGAAGCGGGCCTGCTGGCCGCCGGAGAGCCGGTCGAAGGCCTGCTCCGCCTGGCCGGTGAGTTCGTAGCGGCGCAGCCGGGACATGGCGGCGCCCCGGTCCTGGGAATGTTCCTTCCAGAGGATGTCGAGGAGACTTCGGCCGACCAGCTCGGGGTGGGCGTGGGTCTGTGCGAAGTGGCCGGGCACGACCCGGGCGCCGAGCTTGAACTCTCCCGTGTGCGCGACGTCCTCGCCGGCGAGCAGGCGAAGGAAGTGGGACTTGCCCGAGCCGTTGGAGCCGAGGACGCCGACCCGTTCGCCGTAGAAGACCTCCAGGTCGAACGGCTTCATCAGGCCGGTGAGTTCGAGCTGCGCGCAGGTTACGGCCCGTACGCCGGTGCGGCCGCCCTTCAGGCGCATGGTGATGTCCTGCTCGCGCGGGGGCTCGGGCGGCGGTCCGGCCTCCTCGAACTTGCGCAGGCGGGTCTGCGCGGCGGCATAGCGGGAGGCCATCTCGTGGCTGACGGCGGCGGCCTGACGGAGGTTCAGGACGAGCTTCTTCAGCTGGGCGTGCTTCTCGTCCCAGCGCCGGCGCAGTTCCTCGAAGCGGGCGAAGCGTTCACGGCGGGCCTCGTGGTAGGTGGCGAAGCCGCCCCCGTGCACCCAGGCGTCGGCGCCCGCAGGTCCCGGCTCGACGGAGACGATCTTCTCGGCGGCGCGGGCGAGGAGTTCGCGGTCGTGGGAGACGAACAGGACCGTCTTACGGGTCTCCTTGAGCTGTTCCTCGAGCCACCGCTTGCCGGGTACGTCGAGGTAGTTGTCCGGCTCGTCGAGGAGCAGCACCTCGTCGGTGCCGCGCAGCAGCGCCTCCAGGACGAGACGCTTCTGCTCCCCGCCGGAGAGGGTGCGCACCTGACGCCACTGGGCGCTCTCGTAGGGGACGCCGAGCGCGGCGGTGGTGCACATGTCCCAGAGGGTCTCGGCCTCGTAGCCGCGCGCTTCGGCCCAGTCGGCGAGCGCCTGGGCGTAGGCGAACTGCGCGGCTTCGTCGTCGACCGTCATGATGAGGTGCTCGGCGTCGTCGACGGCCTTCGCGGCGGCGCGGATGTGGGGCGGCGCGACGGAGACGAGCAGGTCGCGTACGGTCGTCTCGTCCCGTACGGAACCCACGAACTGGCGCATGACGCCGAGGCCGCCGCCGACGGTGACGGTGCCGCCGTGCGGTTTCAGCTCGCCGGAGATCAGCCGCAGCAGGGTCGTCTTGCCCGCGCCGTTCGGGCCGACCAGCGCCACGACGGCGCCTTCGCCCACCCGGAAGGAGACGTCGCCGAGCAGCGTCCTCCCGTCGGGGAGGTGGTACTCGAGGTGTGCGGCTTCCAGATGTCCCATGGGCAGGCATTCTGCGGGGCGCGCCCGAGCCGGGGCAAACTCATATCGGGTGGTGAGGGGGTCGACGCACGCTCACCGGGCCGTCACCGGGCCGTCACAGCGACCGACGTCCGGTGATCGTCACGGGTGTCACCCCGCCGTGTCCACCGGTTCTCCCGTCGGGCCGCTGTCCCCCGCCGGCACGACCGTGGCGCCTTCCCACGACAGGGCCTTCCAGCCGTCGGACGGGGAGCCCTCCAGGACGACCACGCCGGTGTTCGCAAGAGGGTGGGCGGCGGCGAAGGCGACGTCGACATTGTCCGCGCGTGCGGCGACCCACACCCGGATCGCGGCGCCGTGGCTGACCATGGCGACGGCACCGGCACCGCTCGCGGCGGCCTCGGCGATCACGGCGTCGTACCGGCCGAGGGCCTCCTCGCCGCTCTCCCCGCCGGGAACGCGCAGCGCGGTGTCGCCCGTCGCCCACGCGAACGCGATCCGCATGTACACCCGGCCCTCGGGGGACTCACCGGGCAGCATCTCCAGGTCGCCGGCGGACAGTTCGCGGATGCCGTCGCGGACGATCACCTCCAGGCCCCGGGCTGCGGCCAGCGGGGCGGCGGTGAGCTGTGTGCGCAGCAGCGTGGAGGCGTAGAGGGCCTCGATGTCCTCCCCGGCGAGCACCTCGGGCAGCGCGGCGGCCTGCCGCTCGCCGAGCGGGGTGAGACCGGGCCCGGGTACGGCGGTGTCGAGCAGGTGGTCGACGTTGGACGGGGTCTGACCGTGACGGACGAGGAGCAGGCGCATGCTCCAGGGTAACCGCACCGCACCCGTCGACCCGCCACATCTGACACTCCATCAGTCCATATACCAGAATGCGGGTCTCATCATTCGACATGCGGGAGTAGCGTTCAGTGCATCGCGGAACGGGGCCGGGTCCGGCCTCGTGACCGGTCAGTCGACAAGGGCGAAGGGGCAACCGTCATGCCGAACGCGCAGCAGCGGCCGCAGCCGAGGGCACAGGAGACCGCCGTCTACACGCACGGGCACCACGAGTCGGTGCTGCGGTCGCACACCTGGCGGACCGCGGCCAACTCCGCCGCCTACCTGCTCGGTTCGCTGAAGCCGCACATGAAGATCCTCGACATCGGCTGCGGTCCCGGCACGATCACCGCCGACCTGGCGGAACTGGTCCCCGACGGCCATGTCACCGGCGTCGACCACGCGCCCGGCATCCTGGAGCAGGCCCGTGCCACCGCCGCCGGGCGCGGACTGGCCAACGTGGACTTCGCGGTGGCGGACGTCCACGCCCTGGACTTCCCGGACGACACCTTCTGCGTGGTCCACGCCCACCAGGTGCTCCAGCACGTCGGCGACCCGGTGCAGGCGCTGCGCGAGATGCGCCGGGTGACCAGGCCGGGCGGGTTCGTCGCCGTCCGCGACGCGGACTACGCGGCGATGACCTGGTATCCGGCCGCTCCCGGCCTGGACGACTGGCTGGACCTGTACCGGCGGGTGGCGCGGGCCAACGGCGGCGAGCCGGATGCCGGCCGCCGGCTGAGGGCGTGGGCGCTGGCAGCCGGCCTGATGGACATTACGGCCACGTCCGGCACGTGGACGTTCGCCACCGCCGAGGAGCGGGAGTGGTGGAGCGCTCTGTGGGCGGACCGCACCCTCGCGTCGGCGTACGCCGAGCGCGCCACGCAGGGCGGCCACGCCACCCCTGAACAGTTGCGGACGGTGTCGGGGGCCTGGCGGGACTGGGGCCGGCACGAGGACGGCTGGTTCGCGGTCCTGCACGGGGAGATTCTGTGCCGCAAGGAGGCGTGAGGCGTGACTCCGTGGCACCACCGGGTCACGTCGCCGCCTCCCCGGTGAAGGAGTAGGCGGCCCAGGGACCTCTGAGTTCCACGCGGAGCCCGGGTGCCTCGTCCCTCGCGCGATCGACCAGTTCCACGAATTTCTCGCACTGTGCGCGGGGCACCAGATACGCCGCGTCGAGGATCTTCCGGCCCGGCACCGTGGAAGGCGCGACGTGGTGCGGGGCGTGCAGCCGGGAGTCCTCGGCGTGCCGGGAGAGACGCTCGTGCAGTGACCGGGCGAGTCTCTCGGCGGCAGCGGGGACCGGCTCGGTGGCAGCGGGGACCAGCTCGGTGGGCTCGGCCCCGGACTCGGACTCAGGCTCGGCACCGGACTCAGGCTCGGCACCGGACTCGGGCTCGGGCTCGGACTCGGGCTCCAGAGAAATCCGTACGCCCCACTCCACCCGGCCCTCCAGCCGGTCCAGGATCCGCCGGAAGTCGTCCCCGCGGGTCTCGATCATCGTGCGCACGCCGCTGTCGTCCGGGATGACGGTCGCGAGCCGGAGCGGCAGGGGGGTGGTGACGGTGGTGAGCGCGTCGATCACGCCCTCGTGGGCGCGGACGGCGGCGGCCCGCCAGTCCGGGTCCTCCAGGTGCGCGAGCAGTGCCTCCTCGTCGAAGTCGGCCTCCGGGACCTTACCGACGACCGCGACCAGCCCCTGGTGGTGCAGCAGCGCCGGAGGTACGCCCCCGACGCCGGTGAGCTCGGCCTGCAGGGGCGCGTCGAGGGGACGGCAGATGGCGTAGACGTACCGCAGTCGGGTCATGGCGCCTCCTCCGGCGTACGGCCCGGCCCCACGCGCCCGGACGTCCTTGGGACCGGTGCTCGCCATGCTCTCAGAATCGCTCCTCGCCATGTCCTCAGAATCGCTCCTCGCCATGTCCTCGGAATCGGACCTCGCCATGTCCTCGGGTCCGGTGCTCGCCGGGACCGTCACTCACCGCACGATCGCCTCCTCGACCAGCAGCTTCGCGGCGGTCGCGATGTTCAGGGCGTCGATGCCGGCGGCGTGCAGCTGCTCGTCGGGGTCGGCGGAGCCCGGCATCGTGCGCACCGCGAGGCGGACCAGGCGGGGCACGGGCCGCCCGTCCGTGAAGGCCTCCGCGACGGCGTCGCCGAGGCCGCCCTGCTCGTGGTGGTCCTCGACGGTCATCAGACAGCCGGTCTCCTCGGCGGCCCGTCGCAGGGTCTCGGCGTCGACGGGCTTGACGGAGTACAGGTCGATGACCCGGACCGCGATGTCGTCCTGCGCGAGCCGGTCGGCGGCGGCCAGCGCCTCATGCACCGTGATCCCGGCCGCGACGACGGTCAGCCGGTCCTCCTCGCCGGCGCGCAGCACCTTGCTGCCGCCGACCGCGAACTCCTCGTCGGGGCCGTAGATCACCGGGCTCGCTCCCCGTGTGGTGCGCAGGTAGCGGATGCCGTCCAGGTCGGCCATCGCCGCGACGAGCTCGGCGGTCTGGTTGGCGTCGCACGGGTACAGCACGGTGGAGCCGTACACGGCCCGGAACACGGCCAGGTCCTCCAGGCCCATCTGCGAGGGACCGTCCTGCCCGATCGCGACTCCCGCGTGCGAGCCCACCAGGTTGATCCCGGAACCGCTGATGGACGCCATGCGTACGAAGTCGGAGGCGCGGCTGAAGAAGGCCGCGAACGTGGACGCGTACGGCAGCCAGCCGCGCGCCGCCATGCCGACGGCCGCGGCGACGAGCTGCTGCTCGGCGATGTAGAACTCGAAGAACCGGTCGGGGTGCTCCTTGGCGAAGAACTCGGTGCGGGTGGAGTCGCCGACCTCGCCGTCCAGGGCGACGACGTCGCCGCGGGCGGAGCCGAGCGCCGCGAGGGCCTTGCCGAAGGCGTCCCGGGTGGCGACGTGGTCGCCCCGGGCGTAGCGCGGGAGCCGCAGGGGCTCGTCGGTGATGGAGCGCCGGACCGCGGCGGCGGGCGGCTCGCTGACGCGGATGTGCAGGTCGCGGCGTCCGCCGAGTTCCGTGATGGCCTCCTCGGGGTGGGGCAGCGGTTTGCCGTGCAGGCCCTCGCGGTCCTCGGCGGAGGCGACGCCCCTGCCCTTGAAGGTGCGGGCCAGGATCGCGGTGGGCCGTCCGCTGGTCGCACGGGCCTCGGCGTACGCCCGGTCGATCGCCTCGACGTCGTGACCGTCCGTCTCGACGGTGTGCCAGCCGAAGGCCCGGAAGCGCCGGGCGTAGGCGTCCAGGTCGTGGCCGTGCCGGGTCGGGCCGCGCTGGCCGAGCCGGTTGACGTCCACGATCGCGGTGAGGTTGTCCAGGTGCTCGTACGCCGCCGCTTCGGCGGCCTCCCACACCGAGCCCTCGGCCATCTCGCTGTCCCCGCACAGCACCCACACACGGAATCCGGAGTGGTCGAGCCGTTTCCCGGCGAGGGCGATGCCGACGCCGACGGGGAGGCCCTGGCCGAGCGAGCCGGTGGCCGTCTCCACCCAGGGCAGCCGGCGCGGGGTCGGATGCCCCTCGAGCCGGCTGCCGAGCTTGCGGAAGGTGAGCAGTTCGCCGTCGTCGAGCACGCCGGCCGCCTTGTAGGAGGCGTACAGCAGGGGCGAGGCGTGGCCCTTGGAGAGGACGAAGCGGTCGTTGGCGGGATGCTCGGGGCGTTCGAAGTCGTAGCGCAGGTGATGGGCGAGGAGTACGGCCATCAGGTCGGCGGCGGACATCGAGGAGGTCGGGTGTCCGGAGCCGGCCGCGGCCGCGGCCCGCACACTGTCCACCCGCAACTGCTGGCCCAGTTCAACGAGTTCGTCGGTGTTCATGTGTCTCCTTGTGCGCTGCGCCCGGGGCGCCGGGGCTCGTCGGCGGTCTTCCGCGTAACCGGAGCCGGGCCGCCCGAACCCCGTGCGCGTCACCGGACGCCGTATGGGCCCGGGGCGGCCCGCCGCGGACCGTCCCGGGCGTCGCGGGTCGTCGCGGGTCGCCCCGGGTCGTCGCGGACCGTGACGAACCGCCCTCGTGAGCCCTCAGGCCCGATGGTGCGGGCCGCCCGGGTCGAGGTCGGGAGGGACCGCCGGGGGCGGCGGAGGCGTCGAGGGCATGGGCGGGTAGCGCATGCCGAGGCCGGCCGGGATGCCGTGACCGGTGCCGGGGCCGGTGCCGGTGCCGGTGCCGTGCGGGTGTCTCCGGTGGGCGACGCCGCGCAGCACCTGGGCGAGGACGCCCAGGATCGCGGCGGTGATCAGGGCGGCCGCCCAGGCGGGCAGGGTCGTCGCCAGCGCCAGGCCCACGGCGAGCGCGACGGCGGCGCCCGCGTACAGGGCGAGGGTGCCGGACGCGGCGTAGAGCATGGCCGTGCGGCGCTGCTTGCGGGTCTGCTCGCGCAGTTCGTCGCGCACCGTCTCGCGTGCCACCTGAGCCAGCTCGTCGACGAGGTGCTTGTCCAGATGTTCCAGGTGATCCAAACGCTCCATGGCCCCCGGGTACCCCTTGGACACGACGCGTAACGGTGCCGGCCCGGGCGGGGTGGACGCGTACCCGCAGGGCGTGCGGGAGCGGTGCCCTGTGCGCGGCCGGGCGATCCAACTAGGCTCCTCTGTATGGAGATTACGGGCGCCTCGCTGCGCATATGCGTCGACGACCTCGACGCCGCCATCCCGTTCTACGAGCGTCTGGCGGGCGCCGGAGCGCACCGGTTCGAGCGGGGTGGCGTGCAGGTCGCCGCGGTCGGCTCCTTTCTTCTGATGAGCGGGCCCGAGTCCGAGCTGGAGGTGCTGCGCTTGGTGACGGCGACCATCGCGGTGAAGGACGTGGACGAGGCCCACCGGCTGCTGACCGAGCTGGGCGCCCAGATCGTCGCGGGGCCCGTGCCGACGCCGGCGGGCCGCAACCTCCTCGCCGTGCACCCGGACGGCTCGATCTTCGAGTACGTCGACCAGACGGGCTGAACGAACGGGCCCGGAGCCCACCGCCCCTGCCCTCCAGCTCGAAGCCCCCCGCTCAGGGCGTGTCCGGTTGCATCCGGAAGTCGTACCGGGCAGGGAGGGGCTCTCCGGTCAGGCGGGCCCACAGGTGGCCGATCGTGATCGCGCCCTCGCGCAGGTCGGCCACCTCGAACCCCTCCTCGAAGACGGCGCGGGCGTCCGCGGGCCGCCCCTCGGCGAGCAGCAGTTCGGCCTCCAGCAACCGGAACCGGCCGCGCTGCCGTACGGCGGGCAGCAGCCGCTCCCAGACGGCGCGGGCGTCGGCCGTCCGTCGTGCCCGGAGCAGCGCCTCCAGGGTCTCGCGGCCGAGCGCGGCGAGCGCGGCGGTCCAGGTCTCGCCGTCGTCGCGCCGCTCGCGGCACAGGTCGTCGAAGGCGTCCGCGTACCGTTCGGCGGCGCGCTCGTGGTGGCCGGCCTCCTGGTCGGCGACGGCCAGACAGCGCAGCAGGGGCCACTGGGACGGGGCGAGCGGGAGGCCGCGTTCCCAGCTGCGGACCGCCTGGGCCCGGTCGCCGGCGTGCCACTGGGCGACGCCGAGGTGGTACTCGGTGTGCGGGGTGGCGGGCGCGGTCTCCAGCATGTCGCGCCAGTGCGGGCCGACGAGGGTCTCGCCGGGCGGGCGGACCCGGCGCGGCTGCGGCAGCGAGCCGCTGCGCAGCAGTTCCCGCCAGGGTGCCTGTGCCTCGCCGAGGGTGGACTCGGGGAAGGGGGTGCCGGGCAGCTTCCAGTCGGCCCGGAGCACTTCGAGCGCGCCCCAGCCGGATCCGGTGGCGAGGCTCTCGCCGGGTTCGGCGTCGGCGTACGGCCTCCAGGCCGCGTACGCCTCGTCGACGCGGGCGCGGGGCAGCACCGCCTCCAGTCGCTCCTCCGCCGACCGGACGACGTCGTCCCAGGCGCCCTCGGGGGACGTGTCGAGCGGGCCGTACGCCTCCAGCCAGGAGATCTCGCTCTCCGCCTCCATGGGGACGTGTTCCAGCTGGGTGCGGGCGAGGCCGGCCTGGATCTCGCAGTAGCCGCCGGTGCCGGGTTCGGTGAGCCAGCGCTGCCAGCGGCGACCGCCGGGCCGACTGCCCCACACGAAGAGTTTCCGGCCGCGCAGCACGTCGGTGGAGGTCTGCACCAGCCCGTGCCCGTCGGCGGCCTGCGCGGCGATCCAGCGGCGGCGGCCGTCGGGCACCTCGTAGAAGTAGTCGGCGGCGTACGCGCTGTTGAGCGGGTGGGTGCGGTCGACGCCGCCGTAGGACGGGACGGGTACCCGGCGCAGGTGGCGTTCGTAGCCGAAGTGCCAGGCCTCCTCGGCCGGGGCGAGGATCCTGCGGTCCTCGGGCACGGCGATGTTGGACCACCAGTACGTGGCCGCGGGCCGCTCGTGCGGGTTGCGGACGCGGACACCGACGTAGAGGAAGTCGGAGCCGTCCGGGAGCCACAGATCGACCTGGAAGGGGAGGTCGCGCAGCCGTTCCCACTCCCACAGGCGCAGCATCTCACCGCCGTCGGGGGCGGGTACGCGGGCGGCGTGCAGGGGTGCGCAGGAGAGGGTGGTGTGGCCGGTGGCGCCGATGTTCCATTCGACGCCGCCGGAGTACCAGGCTCCGTTGAGGGCGAAGTTGGCGGGCTGGAACACCGGGTTGGAATAGAGGAGTTCGCGTCCGGTGGGCAGGTGCACGAGGGAGGCGACGCGGCCGCCGAGGCCGGGCAGGACGGTGGCGCGCAGCCGGTCGTTCTCGATCACCAGCGCGTCGAGGGTGCGGGGTTCGCGGTGCCTGCCGTACCCGTCGCGGACGCGGACCGGGAGCAGGCTGGTCAGCGGTGCGTGGCCGAGCTGCCGGGCCATGTCCCGGGGCATCTCGTCCCGTTCCCGGTCGTCGATGCGGTGGACCTCGTCGAGGGGGCGCAGCGGGGGCAGGGGGTTGTCCGGGCCCAACTGCGCGGCGGGCAGGGTCAGTACCTCACGTCGGATCCTCGTCACGTCGACCATGGAACCTCCCGGCGCGTGACACGGCCAGGGGACGTACGGGTCAGGATTGCGCAAAGGCGTCCACGACCGCGTCGGCGTGCGGAGGCGGTCGGGAGGTCCGCGACGGTCAGCCGGAAGACGCGGGAGGTCAGCCGGAAGGCGCGCGGTCAGCCGGAAGGCGCGGGGCGGTCAGCCGGAAGGCGCGGGGCGTCAGCCCGCGGAGCGCATCTCGGCGGTCAGGGCCCAGCGTTCGTGGTCCCGCCAGGCGCCGTCGATGTAGATCATGGCGGGCGAGAAGCCCTCCAGGCGGAAGCCGGCGCCCCGGGCGAGGGCGACCGAGGCGGTGTTCTCGGGCTGTGCGTTGATCTCCAGGCGGTGCAGGCCGAGCGGCCCGAACGCGTACCCGATCACCAGGTCCAGGCCCTCGCGCATCAGCCCCCGTCCGGCCGCGTGCGCGAAGACGCCGTAGCCGAGGGCGCCGCACAGGAAGCCGCCCCGGACGATGTTGTTGATGTTGATGAACCCGGCGATGCTCCCGGAGTCGCTCTCGCACACCAGGAAGCCCGCCTTGGTCGGGTCCTCGATCAGCCGGCCCGCGTAGGCGGCGTACGCCTCCTCGGTGTCCGGCGGGAACAGCCACGGCCGGTGCAGGTCCTTGCTCTCCCTGGTCCGGGCGGTGAACTCGGGCCCGTCCTCGAGGGTGAAGTGGCGGATGCCCACGCGCGGGCCTTTTGCGAGGTAGTGGGGTGCGGTGTGCGGCATCGGGTCAGACTACGCGCGGCGCCGGCCGCGGCGCTCGCGGAAAACAGAGACGTCACTGGTTGCGGCGCTTCACCGCGTACGCCCCGCACAGCGCGCCGATGGCGCCGGTGGCGAGCAGGGCCGTCCACAGCGGCAGGGTGACCTCGGAGCCCAGCAGCCGGATCCGGACGGGGCCGGTGTTCTGGAAGACGAAGACCAGCGCGAGGACAGCGAGGGCGAGCACGGTCACCCGGGTGGGCGCCGTGAGCTGCCCCTTGCCGCCGGTGGCGGCGCCGCTGTCCGGGGTCTTCGGGCTCATGCGACCAGCGTGGCGGCGAGGACGCCGGCCCGCACGGTGGACGGCGCCCTCCGGGTGACGACGCGACTACCGGTCAGTAGCTACCGGCCGGGAGCCACGGGCACGGAAGTTCAGCGCAGCGCTGGTTCGTCCAGCGTCAACGTGCCCGCGTCCGCGTCGAGTTCGGCCGCCACGCCGAAGGGGACGGTCAGCGCGCCCGCGCAGTGCCCGAACCCGAACTCCTCGACGACGGGCACCCCGAGCCCACCGAGCCGGTCGGCGAACAGAGGGCGCAGCCGGTCGTAGGGGTCGCACTCCTCCCAGGAGCCGAGCAGCACCCCGCGCACCCCCTCGAACCAGCCGGAGCGCAGGAGTTGGGTGAGATAGCGGTCCAGCCGGTACGTCTCCTCGCCCACGTCCTCCAGGCACACCAGCCCGCCGCTCGCGGAGGGGCGGGCGTGCGGGGTGCCGCGTTCGGCGGCGAGCAGGCACAGGCAGCCGCCGAGCGTGACCCCGCGGGCCCGGCCGGGGACGAGGGCGGTGCCGCCGGACGCGATGGTCCGCACCGTCTCCGGCGCGAAGAGCGTGGCCTTCAGATGGTGTTGCGCGCGCTCGCTCTTGATGAGGTCGATACCGGCGGCCATCGGCCCGTACAGGGTGGCGAGGCCGAGGCGGGTGGCGAAGGCCTCGTGCAGGACGGTGAGGTCGCTGAAGCCGACGAACACCTTGGGGCCGGCCGCGCGCATCGCCTCCCAGTCCAGCAGGTCGATCATCCGCTGGACGCCGTAGCCGCCGCGGGCGCACACCACCGCGTCCACCGTCGGGTCGCACCAGGCGTTCTGGAGGTCGGCGGCCCGGTCGGCGTCCGTGCCCGCGAGATAGCCGAACTCCTCGTGCCGGTCCAGCACATGGGGGGCGACGACGGGGTCGAGGTCCCAGCCGCGCAGCACGTCGAGGCCGGCCTGCAGCCGTTCCTCGGGCACCGGTCCGCTGGTGGCGACGACGGCCACGCGTGCTCCGGGGGCCAGCCGGGCGGGCCGTACCAGCTCTCTCATGTGCGCAGCTCCAGCGTCGGGACATCGGGTACGTCCAGGCCGAACACCTGGGCGTACAGGGACAGTTCCGCCTCCAGGGCGCGCACCATGGTGTCGGCCCGGCGGAAGCCGTGCCCCTCGCCCTCGAAGGTGAGGTAGGCGTGCGGCACACCCCGGCCCCGGACCCGGGCGAGGAAGCGTTCGCTCTGCGCGGGCGGGCAGATGACGTCGTCCAGGCCCTGGAGCAGCAGGAAGGGGGCGGTGAGCCGGTCGGCGTGCGCGGCGGGCGAGCGCTCGGCGTACCGCGCGGGCACCTCGGCGAGCGGGCCGACCAGCGACTCCAGGTAGCGGGACTCGAAGTCGTGGGTCTCCCCCGTCGCCCAGGCCGTGAGGTCGAGGACGGGGTAGATGATCGTGCCGCAGGCGTAGACGTCGGTGGTGGTCAGGGAGGCGGCGGTGGTCCAGCCGCCCGCGCTGCCGCCCCGGATCGCCAGCCGGTCGCGGTCGGCGGTGCCCTCCTCGGCGAGGGCGAGCGCGACCGCCGCGCAGTCCTCCACGTCGACCACCCCCCACTGCTCGCGCAGCCGCTCACGGTACGCGCGGCCGTATCCGGTGGAGCCGCCGTAGTCGACCTCGGCGACGCCGATGCCCCGGGAGGTGAAGTAGGCGATGTCGAGGTCCAGCACGAGCGGCACCCGGCCGGTGGGGCCGCCGTGCGCCCAGATCACATAGGGCGGCAGCTCCCCGTCGGGGGCGGTGCGGCCGGGATGGTGGGGCGGGTAGACGTGGGCGTGCACCTCGCGGCCGGCGGGGCCGGTGAAGGTGCGGATCTGCGGCTCCGGGTAGTAGGCGGGGTCGACGGGATCGTGGTGGTGGGCGCCGATGGCGCGGGCGCGTCCCGTGCAGGTGTCCAGCTCGACGACCTCGTACGCGGTGCGCGGGCCGGCGCCGACCGCGACGATGCGGGTGCCGTGGGCGGCGAGGGTGCCGGCGAACTCGGTCCACGGTCCGGCGGCGTCGACGACCTCACCGGAATCCGGCTCCAGTATCCCGAGCAGGGCCGAGCCGCGCCCATGCACGACCGCGATCAGCCCGTTGTCCAGCGGCGCGAACCAGCGCGAGCCGAGCTTCCACAGCGGCCCGCCGAACTCCTCCTCGCGGGGGCACATCGGGGTGCCGTCGCGGTACAGGTTCCACCAGCCGCTGCGGTCGCTCGCGTACAGAAGGGCGCCGTCCGCGGCCCACTCCACCTGCGCGACGGATTCCTCGGGCCCGCCGGCGACCGTGTGCACCGCCCGCAGGGTGCCGTCGTCGCCGACCTCGCCGACGCGCAGCTCCGTCCCGTCCCACGGCATCCGCGGATGGTCCCAGGCGAGCCAGGCGGCCCGGCGCCCGTCCGGGGAGAGGCGGGGGCCGGTGACGAACCGGTGCCGTTCGTCGGTGAGTTCGCGTACCGCGGCCCGGTCGCCCGCGGCCGAGCCGTCCAGTGGTACGGCGGCGAGGACGCGCCGTACGTCACCGGGTCCGTCCCCGGTGAACTCCTCAAGCACGCACCACACCTCGCCCCGGGCGAGGTCCACCCGCGGCTCCACCCAGCGCAGTCCGCCGCCCACACCGGAGAGCGGGGTCAGCGGGACGGGCTCGCCTCCGGGCTCGTACCGGTACAACCGCTGGTCGGCGAAGTGCGTGAACACCACCAGCGGGACCCCGTCCCGTACCTCCCCGTGCCAGGGCCGGCCGCCGTACTCGATGACCCGGCTGCGCACGTTCCACGGCGCGGGCAGCACCGACTCCTCGGTGCCGGCGGCGGTGCGCCGCACCAGGGCCCGGCGGCCGCCCTCTGCGGGCCGGGGCTCGGTCCACCAGACCTCGTCCCCGACGAACCCCACCCATTCGGGCTGCCCGTCGTGCGCGGCGGCCAGCGCCGCGTCGATGGGCGAGGGCCAGGAACCGTACGCCGACCTGAGCACCTCGTCCCCCCTTGTCTCCGGCACGTTCTCCCCCTCGCCTAGGCCGTCCGCAGGAACCGGTCGAGGACCCGGACGCCGAAGTGCAGCGCCTCGACGGGCACCCGCTCGTCGACGCCGTGGAACAGCGCCTGGTAGTCGTACCCCTCGGGCAGCTTCAGCGGCGAGAAGCCGTAGCCGGTGATGCCGAGCCGCGAGAACTGCTTGGCGTCGGTGCCGCCGGACATGCAGTACGGCACCACGTGCCCCTCGGGCGCGAACTCCCGCACCGCCGCGCGCATCTTGTCGAACGTCGGCGAGTCCACGGGGGCCTGCAGGGCGACCTCGCGGTGGTGGAACTCCCAGTCCACGTCCGGCCCGGTGAGCCGGTCCATCGTGGTGGTGAACTCCTCCTCGCCACCCGCCAGATAGCGCCCGTCGACGAAGGCGACCGCCTCGCCGGGGATCACGTTCACCTTGTAACCGGCGTCCAGCATGGTCGGGTTGGAGCTGTTGCGGACGGTGGCCTCGACCAGCTTGGCGGCCGGGCCGAGCTTCGCCAGCAGCTGGTCGACGTCGCCGAAGCCCGGCTCGATGCCGTAGAGGGCGGCGAGTTCGGTGAGGGCGGCCCGTACGGTCGGGGTGAGGCGGAGCGGCCACGTGTGCTCGCCGATGCGGGTGACGGCGGCGGCGAGGCGGGTCACCGCGTTCTCGTGGTTGACCTTGGAGCCGTGCCCGGCCCGGCCGCGCGCGGTGAGCTTGAGCCAGCCGGTGCCCCGCTCCCCCGCCGCGATCGGGTAGATCTCGCGTCCGGCGCCGTCGTGGAAGGTGAACGCGCCGGACTCGCTGATGCCTTCCGTGCAGCCCTCGAACAGCTCGGGATGCCGGTCGGCGAGGAACCCGGAGCCGTCCTCGGCGCTGGCCTCCTCGTCGGCGGTGAAGGCGATGACGAGGTCGCGGCGGGGCCGTACCCCCTGCCGGGCCCAGGCGCGGACGACCGCCAGGATCATCGCGTCCATGTTCTTCATGTCGACGGCGCCGCGCCCCCACACCACACCGTCGCGGACCTCGCCGGAGAACGGGTCCACGCTCCAGTCGGCGGCCTCGGCCGGCACCACGTCGAGATGGCCGTGGACCAGCAGCGCGTCGGCGGACGGGTCGCTGCCCGCGATCCGGGCGACCACGTTGGTCCGCCCCGGCGTCCGCTCCAGCAGCACCGGCTCCAGGCCCGCACCGGCCAGCCGCTCGGCCGCGTACTCGGCCGCCGGCCGCTCCCGGCAGTCGCCGCCGCCCCGGTTGGTGGTGTCGATCCGGATCAGGCCCGAGGTGAACTCGACGACCTCGTCCAGGGCCTGCTGGTCAGCCATACTGCTCCTCCACGGCGGCCGAGGCGATCGTGGTGACCGCCTTGAACGTACGGATCCCCTCGTACATGGTGCTGGTGGTGTACGCGACCTTGCGTTCCCCGATGCGGGCGACGCCCGGCACGACGGTGGCGGCCATCGCCAGGTGCTCGGCGTCGAACTCCACCGCGACGGTGAACGGCCCGGCCTCCACGGGTTCGTGGCGGACCGCCAGCCGTGCGCCCTCCTTCGCGGCGGCGCGGATGTCGGCGGCGGTGCGGGCGGGGGTGCGGCACACCGCCGCGTACCGCGACACGTGGTCCTTGACCGCGACCTTCGGCGCCTCGGGCGCGTAGCCGAGCGCGTCCTCGCAGGCCACGTCGTCGCCGGTGATCAGCACGACCGGGACGCCGTACTCGGCGACGACGTGCGCGTTGAGCAGCCCCTCGCTCGCGCGGACGTCGTTCAGCCACACCCCGGTGATCTGGTTGGCGAGGTAGGTGTGGGCGAGGACGCCCTCCATGCCGGCGGCGGCGTGGTAGCCGACGAAGGCGATGCCGTCCACGTCGCCGTGCTGGACGCCCTCCACCATGGACAGCGCCTTGTGCCGCCCGGTGAGCATCTCGACCCGATCGTCGAGCTGTTCCAGGAGCAGGTTGCGCATGCTCCAGTGGGCCTCGTTGACCAGGACCCGGTCGGCGCCGCCGTCGAAGAAGCCCAGCGCGGCGGCGTTCACGTCCGAGGTGAACATCGACCGGCACCGCTCCCACTGCGGCGTCCCCGGCAGCACGTCGGCCGGCCAGGTGACGCCGGTGGCCCCCTCCATGTCCGCACTGATGAGGATCTTCATGCTGCGCACGTTACGCGCCCGGCGGGCGGCAGGGCTACGACACGGCACCCCCTGACCTCAGTCGTGCCCCTCTCCCTGTCCGGCACCGCCCTGTCCGATCCAGATCTCGAAGTGCCCGCCGCCCGTGGACGTCCGGTACGGCAGCGATCCGGTCAGCCGGTAGCGGCCGCTGGAACGCATTTCCTGGCACACCGCCTCCTCCGCCGGCCGTGCGGGCGGATCCGGCCGGGTGCGGCGCGAACCGCGCGGGACGGCGGCGACAGTGCCGTCCGCCCCGCGCCGCGCGGCCTCGGGGGGCCGGGCCCGACTCATCTCCCGGCGAGCACGAACCAGCGTGCGGGCAGGTCGATGCGGGTGCCGTCGGCGAGGTTCTCGGTCTGCGGCAGGACCGTTTCGCCGGTGGCGAGGATGTCCAGGCCGGCTTCGGCGAGCAGCTGGGAGATCTCCTCGTTCTCGGCGTCGGCGGGCTTGAGGCCGTGCTCGAAGACCCGGCGCAGCTTGGGCCCCGGACCCTCCGGGCCGGATGCGGCGTGCTTGAGGACGTCCCGGGAGTCGGAGGTGAGTTCGACGACGAACGCGCGTCCCGCGCTGCCGATGATCTCGGCGACGGCGGTGGCCACCGCGGCGCGGGCCCCCGGTTCGCTCTGGTGGATGACGGCACGCATGTAGACGTTGCTGTCGCCGAGGCGGGTGTGCAGGGCCTGTACGGCCTCGGTGTCCGTGAGGTCGAGCTGCTGGAACTCGATCGTGTCGTGGCCGACGGCGCGGCGGGCGTGCTCGATGGCGGCGTGCGAGAGGTCGACGCCGACGGCGCGGGCGAACCGGGTGGCGAGGTAGCGGGTCTGGGTGCCGTTGCCGCAGCCGAGGTCCACGATCGTGCGCGTGGTGTCGGCGTACGGCAGGAGTAGTTCGCTGTGCGGTTCGGCGGTGAGGGACGGATCGGAGTCCCAGATCGCCTCGCCCGTCTCGTCCGACGTCTCGCGCCAGTAACTCTCCCAGGAGTTGCGGTAGTTGTCCGAAACGTTCATTGCGATCTCCCCACGGTCGGTTCCGTGATCGGGATATCGCGGTCGCTACGTCCACGGCAAGAGGCCGGTGCCCACCTTCACCGGATGTATGGACCCCGGACATGCCGGCGGGCGCACGCGTCCGGGCCGCGCGCCCCCGGGGCGTGGCCTGTTCAGCGGCCTGCGGTGAGGGCCTGTTCGAACCAGACGGTCTTGCGGTGACCGGTGGCGGTGGCGCCCCACTCGCGGGCCAGGCGGCTGACCACGCGCAGACCGCGGCCGGACTCGTCGGACGGGCCGACGGCCAGCATGGCGGGCAGGTCGGACTCGTCGTCGGTGACCTCGAACAGCAGCGCGTCCGTGCGCACCACCCGCAGTCCGACCCGGCCGCCTCCGCCGTGCTGGACGGCGTTGGTGACGACCTCGCTGACCAGCAGCTGCGCCGTCTCGACCGTATGCGGCAGCGCCCACCGCTCCAGCTGCTCGCGGACCAGCCGGCGGGCCCGGGCCACTTCGCGCGGGTCGGCGTCGAGCTGCCACTCGGCGACGTGGTCGTCGGGGATGCCGTTGAGCCGTGCCATGAGGAGGGCGACGTCGTCCTTGCGGCCGCCGTGGGTGTTGAGGGCGCGGATGATCGTGTCGCAGGCGTCGTCCATGGATGCGGCGGGGTGTGCGGCGGACTCGCAGAGCGCGGCGAGGCCCTCGCCGATGTCGGAGCCGCGCACCTCGACCAGGCCGTCGGTGCACAGGATCAGCCGGTCACCGGGCCGGACGCGGACCACGGCGGCCTCGAACGGGACACCGCCGACGCCGACGGGGGCGCCGGTGGGCAGCTCGATCAGTTCGCTGCTGCCGTCCTCGGCGCGGACCAGCACGGGCGGGATGTGCCCGGCGTTGGCGAGCCGCACCTCGCCGCGGATCGGGTCGTAGACGGCGTACAGGCAGGTGGCGAGGTAGTTCTCGCCGAGCCGCCGGGCCAGGTCGTCGAGGTTGCGCAGGAGTTGGACGGGTGGGGTCTCCATGACGGCCATGGTCTGCACGGCCGTACGCAACTGGCCCATCATGGCAGCGGAGTTGAGCCCGTGGCCCATGACGTCGCCGACGACGAGGGCGGTGCGGGAGCCCGGCAGCTTGATGGTGTCGAACCAGTCGCCGCCGATCCGCCCGAGCCGGGTGCCGGGCAGATAGCGGGTCGCCACGTCACAGCCGGGCATCCGCGGGGTGACCTGCGGCAGCATGCTGTCCTGGAGGATGTCGGCGACGTTCTCCTGGTACGTGTACATGCGGGCGTTGTCGAGCACGAGACCGGCGCGGGCGGCGAGTTCGGCGCCGGTGGTGCGGTCCATGTCGTCGAAGGCCGGGCGGTCGGGGCGGCGCATCAGGACCATGAAGCCGAGGACGACGTTGCGCGCCTTGAGCGGGACGATCAGCAGGGAGCGGCCGCCGATGAGGGGCCGCAGGTCGCGCTTCTCGAACTCGCCGGAGATCCGGTCGGACAGTTCCTCGGTGACCCGCGGGACGAGGACCGGTTCGCCCGTGACCATGCACTTGTAGAACGGGGTGTGTTCGGGGAAGGCGAACGTCTCGCCGACCGGCACGGTGTCGTCCCAGCGGCCGGGTTCGTCGTTGTGCTCGACCCAGACGCGGTGCATCACCGTGGTCGCGTCGGGTGGGCCGTCCGGGAAGCCCTCGCCCGCCAGGACGGCCGAGCGCAGATGGGTGCCTGCGAAGTCGGCGAAGCGGGGTACGGCGGCGCTGGTGACCTCGCGGATGGTCTCGCCGAGGTCGAGGGAGGTGCCGATGCCGGAGCTGACCTCGTTGAGGAACTCGAGCCGCTCGCGCACCGCGGCGTACTCCAGGTCCCGCTCGGCGCCGACGGGGACGACCGGGCCGGTGCGCTGATGAGGTACGACGACGGGCTCGGGGCGGCTGCGTCCGGCGCGCCGGGGCACACCCCAGTACGGGGTGACGGGCACCCGGTCGAACCGACTGAACTCCAGGACGGGATAGCCGAGTTCGAGGATCTGGGAGACGATGCGGCCGCTCGGTCCCGGCCCCATGTTGGGCAGGATCTCGGGCAGGCGCCGCTCCAGTTCGCCGGAGGCGGGCAGTTCGGTGTGGCGGGCGAAGCCGGGCGAGACGCGTTCGGCGGTCTCGTCGTGGTGGCCGCGTTCGTCGCGCAGCCGGGTGGCGTCGGCGGCGAGCACCAGCAGCCGGAACGGCCCCGGGCCGATCAGGGGGTAGGCCCACCACAGGACGTCGACCCGCTCGCCGTCTGCCGGTTCGGAGCCGGGCACGTCGCGGGCGGGCGCGTCGGGGCCGGCCGCGACGGGGGCGGACGTCGCGGTGCCGGGCGCGCCGGAGGCGGGCCGGCCGTCCCGGCGGGAGGCGTCCCCGTTCGGGAAGAGACGGGCGCGGCCCGCGGTGGGGTAGGCGGTGCGGCCGCCGAGGAAGCCCTCCAGGTCGGGGCCGAGTCCGTCGTCCGTCTCGTACGGTTCGTGGGACTCGGGTCGCTCGGCGCCCTGTTGGTCGTCGGGGAGCGCGCCGGAGACCGGCAGCAGGTCGACGGCGGGACGCCCGACGGCGTCCGCACGACTCGCGCCGAACAGCCGGTGGGCGCCGCTGCTCCAGTGGGAGACCAGGCCGTCGCGGTCGACGACGACCACGGCCAGCGGAATCCGGCCAGCCGAGGCCTCACCGGCGCCGCGGCCGGGAGGTGTGTCCCGCTCGCTGGCAGGGTCCATGGCCCAGGCCCTCTCTCCCCAACGGCTGTCCGCAACGATCTGTGCCGCCCGCCACTACCGTACGGCGGCCGCCGGTCGCGATGTGCGGCAATCCTGGAATTGGCTGCCCCGGTTCGCACCGGCGCGCGGACCGGACCCGGGTGGGCGCCTGCGTCAGTCCTCGTGCCCCAACTGCAGGTCCCGTTCCGTGCGGCCACCGCCCGCGACCTGCAACACCGTGGCGACCGGCGGGTAACCGGCGGCGATGACGGTGTACTCCCCGGACGACAGATCCACGAACCGGAACGTTCCGTCGGCTCCGGTGGTGAGGGTGTCGACGACGTTCCCGGCGGCGTCGAGGAGGGTGACGCGGGCGTCCTCGACCGGCCGTCCGCCGCCCGCCCGGACGGTGCCCTTGAGGACGGCGCCGCCCGCGAGTTCGACGTCCTGCCGGGTCTCCCGGGCGGCCTGCACGGTGACCGGGAGCGCGGCTGGGCGGAAGGCGGGGGCGCTGGCCGCGAGCGTGTACTCGCCGGCGACCAGTTCGGTGATGACGTAGCCGCCCTCGCGGCCGCTGCGGGTGGTGGAGACGACCTCGCCGTGCACGTTGGTGAGGGTGACGGTGGCGTCGCGCACGGGGCTGCCGTCGGCGGTGAGCACGCTGCCGGCGAGGCGTCCGGCGCCGCCGAGGACGACGTCGAGCTCGACGGGCCGCTCGCCGACGGTGACGGAGACCGCCTGGGGCTGATGGCCGCCCGCGGCGGCGATCAGCACGTACGACCCGGAGCCGGGCGTGGCGAGCGCGTAGCGGCCGTCCTCGCCGCTGGCGCCCCGGCCGATCTGCTGTCCGGCGACGTCGATGAGGGTGAGGGCCGCGCGGGGCACCACGGTCCCGTCGGGGTGCTGCACCGTGCCGCAGACGGGGATTCCGGCGGCGTACGAGGCGCGGGGCGCGTGGGCGGTCCGGCCGGCCGGCGGCTCGGGGCGTGCCCCCGGGATCGAGGCGTTCAACGGCGCGGTCTCCGGGTCGGTGGCGGGGGCGTTGTGGGACACCAGGGGTTTCTCCTTGAGGAAGAAGGCGATGAGCAGGCCGACGAGGAGCACCGGGACGAGGTACAGGAAGATCCGGGGCATCGCGTCGGCGTAGGCGCGGATGTAGGCGTCGCGAAGGGCCCCCGGCAGCGCGTGGACGAGCTGCGGGGTGAGGGACTCGGGGTCGGGCAGTCCGGCGCCCGCGCGCGGGGGCAGTTCCCTGCGCAGGGAGTCGGTGAGCCGGTCGGCGAAGAGGGTGCCGAACACGGCGGCGCCGACGCTGCCGCCGATCTGCCGGAAGTAGTTGTTGGCGCTGGTGGCGGTGCCGAGGTCGGCGGGGCGCACGGAGTTCTGCACGGCGAGCACCAGGACGGGCATGACCAGGCCGATGCCGGCGCCGAGCACGGCCATCCAGATGCTGTAGTGCAGCCGGGGCGTGTCGGTCTCGAGCCGGGACAGCAGCCACATGCCGACGGCGGAGAGGGCGCCGCCGAGGAGGGGGAAGATCTTGTAGCGGCCGGTGTGGCTGATGAGCTGTCCACCGATGATCGAGGCGCCGACGATGCCGGCCATCATCGGCAGCATCAGCAGTCCGGACTCGGTGGCGCTGGCCCCGTCGACCATCTGCAGGAAGGTGGGCAGGTAGCTGGCCGCGCCGAACAGGGCGACGCCGATCACCAGGCCGACCAGGCCGGTGACGTTGAAGACGGAGTCCCGGAACAGCCGGAGCGGGATGAGGGGTTCGGCGGCGAAGTGTTCGGCGACGAGGAAGAGGGCGATCGCGGCGAGCGCGCCCGCGCCGAGCCCGAGGATCTGTTGTGAGCCCCAGGCGTACTCGGTGCCGCCCCAACTGGTCAGCAGGACGAGGCAGGTGGAGGCCGCGGCGAGCAGCAGGGCGCCGAGGACGTCGAGGTGGGCGCGGACGCGCGGCCGGGGCAGTTTGAGGACCGCGGTGACGACGGCGAGGGTGACCAGGCCGAAGGGCACGTTGATGTAGAAGCACCAGCGCCAGGAGAGGTGGTCGGTGAAGTAGCCGCCGAGCAGGGGGCCCGCGACGGAGGCGAGGCCGAACGCGGCGCCGATCAGGCCCATGTAGCGGCCGCGCTCCCGGGGCGGCAC
The DNA here is from genome assembly GCF_053595235.1 of Streptomyces sp. NPDC002520. Classification (NCBI taxonomy): domain Bacteria; kingdom Bacillati; phylum Actinomycetota; class Actinomycetes; order Kitasatosporales; family Streptomycetaceae; genus Streptomyces; species Streptomyces sp. NPDC002520. The sequence continues at coordinate 653,726 of NZ_JBSFXG010000001.1, read as the reverse complement.
GATGTCGGCGATGATCGCCTGCACGCCGATCATGAGCCCGCCCGCGCCGATGCCCTGCACGGCGCGGAAGGCGATCAACTGGTCCATGCTCTGGGCCCGTCCGGCGAGGGCGGAGCCGACGACGAAGACCAGGATCGCGAACTGGAAGACGCCCTTGCGGCCGAAGAGGTCGCCGACCTTGCCGTACAGCGGCAGGCCGATGGTGGAGGTGAGCAGGTATGCGGTGATCGCCCAGGACATCTTGTCCAGGCCGTGCAGCTCGCCGACGATCTTCGGGAGCGCGGTGGCGACGATCATCTGGTCCAGCGCGGCGAGGAGCAGCGCCAGCATGAGGCCGAGGAAGACCAACCGCACGCGGTGCGCGCCGAGTTCGGCGGGTCCGGCCGGTGGGGGCGGTGCGGGGGCCTCGGCCGTCGCCGTGACCGGCTCGTCCCGCACCAGAGTCGTCCCGCCCACGTACCGCTCCCCTCGTCGCACCTGTCGCACATTTCCCGCGTAAGGCGACAACTACGAACAAGTACGGCGAGTTACGGCAAGGCCCGTGGTTCGCGAGGAGATCCACTCGAACCGGTGAAGGGCACAACGCCCCCTCACCGGTTCGTGTTTGGGGTTACTTCTCGACCTCGGTGGCGAGCCGGGCGAGGATCGCGTCGTAGATCCGGCCGAGGCCCTTGGGCGCGAAGGTCTTCTCGAAGAAGCCGCCGATGCCGCCCGCGCCCTTCCAGGTGGTGGTGACGACGACCCGGGAGCTGCCCTCGCCGGCGGGGGTGACGCGCCAGGTGGTGACCATGGACGAGTTGCGGTCCTTCTCGACCAGCTCGCCGTCGGTGGGCTCCGCGACCTCCAGGAGACAGTCGCGCACCCGCTTGCTGGTGGCCTGGAGCTTCCAGTGGACGAGGGTGCCCTCGCCGTCGCCGCCCTCGCGCACCTCGTACTCGCTGAACTGCTCGGGCAGCAGCTTCCGCCGCGTTCCGCTGTAGTCGGCGAGCGCGTCGAACACCGTGTCCGCGTCCGCCTTGACGACCCGCTCCGTAGTGGCTTCGACCTGCGCCATCGCGTTCCTCCAGGACCTGTTCTCTCGGGATGGGGACAAGCCAACCACCCTCGCACCCGGCCGCCCAAATCGGGGGTCGCACGATCATGGGAACAGATGTTCTATTGTGTGCGGCGAGCTACCGAGGAGGCGTCATGCGCTGGGAGAACCTCACCGTGGAGTCCGAGGGGTCCGAGGGGTCCGAGGGGTCCGAGGGGTCCGGCGGTCACGGCCGGGCCGCCGATGCCACGCTGTTCGGCGCGGACGCCGTCACCACCCGCACCTTCGACACGCCCGAGTTCCGCGGGATCACCTTCCACGAGGTGCGGGCCCGCTCGATCCTGAACCGGGTCCCCGGCGCCTCGCGCATGCCGTTCGAGTGGACGGTGAACCCGTACCGCGGTTGCTCGCACGCGTGCGTGTACTGCTTCGCGCGCAAGACGCACAGCTACCTGGACCTGGACACGGGGATCGGCTTCGACACCCAGATCGTGGTCAAGGTGAACGCGCCCGAGCTGCTGCGCCGCCAGCTGGCCTCGCGCCGCTGGCAGGGCGAGCACGTGGCGATGGGCACCAACGTCGACTGCTACCAGCGCGCCGAGGGCCGCTACCGGCTGATGCCGGGGATCATCGCCGCCCTCACCGAGCGCGCGAACCCGTTCTCGATCCTGACCAAGGGCACCCTGATCCTGCGCGACCTGGACCTGCTGACCCGGGCGGCCGAGGTGACGGAGGTCGGCATCTCGGTCTCCGTGGGCTTCACCGACACCGAGCTGTGGCGCACGGTGGAGCCGGGCACGCCGGCACCCGAGCGCCGGCTGGACGTCGTGCGCGCCCTCGGGGAGCGCGGCATCGGCTGCGGGGTGCTGATGGCGCCGGTCGTCCCGTTCCTCGGCGACCACCCCGCCCAACTGCGGGCCACCGTGCGGGCGATCGCGGCGGCCGGGGCCACCTCGGTCACCCCGCTGGTGCTGCACCTGCGGCCGGGCGCCCGGGAGTGGTTCATGACCTGGCTCGGCAGCCACCACCCGCACCTGGTGCGCCGCTACGAACGGCTGTACGCGGAGGGCGCCTACGCGCCCACCTGGTACCAGCGCCGGATCACCCGTCAGGTGCACGAACTGGCCCAGGAGTACGGCATCGGGCCCACGCGCGCGGGCCTGCCCCGCCGGATCCGCCCGGCAGCGGCGCCGGAGCAACCGGCCGTGACCGAGCCGACCCAACTCACTCTCATCTGAGAGAGCGTTCGAGGGCTTCCCTCGGCCCAATTGGGTCAACTCTTGCCGGAACACGTTCCGAAAGGCCCCGATACCGGGACGATGCGGCGAGAACCGTGATCCTCGCGGTTCGCGTCACCCTCCGTCCCGGGAGGACCCATGAGAAAACGCGCAGCCGTGCTGTGCGCCACCGCGGCCGTGCTGGCGGGCTCGATCACAGCCCTGCCCGCCCAGGCGGCCCCCGCCGCGGCCGCCGCGAAGCTCACCTGGAAGAAGTGCGGCACCGACGACTATCCGACCCTCCAGTGCGCGTCCCTGAAGGTGCCGCTGGACCACGCGCACCCGTCCGGACGGCAGATCACGCTCGCCCTGTCCCGGGTCCCGCACACCGCGAAGACCTTCCAGGGCCCGCTGCTGGTCAACCCCGGCGGCCCCGGCGGCAGCGGTCTCTCGCTCGCGGGATTCGTCGCCTCGGCGCTGCCCAGGAGCGTGGCGGCCCAGTACGACGTCATCGGCTTCGACCCGCGCGGCGTGGGCAAGAGCGCGCCCGCCCTGGACTGCTCGCCCGGCTACTTCGGGCGGGTCCGCCCGGACACGGTGCCGCTCACCGAGGCGACGGAGCAGGCGAGCCTGAAGCGCGTGCGGTCCTTCGCCGCCGCCTGCGTCCGCGCGCACGCGGACGTCCTGCCGTACATCGACACCGTCGACGCGGTCCAGGACATGGACCTCGTCCGCAAGGCCCTCGGCGCGCCGCAGATCGGCTACTTCGGCTACTCGTACGGCACCTACCTCGGCGCCGTCTACGCCAAGCTCTTCCCCGACCGGGTGCGCCGCCTGGTGCTGGACTCGATCGTGGACCCGAGGGGCGTCTGGTACGACGACAACCTGGGCCAGGACTACGCCTTCGACCGGCGCCACCGCGCCCTGATGACGTGGATCGCCAGGTACGACTCCACGTACCGGCTCGGCAAGGACCCCGCGAAGGTCGAGGCCCAGTGGTACGCGATGCGGGCGGCCCTGGCCAAGAAGCCCGCGGCCGGCCGGATCGGCGCCTCCGAACTCGAGGACACCTTCATCCCCGGCGGCTACTTCGACGGCTACTGGCCGTACCTCGCCGAGGCCTTCGCCGCCTACGTCCACGACAAGAACGCCGACCCGCTGGTGGAGGCGTACGACAGATTCGCCGCCGTCGACTCCTCCGGCGACAACGGCTACAGCGTCTACTCGGCGGTGCAGTGCCGGGACGCGGGCTGGCCGCGCGACTGGCGGCGCTGGGAGCGGGACACCTGGGCGGTGTACCAGGAAGCGCCCTTCATGGCCTGGAACAACGCCTGGTACAACGCGCCGTGCGCGTTCTGGTCGGGCTCCACCCGCAAGGCCACGAACATCGCCAACGGCAAGCTGCCGCCGGCGCTGCTGTTCCAGGCGACGGACGACGCGGCGACCCCGTACTCCGGCGGTGTGACGGCCCACCGGCTGCTGGCCGGGTCCAGCCTGGTGGTCGAACAGGGCGGCGGCAACCACGGTGTGACGCTGAGCGGCAACTCCTGCCTGGACAAGTACCTGGCCGACTACCTCGGCGACGGCACGGTGCCGCGCGGCACCGGCGATGCCGACGCGGTCTGCCGGAAGTCCCCGGACCCGAAGCCCCTGAGGACGAAGGCGGCCTCCACGTCGTCGCGCGGTTCGGCCCTGCACGGCCTGCTGGGCTTCCGCCGGTAGGCCGTTCCCCGGGCCCGTCGGGGGCGTTGTCGGTGCCGTGGTCCACCATGGACGCATGAGTGCACCGACCCGGATCCCCGCCCCCGACGGCGTCGCCCCCGCCGCCCAGTACAGCCATGTGGTCACGGCCTCCGGCCGCCTGGTCGCCGTCTCGGGCCAGCTCGCCCTGGACGAGGACGGCAAGCTGGTCGGCGCGGGCGACCCGGCGGCCCAGGCCCGGCAGGTCTTCGAGAACCTGAGGCGCTGCCTGGCCGCCGCCGGGGCGGGATTCCAGGACGTCGTCAAACTGACCTACTTCGTCACGGACATGGCGTACATGCCGGCGATCCGCACCGCCCGCGCCGCGCACATACCCGACGACCGGCTCCCGGCCGCCTCCGCCGTCCAGGTGGCCGCTCTGGTGGCGCCGGAGTTCCTCATGGAGATCGAGGCGATGGCGGTCGTGCGCGACCGATCGATAATCAGCGGCGCCTGAGGTGCCCGTTCCCCAGGGTGCCGGCATGGACGACCCGCTCCCCCGCATCCGCCCGATGGCCCTCGCCGACTGCGAACGCGTCTCCGAGATCCGCGTCCGCGGCTGGCGGCACGCCTACCGAGGGCTCATGCCGCAGACGTACCTCGACGCACTGGACGTCTCCGCCGACGCCGAGCGCCGGCGGGCCTGGTTCGCGCGGAGCGACGACGCGGTGGTGAACCTGGTCGCCGAGCAGGACGGCCGGATCGTCGGCTGGGCCGCGCTCGGGCCGTACCGGGACGAGGAAGTGCGCACCTCGGACGCCGAGTTGTACGCGCTCTACGTCGACCCCGAGCACCTCGGCAGCGGGATCGGGCGGGCGCTGCTGGCCGAGTCGGTCGAGCGCTGCGCCGGGTACCCGCGGATGTTCCTGTGGGTCCTGAAGGAGAACAGCCGCGCCCGCCGTTTCTACGAGCGCGCCGGTTTCCGTCCGGACGGCGCCGAGGAGCCCTTCGACGTGGACGGCGTCCGCGTGCCCGAGATCCGGTACGTCAGGAATCCCTGAGCACCTCGGGATCCCGGCCGGGCCTAGGGGCGGCGCCCGCGCTGGGCCGCTGCCGTGCTCAGGATCGCGTGGGCGGCGGCGCCGACCACCAGCAACAGCCCGATCCCGCCCGGCAGTACGCTCTTCGCCGTGCCCAGCTGCTCCTTCGTGCCGGCCATGGGGAGGACCACGTGCGCCGGGTCGTAGACCACCGGCACATGGCTGTGGTCGAGCATCGGATGCGCGCGCTCACAGGTCCCGCTCGACGCCTGCAACCGCCGTTCGTCGCCGTTGGGCAGAACGACCGTGCAGGTGTAGGCCTCGCCGCCGCCGCGCGTCGTCTCGCTGCTCCTGCCGACGACGGTCGCCGTGCCCGTCCTGCCCCAGATGTCGAGGTAGATGCGGGTCGTGCCGTAGCCCGCGCCGACGACCAGGACGACGAAGCCGAGCCCCGCGAGGATTCCGGCCGCCTTGCGCCCCGGCGAGTGCGGCATCCGCCGCCGCAGCCAGAAGACGTACACGACGCTGAACGCGACCCAGGTGCCGACCCCGGGCCAGTTCCCCGCCTTCACGGCGACGAGTGCGGTGAACGCCACCATGGCGAGGTCGAAGACGACCAGCTCCGACCAGCGCCGCACAACGAGCGGAAGCGGCGCCTCCGGCGTCGCCGGGCGGGCGGGGCCCGTCGACCGGCCGGAGCGCCTGGCGCTCATATGTCACTCACGGCAGGGGACCCTGACAGCGTCTCACCGGCGCCTCCGGGCGTCCGCGGCCGACCGGTCGTCACCTGGCCTGTTCCTGTTCCGGGATGCTCGCCAGCGCCCGCACCGCCGCGCCGGCCAGCGCCGGATGGGCGAGGGCCTCCTTCAGAACGCGGCGGGCGCGGGGGTCGGCGAGGGAGCCGAGGCCCTCCACGCAGGCGAGGGCGACGCGACCGTAGGGGTCATGGGGGCGCAGCCTGCGCTCCAGGGTGGTGATGAGCGCGGGAACGGACTCGGGGGCACGGAGTTCCGTGAGGAGGCGTACGGGGTGCAGGGCGTAGGCCACGCGCAGTTCGTTCGTCGCCAGGGCCGCCGCCGCCCGGGCCGTGCGCGGATCGCCGAGCCGGGCGAGGGCGTAGGCGGCGGAGGCGCAGCGCGGTGGGTCACGGTGGTTGAGGAGGAGCACCAGGGACTCGAAGGCACGCCGGTCGCCGGCGACGCCGAGCCGGAACGCGGCCAGCTCCCTGGCCCACAGGGGCTGTCCGGGCGCGGTGAGCAGGTCCGCGAGGTCGTCGTGGTTCTCGGTCGCGAGCAGGCCGTCGTACCCCGGCGTGCCGCGCGACTCCTGCCGTAAGCGTTCCGTGAGCGATCGCAACTCTTCGTCCACGGGGCCAGCCTAGGCGGGCGGCAGGGGCCGGGGGAGCCACATCACAAAGTCGAGTTCCGCCCGAGGCCTGGCGCGCTCGTTACCGGCCGGTTAAGCTCATACGAGCGAGTTACCCACTCGTGGTTCGCTGACGACGGTTTGGTGACGCAGCCGTCGTGAGCACTGGTCGGTTCGGTACATCGGTACCGCAGTACGACCCGGCTCCGGGACAGGGCCGGTCGGAATCCGCTGCCGGCGGGCGTGTGCACGCCCGTGCGGACGGCACCGGGCGTGTGCGCTCGCAGCCCGGTAACACCCGCACTCCCTTTCATTCCGCTCCGTCGTGCGCCCTCGGCACACGCGGCGCGTTCCTCGTCGTCACCCCTCATTCCTGGAGTCCCGCGATGGCCACTCCCCTGTCCGACACCCCCCTGTCCCCGCTCAAGACGATCGCAGTCGTCGGCCTCGGCACCATGGGCACCGGCATCGCCGAGGTCCTCGCGAAGGCCGGCCGCGAGGTGATCGGCATCGACGTCAGCGAGGCCCAGGCCACGACGTCGGTCGCCGCCCTGGAGGCCACGACCGCCCGCGCCGTGGAACGCGGCCGGATGACCGGGCAGGAGCGCGCGGACGTGCTGGCCCGGGTCCGCACCTCCACCGACCTCGCCGCGGCGGCCGACGCCGACCTCGTCATCGAGGTGGTCCCGGAGTCGTACGAGATCAAGCACCAGATCTTCCGTGCGCTCGACGGCATCGTCCGCCCGGAGACGATCCTCGCGACCGGCACCAACGCGCTGTCCGTGACCCGCCTGGCCGCCGACTCGGCCCGCCCCGAGCGCGTGCTCGGCCTGCACTTCTTCAACCCGGCCCCGGCGATGAAGCTGGTCGAGGTCGTCTCCTCCGTGCTGACGGCGCCGGGGGCCGTCGCCGCGGTCACCGACCTGGCGATCGAGCTGGGCAAGGAGCCGGTCGCGGTCGGCGACCGCCCCGGCTTCGTCGCGGACGGGCTGCTGTTCGGCTACCTCAACCAGGCCGCCGCGATGTACGAGGCCCGGTACGCCTCCCGTGAGGACATCGACGCGGCGATGCGGCTCGGCTGCGGCCTGCCGATGGGCCCCCTCGCCCTGCTGGACCTGATCGGCATCGACACCGCGCGCACGGTCCTGGATGCCATGTACGTGGAGTCCCGCGACCGGCTGCACGCCCCCGCCCCGATCCTGAAGCAGCTCAGCGAGGCGGGCCTGACCGGCCGCAAGTCCGGGCGCGGCTTCTACACCTACAAGGCCCCGGGCAGCCCCACGGTCGTCGCGGACGCCCTGACCCCGGACGCCGTCGGCACCGGGACCCCCGGCCGCGAGGTGCGCTCGGTCGGCGTCGCCGGCTCCGGCACCATGGCGTCCGGTATCGCCGAGGTCTTCGCCAAGGCGGGCTACGACGTCGTGCTGGCCGCGCGCAGCGAGGAGAAGGCGCAGGCCGCCAAGGCCCGTATCGGCAAGTCGCTTTCGCGCTCTGTCGACAAGGGTCGGATGACGGCCGAGGCCGCCGCCCAGACCCTGGACCGGATCACCGCGGCCGGCTCCTACGAAGCCTTCGCCGACGTCGACCTGGCCGTCGAGGCGGTGGCCGAGGACCTGGAGGTCAAGCGGCAGCTGTTCGCGGCGCTGGACAAGGTCTGCAAGCCGGGCGCGGTCCTGGCCACCACCACCTCCTCGCTGCCCGTCGTCGCCTGCGCCCGCGCCACCTCGCGCCCGCAGGACGTGATCGGCATGCACTTCTTCAACCCGGCCCCGGCGATGAAGCTGGTCGAGGTCGTGCGCACGGTGCTGACCGGCGACGACGTGCACGCCACGGTCCGCGAGGTCTGCGTCAAGGTGAGGAAGCACCCGGTCGACTGCGGCGACCGGGCGGGCTTCATCGTCAACGCCCTGCTGTTCCCGTACCTGAACAACGCGATCAAGATGGTGCAGGAGCACTACGCGTCCCTGGACGACATCGACGCGGCGATGAAGCTGGGCGGCGGCTACCCGATGGGCCCGTTCGAGCTGCTGGACGTGGTCGGTCTGGACGTCTCGCTGGCCATCGAGAAGGTGCTGCACCGCGAGTTCCGCGACCCGGGCCTGGCTCCGGCCCCGCTGCTGGAGCACCTGGTGGCCGCGGGCTGCCTCGGCCGCAAGACCGGCCGCGGATTCCGCGAGTATGCCTGCCGCTGACGGCGGCGGCGACCGGTCCCGCACGACCCGCGCGGAGACGGACTGGGGCGGGCTGCTCGACCCGGGCGGCTTTCCGCCGCCCGGCCGGTCCGGTCCTCCCCCGCCCCTCGTGGGCGGGGGAGATCCCGCGGCTGCGCACCGCACCGCACATATGCAGTACGTTCGGGTCATGTCCCAGCCCGCCAAGTCCTCCCGTACACCAGCTACGCCCGACGCGCCCGAGAGTGCCGCAGGCAGTCGCGCAGCGGCCCAGCGGCTCAAGATGCGCCGAGAACTGGCGGCCGCCGCGATGGAACTCTTCGCGACGAAGGGGTACGAGGCGACCACCGTCGACGAGATCGCGGCCGCGGCCGGAGTGGCCCGCCGCACGTTCTTCCGTCACTTCCGTTCGAAGGAAGAGGCGATCTTCCCGGACCACGACGACACGCTGATCCGTGCCGAGGCGGTCCTCAACGCGGCTCCGGCGCACGAGCATCCGCTCGACACCGTGTGCCGTGGCATCAAGGAAGTCATGAAGATGTACGCGGCCCGGCCGGAGATCTCGGTCGCCCGCTACAAGCTGACCCGTGAGGTGCCGACCCTGCGCGAGGCCGAGATCGCCTCGGTGGCCCGCTACGAGCGGCTGTTCACCCGCTATCTGCTCGGCCACTTCGACGAGCACGCGCACGCCGACGACGCCAACGACGACCCGCTGCTCGCCGAGGTCGCCGCCTCCGCCGTCGTCACCGCCCACAACCACGTCCTCCGGCGCTGGCTGCGGGCCGGGGGCCAGGGCGACGTGGAGTCCCAGCTCGACCACGCCTTCGCGATCGTCCGCAAGACCTTCGGCACGGGTATCGGCGTCGGGCGCGGCTCCGCCCCGAGGACGGCCCCCGACGCCGTTCCCGCGACGGTCTCCGCGCACGGCGAGGTCCTGGTGACCGTCGCCCGCACCGACGCCCCGCTGGACGAGGTCATGCGGACCATCGAGGAGGCCCTGAAGGAGCGGCAGTAGGAGTCACGGGCTTTCCTCCCGCTCCGGGATCCTCGCGGCTTCTCACGCGCGGCGCACGGGCCGAGTTCTCGCGCGCTCCGGTGCGAACAGGGCCGCGAGGTTCCGGTCCGCCTCCCCCGTCAGCAACCCGGCCACCAGCCGTCCGGTCGCCGGGGCCGGCATCGGACCGCGCATGTTGTGGCCGGTGGCCGGCAGGATCCGGGGCCGGCCGGGGAGCGGGCCGATCAGCGGGTGGCCGTCCGGGCATCGGGCGCGGGCCCGTCCGCTCCTGTTCCCACCGCTCCCGGCCGGCGCCGGGCGGGTACGGCCGCGCGGCGGCCACGAGGGCGGCCACGCGGCCCTGCCGGAAGCGGTCGGGGTCCCGGGGGCGGACACCATCGTCCCGGCCGACCCGCACGCCCCTGCCCAGCGGTGTCGGCACCGTTTTCGCCGTCCCGGGGTGGACCGGCCGGCGTGGGGCCGGATCGGCCGGGACGGCGAAGCCGTAGCCCCTGCCGGCCGCGAGACCGAGCGGTGCACCCGGCGACCGGCAGACCGCGCGGGACCGCACCCCGGCGGCGACCACGACCGCGTCCGCGCCGTACACCCCGGCGACCACCACCACCGCGTCCCCGCCGTACGTCCCGGCGACCACCACCGCCGCGTCCGCGCCGTACGTCCTGGCCTTCGTGCGGGGACCTCCACGCGCCTCGCCAGCTCGCACACGGCGGCGACCCACGCGCGCCCCGCCGGCTCGCACACGACGGCAGCCCACGCCTCGTCCATCAGCTCGGCTCTGTCGGAATCTCCCCCGAAGCCGCATGACCGGCCACTTTTCCCTACTCGGCGGTAGCTTTGATCGATCATCGCTCATTTGTTACGTAAAGATTTCATCTGAGAGCAAGTTCTGGCACTCAGTGCCTTGCCACGTGACACGCGGTGTCATACGTTGAAGGTGTCCGGGCGGCCCGGCGAACAGAAACCGTTCGCTCGCCGGCTGTCCCCGCAAGCCTCATGGCCTGCGCGCCCGGACGCCTGCGTCACAGGCAACCTCTCGCGCCACAAAGCGCTGCCGAAGCACCGCCCCGCCGAACCGACGGCACCTCTCTCCAAAACCCTCAGCAGCACTCCCCGCACCGACGAACCCTCAGCACCCCTCCCTCAGGGTGCGTACCGCCGGAGGCAACACCGTGACCGTGAAGGACATCCTGGACGCGATCCAGTCACCCGACTCCACGTCGGCCGACTTCGCCGCCCTGCCGCTCCCCGAGTCGTACCGCGCGATCACCGTGCACAAGGACGAGACGGAGATGTTCGCGGGTCTCGCGACGCGCGACAAGGACCCGCGCAAGTCGATCCACCTCGACGACGTTCCCGTGCCCGAACTGGGTCCGGGCGAGGCCCTGGTGGCCGTGATGGCCTCCTCGGTCAACTACAACTCGGTCTGGACCTCGATCTTCGAGCCCCTGTCGACCTTCGGGTTCCTGGAGCGCTACGGAAAGCTCTCCGAGCTCACCAAGCGCCACGACCTGCCGTACCACATCATCGGCTCCGACCTCGCGGGCGTCGTCCTGCGCACCGGCGCGGGCGTCAACGCCTGGAAGCCCGGTGACGAGGTCGTCGCCCACTGTCTGTCCGTCGAGCTGGAGTCCTCCGACGGCCACAACGACACGATGCTCGACCCCGAGCAGCGCATCTGGGGCTTCGAGACCAACTTCGGCGGCCTCGCGGAGATCGCCCTGGTCAAGACCAACCAGCTGATGCCCAAGCCCAAGCACCTCAGCTGGGAGGAGGCCGCCGCGCCGGGCCTGGTCAATTCCACCGCCTACCGCCAGCTGGTCTCCCGCAACGGCGCCGCCATGAAGCAGGGCGACAACGTCCTGATATGGGGCGCGAGCGGCGGCCTCGGCTCGTACGCCACCCAGTTCGCGCTGGCCGGCGGCGCCAACCCGATCTGTGTCGTCTCCAGCGACCAGAAGGCGGACATCTGCCGGTCCATGGGCGCCGAGGCGATCATCGACCGCAACGCCGAGGGCTACAAGTTCTGGAAGGACGAGCACACCCAGGACCCGAAGGAGTGGAAGCGCTTCGGCAAGCGCATCCGCGAGCTCACCGGCGGCGAGGACGTCGACATCGTCTTCGAGCACCCGGGCCGCGAGACCTTCGGCGCCTCGGTCTACGTCACCCGCAAGGGCGGCACGATCGTCACCTGCGCCTCGACCTCGGGCTACAACCACGAGTACGACAACCGCTACCTGTGGATGTCGCTCAAGCGGATCATAGGCTCGCACTTCGCCAACTACCGCGAGGCCTGGGAGGCCAACCGGCTCGTCGCGAAGGGCAAGATCCACCCGACGCTCTCCAAGGTCTACTCCCTGGAGGAGACCGGGCAGGCGGCCTACGACGTGCACCGCAACCTGCACCAGGGCAAGGTCGGCGTGCTGTGCCTGGCCCCCGAGGAGGGGCTGGGCGTGCGCGACGAGGAGCTGCGCGCCAAGCACATCGACGCCATCAACCGCTTCCGGAACATCTGAGGGCCCCAGATGACAGAGCGTCAGAAGGACCGGCCGTGGCTCATGCGCACGTACGCCGGCCACTCCACCGCCGAGGCGTCCAACGAGCTCTACCGGCGCAACCTCGCCAAGGGCCAGACCGGCCTGTCGGTGGCGTTCGACCTGCCGACGCAGACCGGCTACGACCCCGACCACATCCTCGCCCGCGGCGAGGTCGGCCGGGTCGGCGTGCCGGTCTCGCACCTCGGTGACATGCGCCGGCTGTTCCAGGACATCCCCCTGGAGCAGATGAACACCTCGATGACGATCAACGCCACCGCCATGTGGCTGCTGGCGCTCTACCAGGTCGTCGCCGAGGAGCAGGGCGCGGACATCACCCAGCTCCAGGGCACGACCCAGAACGACATCGTCAAGGAGTACCTGTCCCGGGGCACCCACGTGTTCCCGCCGGGGCCCTCGCTCCGCCTGACGACGGACATGATCGCGTACACGGTCTCCCACATGCCGAAGTGGAACCCGATCAACATCTGCAGCTACCACCTGCAGGAGGCCGGGGCCACGCCGGTGCAGGAGATCGCGTACGCGATGTCCACCGCCATCGCCGTCCTCGACGCCGTGCGCGACAGCGGCCAGGTGCCCGAGGAGCGCATGGGCGACGTGGTCGCCCGCATCTCCTTCTTCGTCAACGCGGGCGTCCGCTTCGTCGAGGAGATGTGCAAGATGCGGGCCTTCGGCCGCATCTGGGACAAGGTCACCCGTGAGCGCTACGGCATCGAGAACCCCAAGCAGCGCCGGTTCCGCTACGGCGTCCAGGTCAACTCGCTCGGCCTGACCGAGGCGCAGCCGGAGAACAACGTCCAGCGGATCGTGCTGGAGATGCTGGCCGTGACCCTCTCCAAGGACGCACGCGCGCGTGCCGTGCAGCTCCCCGCCTGGAACGAGGCGCTGGGCCTGCCCCGGCCCTGGGACCAGCAGTGGTCGCTGCGCATCCAGCAGGTCCTCGCGCACGAGAGCGACCTGCTGGAGTACGAGGACATCTTCGAGGGCTCGCACGTCATCGAGAAGAAGGTGTCGGCGCTCGTCGAGGAGTCCCTCGCGGAGATCGACCGGATCCAGGAGATGGGCGGCGCGATGGCCGCCGTCGAGTCCGGCTACCTCAAGGCGCAGCTGGTCTCCTCGCACGCGGAGCGGCGGGCGCGGATCGAGTCCGGCCAGGAGAAGATCGTCGGCGTCAACATCTTCGAGACGACCGAGCCGAACCCGCTCACGGCCGACCTGGACACCGCGATCCAGACGGTCGACCCGGCTGTCGAGGCCCGCGTGATCACGGCGCTGGGGACCTGGCGGGACACCCGCTACCAGCCGCCCTTCAACCACCCGCGTCCCTGCAAGGCGCTGGAGCGGCTGAAGGAGGCCGCCCAGGGCACCGGCAACCTCATGGAGGCCACGCTGGAGTGCGCCCGCGCCGGTGTCACCACCGGCGAATGGGCCGGGGCGCTGCGCGAGGTGTTCGGCGAGTACCGGGCGCCCACCGGGGTCTCCTCCGCACCGGTGGCCGTCCCCGTCGAGGCCGGCTCGGCCCTCGCGGACGTCCGCGCCAAGGTGGACGCCACCGCCCGGGACCTGGGCGTCGGCAAGCTCCGCTTCCTGGTCGGCAAGCCGGGCCTGGACGGACACTCCAACGGCGCCGAGCAGATCGCCGTACGCGCCCGTGACGCCGGCTTCGAGGTGGTCTACCAGGGCATCCGGCTGACGCCCGAACAGATCGTCGACGCGGCCCTGGCGGAGGACGTCCACGCGGTGGGCCTGTCGATCCTGTCCGGCTCGCACGCCCAGCTGGTGCCCGACGTGCTGGAGCGACTCCGTGTGGCCGGTGCCACAGATATACCGGTGATCGCAGGTGGCATCATCCCGAACGGTGACGCCGAGCAGCTGAAGTCCGCCGGCGTGGCCGCGGTCTTCACCCCGAAGGACTTCGACATCACCGGAATCATCGGCCGCATCGTCGACGAGATCCGCAAAGCGAACAAGCTCGACCCCCTGGAGGTCCCCGCATGACAGTCAACCGTCTTCGTCCGCGGCGCTCCTGCCTGGCCGTGCCGGGCTCGAACCCCCGCTTCCTGGAGAAGGCGCAGGGCCTCCCCGCCGACCAGGTCTTCCTGGACCTGGAGGACGCGTGCGCGCCGCTCGCCAAGCCGGGGGCGCGGCACACCATCGTCAAGTTCCTGAACGAGGGCGACTGGACGGGCAAGACGCGGGTCGTGCGCGTCAACGACTGGACGACCGAGTGGACGTACCGGGACGTCGTCACGGTCGTCGAGGGCGCCGGCCAGAACCTCGACTGCATCATGCTGCCGAAGGTGCAGACCGCCGAGCAGATCGTCGCGCTGGACCTGCTGCTGACCCAGATCGAGAAGACCATGGGCTTCGAGGTCGGCCGGATCGGCATCGAGGCGCAGATCGAGAACGCCCAGGGCCTGAACAACGTCAACGCGATCGCGCAGGCCTCCCCGCGCGTCGAGACGATCATCTTCGGCCCGGCCGACTTCATGGCGTCCATCAACATGAAGTCCCTCGTCGTGGGTGAGCAGCCGCCCGGCTACCCGGCGGACGCCTACCACTACATCCTGATGAAGATCCTGATGGCCGCCCGCGCCAACAACCTCCAGGCGATCGACGGCCCCTACCTGCAGATCCGCAACGTCGAGGGCTACCGCGAGGTCGCCCAGCGCGCCGCCGCGCTCGGCTTCGACGGCAAGTGGGTGCTGCACCCGGGCCAGGTCGAGGCGTCCAACGAGATCTTCTCGCCCTCCCAGGAGGACTTCGACCACGCCGAGCTGATCCTGGACGCGTACGACTACTACACGTCCGAGGCGGGCGGCAAGAAGGGCTCCGCGATGCTCGGCGACGAGATGATCGACGAGGCCAGCCGCAAGATGGCCCTGGTCATCTCGGGCAAGGGCCGCGCCGCCGGCATGCGGCGCACCGGCAAGTTCGAGATCCCCGGCGACTGAGGAGCCCTGAGCGCGATGCAGTTCGGACGCACCTACGAGGAGTTCGAGGTCGGGGCGACGTACAAGCACTGGCCGGGCAAGACGGTCACGGAGTACGACGACCACCTGTTCTGCCTCCTCACGATGAACCACCACCCGCTCCACATGGACGCCAACTACGCCGAGAAGACGACCGACTTCGGCAAGAACGTCGTGGTGGGCAACTACATCTACTCGCTGCTGCTCGGCATGTCCGTGCCGGACATCTCGGGCAAGGCGATCGCCAACCTGGAGATCGAGTCGCTCAAGCACGTGGCGCCGACCTTCCACGGCGACACGATCTACGGCCAGACGACGGTGCTCGACAAGTGGCCGTCCAAGTCGAAGAACGACCGCGGCATCGTGTACGTCGAGACCAAGGGCTACAAGCAGGACGGCACCCTCGTGTGCGTCTTCCGCCGCAAGGTCATGGTGCCCACCGAGACGTACATCAAGGAGCGCGGCGGCGAGCAGCCCGGCCGCCCGGAGCTGACCGCACCCGCGGACAAGAACACGGAGAAGTAGGCCATGGCCCGTCTCGCCCAGACCGCCGGTCTGACCGACGTCCAGCAGGAGATCCTCTCCACGGTTCGGGACTTCGTCGACAAGGAGATCATTCCTGTCGCGACCGAGCTGGAGCACCGCGACGAGTACCCGCAAGCGATCGTGGACGGGCTGAAGGAACTCGGCCTGTTCGGTCTGATGATCCCCGAGGAGTACGGCGGCCTGGGCGAGTCCCTCTTGACGTACGCCCTGTGCGTCGAGGAGATCGCCCGCGGCTGGATGTCGGTGTCCGGCATCATCAACACGCACTTCATCGTCGCGTACATGCTCAAGCAGCACGGCACGCAGGAGCAGAAGGACCACTTCCTGCCGAGGATGGCGGCCGGCGACGTCCGCGGCGCCTTCTCGATGTCGGAGCCGGGCCTGGGCTCCGACGTGTCGGCGATCACGTCGAAGGCGGTCAGGGACGGCGACGAGTACGTCCTGAACGGGCAGAAGATGTGGCTGACGAACGGCGGTACGTCGTCTCTGGTGGCCGTTCTGGTGCGAAGTGACGAAGGACACCCTGAGGGCACGCCGCCCCACAAGTCCATGACGACCTTCCTGGTGGAGAAGGAGCCCGGCTTCGGCGAGGTCCGCCCGGGTCTGACGATCCCCGGCAAGATCGAGAAGATGGGCTACAAGGGCGTCGACACCACCGAGTTGATCATGGACGGTCTGCGGATTCCGGCCGACCGGGTGCTCGGCGGCGTCACCGGCCGAGGTTTTTACCAAATGATGGACGGCGTGGAGGTCGGCCGCGTCAATGTGGCGGCGCGTGGCTGCGGCGTCGCTCAGCGTGCGTTCGAACTGGGCGTCCAGTACGCCCAGCAGCGGCACACCTTCGGCAAGCCGATCGCCCAGCACCAGGCGATCCAGTTCAAACTGGCCGAAATGGGCACCAAGGTCGAGGCCGCACATGCCATGATGGTCAACGCTGCACGCAAAAAGGACTCCGGCGAGCGAAACGACCTCGAGGCAGGGATGGCGAAGTACCTCGCCTCCGAGTACTGCAAGGAGGTCGTGGAGGATGCCTTCCGGATCCACGGCGGCTACGGCTTCTCCAAGGAGTACGAGATCGAGCGCCTCTACCGGGAGGCCCCGATGCTGCTCATCGGCGAAGGCACCGCCGAGATCCAGAAAATGATCATCGGGCGCAGGTTGCTGGAAGAGTATCGCTTCCAGGGCTGATTGTCCGGATGCGGGATGTTTTCTTCGAGAAGAAGATCACACCCCGTTGACGGCCCTCAGTCGCCGACTCGGCTTCCTGGCTTGCCCAGTTGTAGCCCGCGACCGGTACGATCCCCGGAAAGCCGCCGTCCCCCGTCATTGCGCGGCATCATCCGCTACGAAGGTCATCCATGCCCCACAGCCAAACCTCTGCACCTCGCGACAGCCGAGCCGGCGTACGCCTCGCGCGCGGAGCATCGCCGTGGCTTCTCCCGACCGTCGCCACCGCAGCCCTCAGCCTGGCCCGTGCGCGCCGCTCCGGCGCGGCCAGGGCCGTCGCCGTGCCCGCCACCGCACTCGCGGCGGGCATGCTGTGGTTCTTCCGCGACCCCGAGCGTGAGATCGCCCCCGGCAGGGTCATCTCCCCCGCCGACGGTGTGGTGCAGAGCATCATGCCCTGGAAGGACGGCCGCACTCGCGTCGCGATCTTCATGAGCCCGCTGAACGTCCACGTCAACCGCGCGCCCCTCGCGGGCACGGTGACGTCCGTCGAGCACGTTCCCGGTGGCTTCGTTCCCGCCTTCAACAAGGAGAGCGAGAACAACGAGCGCGTAGTCTGGCACTTCGACACCGAACTCGGCGACATCGAGATGATCCAGATCGCCGGCGCGGTGGCCCGCCGCATCGTGCCCTACATCCCGCAGGGCACGAAGGTCGAGCAGGGCGACCGCATCGGCCTGATCCGCTTCGGCTCGCGTGTCGACCTCTACCTGCCCGAGGGCGTGGAGGTCGCGGTCGAGGTCGGTCAGAAGACCGTGGCTGGGGTGACTCGCATTGACCGTGATTGATCCGGAGACTCAGGCGGGCTGGGTGCCCGAGGCCGACGAGGTCGACGACGAGGAGGAGATGCCGCTCTCTCTCCGCCTCTCGATAGCGGACACCCTCACGCTCGGCAACGCCACGTGCGGCTTCATGGCGGTGTACTTCACCACCACCGGGATCCTGATCCCGCACCTCACCGACAGCCAGGAGTCCGGCATGGCGCGCAACAGCGCGGCCACGGCGGTCATCCTGATGCTGTGCGCGGCCGTGTTCGACCTGTTCGACGGCCTGGTCGCGCGCAAGCTGCGCTCCTCGCCCATGGGCGCCGAGCTGGACAACCTCTCGGACCTGATCAGCTTCGGCCTCGCGCCGGCGTACTTCGTGCTGGTCTACGGCATGGTCGCGGACGACGCCTACCAGAAGGTGGCGGCGGTCGGGGCGATCGTGGTGCTCCTGGCCGTGGTGCTGCGGCTCGCGCGCTTCTCGTGCGTGACACCGACGAACGGCATGTTCCAGGGCATGCCCTCCCCGTTCGGCGCGCTGACGGTCGTCTCGATCGTCCTCCTGGAGCTGCCCTTCTTCGCGACGCTCCTCGCGATCCTGGGCACGGCCTGGCTGATGGTGAGCCGGGTCGAGTACCCGAAGCCGCGGGGCCGCCTCGCCGTGGCCATGCTGTCCTGGATCGTCCTGTCCATGGGCCTTTTGACCGCCTGGGCCTTCGACGCCCCGGGTGGCCAGCTGCTCCTCCAGACCGGCTGTGCCCTGCAGCTGGTCATGGGCGCGGTGATCCCGCTGTTCGCCACGGCGCGCCGGGTGAACAACTTCCGCGACAACCGTCGCGAGGCGCGGGCGGCCCAGCTGCCGTAACGCTCCGCTCCGAGGGCCCCGGACCGATCTGACGATCTGGTTCGGGGCCCTTTGCCGTGTGCGCGTCCGCTGTGTACGCGTCCGGTGGCGGGGTGACCGCCTGGGGCTCCGCTCCCGGACCCCGGCCCATGCCCACCCACCATCCGGCTCGGTGGGTCGGGAGGGCACCCGTCCAACGGACCGGGACGGGATCGCGGAGGGGAGACGGGGGTCCGGGAGCAGAGGCCTCAGGCCAAGTTGTCCTCAGCGATCCGAACGGCGACCAGCTCCAGGATCGGACCGGCGTCCGCGATGCACTTGGCGATGTCCGGCTCGACCGAGGTGAGAGGGTAGGCCCTCCCGATACCGGCCCGCAGCAACGCCTCCTCCGACAGGGCCAGCCGGCCGCACACCGCGACGACGTCCTTGCCGGCCGCCCGGGCCGCCGCGGCGACCCCCGCCGGGGCCTTCCCGTGGAGCGTCTGCTCGTCCAGCGAGCCCTCGCCGGTGATCACCAGGTCGGCCCGCTCCAGCGCCGGAGCGAAGCCGAGGACGTCCAGCATGACCTCGATGCCGGCCCGGAAGCGGGCGCCCAGGAGGAGCGCGCCGTAGCCGATTCCGCCGGCCGCCCCGGCGCCCGGTGCCGCCGCGTGCTCGGCCGCACGCTCCCCGGCCTCGGCCTCCAGGACCTTCGCGAAGTGGGCCAGCGCGGCGTCCAGCGCGGCCACGTCGTCCGGCGAGGCGCCCTTCTGGGGGCCGTACACCGCGGGCGCGCCCTTCGGCCCGGTCAGCGGGTTGTCGACGTCGCTGGCGAGCACCAGCTCGACGGAGGACAGGCGCGGGTCGAGGCCGGACAGGTCCGCGCGGGCGAGGCCGGCGAGCCCGCCGCCGCCCGGCGCCACCGGTTCCCCGTCCGCGTCCAGGAACCGGGCGCCCAGCGCCGACAGCATCCCGGCGCCGCCGTCCGTCGTGGCGCTACCGCCCACGCCGAACACGATCGTCCGCGCGCCCGCGTCCAGCGCGGCCCGCAGCAGTTCCCCGGAGCCGTACGTGGAGGCCGTCAGCGGGGCGAAGACACCGGCCGGCAGCCGCTGCAGCCCGCTCGCCTCGGCCATCTCCACGACCGCGGTGTCGCCGCGCAGCGCGAACGCGGCCGTCACCTCGTCCCCGAGCGGTCCGGTGACCCGGACCTCCCGGCGCTGGAATCCGGCCGCGACCGCCGCGTCCACGGTCCCGTCACCGCCGTCGGCAACGGGCAGCGCCTCGACCTCGACCGACGGCACGACCCGGCGCAGCCCGGCCGTCACCCGCTCGGCGACCTGCACGGCCGTGAGCGAGCCCTTGAACTTGTCCGCGGCGATGAGCACCCGACGGGTCTCGTTGCCTGCAGCTTCCGCCACCTTGCATTCCCCTTGCTCTCCGGGCCCCGCGCACGTCAGGGCCAGTCGCGCCGCTGCGACCTTAACCTCAGGACACCCCCGCCGTCATGCCCCGCCCGCCCTCTGGAAGCCGTCCGCACGTGGACGGCGCGGCCGTGAGATCAGGCGGAGCAGCGGGTAGACCACAGCCATGAGCGACCTCGACACGGGACCGGACCTCGCCGACCGCGTCCACGGCGGCTGGCTCGGGCGGATCGCGGGCAACATGCTCGGCAAGCCGGTCGAGCAGGGCGAGGTGTGGACGCGCGAGCGCATCGACCGGTATCTGCGCCGGGCCGCCGCCCTGCCGCTGACCGACTACCTGCCCGAGCCCGCCGACCCGGCCGACGGCGCCGTGCTGCGCCCCGAGTGGCGCGACTGCGTGCGCGGCCGCATCCACGGCAGCTGCCGCGACGACGACGTCGACTACGCGATCCTCGGCCTGCACCTGCTGGAGACCCACGGCTTCGGCTTCAGCACCGAGCAGGTCGGCGACCTGTGGCTGCTCAGGCTGCCGTACCTGCAGACCTTCACCGCGGAACGGGCGGCGTACCGCAACCTCGCCAACGGCCTGAAGCCGCCGCTGACGGCGACGTACGACAACCCGCACCAGGAGTGGATCGGCGCGCTGATCCGTGCCGACGCCTACGGCTGGACCTGCCCGGGCGACCCGCGCCGGGCCGCCTCGCTGGCCCGCCGGGACGCGGTGCTCTCGCACACCGGCAACGGTGTCTACGGCGCGATGTGGGCGGCCGCCCTGATCGCTGCCGCGTTCACCGCGCCGAGCGTGCGGGACGCGCTGGAGTCCGCGCTCGCCGAGATCCCGGCGAGCAGCCGGCTGGCCCGCGCCGTGCGCCGGGTGACGTCCCTGCACGAGACCCGGCTGCCCTGGGAGGAGACGCTGGCCACCGTGTCCGCGGAGACCGCGGGCCTCGGCTGGATCCACAGCGTGCCGAACGCGGCGGTCCTCACCGCGGGTCTGCTGTACGGCGACGGCGACTTCACCCGGACCATCACCCTGACCGTCCGCGGCGGCCTGGACACCGACTCCAACGGGGCGACGGCCGGCTCGGTGGCCGGCGTCCTCACGGGTGCGGCCGCGATCCCCGCCCAGTGGAAGGACCCGCTGGAGGACACCGTCCGCAGCGCCGTGTTCGGCTTCGACGGCGTACGCATCAGCGACCTCGCCGAGCGGACGCTGAGGCTGGCTACCCTGTCCGGATGACCTCCACCCAGGACTTCGCCACGTACATCGCGGGTCTCCCCCGCATCATCGCCGGTGCCGCCGTGCTCTTCCGGGACGCCACGGGGCGGGTGCTGCTCGTCGAGCCCAACTACCGTGACGGATGGGCGCTTCCGGGCGGCACGATCGAGTCGGACGACGGCGAGACACCCCGCCGGGGCGCACGCCGCGAGACGCTGGAGGAGATCGGCCTGGACCGGGAGCCGGGCCGGCTGCTGGCGGTGGACTGGGTGCCCGGCGCCGGCCGGCCGCCGCTGGCGGCGTACCTGTACGACGGCGGTGTCCTCACCGACGCGGAGTTGAAGACGATCCGGCTTCAGGAGGAGGAGCTGCTGTCCTGGCGCCTCGTGCCCCGCGAGGAGCTCACCGCCCACCTGCCCGGCGCCCTCGGCCGCCGCGTCCTGGCCGCGCTGGACGTCCTTTCGGAGGGCTCGGGCACGGCGGAACTGGAGGACGGCCACCGGGTCGCGTGAATCCCGCCGGGCCCGCATACGGTGCCGACGTGGCGATCCTCAGCGGCGCCGGCATCTCCACCGACTCCGGCATCCCCGACTACCGCGGCCCGAACGGACTGTGGCGGCGCGATCCCGAGGCCGAGAAGCTCGTGACGTACGAGTACTACATGGGCGATCCGGAGATCCGCCGCCGCTCCTGGCAGATGCGGCGCGCGAACCGGACCCTGCGGGCGGAGCCGAACGCCGCGCACCGGGCCGTCGCCGGGCTGGAGCACTCCGGCATCCCGGTGCGGGTGCTCACCCAGAACGTGGACGGGCTGCACCAGCTGGCCGGGATGCCGGCCCGCAAGGTACTGGAGCTGCACGGCACGGCCCGCAGCGTGGTGTGCACCATGTGCCACGCCCAGGGGCCGATGGAGGACGCGCTGGCGCGGGTGGAGGCGGGTGAGGAGGATCCGGCGTGCCTGGAGTGCGGCGGGATCCTGAAGTCGGCGACCGTCATGTTCGGTGAACGGCTCGACCCCGCGGTCCTCGGCCAGGCCCTCTCGATCAGCAAGGCCTGCACCGTCTTCATCGCCGTCGGCTCCAGCCTCCAGGTGCAGCCCGCCGCCGGCCTCGCGGGCGTCGCCACCGGCAGCGGCGCCCATCTGGTCATCGTCAACGCCGAACCGACTCCGTACGACGAACTCGCCCAGGAGGTCGTGCGCGAACCGATCGGCACGGCGCTTCCGGCGCTGCTGGACCGGCTGGCCACGGAGTACGACGCCTAGGACGGCGTACGGTACGTACGCCGTCGGAGAGCTCCTGGAAGAGACGCCTACTGGAAGAGGCGCCTAGAAGAGCGCCGTTCCGCGCTCGAAGTCCAGCAGGCGGCGCTTGCGGTCCAGGCCGCCGCCGTAGCCAGTGAGGTCGCCGGCGGCGCCGATCACACGGTGGCAGGGGACGATGATGCTGATCGGGTTCTTGCCGTTGGCGAGGCCGACGGCGCGGGAGGCCTTGGGGTTGCCGATGGCGTCGGCGAGTTCGCCGTAGGAGCTGGTCTCGCCGTACGGGATGCGGGTGAGCTGTTCCCAGACGCCGCGCTGGAACGGGGTGCCGTTCAGGCGGAGTTCGAGTGTGAACTCCTTCAACTCGCCCGCGAAGTAGGCGGACAGCTGTTCCTCGGCCTCGGCGAAGGGGGCGTCGTCGGGGCTGCCGAAGGTCTCCTCCGAGGGGCGGTGGCGCTGGTCGGTCATGTAGACGCCGCACAGGACGCCGTCGTCGGCGACGAGGGTGAGGGGGCCGTAGGGGCTGTCGATGACGGTGTGCTGCTTCATCGTGAAGGTCCTCTCGAAGGTTCTTATACGGGAAGGAAGTTGACGGGGTGGCTGTCCGTCGCCCACAAATACTGGACCGCGTAGGCCCGCCAGGGGCGCCAGGCCTCGGCGCGGGCGGTGAGCGCGGCCGGGGTGCCGGGCAGGCCCAGTTCCTGGGCGGCGCGCCGGATGCCGAGGTCGGTGGGGAGGAAGGCGTCGGGGTCGCCGAGGGCGCGCATGGCGATGACGTCGACCGTCCAGGGGCCGAAGCCGGGCAGTGCGAGCAGACGGGACCGGGTCTCGGCCCAGTCGGACTCGACGCCCAGGTGGAGCGTGCCGTCGGCGAGCCGGTCGACGAGAGTGGTGAAGGTCGTGCGCCGGGTGCGGGGCATGGCCAGGGTCTCGGGATCCACGGCGGCCAGCGCCTCGGGCGACGGGAAGAGGTGGGTGAGTCCGCCCTCGGGGTCGTCCAGCGGTTTGCCGTGGGCCGTGACCAGGCGGGCCGCGTGGGTGCGGGCGGCGGCCGTGGACACCTGCTGTCCGAGCACGGCCCGGATGGCGAACTCGGCCTCGTCGACCGTGCGCGGGACGCGGCGCCCCGGGGCCTTGTCGACGAGCGGCGCGAGGAGCGGGTCCGTGCGCAGCCGGTCGTCGGTCGCCACCGGGTCGGCGTCCAGGTCGAGCAGGCGTCGGCAGCGGCTGATGGCGACGGTCAGATCGCGCGGGTCGCTGAGGGTGAGGCGGCAGGCGATATGGTCGGGGCGGGGCGTGAGCGCGGCGATGCCGTGCCCGTACGGGAGCCGCAGCGTGCGCCGGTACGCGCCGTCGCGCCACTCCTCCACGCCGGGTACGGCCGTGGCGGCCAGGTGTCCGAAGAGGTTGTCGGGGTTGAGCGGGGCGCGGAAGGGCAGCCGCAGCGCGATGGTGCCGGGGGTGCCGGCGATGCCCGCGGCGCTGCCCCGCGGCACCCGGGCGCGCAGCTCGCTCGGGGACAGGGCGAAGACCTCGCGGACGGTGTCGTTGAAGGTGCGGATGGAGGAGAAGCCGGCCGCGAAGGCGATCTCCGCCATGGGCAGCGGTGTCGTCTCGACCAGCAGCCGTGCGGTCTGGGCGCGCTGGGCGCGGGCCAGGGCGAGGGGTCCGGCGCCCAGCTCGGCGAGCAGCTGGCGCTCGACCTGGCGGGCGGAGTAGCCGAGCCGGCCGGCCAGTCCGGGCACGCCCTCGCGGTCCACGACACCGTCGGAGATCAGCCGCATGGCGCGGGCGACAAGGTCGGCGCGCCGGTTCCACTCCGGGGAGCCGGGGCTGGTGTCCGGGCGGCAGCGCTTGCAGGCCCGGAATCCGGCCTGCTGGCAGGAGGCCGCGCTCGGATAGAACGTCATGTTCTCCGGCTTGGGCGGGACCACCGGGCAGCTGGGCCGGCAGTAGATGCGGGTGGTCAGGACGGCGGTGAAGAACCAGCCGTCGAACCGTGCGTCCTTGGACTGCACGGCGCGTACGCAGTGCTCCCGGTCGAGGTGCATCCCTGTCTGCATGCGTCCAGGATCGGCCCTGGCGGGGACTCACCGCTGGCGGAAATCCGACATGTACCTGGGGTGGCCTGGGGCGGGAGCAAATTCCCTGGCGGGATCGATCCTCCTTCCCGGTCGGGGTCAGCCGTGCTGCCCGAAGCCCGCGATCCACTCGGAGGTCGTACGCAGGCCCCCGAAGGTGTAGAAGTGCACCTTCACGACGCCGTGCCGCGCCGGGTCGTAGCGGCGGGCGAGTGCGCGCAGGAAGCGGTCGGGGCCCGTCGTACCCATGAGGTTGGTCAGCGAGAAGCCGTACTTGCGGGCGACGGAGGCGCTGGTGGCGACGCCGAAGCGGGCCGCGTAGCCGAGCAGCCGGCGCACTCCTGCCGGGCCGGGGACGCCTATGCGGACCGGCAGGTGCACCCCGCGGTCGCGGGCGGCCTCCAGCCAGGCGAGGACCGGGTCGACGTCGAAGCCGAACTGGGTGATCACGTCGCCGGTGAGCCGCTCGGTGTCGAGGGCCGCCGTCTTGTCGGTGAGCGCCGACCACAGGGTGCCGTCCGTGATGGCCGGGTGCCCCTCCGGGTAGCCGCTGACGCCGATGTGCCGCACCCCGTGGTGCTGGAGCAGGCCGGTGCGGATGACGGAGAGCGCGTCCTCGTACGGGCCCTCGGGGCGGGCGGGGTCGCCGCCGACCACGAACACGTTCTCCGCGGTGCCGTCCGCGGCGAGCCCCGCCAGGAACTCCTCCAGGTGATCCCGCGAGGGCAGCCGGCGGGCGGAGATGTGCGGCACGGGGACGAACCCGAGCCGCTTGACCGCGCGGGCAGCGGCCAGCCGCATACCGAGATCCTCGCCCGCCAGGAACGTCACGTTGATCCGCGTACCCCGGGGGATGCTGTCGCGCGCCTCCTCCAGTTTCGGCACGTCCTTGCCGGTCATCTCCAGGGAGAAGTCGTCCAGCAACGAGGTGCCGACCGCCGGCGCGGCGGTGAGGGCGGCGTTCATCGGGCTCCAGGGTGCGGTTACGGCCGTGATCCCGGCCGATGATGCCATGCGCCCACGAAGGCTCGGTCGGCCAGGTGCTGCCAGGACAGGGCCCTCCGAGGCGGTCCGTGCCGGACAGGGGCGCCGGCCGCCATCTCGAGGGAGTAGGGCATTGTGTCGGGCGTCACAATAATGCGTTATTATTAGCTGGCAAGATGGGCGGGCGAGAACATGTGGCCCGGAAGGTGAAGCCGAGCGCGTGACACCGGGAACGTGCGGCAGCGGGAGCGATCGTGGACGAGCAGAGGGAACGGATCCTGCGGGCGGCGGCCGAGGTGCTGGCCGAACGGGGCTTCGACGCGGGCCGGTTGCGCGATGTCGCCACGGCGTCCGGACTGTCCATCGGTTCGCTGCAGCACTACTTCGAGACCCGCGACGCCCTCTTCCGCGAGGCCTTCGCCTGGTCCATCGACGAACTGATCGAACGCTGGCGGGCCGCGGCCGTCGACGCCCCCGGGGCCTGGCGCCGCTTCGAACTGCTCGTCGGGGCACTCACCTCCGATCCCGGCCTCGTCCGGCGCTGCGCCACATGGACCGAGTTCTGCGCGAGCGCCTCCCGCCGGGAGGAGCTGGGCGAGGGGGTGCGCCGCGTCCACGCCGCATGGCGGGCGCTGGTCACCGAGATCGTCCGACAGGGCCTGCGCAGCAAGGAGTTCGACCCTCCGCTCGCCGCCGACCTCGCCGTCGGTTCGCTGGTGGCCCTGGTCGACGGCTGCGAGATGGCGGTGGCGTCCGGATCCGGGCTCACCGCCGAACGCTACGCCGAGGTGATGCTCGGCACCGCGCGCGTCGTGCTCGGCGTCCGCGCCTAGGCGGGTTCGCGGCGCCCCGTAGGGGCGCGGGGAACCGCGCGACCAGCCACGGCGGACCCGCGGACGACACCGGATTTTCAGCGGAGCGCCAGGCTCCGAGGGAGGAGACGTGCCATGGGAGTGCGGTTCCCGCACCTGTTCATCCCGCTCGAAATAGGCCAGGTGACGGTGCGCAACCGGATCCTGTCCTCGGGCCACGACACCGTCCTGGTCAGGGACGGCGCGGTCACCGAGGAGCTGATCGCCTATCACGAGGCCCGCGCGGCGGGCGGTGTCGGCCTGATCGTGCTCCAGGTCTCCGGCGTGCACGAGTCCGCCCGGTACACCACCCACGTGCTGATGGCCACCGAGGACGAGTGCGTGCCCGGCTACGCCAGGCTCGCCGAGGCGGTGCACCGGCACGGCACGAAGGTCTTCGGCCAGCTGTTCCATCCCGGCCGGGAGATCCTGGAGTCCAAGGACGGCAGCGCGCCCGTCGCCTGGGCACCCTCGGCCACACCGAGCGAGCGCTTCCACGTCATGCCGCGCGCCATGACCGAGGCCGAGATCCGTGAAGTCCTCGACGGCTACGGCCAGGCGGCCCGCCGGCTGCGCGAGGCGGGGCTCGACGGCGTGGAGGTCGTCGCCAGCCACGGCTACCTGCCGGCACAGTTCCTCAACCCCGCGGTCAACGTCCGCACCGACGGCTGGGGCGGCGACGGGCCTGGCCGGCTGCGCTTCCTGCGCGAGGCACTGCGCAGCGCCCGGGAGCACGCGGGAGACGGCTTCGTGGTCGGCCTGCGCATCTCCGGCGACGAACTCAGCCACGACGGCCTGGGTACCGATCTGGTCCTCGAATCAGTCGCCGCGCTCGACGCCGAGGGACTGATCGACTACGTGTCGGTGGCTGCGGGCAGCTCCTCCAGCCTGTCCGGGGCCCAGCACATCGCCCCGCCCATGTTCCACCACGCGGGCTACACCGCGCCGCTCGCCGCCAAGGTGCGCGCCGTCGTCGGCGTCCCCGTGATGGTGGCCGGGCGCATCAACCAGCCGCAGGAGGCCGAACAGATCGTCGCGGACGGTCAGGCCGACGCGTGTGCGATGACCAGGGCCCTGATCTGCGACCCGGACATGCCGGTCAAGGCCGCGGACGACCGCGCCGAGGAGATCCGCGCCTGCATCGGGTGCAACCAGGCCTGCATCGGCCACTTCCAGCTCGGCTACCCGATCTCCTGCATCCAGCACCCGGAGACCGGCCGGGAGCGCCGTTTCGGGGTACTGCCGACGATCACACGGCGGAAGAAGGTACTGGTGGTGGGCGGCGGGCCGGCCGGCCTGAAGGCCGCCGCCGTGGCCGCGGCTCGCGGGCACGAGGTGGAACTGCACGAAGCGGGGCGACGCGTCGGCGGACAGGTACTCCTCGCCGAACTGCTGCCCGGCCGCGCCGAGTTCGGCGGTGCGGTCACCAACCTCGAAGGTGAGGCGCGACGCGCGGGAGCCCGCATCCTGGTGAACTCCCGGGTGGACGGACAGACCCTCGCCGCCGCGGCGCCGGACGCGGTGGTGCTCACCACCGGTGCACGGCCCCGCCGTCCGCGGCTGGAGCTGATGGACGACCCCGTGGTGCTCGACGCCTGGTCGGTCATCCGTGGCGGCGAGGTGCCGCGCGGCCGGATCGTGGTGGCGGACTGGCGCGGCGACTGGATCGGCCTGGGCGTCGCCCTCCAACTCGCGTCCCTGGGACGGAAGGTGACGCTCGGCGTGACCGGCTTCGCCGCCGGCGAGCACCTCCAGCAGTACGTACGCGCCGCCATGCTGGCCCAGGCCGCGCGGGCGCGGATCGACGTCGTGCCCAACGTGCGGCTCTACGGCGCCGACAGCGACACCGTCTACCTCCAGCACACCCTCACCGAGGAGCCGGTACTGCTCGACGGGGTCGCGGGCATCGTCCTCTCCCAGGGCCACGAACCGGTCAACGACCTCGACCCGGTCGCCCTGGGCGTCCCGGCCGACCGTGTCTTCTCCGCGGGTGACTGCGTCGCGCCGCGCACCGTGGAGGAAGCGGTGCTGGAGGGCCTGACGGTGGCGGCCGAGCTCTAGGCCGTACGGCATCCGGGGCCGCCGAACCTCAGGGGCCGGGCGGGGTCGGCGAAGTCCGGTGCGCTTCGGCCGCGCCCGCGGGGGCGCGGGAAACTGCGCGACCAGCCACGACGGACTCGCGGATGACGCACCGGATTGCCGGCGGAGCGCTCAGCCGAGCTGCCGGGCGAACGCGTCGTACGCATGGTCGTCGAAGAGGACGAAGCGCACCTCTTCGACGGCGGTCGGGGTGGTGCGTACGGTTTCCACCGCGACGCGGGCGGCGTCCTGCATCGGGTAGCGGTAGACGCCGGTGGAGATCGCCGGGAAGGCGACCGTGCGCGCGCCCAGTTCGTCGGCGACGCGGAGGGATTCCCGGTAGCAGGAGGCGAGCTGGTCGGCGCGGTCCTCGGAGGCGGACCAGACCGGGCCCACGGTGTGGATCACCCAGCGCGCGTCCAGCTCGCCCGCCGTGGTGGCGACGGCCTGGCCGGTGGGCAGGCCCTTGCCGTACCGGGAGGCGCGCAGGGCGCGGCAGTCCGCCAGGATCGCGGGGCCGCCGCGGCGGTGGATGGCGCCGTCGACGCCCCCGCCGCCGAGCAGGGAGGAGTTGGCCGCGTTCACGATCGCGTCGACGGTCTGCCGGGTGATGTCGCCCCGGACGAGGGTGATGGTGATCATGTCTGCCTCAGTCTTCTCCAGACGGCCTTCGCCGCGTTGTGCCCCGACATCCCGTGCACGCCCGGGCCGGGCGGGGTCGCGGAGGAGCAGATGAAGACCGCCGGGTGGGGGGTGCGGTACGGGGACAGGGACAGTCTGGGGCGCAGCAGGAGCTGGAGTCCGGAGGCCGCGCCGCAGGCGATGTCGCCGCCCACGTAGTTGGCGTTGCGGGCGGCCATCTCGGCAGGGCCGGCCGTGGCGCGGGCGAGGACGCGGTCGCGGAAGCCGGGGGCGAAGCGCTCCAGCTGGCGTTCCATGGCGTCGGTGAGGTCACCGCTCCAGCCGCTCGGGACGTGGCCGTACGCCCAGAAGACGTGCTTGCCCTCCGGGGCCCGGGTCGGGTCGGCCACGCTGGGCTGCACAGTGATCATGAACGGCTTGTCCGGGGCGCGGCCCTCGCGGGACGCGGCACGCAGGGCCCGGCCGATCTCGGCGCGGCTCGCCCCGATCTGCACGGTGCCGGCGACCCGGGCCTCGGGCGCGGTCCACGGCACGGGGCCGTCCAGCGCGTAGTCGATCTTGAAGACGCCGGGGCCGTAGCGGTAGTGGTCGTAGTGGCTGCCGAAGCCGGCGATGCGGGCGAGGGCGGTGGGCGAGGTGTCGAAGACGTACGCGCGCGCGGGCGGCAGGTCGTCCAGGCGCTTGACCTCGTAGTCGGTGTGGATCGCGCCGCCGAGATCCGACAGGTAGCCGGCGAGGGCGTCGGAGATCGCCTGGGAGCCGCCGCGGGCGACGGGCCAGCCGCGGGCGTGCGCGGCCAGGGCGAAGACCAGGCCGACGCCACCGGTGGCGAAGCCGCCCAGCGGGGCCATGACATGGGCGACGAGGCCGGAAAAGAGGGCCTTGAACCGCTCGTCCCGGAAGCGGCTCATCAGCACGGTGGAGGGCGGGAGTCCGGCCAGGCCGAAGCGGGCGAGGGTGACCGGGTCGCGGGGCAGCGCGGTCAGCGGCAGGGACATGAAGTCCCGGGCCAGGGTGTCCCACCTGGACAGGAACGGCGCGACCAGTCTGCGGTAGGTGCCCGCGTCGCGCGGGCCGAACGAGGCGGCCGTCTCGGCGACGGACCGGGCCAGCACGGCCGCGCTGCCGTCCGGGAAGGGGTGCGCCATCGGCAGGTCGGCGTGCAGCCACTCGAGGCCGTAGCGCTCCAGCGGAAGGGCACGGAACGCGGGCGAGTTGATCCCGAGGGGATGGGCGGCCGAGCACGGGTCGTGCCGGAAGCCGGGCAGCGTCAGCTCCTCGGTACGGGAACCGCCGCCGACGGTGGAACGCGCCTCGAACAGGGCGACGGAGAACCCGCGGCGGGCCAGCTCCACGGCCGCGGTCAGTCCGTTCGGCCCCGCACCCACCACGACCGCATCGAGCATCGACGGCACCTTCGGACCCCCTCGTCAGCCGATGGCCACTCGGCTTCAGGATATGCCGGGGGACCGACAGTGCCCGGGGCGGGTGCCTCAGGCCGCCGTGCGCAGCAGCTCGGCGACGCGGCGGGCGGTGGCGGCGTCCCGGGCGGCCGTGAAGGGCAGCGCGTTGCCGCCGGTGATACGGAACGGCTCACCGGTGAGGGTGATGTCGGCGCCGCCCGCCTCCTGGACCAGCAGCAGACCCGCCGCGTGGTCCCAGGCGGCCTCCCAGGAGAACGCGACCGCGTCCAACTCGCCCCGGGCCACGGCGAGATACTCAAGCCCCGCCGAACCGCAGGGGCGCGGGGCGATGCCGTCGGTCCACAGGGCGCGCAGCGAGCGCTTCTGCTCGTCGGTGGTGAAGTCCGGGTGGGAGGTGGCGACGACGAGGTCCCGGCCGGGGGCCGGCGGGCCGGCGAACAGCCGCTCCCCGTCGAGGTAGGCGCCCTGTCCGCGCACCGCCGTGGCGAACTGGTCGCGGGCGGGGGCGTAGGTCCAGGAGGCGAGGAGGGTGCCCCGGTGGGCGAGCGCCACCAGGGTGCAGAAGCCGTCGTCGCCGTGCACGAACTGGCGCGTGCCGTCGACCGGGTCGACGATCCAGACCGGGGCGTCGCCCTGGAGCGCGTCGTACGTGGCCGGGTTGGCGTGCACCGCCTCCTCGCCGACCACCACCGAGCCGGGCAGCAGGGCGCCGAAGACCTCGGTGAGCTGCCGCTCGGCGAGGCGGTCGGCGTCCGTCACCAGGTCGTGCGGTCCGCTCTTCTGGTCCACCTCGTGGTCGGCGAGCCGGCGGAAGCGGGGCAGGATCTCGGCGGCGGCGGCCTTGCGGACCGCGTCTTCCACGTCGGCCGAGCGGCGGGCGAGGAACTCTCCCCCGAGAATCTCGTCCAGAGGGGACTCCCAGGTCTCGGTGTCGTCGATCATGCCTCCATGAGAACACGCCCCGCTGACAATCCCCGCCCGTGCGGTGGATGGGGTATGGAATCACGATGAATACGCGGGGCTGCCCCTCGGGCCCCGGCTGCTCCCCCGCCCGCGGCCGTCAGCGGCCGTCAGCGGCCGTCAGCGGCCCACCGCGTACCCCTGCATGCCGCGCGGGTTGGCCGCGGCCGACAGGATTCCGGTCCGCGGGTCCCGGGCCACCGCGCACAGGCGCCCCTCCGACCATGCGGGGCCGACGGTGACGTCGTGGCCGCGCCGGCGCAGCTCCTCGATCACGTCCGCCGCCATGCGCGACTCCACGGTCACGCTGCCGGGGCGGTGGCCGCGCGGGTAGAAGGAACTGGGGAAGCTGTCGTTGTGCCAGTTCGGGGCGTCGATGGCGCCCTGCAGGTCGAGGCCGCCTCGGACCGGGGCACGCAGCACCGCGGCGAGGAAGAAGTGCAGCTGCCACTGGTCCTGCTGGTCGCCGCCGGGAGTGCCGAACGCCAGCACCGGGACGCCGTCGCGCAGCGCCAGGGACGGGGTGAGGGTGGTGCGGGGGCGGCGGCCGGGGGCGAGGGAGTTCGGCAGGCCCTCCTCCAGCCAGGTCATCTGCAACCGGGTGCCGAGCGGGAAGCCGAGTTCCGGGACGACCGGGTTCGACTGGAGCCAGCCGCCGCTGGGCGTGGCCGCGACCATGTTGCCCCAGCGGTCGACGACGTCGAGGTGGCAGGTGTCGCCGCGGCTGGTGCCGTCGGCGGCGACCCGGGGCTCGGCGGGCGGGTGCGCGACGGTGGGCTCGCCGACGCCCAGCGGGCTGAAGTCGTCGCCGTCGTCGCCCACGCGCGCGTGTGACTGCGCGGGAAGGCGCGGCGCGCGTCCGCCGGGGCTGCCGGGGCGCAGCTCGCGGGATGCCGCGGCGGTGACGAGCGCGCGCCGCTCGACGTTGTAGCCGTCCGACAGCAGTTCGGCGACGGGCACCTCGGCGGCGTCGCCGTACCAGGCCTCGCGGTCGGCCATGGCGAGCTTGCAGCCCTCGATCAGCAGGTGGACGTAGTCGGCGCGGCCGTGCGGGGGCAGCTCGGGCGGGAGGAGGGCGAGCTGCTGGAGGAGGGCGGGGCCCTGGCTCCAGGGGCCGGCCTTGCACACGGTCCAGCCGTTCCAGTCGTAGGTCACGGGTGTCTCGTACGACGCCGACCAGCCGGCCAGGTCGGCCTCGGTGAGCGTGCCGGTGTGCCGTTCGCCGCTGGTGTCCATGGTGGGCCGCCGGGACTGCCGCAGGAGGGCCTCGGCGATGAAGCCGGTGCGCCACACCTCGCGCGCGGCGTCGATGCGCGCCTCCCGCTCGCCGGCGCCGGCGGTCTCGGCGAGCAGCCGCTTCCAGGTGGCGGCGAGGGCGGGATTGCGCAGCGGCTCACCGGGCCGGGGCGGTGTGCCGCCCGGCAGGTACACCTCCGCCGACGAGGTCCACTCGGTCTCGAACAGCTTCCGCACGCTCTCCACGGTCGCGCCGACGTTCTCCACGGGCGGGTGTCCGTGTTCGGCGTACCCGATGGCGTACTTCAGGACGTCGTCCAGGGACTTGGTGCCGTGGTCGCGCAGGAGCAGCAGCCAGGCGTCGAAGGCGCCGGGCACGGCGGCCGCGAGCGGTCCGGTGCCGGGTACGAGGTCGAGGCCGAGCCCCTTGTAGTGCGCGACCGTGGCGCCGGCCGGGGCCACGCCCTGTCCGCACAGCACCCGCACCTCGCCGCCGGCCGGGGCCAGCAGGATCGGCACCTCACCGGCGGGCCCGTTGAGGTGCGGTTCCACCACGTGCAGGACGAACGCGCCGGCGACGGCCGCGTCGAAGGCGTTGCCACCGTCCTCCATGACCGCCATCGCCGACTGGGAGGCCAGCCAGTGCGTCGAGGACACCATGCCGAAGGTGCCTTTCAGGGTGGGACGAGTCGTAAATTCCATATCTGACCTCGGTGCTTACGTGTATCGGTCGGCCCAGAATGGGCCGTGGGGAGCGTCTGGGGAGAATGAGCGCGAGGCCATCTCCTCCAGGTAGACCCATTGCCCCCTCTTTCCTGGCCAGGCTGTTGAGGCCCGACACTGCTGCGCTCGCGGAGTCAACGTGCACAACGGATCAGCGGCAATCCGTCTCACCTGGTGAAATGGGTCCCCTTATGGGCGCCAAAATCTCCTGGTGCACGCTGCCGCTCCGTTACGCGGACATGTCGTTCTCGCCGACTCACGACGCCCCCACGATCGCGAACCCGATACCGCAGGTGGAAGAGCTGGACATCAAGTTGTCCAGAATCTCGATACCTTGACCCGTCAACCAGGCGGCTGATCCAGTCACTCTGCGGTGACCGCCTCCACCGTGATCATTTCCTCGCCTGGCACGCCCTCCTCCGGCGTGCGGCGGCGGTGACCTGTACGTTTGTACCGAAGACGCGGCAGCAGATCGCCCGAACTCGGCGGCGACATGCACAACACAACTCTGCGCGTGACCGTCACCGTGAAGACCGGTTGGTCATCCTCCGCTTCGCGCCCCATCCGGAGAGGCAGCTCCGCACGAGCGCGCCCTGATGCGCAACGAGTTCGCGACCCTGCCCTACCTCGCGCCGATCGCGCCGCTGCCCCCGGCTCATCGCCGCCGACTTCACCCACGAGGTCATCGAACGGAACGTCATGATCCAAACACTCCTGGATGGCGTTCCGGCCGCCGAGCGGCTCGGCGTCTACCCGCGCACCACCTGGCCGGCATTTTTCCGGCAGCTCGGTGAGGTCGCCCGCACCATCCATGCGGTGCGCGGCCGGCACTTCGGCCCCGTGGCCGGCCCCGGCTACACCACCTGGAGTGAGGCGCTGACCGCTTCCTTCTCGGATGATCTCACGTCGGGTCTTGCCCTCCTGGGTGCGGCGTTCGTAGTACGCCTGGGTGCGGGGATCGAAGCGCAGCCGGGTGAACACAATACGGTGCGGGGCGGCGTTGGCCTGCCGGCGAAGGACGCCTCGGTGTTCAGCCGCTCGGGGTTGTCTCCCATGGTGATCAGGAGAGTGGCGGCGCTGTCCGGGCCGATGCCCACCGGTATGAGCAG
This sequence comes from Streptomyces sp. NPDC002520, assembly GCF_053595235.1. NCBI lineage: Bacteria > Bacillati > Actinomycetota > Actinomycetes > Kitasatosporales > Streptomycetaceae > Streptomyces > Streptomyces sp. NPDC002520. The sequence continues at coordinate 619,328 of NZ_JBSFXG010000001.1, read as the reverse complement.
TTGCGGGGCGTGGCGTTCGACGAGCCGGGTCAGGCGCTGATTCAGCTCTCTGAGCAGGGGCGGCAGCGGGCCGCGTCGGCGTCGAAGGAGCTTCCACGCTCCGGCCCAGGTCGGAAGCCGTGGTGATGACGGTGCGGTCGAAGGTTCCTCGTTGTACGCCAGCACCGTGCGCGCATCGGTGACGCGCGGCAGCTCGGGCAGCACGTGGTCGAAGGTGGGCGCGTCGGAGACCATTGCGTCACTGATCCCGTGCACCGCGAGAGCGTGATCGGCGGCGACCTCGGAGGAGTCGCCGCCGATCAGGTCCGTCAGCGCATGTCCGTGAGGAGGGTGCGGAGTTCAGCCTCCTGGTGGGCCGGCGACATCGGCGGGTTCGGGTGGTCGATGCCGAAGGTCTTCAGGACCTGGTCCATCTGGGCGTCGAGGAACGTCCAGCCGGTGTTGTCCAGCGGCTGCAACGAAGCCTGGTCGGCATCCCAGAGGTCTCGCAGCGACTGGGCAGCCGCGTGGGCCCCGGTCGCGTTCCCCGACTGTGCGTCCCTGAGCGAGGTCGATGCGAGTGCCTTCAGCGCGTCGACCTTCTTGGACGGGAACTTCTTCACGGCCTGGCCAGGGGCGAGTTGAACGGTGGAGGTGGCGTCGGTCTCCGGCGCCGGTCCGACGTGCGGCTGGCTGTGCGCCCAGACCAGCAGGACCCCGGTGGCGACGGCGAGGAGACCGAAGCCCGCCAGCCCGATGCGCTCCCTGCGCGGGTCGGCGGTGATCTGCGGGGTGTGCGAAGCCTCGTAGGTCTCGGTCACGTCGGAGCGCGTCACCGTCAGGTAGATGACAGTCGCCAGGATCAGGCCGAGGAAGATCAGGCTGGTGGTGAAGGTGCCCAGCGCGAGGCCGGTCGGCTCGCCCGGCTGGGCGACCTTCGGGGAGGCGAGCCAGTCACCGATGTTGGCGCCCAGCGGGCGGGTCAGGATGTAGGCGAGCCAGAAGGACAGCACCGGGTTCGCGCCGAACTTCCACAACAGCGTGATCGCCGCGATGAGGCCGAGGGGCAGCAGGACCGAGACTCCCGGGCTCCAGCCGGTGAGCTCGAGGGTCCAGTCGCCGGTCGCGGTGCCGAGCGCGAAGGTGACGAGAACGGCGAGCCAGTAGAACGACTCACGCGGCAGCGTCGTGACCGAGTGGATCGAGAGGGTGCGCTCGCGCAGCCACCACACGCCGAAGACCACGGCGAGCAGGACCGAGAACACCGCGGAGCTGATCCACAGAGGCACGTTGAGCTGGTCGGTCAGGATGTCGGTGTACAGCGTGCCCGTGACACTGACAACGACCACGGTCAGCCAGTACGGGAACGGGACGTACCGTTTCAGCCGCAGCTGGACGCCCAGAACCACCACGAACACGGCGGTGAAGATCCAGGCCGTGTTCACCAGGCCGACGCCCAGCTTCATGTTGATCCAGTCGGCGAAACTCTCACCGACGGTCGTGCACAGGATCTTGATCACCCAGAACCAGATGGTGACCTCGGGAACCTTGTTCAGCATCAGCCGCCCGCTGCGGTGCGTGCGGGCTTCGCTCGTCGTTGTCATGCGACGAGGCTGGCTCGGCCAACCTGCACACAACCTGACTACGCGATCGCCTCCGGCGTGGGGAAGGTCACCTCGACGCGACCGTGACCATCCGCGATCGCACGGACTGCCACTCCCGCGGACGCGGCGAGACGCCTTACCACGGCCAGCCCCAAACCGTGCCCGTTGCCGCTGGTCACGCCCGCTTCGAAGACCCGATCGACCTCCGCCGGATCGAACCCCGGGCCGTCGTCGAGGACATCGATCACGACGCCTTGGGGCTGAATGCGTGCCGTGACCCAGACGCGCGAACTCGCATGCTGCAGGCCGTTCTCCAGAAGGGGGGACAACACGGCCACGACGAGTTCGCTTGCCACGGCGACGTCGACGTTGGTCGGGATGGCGAGTTCGATGGAGCGACCGGCGATCGCCTGTCGCGCCGCCGCCCTGAGATCGCAGCGGGTACCGCCGTCGATCCGTGTCCGGGCGGCACTCAGAATCGTCGTGATCGCCGTGTTCAGGCGGTCGACCTCGGTCAGAACGGACTCCGGTGCCACATGCTGACCGGAGAGTTGCGCCAACTGTGCCTCGCCCCGCAGGGCCGTCAGGGGCGTCCGCAACTCGTGGGCGATCTCGTCAGTGAGCCGGCGCTCGTCCGCGAGCGCGTTGTCCACGCGGTCAAGCAGGCGATCGAGAGTTCGCCCGAGCTCTCCGAATTCATCGTGCGGAACGCCGAGGTCGAATCGGCGCCCGGGTTCGTGATCGCCCCAGTCGTCGGCAAGAGTGGCCATTTCGTGAACCACCCGCAACGCACGCCCCACCATGAGGTATGCGACGACGCCTGCGAGCAGGATCGAGATGCCACCCAACATGAGCGCCATCGTCAGGCTGCGCTGCTCTGACGTCTCGTACGGCGTCAGATCCACCCTCACGACCGCCACGGCGCGGTGGCCTTCGAGCCGGATCGGCTGGGCATACAGAAGGTGACTGCCGACCGTGGTGGTCTGCGACTGCCCGGAGCCGGCAAGCGCCTCGACGCGGCCAAGAAGGCTGCCCGGCACGATCCCGTCGATGAGGTGCCCATCGGCGTACACCCACGTGACCGTGTCCAGCGCTTCGTTGCCGTTCTCGATCAGCACGACGTGACCACCGCGTACGGTTACGTTCGCCGCCACCGCCTCTGCACGCGTATGCGCCAAAGCGTTCGCGTCGGCGTCGGTCACCCGGCTCAGCAACACGTGCGAGACCACCACCAGCACTGCGACCACCGCTGTCGCGATCAGAACCGCAAGCGCGACAACCCTCCCACGGAAGCCCGTCACTCCCATCGATAGCCCACCCCACGGACCGTCGCCAGGCGATCGGCCACACCCAGCGCACCGAGTTTGGTCCGTAGCCGGCGAACGAAGGAGTCAAGGGTGTTGGCGCTGACCTGCGCGCCATGCGGCCAACCGGCAGCAACGAGGGCGTGGCGGCGTACAGCATCGCCCTGCGAAGCGATAAGCCTGCCCAACAGCCGAAACTCGGTCGGCGTCAGGCTCTCGCTCGTCGAACCGTAGATCACGACATGTTTCGCCGGATCGAGAACGACGCCCCTCGGCGGGGACGTCGCGGTTGTTCTGCGCAGCAGGGCGCGGACCCTCACCAGCAACTCCGGGACGTCGAACGGTTTCGTCATGTAGTCGTCGGCTCCAGCCTCGAAGCCGCCCACCTTGTGATGCATGCCGTCCAGGGCGGTGAGCATCAGCACCGGGGCATCAACGCCACGTGCCCGCAGCGCCAAGCAGACATCGCGGCCATCGGCGTCCGGAAGCCCCAGATCCAGGACGACCAGGTGAGGGACCGGCTCAAGGTGCCGCAGCAGGCCGTCCGCCGTAGAAGCGACTGCGACAGTATGGCCGTCGTGTTCAAGTGCGCGCTTCAGGACGTCGCGGACCGCCGCATCGTCTTCGCACACCATAATAAAAGCCACACGCCGACCCTAGGCACTCCGGCGAAAGTTCTCCATTCTCCCTGGTCAGCGCCCTGGTGGTCCGCGAGGCCCGTAAAGCTTCTGCTCCCGGTGCGGCTGGACGGTCCCTGCCCCCCGGCGAGCGTTTCATTCTCGACCGCATCGCCCTGCCCTTCATGTTCAGCGCCGGCGACGACCCCCGCCACTGAGGGGGGCGCCGGCGGGCGTTCGGATACGGAGCGGCAGCACCAAGATCAATCTCATCGGTGCCTGTCGGCTGATGAGCGTCGGCCGGGCCACATGTCGAGCGGTGCGGCTCCGAGCCGAAACCCAAGGTGTTCCCGGCAGCTACGCTCGCCGACCGGAGTGCGCGGGTGCACTGTGGAAGACGTGGGGTTCGAGCAGCGGCGTTCGGCGGGATTCGGGCGGCAATGGCGCTCAGGGCACACACTGCTGCTGATTCCACTGTCGCTGATCGCCTTGATCACCATTGTGGACATCCTGACTCCGAACGACATCGCGCTGGGCCCCCTGCTGGTGATCGCGCCTGCACTGACCGCGTGGTTCGAGGGCCCACGGGCAACGGCAGGCGTCGGGATGCTGGCCATGGCGGCGCAGACGCTCATCGGCTGGGAATCCGGCGCACTGGGGTCACGAAGAATGCTCGTGCCAGTAGCCGCCCTCGCAGTGCTCACTGCGCTTATCGTGTCGCTGTGCGTAGTCCGCGACCGGCGCACACGCCAGCTGGCGCAGGTCCGCTCCGTCGCCGAGGCTGCCCAACACGTCCTCCTGTGGCCGCTCCCGAGCCGACTCGGGCTGATGCACCTGGCCAGCGTCTACCTGGCCGCCGAGGAGGAAGCGGAAATCGGCGGCGACCTGTACGCCGCTGCCCGCACGCACAACAGCACCCGCATGATGATCGGTGACGTACGCGGCAAGGGTCTGCCCGCCATCGGCGAGGCGGCCCTCCTGCTGGGCGCGTTCCGGGAGGCTGCACGCCAGCACACCACCCTGTGCCAGCTTGCCGCCGCCCTGGAGCGGAGCGTTCTGCGCTACCTCGCCGACTTCGAGCCGGACGAGGAAGCCGGTGAACGCTTCGCCACCGCTCTTCTGCTGGAGATCCCCGACGACGAACCCATCGCCCAGGTGATCAGCTGTGGACACCCCGCACCCCTGATACTCGGCCCGGGCCACGCGGTGACCACTCCCGCCCTCAACCCCGCACCACCACTCGGCATCGGCCTGACCACGCCCGGAGACCACAACCTCGACCAGGTGCCCTTCGGGCCGGAAAACACTCTGCTCCTCTACACAGACGGCGTCATCGAAGCCCGCGATCACCACGGCACCTTCTACCCACTCGCCGAACGCAGCGCCCAATGGACCGACAAAGCCCCTGAGATCCTGCTTCACCACATCAGGCGCGACCTGCTCAGTCACACCAGTGGACGCCTCGGTGACGACGCCGCCCTCGTCGCCGTCCGCCGCGCGCCTACCAAGCACGTGGCCCGCCCCGGGCGCCCCACCATGCGCAGTCTGGTACACCCGGACTCCGAAGAGGAGTGACCGCGCAGAGGCAGCGCCCGGGCTGCCTGCCCAGGGTCGCCGTGAAGTTCAGCGCGCAGGCCGGGCGTGCCCGGCCCCACGGCAGAGGTCTTGCAGACGTCGTAACGCGGTCGTACGACAGCGCACCCGCCTGAAAAGGCGATGCCCTGTGGGATGAACCGGCAGTCGAGCGCTTCCGGAGTTGACGGCGGGAACCATCGGACCGGCTCATCGCTCAGGCCGCGTGACCCGGCGCGTTCTCCGGTTCGGCGACGTCCCTGCGGGTGACGGAGAGGTGGACGACCAGTGCGAGGATGACCGCCAGGAACAGAGAGCTGGTCACGACGGTGCCCAGGCCGAGGCCGCCGTCACCGGTGGGCTGAGAGAGGTAGTCGCCGATCGACGCACCCAGCGGGCGGGTCAGGATGTAGGCGATCCAGAAACTCCACGCCGCGTCCAGGTCCAGCTCGAAGTGCGCGATGGCCACCACGGCGATGGCCGCCGCGAAGAGGACGGCGGACAGCCAGTAGCCGAGGGCGATGCGCTCGGACACCAGGTCACCGGCCGCGGTGCCGAGGGCGAAGGTGAACAGGACCGCCGACCAGTAGAAGGATTCGCGGCTGGTGGTGTCGATGTGGTGGATGGACAGGGTCCGCTCGCGCCGGTACCAGACGGCGAACACGACCACGAGGACGATCGCGAAGACCGTGGTGCTCGTCTCCAGTGGCACGCCCACGTTGTCGGTGAGGTTGTCGCTGATCAGCGTGGCGACGACGCTGATCAGTGCCACCGCCGACCAGTACACGCCCGGCCGGTGGGCGTTGGAGCGGAACTGGACCACCAGGGCGACGGCCAGCAGGGCACTCATCAGGGCCGACACACCGGTGAGCCCGAGTCCCGCCTTCTCGTTCAGCAGGTCCGCCGCGGTCTCGCCGACCGTCGTGCACAGCACCTTGATGATCCAGAAGTGGACTGTGGCCTCGGGCACCTTGTTCCGACGCAGCCGGTCCCGAGAACCCGGGGGCCGACCAGCCTGCGGAACCAGTCTCTCAGACGCTTCATAGGTCACGTTGTCCGACCGTGCCACCGGGCACCTGAACGCATCCTGACTGCTGGCGCGCTTCCTGCACGGGACGCCCGACACCGACGGAGGCTGCGGGCTGGTCACCGCGATGATCCTCATCGTGACGATGCCCGTGGCGGCAGGCGCCACGGTGTGGACCGGCAAGGGCGACGGCGACCAGCCCACGATGGCCGGCCTGGTGCTCGCCTCCACCCTCCTCAGCCCGCTGACCACGCCCCTGGTGATCCAGCTCCTGGTCCCGCTGCTCAGCGGCGGCTACGCCGACTCACTCACCGCGCGCCTCCAGACCGCGGGCGACGGCCTCACCCTCGTCGGTGTGGTCCTGCCCTGCACCGCGGGCATCGTGATCCGGCTCGCCCTGCCTTCGTCGCTGCTCGGCCGGGTGCTGCGCGTCGTCGTACCCGTGGCGCTGGTCGGTTCGCTCGTCGTGACGTACGTCGACGCCGGCGCGCTCGGCTCGTTCATCGCCCAGCCGCGCCCGCTGCCACTCATCGCCGCGGTGACCGTGGCGACGTCGGTCCGCCTGCTGTCGTTCCTGCCGGGCCGGTGCGCGGGACGGCTGCTGCGGCTCGACCCGCCGGCCGCCTCCTCCCTCACCCTCGCCTGCGGCATGAACAACAGCAACGCCAGCGCTGTCCTGATCAGCGCGGCCCTCCCCGACAAACCGCACCTGCTGCTCCCCGGCCTCGCCTACGACCTGCTCCAGAAGACGGCCGCGAACCGTGTCGTACGATCCCGGGCACGACGCCCGGCGCACGCGCCGTCCCCGGGCTGACCGGAATCGCGGGCTGCCGCTGCTCACCCCGCTCCGTGCGACGTTCCCTCGGAGGGAACCGGGACGAGCAGGGTGAAGGTACTCGGAGCGCTGCCGGTCAGGGAGAGCCGGCCACCGAGGGCGATCGCCAGATCATGGGCGAGGGCGAGGCCGATGCCCGTTCCCCGCCCGCCACCACTGTGGCCTCGGTCGAACAACCGAGGCGCCGGGCCGTGTACCTCGCCCTCGTCCGTGACGTCGAAGGCGAGGGCGTCGTCGAGGTCACGTACGACCAGACGGACCGTGCCGCGGCCGTGGACACGGGCGTTGTCCAGCAGGATGTCGAGGATCTCCGTGACCGGACCGCCGGGCACAGGGACGCCGTCCGGCACGTCCCATGCGTGGCATTCGAAGCGCCGACCGACCTGAGCGAACGGGCCGTGCCAGCGTTCCTCCGTGGCACGCAGCACATGGCCTACGGGGCGCTCGGCCGCCCTGGGCCGGAGCGCCGCCCGGGATGTGGACAGGCGGAGCACCTCCTCCACCGTGTCGTGCAGCCGGCGGGTGGTGGCGAGGGCCTCGGTGAGAACGGGGCGCAGCCGGGCGTCGTCGTCCTGCTCCAGACCGGTCTCCAGCGTGAGCTGAAGACCGGCCAGGGGCGTACGCAGCTGATGGGAGGCGTTGGCCGCGAAGTCCCGCTCGTGTCGCAGGAGTTCGGACAGACTGTGCAGCATCTCGTTGTGGGTGCGGGCGACCTGGTCGATCTCGGCGATGCTGCTGGGGGCCGCCCGGGCGTTGAGGTGTCCTTCGGTGACGGCCCGGCAGTGCCGGGAGAGGTCCTCCAAGGGCGCGGTCAGGGCCCGTGCCTGACCGCGGGCGACGAGGACGGCGACGGTCAGCGCGACCACGGCCACGCCCAGCAGGGCCGCCCAGGTCAGCAAGACCCGGTCGCGTACGGCGGCGACCGGGGAGGACGCCCGTACGACACCGATCACCTGCTCGGCGTGCGAGACGGGCACGGCCACGACCAGGTCACCGCCCGACCGGGTCCGCACGGCCGCACCACCGAAAGCGTGGTGAACGGGGGAGTCGGCGGTCGCGGGTCCGCTGCCCGCGCGCAGCCGCGCCTGGGGGTCGTACAGGCCGAGGTGCCCGCCGGCCGGGGATGCGGGCAGTTCCACGGGGTCGCCGGTCACGTAGTCCGGGCTCACGCGGACGGCCGCGGCCAGAGCGGCCCGCTCCAGGGTGTCGCGCTGGTCGGCGTACAGGGCCGAGCGGATGGCCAGGGCCAGAGGGACGGCGAGAAGGACGACGGCGACCAGGGCGGCGACGACGGCGACTCGCACCACGCGCTGTCTCATGCCCTCATCATGCGGCCCGGTCGGCAGCCGGGACCACGCGCGCCACACGTTTTGCCGTCGTCTAACCGTCGGCGAGCAGGGCCTTAACCGGCCCGCCCCTAGCGTCGACGGTACGACCGTCCGGTCCGAGAGCTCCATATTGGAGGGCAGTGGGCATGGCAGCGCACGTACGGACGTCCGCATTTGTGGGCCTGGCGCTTGTCGCCGCGGTGACGGCGGGCTGTTCGGGACCTGGCTCGTCGGCTTCCAAGAGCCCTCCCCCGTCGGGCTCGGCATCGGGCTCGACGTCCTCGTCGGCCGGCGGCACGCAGAACAATCCGGCACCCACCGAGTCCAACCCGCCCGGTGACATCCCCGACAACCAGGTGTACGTCCCCTTCCACGCAACCGGTTTCACCGTGAAGGTCCCCGAGGGGTGGGCCCGGACCCAGCGCGACGGCACGACGGCCTTCACGGACAAGCTGAACACCGTACGGATCCAGACGGCTTCCGTACGCACCGCGCCCACGGTCGGCGATGTGACGAACACCGTCGTCCCGCAGCTGCGGGGACAAGTCCCGAGGTTCGCCGCGCCCAAGGTGTCCGAGGTGACCCGGCACTCCGGCCGCGTCGTCCTGCTGACCTACCAGGGGGACTCAGCGAAGGACCAGGTCACCGGCAAGGTCGTGCGGGACGCGTTCGAGCGGTACGCCTTCTACCGGTCCGGCCATGAGGTGGAGCTGACGTTGTCCGGGCCGGTCAACGCCGACAACGTCGACCCCTGGCGAATCATCAGCGACTCCTTCGCCTGGCGGTGACCCCCGTGACGAATGAAACGGTCCTCACCGCCCGTGAGCTGTACCGCTTCTACCGGGCCGGCGAGGAGGAGACGCTCGCCCTGCGCGGGGTGTCCCTGCGGGTGCGGGGCGGCGAGACGGTCGCGGTGGTCGGGCCGTCCGGGTCGGGCAAGTCGACCCTACTGACCTGTCTGGCCGGGCTCGACGAGCCCTCTGGCGGTGAGGTGCGCGTGGGCGGCGTACGGATCAGCCACCGGCCGGAAACCGAACGGGCGCGGCTGCGTGCCCGCCGCATCGGGGTGCTGCTGCAGACCCGCAATCTGCTGCCGCACCTGACCATTCGCGACAACATCCGGCTGGTTCAGCGTGCCGGGGCGGGCAAGCCCGCGGTCTCCGCGCAGGAGTTGCTCGGCCAGCTGGATCTCGCTGGGCGAGGCCATGCCCTGCCCCAGCAGCTGTCCGGTGGTGAACTGGCACGCGCCGGCCTGGCCGTCGCACTCGCCAACTCCCCCGACATCCTGCTGGCCGACGAGCCGACCGGCGAGCTGGACGGCGAGACGGAAGCGGTCGTCCTCGCACTGCTGCGCGACCGGGCCGCCCGGGGCTGCGCCGTGCTGATCGTCACCCACAGCGCGGCCGCTGTTCGCGTTGCCGACCGGGTCATCGGCCTGGAGGACGGAAGAACCGTCGCCGCTTCAACGGAGCTGGAGCGGCAGGAGGCCCCCGATGTCACCGGATGACCCGCTCGTCGTCTGCCGGGACGCGGCGCTCACGTTCGGCCAGGGCCCACAGGCGGTCGTGGCCGTGCACGGAGCCGATCTGGAGATCGGGGCCGGCGACCGGGTGGCCGTCGTCGGCCCGTCCGGGTCGGGGAAGAGTTCGCTGCTGCACCTGCTGGCGGGGCTGGAACAGCCCACCAGCGGCACCGTCACCCGGGCCGAGTCCCTGGACTCCTACGGGATCGGGCTGATCTTCCAGGGCGACAGCCTGATCCCCGCCCTGAGCGTGGCCGAGAACGCCGCCCTGCCCTTGATCCTCGCCGACCGGCCCGAACCCGAGGCCCGCGAAGCCGCCCTCGCCGCGCTCGCCCTGGTGGACGCGGCCGACCTCGCAGACCGGCTGCCCGAGGAGATCTCCGGCGGCCAGGCCCAGCGCGTGGCCGCCGCCCGGGTCCTGGCCCAGGCGCCGCGCCTGATCCTCGCCGACGAGCCGACCGGCCGTCTCGATCATGCCACCGGCACGCGCGTGCTGGACGCCCTGCTCACGGCCGCAGACCACACAGGCGCGGCCCTTGTCGTCACCACCCACGACCCCGCCGTCGCCGCACGCCTGACGGTCCAGCGCACCATGCGCGACGGCCGGCTGCTCGCACCCGAGGAGGTTCCGTGATCACCGTCTGGGCCCGCGGTCTGGCCCGCCATCGCACCGGGCGGCTGCTGGCCGCCCTGACCGGGATCGCACTCGCGGTCGCGCTCGTCGCCGCGCTCGGTTCCTTCCTCACCGCTTCGAAAGCGACCATGACCCAGCGCGCCCTGCGCTCCGTCTCCGTCGACTGGCAGGTCCAGGTCCAGCCCGGAGCCGACCCGAACACCGTGCTGTCCCTGGTGCGGAACACGCCCGCCACCCGGTCCGCCCTCCCGGTCGGGTACGCCCGTACCGCCGGCTTCACGGCTCGTGTGCAGGGCAGCACCCAGACCACCGGTCCCGGTGTGGCGCTCGGCCTGCCCGACGGCTACCGCACCCTGTTCCCCGACGCGATCCGCACCCTGTCCGGCGCCTCCACCGGTGTCCTGCTGGCCCAGCAGACCGCCTCGAACCTGCATGCCGCCCCCGGCGACACCGTCACCGTCCGGCTGCCGGGCGCCGGAAATCACCGAGTGAAGGTGGACGGCGTGGTCGACCTGCCGCAGGCCGACTCCCTCTTCCAGACGGTCGGCGCCCCCAGCCAGTCACAACCGACCGCGCCCCCGGACAACGTCGTCCTCCTGCCCGCCGCCCAGTTCGCCGCCCTCACGCACGGCTCCACCGGTACGACCACCCAGATCCACGTCGCCCGCGACACCACGCGCCTGCCCTCCGACCCGGCCGCCGCCTACACCGCCGTCACCCGGGCCGCCCACAACCTGGAGGCGCGCGCGGCCGGCACCACACTCGTCGGCGACAACGTCGGCGCCGCCCTCGACTCCGCCCGCCAGGACGCCCTGTACGCCCAGATCCTCTTCCTCTTCCTCGGCGTCCCCGGCGCGGTCCTGGCCGCCGCACTGACCGTCGCCGTCGCCTCCGCCGGGAGCGAGCGACGCCGACAGGAACAGGGACTGCTGCGCCTGCGCGGCCTGCGCCCCGGCCAGATCATCCGCCTCGCCGGTCTGGAAGCGGCGCTGATCGGCCTGCTCGGCGGCCTGGCGGGACTGGGGGTGGCCGCGCTGACCGGGCGCCTCGCCTTCGGCAGCGCGTCCTTCGGGACCGGCGCCGGCACCTGGGGAGTCTGGTACGGCATCGCCTTCGTCCTCGGCGCCGCCGTGGCCACCGGCGCCGTCCTCGTCCCCACGCTGCGCGACCTGCGCACGGTGACCGTCGCCGAGACCCGCAAGGAATCCGGCACCTCCGGCACCCGCGCCCCCTGGTGGGCGCGCTACGGCCTGGACTTCGCCCTGCTGACCGGCTCCTGGCTGGTCTTCCGCGCCTCCTCCGGCAACCAGTACGCCCTGGTCCTCGCCCCCGAGGGCGTGCCCAGCATCTCCGTGTCGTACTGGGCGTTCCTCGGCCCCGCACTGCTGTGGCTCGGCGCCGCTCTGCTCCTGTGGCGTCTCACGCTGGTGGCCCTCACCCACGGCCGCCCCGCCCTCGCCCGGCTGGCCCGACCACTTACCGCGAACCTCGCCGGCACCACCGCCGCCACCCTCTCCCGGCGCCGCCGCCCGCTCGCCCGCTCGGTGGTGCTGCTCGCCCTCGCCGTGTCCTTCGCTCTCTCCACAGCCGTCTTCAACGCCACCTACAAGCAGCAGGCCGAGGTCGACGCCCGGCTGACCAACGGCGCCGACGTCACCGTCACCGAACCACCCGGCGCCCATGTCCCGCCGAGCGGGGCGGACACGCTGAAGATCTCCGGCGTCCAGCACGTCGAACCGCTCCAGCACCGCTTCGCCTACGTCGGCTCGGACCTCCAGGACCTCTACGGCGTCCGCCCCGACACCATCGCGCAGGCAACCTCCCTCCAGGACGCCTACTTCGCGGGCGGCACCGCCCAGCAGCTCATGCGGCGCCTCGCCGAGCGCCCCGACAATCTGCTGGTCAGCGCCGAGACCGTCAACGACTTCCAGCTCTCCCCCGGTGACACCGTCAACCTGCGCATCCAGGACGCCCGCACCAAGATCCTGCGCACCGTTCCCTTCCACTACGCCGGCATCGTCAAGGAGTTCCCCACCGCCCCCAAGGACAGCTTCTTCGTCGCCAACGCCTCCTACATCGCCAAGACCACCGGCAGCGACGCGGTGGGCGCCTTCCTCCTCGACACCGGCGGCACCCACCAGCAGCAGACCGCCGCACAACTGCGGGCCAAGCTCGGCACCGCCGCCACCGTCACCGACCTCACCCAGACCCGTGGCACCGTCGGTACCAGCCTGACCTCGGTCGATCTGGCCGGCCTCACCCGCATCGAGCTGGTCTTCGCCGTCCTGCTGGCCGCCGGCGCAGGCGGACTCGTCCTCGCCCTCGGGCTCGCCGAACGCCGCCGCACCTTCGCCATCGCCACCGTCCTCGGCGCCCGCACCGGCCAACTGCGCGGCATGGTCCTCACCGAAGCCCTGCTCCTGGCCGTCACCGGGCTGGCCGGAGGCATCCTCATCGGCTGGGCTCTGTCGGAGATGCTGGTCAAGGTCCTCACCGGCGTGTTCGACCCACCCCCCGCCACCCTGGCCGTGCCCGGCGCCTACCTCGCCCTGACCGCGCTGGCCGCTCTGATCGCCGTGCTGGCGGCGGCCCTCAACGGGATCCGCCGGGCCCGGCGCCCCGCCATCGAGGAACTGCGCGACCTGTGAGTCAGCACGCGACGACCGACGTGTCTACCCTGTCGGCCATGGGCACGCCCGCCGCACCCGACAACGGCCGCTTCCGGGTCCTCGTCGTCGAGGACGACGACGTCATCGGCCACCACCTCCAGACCGGCCTGCAAGGCAACGGCTACACCACCACCTGGAGCCGCACCGGTACCGCCGCCCTTACCGAAGCAAGCCACGCCCCCTACGACGCCCTGCTCCTGGACCTCGGCCTGCCCGACATGGACGGCCTGGACGTCGCCCGCACCCTGCGCGGCCGCTTCCGGGACCTGCTGATCGTCATCCTCACCGCCCGCACCGACGACATCGACATCATCGCCGGACTGGACGCCGGCGCCGACGACTACCTCGTCAAACCCTTCAGCCTCACGGTCCTGCTGGCCCGCCTCCGCGCCCACCTGCGCCGCCAGTCCGTCACCACGGTCGCCGACCAGCCCATCCGCCTCGGCGACCTCGTCATCGACTCCGCAGCACGCCGCTGCCACCTGCACGACACGGAACTCCCCCTGCGCCTGAAGGAGTTCGAACTGCTCGCCCTCCTCGCCCGACACGTGGGCGAGGCCGTCTCCCGCGAGACCCTCATGGCCGAGATCTGGGACGAGAACTGGTTCGGCTCCACCAAGACCCTCGACGTCACCATGGCCGCCCTGCGCCGTCGCCTCACCGACGCCGCCGAGGCACACCCCGCCCCCAGCCGCTTGCCTCGCATCACCACGCTCAGAGGACACGGCTACCGCCTGGATCCGTGACCCACTTCGTTCACCGGCCTCCCGCGGTTCCGAGCCGCACCCTCACCCTGTTCCTCCCGGGCGACCGCGAGGACACCACGTCGATGACCGAATGAGCGCGGGCGCCGCACCGGTGACGGGCTTTACTCCCCGCGGCCCTGACGCTCGTGACCGACACAGCAGAAGCCCGGCCGATGCCGATGCTCTCCCGGCGGCACCGCACTGACGGTACCGAAGCGCGTCGAGCACCGCGCCCACTGTGCGCTGTCGACCATGTGATCACTGTCGGATGCGGCGTTGGCCAGGCTGGTACAACAAACGGTCAGCAGCAGGCCCCCCACCACGAAGGGCAGGCTCCGGCGTGCGGGAGGCGGAGCCAGCAGGGCCCGCACCCGCTGCGGCACAGCCCCACCAGTCACAGCCAGAGCCGGGGGACGCGACGCGCCGGCCGACGCCAAGGCGGCACGTCCGACGGCATGAGCGACGACCCTTCGGTCTCCAACACGCTCGGCGGCCTCCTCGTCCGCCCAGCGTTCCAGGACGTAACCGCCGGCGACGACCAGCGGCCGCAGCAACGGGTTCAAAGCCGCCGTCAGCCGCCAGACGCTCTGGAACAGGTGGTGCCGGCCCCGCAGATGTGCCCGCTCATGCATAAGGAGGGCCTCGCGCTCGTCGTCGCCGAGGCAGCGCAGCATTCCCCGCGAAACCACGACCCGTCCCGGTGCACCGGGCAGCGCGAAGGCCAACGGGGTGTCATCGTCCACCACGACCAACTCGGTCTCCCCTGGCAGGTCGGCGCACTCCCGCCGCGCCAGTACGAGGTGGCGGACCTGCCGTATGGCGGCAACGACCAGCGAGACGAGTCCGACGGCCAGCACCAGGGCGCTGCTGGCCGCGACGACGCGGTACACCGGGTCCTCGGCGCGCAGCGCGGCAACGGACCAACGGCCCTCGGCGGCGATTTGCGGTACCTGGGCCACTCCGGTGAAAGCCAGCAGGGCGAGTGCCCCCGCCCAGCCGATCGCCGTCACGAGCGCGGCGCAGGCCAGAGCCCAGGCGGCGGGACGCGGGGGCAGCCTGCGCGCCAGCCCGGGCCCGAACACGGCGAGCAGAGCCGTGACGACGAACGGGACGTAGACGCTGATCAGCATCGGCTCACCGCTTTCCGCGGGAGCGTTCACCCTCGGCACGCAGGCCGTCCCCGGACAACAACTGCTGCAGCATTTGTTCGTCCCGCGCCGACAGTTCGGAGACGAAGCGGGCCAGCACCGCCTCACGGTCGGAACCGCCTTCCAACAGCGAGTGCATGCGGTGGGCGGTGTGGGACGCCTCGTCGCGAGCCGGCTCGTAGGCGTAGCCGCGGCCCTCGCGATGCCGGACGAGCACGCCCTTGCCGTACAGCCGGGACAGGATCGTCAGGACAGTCGTATAGGCCAGGTTGCCGGGCAGTCGCTCCTGTACCTGACGTGCGGTCGACGGGGCATCGGCAGCCCAGAGCACGGCGAGCACATCGCTCTCCAGTTCACCGCGGGCCCGCTTGCCCGCCGCTTCCGTGGCCTCCTCGTCCCTTCGGTCCGTCACCGTCCACCTTCCTTCGCCATGAGTCCGCACAGCTTACCCGGCCACCAACTACGAGTTGTAGAAGGTATGCTCCAGGCTTCAACTCACGGACTACTACAAGTCGTAGAGCTCCGTCGCTCCCTTCATGTGCGGAGGAACAGCCCATGCCCCACGCCGCAAGCACGATGACCGGACCCGCCTTTGCGGGCGCCATTCCGCAGCAGCGGGCCACGTCGCGCGGCGCGGGCGGGGTCGCGGTCGTCTCGGCGAGCGTCGGAGCCGGTCACGACGGTGCCGCCACCGAGCTGGAGCGCCGCCTCACCGCGGACGGCTTCGCCGTCGACCGCTACGACCTGATGGATCTGTTGCCCGCCGGACTCGGCCGGGCCGTCCGGGACGGCTACCACCGCATGCTCGTCATGGCCCCCTGGGCCTACCAGCGGATCTACACCGGCACCCAGCGCGCGGGCGGCAGCGGCCCGGTGGCACGGGCCCTGCTGCGCAGCTCCGAGGACCACGTGCTGCGCGCGCTGCGCCCGGACGTCGGGGCGGTCGTCTCCACCTACCCGGGAGCCAGCCGGGTGCTGGGCAATCTACGTCTGAAGGGGCGCCTGACCATCCCCGTCGTCACCTACCTGACCGACTTTTCGGTGCATCCGCTGTGGGTGGCACACGGTGTGGACGTCCACCTCGCCGCCCACGCGGTACCCGCCGGCCAGGCTCGAACCGCCGGCGCCAGGGACGTACGGGTGTGCGGACCGGTCACCGACCCGCGCTTCCGCCCTTGCGACGCCGAGCAGCGGGCCCGTGCCCGGGCGTCGTTCGGGTTGCCCGTGCACGTGCCGCTCGCCCTTCTGGTCGCGGGGTCCTGGGGTGTCGGCCCGGTCCGCAAGGTGGCCCTCGAGCTGCGTGACTGCGGGGCCGCCGTCCCGGTCGTGGTCTGCGGCCGGAACGAGGCCCTGGCCGAGCAATTGCGTGCGGACGGGATCGAGTACGCCTTCGGCTGGGTCGACGACATGCCCGGCCTGATGCGCGCCGCGGACGTCCTCGTCCAGAACGCCGGCGGCCTCACCTCCCTGGAGGCGTTCGCCTCGGGCCTGCCCGTCGCCAGCTACCGCTGCATACCGGGACACGGGCTGACCAACGCGGCCGCCCTGGACGAGGCTGGCGCGGCCGTCTGGATCCAGGACCCGGCCGACCTCAAGGCAGTGCTGTGCGACCTGATCGACGGTCAGCTCGGAGCCCGGCAGCGGGCAACGGGCCTCGCCCTCTTCGCCCAGACCCAGGACTCCGGCCCGGCGGCCGAGATAGCGCGCGTTCACCGATCAGGACTACGGGGCCGGAGCCAGAATCCCTCGCCGCCCCACCGTCGTGCTCCGCGCCGTCTCGCAGCCACCGCCGCGGTGGCGTTCACCGTCTGGGCCTGCGCCGTCGGCACGGGGATGGCGACAACGTACGACACCTCGAACCTCCTGCACACCATCGACCACGACCTCCGTCTCGGCAGTCTCACGCAACACCACGCCCCTCACACAGCACAGGACCACTCGTGAACGCCGCCCGGACACTCCGCTCGGCCGCCGCTGTGGCCCTGCCCGCACTGATCGCCGCCCATGCCGCACCCGTGGTCTCCACCTTCGGGCCGCTGCGCAACCGCACCATGCCGCGTCTGTCCGGCCACGGCCACGCGGGCCACGTCGCCCTCACCTTCGACGACGGACCCGACCCGCTGTCCACCCCGTTCTTCCTGCGCCTCCTCGACCGGCGCGGGGTGTGCGCCACCTTCTTCCTGCTGGGCAGCGAAGCCCACCGCTCCCCCGGCGTGGTGCGCGAGATCGCCGCGGCCGGCCACGAGATCGGCGTCCACGGCTGGCGGCACCGGCCGCTACTGCTGCGCGGCCCGCGCGCGACGTATGACGACTTCGCCCGCGCCCGCGACACGGTTGCCGACATCACCGGCACCCGTCCTACGCTCTTCCGGCCGCCTTACGGCGTCATGTCCACCGCCGCTCACGTGGCGACCCGGCGCCTCGGGCTCACCCCCGTGCTGTGGACCTGCTGGGGCGAGGACTGGACGGCGCGGGCCACACCCGAGTCGGTCCACCGGACGGTGACCGCGGACCTCGACGGCGGTGGCACGATCCTGCTGCACGACTCGGACCGCACCTCGGCCCCCGGCGCCTGGCGTTCGGCCCTGGGCGCGCTCCCCCGCATCCTCGACACCAGCGCGGAGCGGGGTTACGAGGTCGGCCCGCTGCGCGAGCACGGATGGCAGCTGTCGGCCACGACCCGTGGGGAGCGCACCGCGGCGAACGATCGTCTACCTTCACGTAGACCGTCGACTCCGGTGTAGTCGTTCACGCCTGTCCGCCCACCGCCGTCACATCGCTCCCAGAGAAGGGCTTCGGCCGCTTGCCCCCACCACTGCACCTCGCGTCGCAGCTCGCCGTGAACGTGCTCGACGCCAAGTCGCTCCTGTACGCCTTCGGCGTGCTGGGCGTCGGCTTGGTGATGTTCGCCGATACAGGGCTGCTCATCGGCTTCTTCCTGCCCGGGGACTCGCTGCTGTTCACAGGTCGTCGGCGGGCTGGTGTGGAGCCTCGGCCTCACGCTCGGCGGATACGGGCTGGGTTCCTCGATCCCGAACGTCGACCGCTATTTGCTGCCACTGGTCGCTTCGATCGTCGTCGTGTCCACATCGCGAGCTGAAGCAACACCCCGGAGAATGACCTTGACGACCAACAATAATCAGTGGGCTTCGCTTCTCACGGGCTCGATGCGGAGAACTCCCTCGCGCAAGCCGATGGTCGTCGACCGGACGGCACCACGCCCGGCGGTGTGGACGGCCGGAGCCGGTGTCGCACTGTTCGCTCTGGTCGGCGCGAGCGCGCCCAACCACAACACGCTCAAGGTACCGATCACCTGGCTCCTGCTGCCTGCCATGTCCGACACCGTCTCCCAGACGGTCACGATCGCCGCGATCGTGTTGTCGTGCTGGGGCGTGCTGGGCATGCTCAAGGCCCATGAGCGGGGCTGGAGACCCGATGCCCGGCTCCTGTTCCGGCTCGGCGCGCTCACCGCGCTGGCCATTGCCAACCTCACCCCGGTCGGCTCTTCCGACATGGCCAGCTACGCCGCCTACGGCCGTATCGCCGCGCTCGGCGGTGACCCGTACGTGACGACTCCCGCCCGGCTGGGCGGCGCGTACGCCCAGCTGGTGAGCGAGGCGTGGCGGAACACACCTTCCGTGTACGGGCCGGTGGCGACGTGGTGGCAGGGCGCTGCGGCGTTCGTCGGCCAGGAGCGGCCGTGGCTGACGGTATGGGCGCTGATGCTCGCGAACGCCGCCGTCTTCGTGGGTACTGGGTACCTGTTGCTGCGTACTGCCGACGATCCGGTCCGGGCGGGATTGCTGTGGAGTGTCAACCCTCTGCTGATCGGCGTGCTGGTCGCGGGCGGGCACCTGGACACCCTCGTCGCGGGCCTTGCCGTCTGCGCGATCCACCTCGCCCGCAGGTCGACTCGATGGCACCACGAACTGATCGTGGGAGTACTGGTCGGCCTCGCCTGCGGCGTGAAGGTCAGCGCCGGCCTGCTGGGCGTCGGACTGGCCTGGCCGCTGCTGCGTTCAGGCGCCTGGCGACCGGTCGCCCGGCAGGCATGCGCGGCCGCGCTGACCCTGGCCGCGTTGTACGGGGCGTACGGCACGCACGCACTCGCACCGCTCTCCGCGGCCTCCCAAATGGTCTCGATCCCCTCTATGTGGGCGGTGTTCGATCAGTTCGGTGACGCCGTTCTGGGCCCTCGCGCAACGACGGCGTTCGTCAGTGTGCTGTGGCCGGTGGTGATGCTCGCGCTGGCGTGGGCGCTTCGCCGCCGCGCCGCTGCGGACGCCCCCTCTGTCATCGCCCTGCCGTTCGCGCTGGCACTCGCCTGGGTCCTCGCGGCACCGTGGTCGATGCCGTGGTACACGGCTCTCGCCTGGGCCTTGGCGGCCCTGTTCAGCCAGAGACGCCCGACTCAGTACCTCACCGTGGCCACCGCCGTCCTGGCCCTGTCCCACAACAGCGGCGGCCACGGCTGGTCATGGTGAGAGAGACCATGCCGGGCCGGTCGCCGAGGTGTTCGGCCGTACGGAAGAGGGCGGTCAAGGCGGCCCAGGCTGCGGTCCGTTCTGCCTCGCCGAGCCTGTCGTGCGCGGCGCCGAGGCGATGTTCGCGAACCTGAGGACAGACTCCCGGCCCGGCGCGGCTGGTGTCGGTGAAGGTGACGGCCGCGGGCGGCGGTCGGTGGGGGCGACCTCGCGGGTGACGAGCCCGGTGGCGAGCAGTCGGTCGATCAGGCCGCTGGCGGTGAACGGTGCCAGGCACCGGCGGGAGGCAAGGTCAGAGACACGGACCGGAGAGTGCTCGGCAAGGGTCTCAACAGCTCGACCTGGGGCATGGGCAGGCCCTCCCTCGGTAGTCGAGGCGCGCAGGGCCCTGTGCAGCGGATCGCCACTTTTATGCCGCGTCGAGCACCGCGCACCGAGCCCAGCCCCGAACGCGGAGACCCCCGTCGGCGCCAGCCGACGGGGGTACTCACCTCTCACGTGCTATCGCAGGCGCTCTCACACGCCTCTCGCCGACTGCGTCGACTCCCTTGGACCGGGATGCCCTGACCTGGAACTACGCACCCGTCCTGGACTGGCTTGGACGTCTATGGACGGCCGTTACGACCTGTGCCATGTGGGACCGTATGACTCAGAGCGGGTGGCCACCCCTCTGCGACCACGGCCGGCCGATTGCTGCCCTGCGCCAGCAGCGCGAGAGCTGCAGCTTCCATCCCGAAGGTGCCCTGGAGCGTCGGACGGGTCGTGAACATACGGCCTCTCACCTCGCTGTTTACGTGTGCCGGCCCGGACGATGGGCTCTCAGGACAGGTCCTGGGGAGAATCTGGGGAGTTTGCGCCAGGGACATCCTCCCGCTCCCCCAGAAGGCTATCGATCGCCCTGCGCCCCTTCTTCCCTGCCTCCGGCATGAAGTGGGCGTAGTGGTCGAGGGTGATGGTCGGCGACGAGTGCCCCAACCACTTGGCGAGCGTCACGACCGACTCGCCTGCCTCGAGGACTAGGTGTTGCGGGACATGACGTTGATGACACATGCCGGCAGCTGTGAAACCGATGTGCCTCGACGGGCATCGGTCGGGTACCGTGCGGGCCATGTCGAGTCCTGAGTCGGACAAGGTAGGGGCTTTCGGTCACGCCGTCAGCCCCCTGAACCGCTGAGTTCGTAGTCCTGCTGTCTCGCCGCGTTCTGCGGCCGGACGAGTGCGCCCCTGGGGGCTGACCCCGGTGACGAGATGACCTTCTCGTGCTTCTCCTCACATCGGAGCCACTCGATGCCTCTCCCCCTGTATCTGCTTGCCGCGGCGGTCTTCGCCATGGGCACTTCGGAATTCATGCTCGCCGGCCTCTTGCCGGACATCGCCTCGGACCTCGACGTGACAGTCGGGACAGCAGGCATGCTCACCTCGGCTTTCGCTATCGGAATGATCGTCGGTGCCCCGCTTATGGCCGGGCTTGCCCGCAACTTGCCTGGACGGTCCAGCCTTCTTGGGTTCGTCCTCGTGTTCTTGGCAGCCCACGTCGTGGGCGCTGCCACCTCGAGCTTCCCGGTCCTGGCTGTGACCCGGGGGGTCGCAGCGCTCGCGTACGCGGGGTTCCTCGCCGTAGCGTTGACGACTGCCACCACGCTGGTCTCGCCCGACAAGAAGGGACGCGCGCTCGCCGTGCTGCTGTCGGGCACCACGGTGGCCACGGTCGCCGGGGTCCCAGGGGGATCGGTGCTCGGCACACTGTTCGGCTGGCGGGCCACTTTCTGGGCCGTCGCTGCTCTCTGCCTGCTCGCAGCTGTCGGCATCGTCAAAGGGATCTCAGCGCGACGTGTGCAGCACGATGCTGCTGACGGGCCGGCCTTGCGATCGGAACTTGCGCAGCTCAAAAGGCCGCGGTTGCTCCTGATCATGCTGCTCGGCGCCACGGTGAACGCGGCAACCTTCGCCAGCTTCACCTTCCTCGCCCCCGTCGTGACCGACACCGCCGGGCTGGGCGAGCTGTGGATCTCCGTCGCCCTGGTGCTCTTCGGTGCCGGTTCCCTCGCCGGGGTCACCGTCGCCGGCCGGTTGTCCGACCAGCACCCCGGCCCGGTCATCGCGGTCGGCGGTCCGCTACTACTCATCGGCTGGCCGGCCCTGGCCGTGCTGGCCGACAGGCCGGCCGCTCTGCTCGCCCTCGTGTTCGTCCAGGGCGCGCTGTCGTTCGCGCTGGGCAGCACGCTGATCACGCGGGTCCTCTACGAGGCGGCAGCAGCGCCCACCATGGCCGGCTCCTACGCGACCGCCGCACTCAACGTGGGCGCCGCCGTCGGACCCCTCATCGCCGCGACGACCCTCAGCACGGCAGCCGGGGACCTCGGGCCGCTCTGGGCAAGCGGAGTCCTCGTCCTGGTCGCGATGCTCGTCGCGTTCCCCTTGCGCAGTGTGATCGCAGCGGGTCGGAGCAGCGAGGTGCTCCAGTGACGCACGCGAACGCCCCGTTGAGCGTCGAGGGACGACGAAGGCTCGTCGAACGCTGCCGCACCCGGCCGATCGCCCACATCGCCGCCGAGGCCGGCGTCTCCCGAGCTTGCCTGTCCAAGTGGAAGAACCGGCCACGACAAGTACGGCGAGACGGGGCTGCTTGACCGGTCCAGCGTCCCGCACTCCTCACCGACCCAGACCCCGCCCGAGACCGCCGTGGCCGCGGCTCGCGGGCCCGGGCCCGCACGGAGGGCCAGCCCTGACTCGCCCAGCCCCACGGCCCGCCGTACCCGCGCAGGTGCGACGGGCCGTTGCCGTCTGATTGCTCCGGCAGCACTGCGAAACCCAGGCGATGCCACCCAGTCACACATGACGGGCATTCACATGGACATGGATTTCATTTCCATCTACGGTGGAGCGTGCCGACCCGGCACAAGCCATAGGGGGTGATGCGCCATGGGCGGCCGGACGACCCGACAACGCAAGGCGGTCACGCGGGCACTCGCGGGCTGCCAAGACTTCGTGTCGACCCAGGAGTTGTACGCCCTTCTGGTGGCCGGCGACCACGCGATCGGCCTGACCACCGTCTACCACGCCCTGCGCGAGCTGGAGACGGACGGCGGTGTGGACGTCGTACGCGACGAGACCGGCGGGCGGCTCTACCGGCTGCGTCCGGCCGACGGACACCGCCACTACCTGATGTGCCGCGACTGCGGTCGCAGCCGGCCGGTGGACTCCGAGGTCGTCGAGGAGTGGGCGGGCCGGATCGCCGCCGCGACCGGCTTCACCGCGGTGGAGCACACCGTCGAACTCACCGGCGTCCGCGCCGACTGTCCGGCCCGCACAGACGGAGGCCGGCCGTCCGGGCACGAAGGAGGAAAGCCGCCATGCCGCTGGGATCGTGGCCCGGGCCTCCAGGGCCCAGTCCACAGCTGCGCGAGCTGAAGGAGACCGTGCGTGCCCTGCTCGGTCTCGACGACGACACCGCCGTCCTGATCCGCCAGCTCGCCTGCACCGAACCGGGCTGCCCGCCGTTGGAAACCGTCATCGTCGTGTTGCCGATGGAGGGCGACGCCCGCCGCTGGACGCTGCACCGCGCCGCCGACCAGATCGCTGAGGACGACCTGCGCGACGCTCTCCGCGCCACACCCGAACAGCACGACCAGGAGACTGAATTGACCTCCCCGGAACCCGCCGAACCCCGCGATGAGCGGGTGCCCGTCACCGTCCTGACCGGCTTCCTCGGCTCCGGCAAGACCTCCCTCCTCAACCGCATCCTCACCGAGAACCCCGCCTCGCCTTCGACGACACCGGCTTCTGGCTGGCCGCCGACGGCGCACCCGACGTGACCGTCTGGGACTTCTCCGGCAAGGGCCCGGAGGGCACCGCACCGCGCTCGCTCCGCTGCCACGAGACGGTGACCGCGCTGGCCTGGCGGCCGGGCGCGGCCGGGCATCTGGCCAGCGGCGGCGCCGACGGCACCGTAGCCCTGTGGCACGCCGCGCGGGTACCTCGTACACACGATGAAGAGAAGAACGCGCGCGTAGCGCCGAGGGCTGCGACGCCGGGGCGAATGTCGCCGACGACATGCACGTGGCCTTGCGTCTGGGACGGCGCTGCGTACCAACTGGTCTCCTGCCGTGCGAGGCCACCGTGGGAAGGGAACGGCGAGATACCGGCGGCACCGCAGTGACGTCCCGTCCCCGGCGCCGGGCACACGGCTGCTCGGCCGTGCGCGTCGCCGGACAGGTGTCCTTGACCATGCGCACGGCCCCGATGCGTCCTGTCGCTCTTCTCAGGTTGGGCCCCGGGCGCGACCTGTCCCGGTTCCTGTCGACCGGACTGTCCTGGCGGACGGCGCCCAAGCCCTTCTCCCTTGGAGATTGGCGCGGGCGGTCGAGGCGGCGTGAACGGTGCCCGGCCGGATCTCAGAGCGCATTCCTCACCTGAACAGCCCAACGTCGGGTCGGCTGCACTGGGCCGGATGCCGCACCGATACGGGGCGCTTCTGGCTGGGCAGCGGACTCACCAATGTACTGGGAACGCCTGGCATGGACGGGTCTGCGCTTTCGGACGGCGGCCATCCGGGTGACTATGGCCGCGTGGCGGGCCGAGCGATCCATCCCACCTGAAATGACGCCGACCGTATGTCTGCCCGGACCCCCGCCCTGCGTGCCCGTTTCGGCACCCGCGGTGGTCACCGCGCCACAGGGCAAGCCGTACAGGGAGGCGATCATGGTCTTGTGCCTGCTTGTTCCGGTACTGATGCTCGGGCTGTTGATCGGTATGGATCTGTTCGAGGAGCGCCTCTTCCGCACAAGGCCATCGCCGCCAAGCTCCCTGTCGAACCCTGAGACCGCCGAAGCCGCAATCCTGGTCGTCCCGGAGTTGCCACCACGCAGCCGCCCGGAGAACACTCGAGCGCCAAGCGACTGACGCCCAGCCGTCCAGTCGGTTCCGGAGACACAGCCCGGCTCCGAGTTGCGAACAGACACTGAGCGTGACCACCGTCGCGCGACGGCAGCCCGGTCAGATCGAGGGCCGGGGAGGAGCACGCCGGTACGACGGAGCCCACGTGTTCGGTGCCGCGGGCCGGACTGGGGAGCTGGGCCGTTCGTCGTCTCGTTCCGCGTCCTCGTGGGACTCTTCGCCATGTCCCGTGAGCAGGTTCCTCGCGGGCGGGGGCGGCCCGGTGGCCTCCACGTGGGCCGGACGCAGGAGTTGGTCACCGAGCCGGTAGCCGGGTCGCAGGATCTCCGTGCAGATCAGCCGGTCGGCGTCCGGGGAGACGTGATGGACCACGGCCTCGTGGCGGGCGGGATCGAAGGGGTCGCCCTCCTGGCCGAACGCCTCCAGCCCCAGGGACCCCAGCTGGGTCCGGAGGGTGTCCGTGATGTCCTTCAGCCCCGGGGTCATGGGCTCGTGCGCGCACGTGCGGTCGACGGCGTCCAGGACCGGCAGGAGGACGCGCAGGACGTTGGCCGCGGCGATCTGACGTACGGCCATGCGGTCGCGGCGCACCCGCTTGCGGTAGTTGTCGTACTCTGCCTTCACCCGCTGCAGGTCCTCCGTGCGTTCCCGAAGCAGCCGCTGCAGCTCGGTGGGGTCCGTGTTCAGTGGCCGGCCGTTGTCCATCGTCAGCCCGCCTCCCCCTTCTCGTCGTCGACGATCTCGGCGTCCACCACCTCGTCGTCCGATCCCGAGGCGCCCGGAGCCTGCCCACCCGCGGGCTGCTCGGTGCGCGACCGCTCGTACAGTGCCGTGCCGATCTTCTGCGCCGCCTGTGCCGCCCGGTCCATGGCCTGGCGGACGGCCGCGGTGTCGTCGCCCTTGAGCTTCTCCTTCAGGTCGGCCACCGCCGCCTCGGTCTCGGTCTTGGCGTCGGCCGGGATCTTGTCGGGGTTGTCCTTGATGAGCTTTTCCGTCGAGTAGACGAGCTGCTCGGCCTGGTTGCGGGTCTCCGCAGCCTCCCGGCGCCGGCGGTCCTCCTCCGCGTGCTGCTCGGCCTCCCGCACCATGCGGTCGATGTCGTCCTTCGGGAGCGCCGAGCCGCCGGTGACGGTCATCTTCTGCTCCTTGCCGGTGCCCAGGTCCTTCGCGGAGACGTGCATGATGCCGTTCGCGTCGATGTCGAAGGCCACCTCGATCTGCGGCACACCGCGTGGCGCGGGTGGCAGACCTGCGAGTTCGAACATGCCGAGCTTCTTGTTGTAGGCGGCGATGTCGCGTTCACCCTGGTAGACCTGGATCTGCACCGATGGCTGGTTGTCCTCGGCCGTGGTGAAGATCTCCGAACGCTTGGTCGGGATGGTCGTGTTGCGCTCGATCAGCTTGGTCATGATGCCGCCCTTGGTCTCGATACCCAGGGACAGCGGGGTGACGTCGAGCAGCAGGACGTCCTTGACCTCGCCCTTGAGGACACCGGCCTGCAGGCTGGCGCCCACGGCGACGACCTCGTCCGGGTTGACGCCCTTGTGCGGGTCCTTTCCGGTCAGCTCCCTGACCAGGTCGGTCACCGCCGGCATCCGCGTCGAACCGCCAACGAGGATCACGTGGTCGATGTCGGACACCTTGATCCCGGCATCCTTGATCGCGTTGTGGAACGGCCCCTTGCAACGCTCCAGCAGGTCGGACGTCAGCTGCTGGAACTGGGCGCGGGTCAGCTTCTCGTCCAGGTGGAGCGGACCCTCGGCGGAGGCGGTGATGTAGGGCAGGTTGATGTTGGTCTCCGACGAGCTGGACAGCTCGATCTTCGCCTTCTCCGCCGCCTCACGCAGCCGCTGAACGGCCATCTTGTCCTTGGACAGGTCGACGCCGTAGCCGTTCTTGAACTGCTTGACCAGGTGATCCACGATCCGCTGGTCCCAGTCGTCACCTCCCAGGTGCGTGTCGCCGTTGGTGGCCTTCACCTCGATGACGCCCTCTCCCATCTCCAGCAACGACACGTCGAAGGTGCCGCCGCCCAGGTCGAAGACGAGCACCGTCTGATCGTTCTCCTTGTCCAGCCCGTAGGCCAGTGCAGCCGCCGTCGGCTCGTTGATGATCCGCAGCACGTTCAGGCCCGCGATCTCACCGGCCTCCTTCGTCGCCTGCCGCTGTGAGTCGTCGAAGTAGGCCGGTACCGTGACGACGGCATCGGTGACGTCCTCCGCGAGATACGCCTCGGCGTCCCGCTTCAGTTTCTGCAGCACCCGCGCGGAAATCTCCTGCGCGGTGTACCGCTTGCCGTCGATGTCACCGTGATCCGGGAACCGCCACGCATGGTCCCCCATGTGCCGCTTGACCGAGCGGGCGGTGCGCTCCACGTTGGTCACCGCCTGCCGCTTGGCGACCTCGCCCACGAGAACGTCGCCGTTCTTGGCGAACGCCACGACCGACGGCGTGGTCCGTCCTCCCTCCGTGTTGGTGATGACGGTGGGCTCGCCGCCCTCCAGGACCGAGACCACCGAGTTCGTCGTACCGAGGTCGATACCCACCGGACGTGCCATCTGGAATCACCCTCCTCTTCCCTGCCCTGCCTGCCAGGGCCCTCGTTCACCTGTGGGGTTCCCATCGGACCGGACCCGCGCGCAACGGCGGTTCGGGGGCTGTGGTGCCGAGTACGACGACGAACCTGCGGGGCGGCCGAGGCGGTGCCGGAGCCTGAGGGGACTCGGCCGGGCCGCGGTACGTCCGCTCGTACGTCTGGTCATAGGCCGCGCGCCGGATGGGATCGCGCAGCGTCTCGTACGCCGAGCGCAGCTGCCCGAACCGTTCCGCCGTGCGGGCATCCACCCGGGTGTCGGGGCGCAGCTCCCGCACCTGACGCCGGAAGGCGGAGATGATCACCTCGACCGTGGCCGAGGGCTCCACCCCCAGCACCGCATACAGGTCCGGCACCTCCATCCAGGCCACCTCCTCGACCGCTGTGAGCTGCGGGTTCGGACCAACCTGCCTATAAGTATGGATAAAACTTGAGTTCCCTCTTGTCAAGCCTGACGGGACGAGGTACAGGGATTGTCGACGACACTCCGGGCCCCCGGAGCCCGGATCGGCGAACTGCCAACGAACCGGTTCCCACCAGCGGAAGCTGGCCGGTCACGGCACGCCAGCAGCGCACCACCGGCTCCCCGAACAGCTCATAGACACTCGAACGGTCACGCGCGACGGACACCACCGCGAGGATGTCGGTGGTCACCGCGATGGCGACTATCACCGCCCGTCCGTTCCACGCCTTCGGCCGGAGTCTCCCGCGCGCCCGCTCGGTGGCACTGCTGTGATCATCGGATTCGGCCGGGATCCGGAAGACCCCCGGCCGGGGCGCGCAGGGCCTGGGACCCCATGGGCTTCCCCCTGGGGCCACTCCTCGGCACCCCGAAGCCACAGGCGAGCGGCCCTCTGCTGGGATCTTCCCAGCCTCTCCCCGTGGGGAGCGGCTGGGGAGCCCAGGTCAGCGACCCGCCCCCGGGACCTCCACGCCAAAGGCGCCCTGGAGGGTGGGGCGGGTCGTGAACATGCGGCTCTCACCTCGCTGTCGGCCAGGACGCGCGTGCGCTTGATCGTCGAACAGACTATCGACCGGTGTCCGGTGCGCGCTGCCCCGTCTCGCCGGCCACGGGGCGTCCATGGATGGCGACACCGGCCGCACCGCACCTGCGGCACGCGCTGCACGAATGTGTGGCGCCCCCCGGGCACAGCGCTCCGTCGGGCCGCATTCGCCTCAGGGGTAGAATTTTCAGGGGTAAGGGACCTCTACCTGGGTGAACGGGGGCCGGGATGGCGGAGCGGAAGACGACGGCGGAGCGGGACGCCGTCGCGATGGTCATCGAGGACTGGGCGCGGGAGCGCCCCGAACTGGACACCACTCCGCTGGAGGTCCTGGCCCGGCTGCACCGCTCGTTCCTGCGCTACAGCACCCGCCTCACCACGTCCATCGAGCGCCACGGACTGTCCGTGGCCGGCTTCGACGTGCTGACCGCCCTGCGCCGGTCGGGTGCGCCGTACCGGCTGACCGCGGGCCAGCTCGCCGACTCGGGGCTGGTGTCCTCCGCCGGGGTCACGCTGCGCATCGACCGGCTGGAGAAGGACGGGCTGATCGTGCGCGAGCGGGACGCCGAGGACCGCCGTGTCGTGTACTCGCGGCTCACGGACAAGGGCCTCGCCAAGGTGGACGAGGTGTTCGCCGAGCACCTCGACAACGAGCGCCGGATGCTCGGCGAGCTGTCCCCGGCCGAGCGCCGCCAGCTCGCCCGGCTGCTGCGCAAGCTGGAGCACTCCATCCTCGCCTCGGACGAGGATCTTCCCCTCTGACGAGGATCTCCCCCTCCGAGCCCCCCGGTCCGGGTCACCCGGCCAGGCCGCCGGCCGCCTCCTGTGCCGCCGGCCGTGCCGACGCCTGCGCCTCGGCCTGCGCCCGGTACAGGCGCCGCAGCCGGACCACGCCCAGGTCGTGCTGGTAGAGGTTCTCCTGCTGGTCGGCGTCGGCGGGCAGGGCCTCCAGCATGACCCGGTCCTGCTCCAGCACCTCCCAGTGCCGCTCCTCGATGAGCGTCTTGTACAGGAAGCGCCAGGTGTCGCGCTGCCAGCCCTGCACGCGGCGGTAGCGCCAGAAGAAGACGCCGGTGCGCTCGGCGTCCACCGGGCAGGCCATGCCGACGATACCGAAGGCGCCGCCGGGGCCGGCGGAGGCCGGGTACGGGATGGACAGGTCCACCCAGTCGATCCCGGTGCGGCACAGCTCGAC
Source organism: Streptomyces sp. NPDC002520 (assembly GCF_053595235.1). NCBI lineage: Bacteria > Bacillati > Actinomycetota > Actinomycetes > Kitasatosporales > Streptomycetaceae > Streptomyces > Streptomyces sp. NPDC002520. Next base: position 590,171 of record NZ_JBSFXG010000001.1, on the reverse strand, counting down.
CCAGTCGAAGTTCACGCCCCGCTGGTCGGTCTTCTCGAAGAAGTAGCCCCGCGCGGTCTCGCGGATGCGGAAGCGGGCGGAGGTGTCCCCGTCGTACATGGTGTGGGACTCGTGGTGCAGGAAGGCGCCGTGCATGGGGTCGAGGAGGTTCTCCATGGCGAACCGCCACGGCACGTCCCACTCGGCGTAGCACAGGATGGGCTCGACGTCGGGGTCGTCGAGCGGGTCGGGGAGGGCCAGTTCGACCGGTTCCGGGTGCTGTTCGTCGCCGAAGTAGGCGAGGATCGCGCCGGCGACCTCGCGCACGGGCAGGGAGGCGACGAGCTTCTTGCCCTCCAGGTTGCAGCCGGGCAGGCCGGGCACGGAGGACACGGTGCCGTCGGAGCGGACCTCGACGCCGTGGTACCAGCAGGCGACCCGGTCCCCCAGGTGCTTGCCCAGGGACAGCGGGGCGCCGCGGTGCGGGCAGCGGTCCGCGAGCATCGACAGGGTGCCGTCGGAGCGGCGGAACAGCAGCCACTGCTCGCCGAGCGCGGTCACCCTGCGCATCGCGCCGGGTGCGACGAAGGAGGAGGGGACGACGGGGTGCCACTGGTTGCGCAGGCCGGTGGCGTGGACGTGGTCGGCGGTGACGTTGCTGGACAGGGTCATGGTCAGGCTCCCAGGCGGTGCATCTCGGCGCGGAAGGACTCCTCGGTCCAGGGGGCGCCGTCGGGCGCGTGGACCTGACGTGCGTTCAGCCCGTGGACCACGTCGGTGAGTTCGTGGCCGTCCTTGGTGAAGACCTCTTCGAGGGTGGCGGCCAGCCGGTACTCGTAGGGGGTGGGTTCGTGGCGGCGGGACTGGTGGGCGTCCAGGTAGGGCCAGGGCGGGGTGGTCATCGGGGTCTCCAGCGGTCGGGGCTCAGGTCATGGGGTCGAGGGGGTGCGGGTCCCCGGGTCACAGATCGAGGACGAGGCGGCCGGAGGCGCAGCGCGAGACGCAGATCATCATGGTCGCGTTCGCGGTGTGCTCGGCCTCGCTGAGCAGGAAGTCGCGGTGGTCGGGGGTGCCGGCGAGCACCCTGGTCTCGCAGGAGCCGCAGATGCCGTCGCGGCAGGAGCTGTCGACGCTGATACCTGCGTCCTCCACGGCCTTCAGGATCGAGGTGTCGGGGCCGACGGTGAGGGTGCGGCCCGAGGTACGGCACTCGACCTCGAACGCCTCGTCGTCCCCGGTGCGTTCGACGACGGGCGCGGCGAACCGTTCGACGCGCAGCCGGTCGGCGGGGCACTTCCGCTCGACGGCCGCGAGCAGCGGTTCGGGTCCGCAGCAGTAGACGAGCGTCCCTTCGGGCAGGTCCGCGAGCGCGGCGTCCAGGTCGATGTGGCCGTGCTCGTCCTGCGGTACGACGGTCACCTCGCCGCCGAGAGCCGCGAGTTCGTCGGTGAAGGCCATCGAGGCACGGCTGCGGCCGCCGTAGACCATGCGCCAGCCGGCGCCGCGCCGGGCGGCCTCGCGGGCCATGGCGAGCAGCGGGGTGATGCCGATGCCGCCGGCCACGAAGACGTACCCGGGTGCGTCCTCCAGGGCGAAGTGGTTGCGGGGTTCGGAGACCGTGACGGTCTGGCCGGGGCGCAACTGGGTGTGCACGTGGCGCGAACCGCCGCGTGAGGCGGGCTCGTTGAGCACGCCGATCCGGTAGGTGCCCGTCACCTGGGGGTCGCCGCACAGGCTGTACTGGCGGATCCGGCCGCCCACCTCGACGTCGATGTGGGCGCCGGGGGTCCACGCGGGCAGGGGCTTGCCCTCGGGGTGGGTCAGCTCGACGGACAGGACGCCGTCGGCCTCCCAGGTCATGCGGCGCACGGTCAGCTGCTGTGACGTCTGGCTCATCTCGGCTCGCTCCTCACTGACCCGGGATCGTCACGGGCGGGGTGAACGGGTTCTTCATGGGGCCCAGCGCCGTCAGGTCGACCTCGACGAGCACCGGCCCGTTTGCGGCGACGGCCTGCTCCAGCACCGGTGTGGCGTGCTCCTCGGCGGCGATGCGCAGGTAGGGCAGTCCGCAGGCGCCGGCCAGCCGCTCGAAGTCGGGTGTGGCGAGGTCGACGCCGGCTCGGCGCTCGCGGTAGGTGTCCTGCATGTTGCGCAGGACGCCGTAGCCGCCGTCGTTGAAGACGATGAGGGTGAGGCGGGGCCGTTCCTGGGCGAGGGTGAGGAGTTCGCCGAGGTGGACGGCGAGGCCGCCGTCGCCGGCGATGACGACGGTGGGCGTCTCGGGCCGGGCGAGTGCGGCTCCGATACCCATGCCGAGGCCCTGTCCGATGCCGCCGCCGCGCGGGAAGACGTTGTCGCGCGGGTCGTAGATCTCCAGGAGCCGGTTGCCCCAGCTGCTGGAGGGGATGGTGACGTCACGGGCCACGACGGCCTCGCGGGGCAGGGCGGCGCGGATCGCGTCGCAGATCGCGGCCTGGGGGCCGATGTTCTCGTGCAGGGTGGCCCGCACCTGGTCGCGGACCTCGGTGACCCGGCCGGTCCAGGACGGTTCGGCCGGGACCGCGTGCGGCAGCAGCGCGGCGAGGACGTCGGCCGCGTCGCCGTGCAGCGGGTGCCGTGCCGGGTACACGCGGCCGAGGGCGGCGGCGTCGAGGTCGATCTGGATGTGGGCCGCGGGGAGTTCGAGCGTGTAGTCGGCGGTCTCGTTCGAGCGGAAGTGGGTGCCGACGGTCAGCAGCACGTCGGCGTCGGCGAGGAGTGCGCGGACGGCCGGATTGGCGGCGAAGTTGCCGACGACCTGAGGGTGGTCCTCGGGTACGGCGCCACGCCCGGAGTTGGAGGTGATCAGTCCGGCGCCGGTCGCGGCGAGCAGGTCGGCGAGTTCGCCGCGGGCCCGGGTGGCGCCGCCGCCCGCCCAGACGAGGGGCCGGCGGGCCGCAGCCAACAGGGCCGCCGCGGAGGCCAGTTCGCCCTGCGCGGGAGCCGGTACGGCAGCCGCGGCGATCTCGGTGACGGTGTCGGTCTGGGCCGCGTACTGCAGGTCGATCGGCCACTCGACGCTCGCGGGGCCACCGGGGGCGGTGAGCGCCGCGTGCGCCGCCTCGCGCAGGACGCGGCCCGCGTCGTCGGCCGATGTCACGGTGGCGGCGTGCTTGGAGACCGCGGTCAGCATGCCCAGCTGGTCCTTGGTCTCGTGGATGAAGCCGCGCCCGCTGCCGAGGAACCCGCTCTCCACCTGCCCGGTGACGTGCAGCACGGAGGTGCCCGCGCTGAGCGCCTCGATCAGCGAGCCGGCGGCGTTGCCCGCGCCGGTTCCGGTGGAGGTGAGGGCGCAGCCGATGCCGCCGCGGGCGCGGCCGTAGGCGTCGGCGGCGTTCACGGCGGACGCCTCGTGCCGCACGGGCACGAACCGCAGCTCGCGGTCGACGGCCTCGACGAGCGGCAGGTTGTGCACGCTGACGATGCCGAAGACGGTGTCGATGCCCAGGTCCCGCAGGACGGCGACGAGGAGATCGCCTCCGTTGTCGTAACGCATGGTGAGGTCTCCTCAGAGGATGGAGCGGCCGACGCCGCCGCAGACGTCGATGGCGGTGCCGGTGATGTACGAGGCTCGGGGGGACAGCAGCGCGACGATCGCGTACGCGACCTCCTCGGCCCGGCCGAGCCTGCCGAGCGCGACCCCCCGGTCGGCGGCGAGGTGCGCCTGCCACTCCTCGTAGCTCTGGTCCGTGTCCGCGGCGGCGTGGCGGCGGGTCCACTGGCCGGTGTCGATCAGGCCCAGGCACACGGAGTTGACCCGGATGCCGTCGGCGGCGAGTTCGAGCGAGAGGGACTTGGAGAGGTTGAGGATGCCCGCGCGGGCGGCGCTCGTCGTGATGAGGCGGGGCTCGGGCTGCTTGGCGAGGACGGCGTTGACGTTGACGACGCTCGCCGCGGGCGACGCCTTCAGGTGCGGGCGGGCCGCGTGCAGCGGGTTGAGGACGCCGTGGAACTTCAGCTCCAGCTCGTCGCGCCAGTCCTCGGCGGTGGACTCGTCCAGGCCCTTCATCCGGGACTGGCCGGCGTTGTTGACGAGTCCGTCGACGCCGCCGAAGCGGCCCGCGGCCTGTTCGACGAAGTCGCGTACGGCGTCGGCGTCCCGTACGTCGCACACGGCGGTCAGCAGCCGGCCGGCGTCGAGGCCGGCCGTCGCGCGGGCGAGGCGGTCGGCGTCGCGTCCGCAGGTGGCGACGTTCGCGCCCTCGTCGAGAAGGGCGCGGACCGTGGCCAGGCCGACGCCCGAGCTGCCGCCGGTGACCACGATGGTGCGGTCGGCGAGGCCCAGATCCATGGCGGGTGACTCCTGTCGCTCAGTGCATGGTGAAGCCGCCGTTGACGGCGATCACCTGTCCGGTCAGATAGCGGGACTCCTCGCCGAGCAGGAAGGCGACCGCTCCGGTGAGGTCGTCGGCCTGCTGGGGGCGGGAGATGGCGCGGTTCGCGCGGTAGAGGTCGTGCCGCTCGGCGGGCACGGTCTCGGTGGCCTCGACCTCGGTCAGCCCGGGGGCGACCGCGTTGACGGTGATGCCCTTGTCGCCGAGTTCCCGGGCCATCGCCCGGGTGAGGGCGATCACGGCGCCCTTGGAGGCGATGTAGTGGGCGAGGCGCGGGGACCCGTACAGGGCGGCGTCGGAGGCGAGGTTGACGATGCGGCCCGGTCCGCCGTGGGCGAGGAGCTGCGGCAGCAGGGTCTTGGACACCAGCCAGGGGCCCCGGGCGTTGACCGTCATCAGCCGGTCCCACGTCTCGACGTCGATGTCCTGGAACTCCTTGCCGCCCACGCCGTTGGCGAGCGCCGCGTTGTTCACCAGGCCGTACAGAGGACCCAACTGCGCGGTGAACAGCGCCAGTTGCTCCACCGAGGCGGGGTCTGCGACGTCGCAGCGCGTGAAGTGGGCGTCGATGCCGTCCGCGCGCAGCTCCTCCTCGGCGGCGCGGCCCCGCTCCTCGGCCAGTTCGGCCAGGACGACGCGGAAGCCGTCCCGGCCGGCCCGGCGGGCCATGGCCAGTCCCAGGCCACGGCCCGCCCCGGTGACGACGACCGTCATGGCATCGCGCGGGAGGCGCTCAGTCACGGGTGACGCCGTGCATCGGCGAGTGCTCGGGGTAGGTGGGCACCTGCGGCTTCTGCGTACCGATGACGACGCAGAACAGCGCGTCCGTGTCGCCCTCGTTCTTCAGCGAACGGGCCACGCCCGCCGGGACGACGATCATGTCGCGGTAGCCGAGGGTGCGGTACTCCGCCTCGCCCTCGCCGCGGTGGATGCCGACCCGCACCTCGCCCTCCAGGACGAAGAAGGCCTCCTCGACGTCGTGGTGGGTGTGCTCGGGACCCTCGGCGCCCGGCGGGAGCAGCATGTTGGAGAAGGTGAACCCGCCGGACGGGAGGATCCGGTTGTCGCCCTCGTGGTTGCCGGTGGCGCCGGAGCCGACGTAGCGGATCTGCGCGCGGCGGTACTGGTCGCCGGCCTTCGCCTGGAAGGCGAGGGTGTTCCAGTCGGGCTCGCGGGAGTCCTTCGTCGCGATGAGCGAGTCGGTGTACGCGGCGAGGTCGCCGCCGTTGTCGTACGCGGTGGTGGTCAGAGGCACGGTGAACTCCTAGGCGGGGATACGGGCGGTGATGCGGAGGTGGGAGAGCACCCAGGCGTCGAAGCGCTCGGGCTGCTCCTGGTTGGCCAGGTGACCGGCGTCCTTGACGATCACGTAGGCGGTCTTGTGGATGGCGCCGGCGATGGCCTGGGAGGCGTCGACGCCGGTGACACGGTCCTGGTCGCCGCACAGGACGAGCGTCGGGGCGGTGATCCGGGGCAGTTCGGCGCGCAGGTCGGCGGCGGCCATCGACTCGGCGGCGTACGCGTAGCCCGGCAGCCGGACGGCGTCCGCCATGGTGTCGGTGACGCGTCGCACGAGGTCGGCGGGGGCCTTCTCGGACAGCAGGCGGGGTGCGCGCCGCTCGGCGAACACCCTGGGGCCGGCCTCGGCCAGCTCGCCGGCCCGCGCCCGCATGGCGGCCGCCTTCGCAGGGTCCGTGCCCGAACCCGGGCTGGAGTCCGCGACAATGAGGGAGGCGACCAGCTCCGGGTGACGGACGGCGAGCCGCAGCGCGATGACCCCGCCCCAGGAGACGCCGAGGACGTGGGCACTTCCACCGCGGGCGCGGATCAGCGCGGCGGCCGTGTCGGCGTAGTCGTCCAGGGTCAACGGGCGGTCGGGGTCCGGGGACTTGGCGTACCCGGGGGCGTCCCAGGCGACAACGCGTGCGTACCGTCCCAGCTCGGCGAGCTGCGGTGCGAAGGCGGCCGAGGAGGAGCCGATGCCGTGCAGGCACAGCAGCAACGGGCCCTGGTCGCCGGCCTCTTCGACGTGCAGGGCGCAGGCGAGGGCCGTCACCGAGGCCGTCACAGGATCTGTCCCGTCCGTCCGGCCAGCGCGGCGAGGCTGCGCAGTACGGCGTACGGCACGACCTGGCTGGTGGCCGGGTTGCCCGGGTCGGGCAGGTGGGCGACCTCGAAGCGGTACGCGCCGTGCGCCCCGGCGGCCTCGACGACGTGCCGGGTGTGGTGCGCGCCGGGGTCGGCGACGACCTGGACCCGCACAGCGTCCAGGTCGCCGACGGCCAGCGCGACCGAGGCGGCCACGTTCGTCGACTTGGGGAACTTCACCGGGATGTCGCGCGCGGTGCCCGACATCACCTCGACCGGGCCGGTCGCGGTCCGCAGCCGGGTGAGCAACTCGTCGTCCATCCAGGGCTGTTCGAGGGTCGAGGGCAGCTTGGTGGTGGTGAGCCGCACGTCGTGCAGCGGGCCGAGGGAGCGTACGGCCTGGAGGAGGTCGAGGCCGCCGACCGCGCCGCCGGTGAAGTACACCCGGCCCGGCCCCGCCGCGAGCAGCCGCTTGGCCAGCTCCTCGTCGGTCATCGCCCCGGTGGAGGCGATCAGCAGGTCGGTGCCTGATTCGAGGACGCGCTCGCCCCACTCGCGGACGACGCCCTGGCCGGCCGCCTCGACGATCAGGTCGCAGCGCCGGAGGGCCTCCTCGAAGGCGATCTGAGGAGCGGGCGCGCTGTCGCCCAGGGGGCGGTTGTCGACGATGCACTCCAACACCGCGCCGGGGATGGACTGTTCGGCGAGGGCGGAGCCGACGACGCGTCCGATGGCACCCCAGCCGACGACACCGACCTTGCGGATCTGGTTCCTGCTCATGCGGGGGTCTCCTCGGCGAGGGCGGGGGCGGAGGGGGAGGGTGAGGGTGAGGGTGAGGCGGCGAGCGGGCCGGGGTCGGGGGTGCCGGCCATGTGGCAGCGGATCTCCGAGGAGGGCGGGCCCGCCGTGCCCCACAGGTCGGACAGTTCGGGGGTGCGTCGCCACACCTTGGCGATCCAGCGGTCCTCGACCACCTGCGCGACCTCGGAGGTGTACTCGCAGACCAGGCCGGTCGGGTCGGTGAAGTAGGAGAAGGTGTTGTCGCCGGGGCCGTGCCGGCCGGGTCCCCACTGGGGGGTGATGCCGTGGTGGCGCAGCCGGCCCAGTCCCCGCATGAAGTGGTCGACGGAACGCATCTCGTAGGCCACGTGGTTGAGCGAGGCCCAGTCGGCCTGGTTGAAGGCGATGCAGTGGTGGTCGGCGTTGCAGCGCAGGAAGGCCATCTGGTGCTCGGACCAGTCGGAGACGCGCAGGCCGAGGACGTCTCGGTAGAAGGCGACGGACGCGTCGATGTCGGTGGTGTTGAGGACGGCGTGGGTGACGCCGACCGGCACGGACTCGTCCCCACCGCGGGGTCGCACCGCCCAGGTCTCGGCGGACAGCTCGATCAGGCGGCCCTCGGGGTCGGTGAAGCGCAGGCCGTAGCCGCCGCCGACCTGGTCGAGGGGGCCGGGTCCGGCCACCGGGGTGATGCCCCGGGCGAGCAGCCGGCGGGCGGCCTCGTCCACCTCGGCGGGCGTGGCGAGCGCGAAGGAGATCCGGCCGAGGCCGACGCGGTGCGAGCGGGTCAGCTGCAGCGCGTGGTGCTCCTCGCCGGTGCCGCGCAGCCAGACGGCGTCGGGCTCGGACTCGACGACCCCGAGCCCCCAAGCCTCGGCGTAGAAGTCCGCGGCGTCGCCGAGTTCGGGTGTGAGCAGCTCGACCGAGCGCAGGGCGCGCAGCCGGGCGATGGGCGGGTGGGACATGACGGTCTCCAGACGTACGAACACGAAGGGTGGGGGCTCATCCGGCCCAGGGCAGCGGCGTCTCGGACGTCCCCCAGTACAGGGACTTCTGCCGCTGGTAGGCACGGATGGCGTCGCGGCCCTTCTCGGTGCCGAGGCCGCTGTCCTTCATCCCGCTGAACGGGGTGGAGATGCTGAACTGCTTGTACGTGTTGATCCAGACGGTGCCGGCCTCGATACGGCGCGCCAGGCGCCAGGCGGCGCGGTGGTCCCGGGTCCAGATTCCGCAGGCCAGGCCGTAGACCGAGTCGTTGGCCTGGCGGACCAGGTCGTCCTCGTCGTCGTAGGGCAGGGCGATCAGCACGGGGCCGAAGATCTCCTCCTGGCACACCCGGGCGGTGTTGGGGAGGCCGTCGATCACCGTCGGCAGGTAGTACGCGCCGTCCTGGTACGCCTCGCCCTCGGGTACGGCGCCGCCGCACAGGACGCGGCCGCCCTCCTCGCGGGCGAGGTCGACGTAGGCCGCGACGGCGTCGCGGTGCCGGTGGTGGACGAGGGGGCCGACCTGCGTGCCCGGGGCGGTGCCGGGGCCGACGCGCAGCTTCCGTACCCGCTCGACGAGTTCGCCTACGAACTCGTCGTAGATCTCACGGGCGACGAACAGCCGCGACCCGGCGATGCAGGACTGCCCGCTGGAGGAGAAGATCCCGAACATCACGCCGGCCAGGGCCTGCGGGATGTCCGCGTCCGCCCGGACGACGGTGGGTGACTTGCCGCCCAGTTCGAGCGAGGCGGGTACCAGTTTGGCGGCGGCGACGGCGGCGATGGCCCGGCCGGTGTCCGTGCCGCCGGTGAAGCCGATGCGGCCGACCAGCGGGTGGGTGGCGATGGCGTCGCCGACGGTGCGGCCGCTGCCCGGGAGCACCGACAGCAGCGCGGTGGGCAGGCCGGACTCCTCCAGTGCGCGGGTGATCAGCCGGCCGAGCGCGAGGGAGACCAGCGGGGTCCAGGCGGCGGGCTTGAGGAGAACGGCGTTGCCGGCGGCGAGCGCGGGGGCGATCTTCTGGGCGTCGCTGGCGACCGGGGAGTTCCAGGGGTTGATGGCCGCGACGACGCCGATCGGCTCGTACACGCTCATCGTGACGTAGTCGCCGCGCGAGGGGGTGATCGCCTCCTCGGCCGTTTCCAGGGCGGCCGCGGTGTAACGGAAGGTCGCGGCGGCGCTGAGCGCGAGGGCCTTGGTCTCGGTGAGGGTCTTGCCGGTGTCGGCGGTCTGCACGGCGGACAGTTCGTCCGCGGCGCCCTCCACCAGTTCGGCGATGCGGTGCAGCAGCCGGGCGCGCTGGTGGGGCAGGAGGCCGCGCCAGGCCGGGTCGGCGGCGGCGCGCGCGCCGGCCCGGGCCGCCTCGTCCACCTCCGCGACCGAGGCCGCCCGGAGTGTGGCGAGGACCTCGCCGGTGGCCGGGTCGACGGTCTGAAGGGGGTCGCCGGCGCCGGGGCGCCACTGGCCCCCGATGAGGATGTCGGTGGCGAAACGAGGCACGGCGAACCTCCCGGACGGGTCGGTGGAGTTGGGGCTGACTCTCAGCGCTAGAAATCTAAGCGCTTAAGTATCTGGCTAGCAAGACCCGGATCAATGAAAAGTGTCTTTGCCCTTAACCATTGACCGCTTAGGTATCTGCTCCTACTGTCTCGGCAACCTCTCTGTTCGCGGAAGGAACCTCCATGACGACTGTGGCCGGCGAAACCGCCGCGGGATCGGCGGAATCAGTAGCCGCACGCCTCGAACGACTGCCGCACTCCCGCTGGCACGTCAAGGTCCGCTGTCTCATCGGCACCGTGACGTTCTTCGAGGCGTTCGACCAGCTGCTGGCCGCCTCCGCGCTCCCTGTCCTGATACGGGACTGGCACCTCACGACGGGACAGGCCACCTTCGCCGTGACCGCCGGCTCCGTCGGCATGCTCCTGGGCGCCCTGGGCGCCGGATCCCTGGGCGACCGGATCGGCCGGGTGCGCACCGTCGCACTCGGGGTCGCCGTCACCGCGCTGGCCAGCCTGGCCGTCGCCTTCGCGAACGGCATCGAGCTGTTCTCGCTCTTCCGGTTCGTCCAGGGCCTGGGCATCGGAGGCGTCGTCCCCGTCGCCGCCACCTACATCAACGAGATCGCGCGCTCGGACCGCCGCGGCCGTTTCGTGCTCCTCTACGAGATGATCTTCCCGGCCGGTCTGGCCGCCGCGACCCTGGTCGCCGTGTGGGTGGTGCCCCACTTCGGCTGGCGGGCGATGTTCGTGATCGGCGCCCTGCCCGTACTGATCGCCGCCGCCCTCCCCAAGCAGGTCGAGGAGTCCCCGCGCTGGCTGCTGGCACGCGGGCGGACGGAGGAGGCCGAGCGGGTCCTGGCCCGGATCGAGGAGCAGGTGACCCGGACCACCGGCGCCCCGCTGCCGAAGCCGGCCGTCGCCACCGGGACCGTGGAGACCGCCCGGGGCCGTCTGCGGGAACTGTTCACCGGCCGCTACCTGCGCCGCACCGCCGTCCTGTCGGCCCTCTGGTTCGTCGCCTACTACGTCAACCACGGCATCTCCACCTGGCTGCCGTCCCTGTACACCAAGTACTTCGGCCTGGACCTGACCACCGCGCTGGTCTATACGCTGCTCAGCAACGTCACCGGCCTGCTCGGCACGTTCGTCGTGGCGCTCGTGATCGACCGGGTGGGCCGGCGCCCGTCGCTGGTCGCCGCACTCGGCGGCACCGCGCTGACCCTGGCCGCGCTCGCCGTCAGCGGGGTCGTCTCCGGCGTCCAGGTCGCGGTGTTCGCATCCTGCACCACCTTCTTCGTGTACGCGATCAACGCCGGGCTCTACCTGTACTCCCCCGAGCTGTACCCGACGCGCAACCGCGCCCGGGGCGCGGCCTTCGGCGGGGTCTGGAACCGGTTGGGCGTCATCCTCGGCCCCGTCACCGTCGGCGCGATCCTGGGCGCGGGCGGCAGCCTGACCCTCGTCTTCGCCCAGCTCGCCTGCGTGGCCGCGGTGGGCGCGGTCATCGCACTGTTCGCGGTGGAGACGAAGGGCCGGACACTGGAGGAGCTGAACGCCTGAGCACCTGAACACCCGTCACCACCGGCGCCGTCCCCCTTCCGGGACGGCGCCTTCGGCCTTTCACCCGCAGGTCACGGCCCGGCCGGAAGCCGGCCGACCGGGCCGGAAGGCAATTGACGTACACCAGGACATACCCGACGCCGGTCGTGGGTCTGTGTCACCGCGTGGGCACGCAGCGAGTTTTCACTTCCGCCCCGCACGGAGTCGTGTGAGACTGTCGTCCCCGTCCACGATGCGGACCCCTTTTGTTTTCCGCACCCCCTCCCCCACGAGAAGTGCGCCGTGCGTTCTCTTCCTCTGCCGCTCGCCCTCACCGCACGTCTGACCCCGGTGGCCGTGCTCGCCTGCGCCGGCTGGGCACTGTCCTCGGGCCCGGACACGCCGGCCGCCGCCGCGCACCGGCCGGACGGGCAGACCGCCACGACGTCGGCCACCGCGCCCGCCTCCGCCGGCACGACGAAGTCGTTCTCCTCCTCGCCCGCACCCTGCACCGGTGTGCCCACCGCGACGGTCAAGTCCCTGGTGCCCGGGGCGAAGACGAAGGGCAAGGAGATCCCCTCGACGGACACCAAACTGCGCCGCACCTGCTCCTGGAACGCCCTCGACGGCTACGACTACCGCTGGCTGGACGTCTCCTTCGAGCTGACCGGGTCGGACGACGACGCGACCAAGGCGTACCAGCAGCGCGTCGCCGGCAAGAGCGGCGGCGGCACCGTTCCGGGGCTCGGGGACGCCGGCTACTCCGTCGTGAACCTCACCACCGACGACAAGCAGGAGACCCGGGAGGGCGTGGTGATGGCCCGCGTCTCCAACGCCCTGGTGATCGTCACCTACAGCGGCAGCAACTTCGACACGAAGAAGGCCCCGAGCACGGACGAGATCAACAAGGGTGCGATCAAGGCCGCCAAGGGTGCGGTGGCCGCGCTGCAGGGCAGCGCGGCCGGCTGACCGGGACGCATCGACCGCCCGCAATGCCGAGGCCCCCGGCGGCACACGGCCGCCGGGGTCCGACACCCGGACTCGGCGCCTGACTCTCCCTCAACCCGCCTGCGCCGCCTCACCCTTGCGGCCGGTCAGCAGCATCAGCAGCAGGTAGAGCACCAGCATAGTGGCAACAGTCCCATACCGAGCTCGATCGACATGACTGCCGTCACCTCAGCCGGAGTGCCGATCGTCAGTGCGAACATTCCGAATACTCCGTGAGCTGGCGGGTGGCCGTGCCTGACATGGGAGCAAGAGCAGCGCAGCAATGGGTGGATCGCCTGCAGGAGGCGACAGACTGGCGGGGGCCCCGACGAGAGTGCGACTGGACGGCGATCGAGTCCGAGCTGGGCACGCAGTTGCCGACCGGCTGGAAGGAGATTTGCGTCCGCTTCGGTCCGGGGTCCTTTTCCTATTACATCTTCGCTCTCCAAAATGGTGAGAATGTGGATTCGCTGGTGCGCTCTTGGCGCACCCTGCGGCGGGAGTCCGAAGAGAAGCCGGAATGGATGGCCAAGTATTTCAGCCCGTTCAGGTTGTATGACCCGGCTGAGGGAAAAGGCCTGATCATGTGGGGCAGGTCTGAAACGGAAGGCCGGTTCTACTGGCTGGCCGACCGTTCCGCCGACCCCGCCACCTGGCCCCTGGTTGTGCGACTGATGTGGGGCGAGGAGTGGCACCGCATCGACATGTCCGTCCCCGAGTTCATCTGTCGCGCGATCACCGACCCTGAATTCCAGCCGTTCACGGTCGCCGACCCCAGGAACCCGCCGGCCTTCTATCCCCTGGAGGGCACCTCGCCGGATCCAGGCCCGGAGTGACATTCCGGCCACCTGGGCTCACGGGCACTGCGCGGATCGACTACACCGCTTTTCAGGTGAGCTCGATGTCGACCCGGTCATGGCTCGGTTGGCCGGAAACGGCCACCCCGGGCCGTAGTCGGACCGACCCCGTGAGGGGTGTGAGGCTCCACCGCGAAGTCGGTGGAGCCTCACATCCGTTACGGGATCAGGGGGCCCGGGCTTGAGGAACGTCGTCGCTTGCCGCAGCCGAGGCTTGTCGCGCAACGCCGTGACGACGCTACGGGGGTAGTGCAGGCTGTCGACGAACAAGGCCGCCGGGCGGGGGCGACCCGTTCCTGCCTCTTCGACGACGCCGCGTCGCTCCAGGCCCCGTTGGCTGCCGAAAAGGTACTCCAGCCACGCGTGCCAGGGGCCGCGTTCACCTTCGCCGAGGGCGCACACGGCGCTCTCGCACCCGTCGCGCCACACACCGGCCAGCGCCTTCCCGGGGATGAACGGGAGCCCGTCATCGTCGAGTTGGACGCTGCGATCGACCATGCTGTGGCGTCCCGCGCCGGTGCCGATGTGCCAGTCCCCAAACATGGTGAGAGTCAGGTCGAGCCTTCCGGTATGCATGGACCTCCCGCCGGTGCAGCTTGGGGCCCGCATGCTGCTTGGCAAACCACCGTCGGCCCCGGGCACTTGGAGTTCCCAGAGGGACGGCCTCATGGCGCCAGGGCGGGGGTGTTCGGCAACCACGGTGTACGTGTCGGTTACCGACTCCACCAGTTCGTGGAGTGCGCCGGACATTCTCGTCACCTCGGTGCGCCCTTCCGTTCGCCGAGCCACCCGGCACGGATCCGTACAGCATGCGACTGGGTGGATTCTCTGGGTCACCGCGCGTGCATGAGTAGCCTGCCAAGAGGCACTGACAACGGCCGCTGAACCGGGCGTTTTCCATTCGGCTCGCCTCAGCCGGGTCGGCGCATGGGCTGCAGCCGCACGGGCACCATGCGGTGCCCGTTGACGAGGAGGCTCGCCACCGGCTCAAGTTCCTCGGGCGGCACTGCGAGGGCCATGTCCGGGAAGCTGTTGAAGAGGGCGGGAAGCGCGGACCGCGCTTCAGCGCGGGCGAGGGGAGCGCCGAGGCAGAAGTGCGCGCCGTGTCCGAAGGAGAGGTGCTGCTTGTCCTCCCGCATGACGTCGAATGCTCCGTCGGTGGCGCCGTGCAGGTTCGGATGCCGGCCGGTGGCGCCGTACGACGCGAGGATCGCCTCGCCCCGGCGGATCACGACCCCGTCCGGGAGGGAGATGTCCTCGACGGCGTACCGAAGCGGCAGGTGGCTGATGGGTGCGGCGCATCGGAGGGACTCCTCGATCACGTCGTCCCACGACGCGCGCCCCTCGCGGACGTGAGCGAGCTGGTCGGGGCTGGTGAGCAGTGCTGTGACGGCTTGATCGAGCAGGTTGACGGTCGTCTCGTAGCCGGCGCTGATGACCAGGAGCAGCGCGTCCAGGAGTTCCTGCTCCGTGAGAACGGAACCGTCGCCCTCGTCGTCGCGTACGTGGATGAGTGCCGACGTGATGTCCTCGCCGGGGGTGGCCCGCTTCGACGCGACCAGCTCGGTGAGGATGCCGTACAGGGCCATGGTGTTGGCGCGGGCCTCCTCGCTGCTGAGCGTGGTGTCGAAGACTCCGTCGACCACGGCTCGGAAGCGGGGCCACGCCTCCTCGGGCAGACCCATGAGATCGCCGATGACCTGGATCGGAAGGGGGAAGGCGAGGGCCTCGCGCAGTTCGACGACCTCGCCGGGCCGGGACCGGGCCATCTGCTGAACGAGGCGGTCCGTGATCTGTTCGATCCGCGGCACCGTCTCGACGGTACGTCGGGCGGTGAACGCCTTGCTGACGAGACGCCTCAGCCGCCGGTGGTTGTCTCCGTAGGCGGTGAACATGTTGTCCACGCCGACCCACGGCGCACAGAACACATTCACCCGGTCCCACGGCGGGAAGTCGGCTGGCACAGCCCGCCACTGCGGGACCGCATGGCGGGTGCAGCGGTCCGCCTCGCGTAGCCGTCGCAGACCGTTGTCGAGCTTGCGTACCCTTTCGTGGCCATCTGTTGCATGAACTGCCGCAGACGGCGGGGCGACCGGCCTACCTGGAGAACAACACTGCGTGTGTGTTCAAGGACCTTGACGAACGAGATCCGGTCGGGGTCCAGACCTTCGCCGTCTGCCAGCCGCATGATGATCCGGTTCAGACAGTGATGGAGGGTCAGGAGCCCAGATCTCCTGCCGCACCAGTTCCGGCGACACCGACCGCTGCACCGCGGTCCTTCCCCGCTGAAAGGTCTTCAGCTGTCGGTAGGCGGATTCGATCTCCCAGCGCTCGTGATGCAGGGCTGCCAGCTCCTCGGCGGGCCAGGCCCTCGGGGTCGAGCAGGTCGGTCAGCAGCCTGGTTGTCTCGCCGCCGTCGACCTGGTAGTCGATCACCCTCACTGTCACTCCGCCCGGATGGGAGCGTCGCTGCCCGGCGAGATTCATCCGGGTCAGACAGGTCCTGTCGGGCAAGACCTCCGTGGGCTTCGCGGCGACGAAGGTGCGGGCCCTGAACCACGCGGTCGACGATTCGTAGGCCGGCCGCGGAGAAGTCGAGGGGGAGCTGCGCCTTCGCGGTCGTGCGGGATGCGAACCTGGAGGCCTACCGGCTCATGTCGGCGGCCCGCAGCGTGCGGCTGACTCGGTCCACCGGTCCCACCCCTCGTGTATGAACCGGCCTGGTTCCCCCGGTCCCCTGGTTCCTCGGGAGGACCGCAGGTCTTCCACGTCCTCCCAACAGGCCCGCGGACCGGGCGCGGGATCGTCACGGGTCCGCGCTGTGATCACTGTCACAGCCTCGGGTGGGCCCGCTATCGGCCGAAGTCGGGGTCGGCGGACATGCGCCTGAAGTCACAGGGGAAGGAATAGGGATCCCCTCCGCTCGCCTCGACACTCCAATTCATCTGCAGCTTCCCCCGCTCCAGGGTGAACGGCATGAACTGATGGTCGTTCCGGTTGTCGAAACGAAGCACCATGTAGGGCGGCAGGCCGGGGTCCTTGTTGACCGCATGCCATTTCCCTTCGCCTGAGCGGCGCGTCACCTTCGCGCCCGGCTCGGGGCCGTCCCACGCGACCGGAAAGCCGTTGGCGGAAAAGGTGTAATCGTCACGCAGGCGAACGACCGGCGAGCCGCATTTCTGGCCACCGTCCCATCGGCCGACCAATTGGGAATGCTGTACGGCCTTCGGAAATACAGGGGCGGGTTTGCTCGGCCCGCAAGCGGTCGAGGCGACGATCGTCAGAGTGGCAGTCGCAAGGCCTGCGCCGATGCGAAATACGTCGAGCTTCACGACATCTACTTCCAGTCGTTCCGGGTGGCGGGGTTGTCCCCCAGGGATCCCCGGGGGACAGCTCCGCCGTTTTTCGAGGCGCGTCCCGACCGGTCGACCGGCGGGAACGAGCGCGTCAGCCTGCCGTCAGAAGAGGCTGCCCAGGAAACTTGCCACAGTGTCCAGGAGGCTACTCGAATCCTCCGACGACGAGGACGAGGACGAGGACTGCGACGGAGCCTTGGGATCATCGAGGTCGACCGTCTCCGTCCACGTGATGTTCTGCGTCTTCTTACTGAAACGCCCCGTGAGGCAATAGTCGTTGAGAGGTTGGGCGATGTGCTCGTCCCACCAGTCTCTGTACCCACCCATCCCCGGGGAGATATGCGTTCCAGAGTTCGTGGTGCTTTTGTTTTCCACATGGAACTGAATGGTCGCCGTCCCCGCCTCCTTGTCGACGGACTTCACCGTGTAGTCCATGTTGGAGGAACCGAGGAACGCCGCGGACAAGTTCGACGTGAAGTCCATGAAGAGGGTCTTCGCGTTCAGCGACTGATTCAGACCGTTGTTCTCCATGACCCCCGTTTCCTTGTTGTACTGCGTGAAGGCGTCGTTTCCGCCGAAGTCCCGATGCTTGGGGCCGGTGCCCGAGACCCATTCGAATCCCAGATCCACTCCGTTGGGATTACCGGGAGTTCCGAAGCATCCTGGGCACTTCTCCCGCAGGATCGGCTCTGCGGCGACCACGGGGCTGGCAAGCGTGTCGGCGACAGTCGTGACGGTGCCGACCCAAGCAGAGGCAAAGTTGTCGTCCCAGGGGCAGAAGGCGCCGTCTTCACACCAGTTGTGACCATCGATCTCGACGCCGCTGATCGGGTTGCCGCCGGTGAAGGCGTAACGGTTCCCCGTGAAGGGGTCCGATCCCAGCCGCATGTCGGCCAGGGCGCGGCCCTGCCACAGTGACCGTGCAACTCGGCGCCAAGGGCGGCCACGCCTCCTGCCGCGTCGACCTGCGTGTCAGAGAGGTCCAGATGCCCACGGCCTCGGGCCCGTACGGACGCGCCACCTGTACTGCGGGAATTCCGCCCAAACAACGCTGAGACCTTCGCGCCTGGACGCAATCGTCCCTTTCATGCCGACGGTTGCCTCCCAGTATGTGGCGTTAAAGCCCCGCATTCAGTCACGAATGCGTCCGATGCCCATCGTGAGCGGCGCCAGCAGGATGTGACAGATGTGGTGCCTGGTGCGCTGGAGTTGGTGCAGACCATGTACATCGAGATACCAGGACGGGAATTTGTGGCGAACAGCAGTAATACAGGATTGGGCAGACGTCGGCTGCCGCAGCGAAGAATGCGCAGGATCGTCCTGCCCTCCCTCGCCACGGCGCTGATCGGTTCCGGCGCGCTGGCCGCCCTGGCCATCGGCACCACTTCCTCGCCCGAGGACTCGCAGCGCGAGGTTCGTCCCGCCGCCGTCCGCACCCTGGCCCTGGAGGGTTCGTCCGCGACGGCGCGTGAGCGGCAGCAGACCACCACCGAGGATTTCTCGATGGTGGCCGTGAGCTGGCCGTCGGCCAAGGCCCGGCTCAGCGGCAAGGTGGAGATCCGCACGCATGCCGCCGGAAGCAGCACCTGGAGTGGCTGGCGCGGGCTGGAAATCGCCGACACGCCGCCCGACTTGGGGCGTGACGGCTCGGGCAAAGGCATGCGCGGCAGTACTGAGCCGCTGTGGGTGGGCCCGTCGGACGGTATCGAGGCCCGGGTGAGCGGCAAACGGTCCCTCCCCGCGTCGATGCGTCTGGACCTGGTCGACCCCGGGACGGGCGGGTCGCCCACCGCGGGCAGCGAGTTCGCCGCGTTCACCGCCGAGAGCGCAAGCCCGTCGCCGTCGCCGACCTCGGTGACCGGGCCGCGTTGCCTGGACGGCCGGTCGACTGCGCCCGCAACGCCGGCCACCGGGCCTGTCCCCAAGCCGGCGATCATCTCCCGCGCCGCCTGGGGCGCGGACGAGTCGATCGTGCAGTGCCCTACCGTCTACAGCCCGGCAGTCAAGGCCGTCGTGGTTCATCACGAGGCGGGCAGTAACAGCTACAGCTGTGCGCAGTCCGCAGCCATGGTCCGGTCCATCCAGGCCTTCCATGTCAAGACCCAGGGCTGGGGCGACATCGGGTACAACTTCGTCGTCGACAAGTGTGGGCAGATCTTCGAGGGCAGCAAGGGCGGTGTCGACAAGCCGGTCAAGGCCCGGCACACCCTCGGCTTCAACCCCGACACGGTCGGCGTCTCTTTGCTGGGCAACATGGAGACCGCGAAGCCCACTTCGGCCGCGCTCGCCGCGATCTCCCGTATCGCCGGGTGGAAGCTCGGCCTGTACGGCGCGGACCCGCTGTCGAAGACGACGCTGACCGCCGAGTTCGACAACGGCCGCTACACCGCGGGCCAGCAGGTCGAGACCGACCGGATCACCAGCCACCAGGACCTCATGGCGACCGCCTGCCCCGGTGCCAACCTGCACGACCGGCTCGCGAACCTGCGTGCACTGACCACCTCACCCACCGCCTCCGCCGTCCGCCCCACCGCGGACCTGGGCCGCGACGGCGTCAGCGACCTCGTCGCCGGCATGCCGAAGAACGCCAGCGGCAGCCTCACCGTCGTCCCCGGCTCACTGACGGGACCCTCTGCAGCCGCCAGGAAGACGCTGACCCAGGCCAGTTCGGGCGTCCCGGGTACGGCGGAGAGCGGCGACTCGTTCGGCGCC
Organism: Streptomyces sp. NPDC002520; assembly: GCF_053595235.1. Lineage (NCBI taxonomy): Bacteria > Bacillati > Actinomycetota > Actinomycetes > Kitasatosporales > Streptomycetaceae > Streptomyces > Streptomyces sp. NPDC002520. The sequence goes on along the minus strand of NZ_JBSFXG010000001.1, from coordinate 571,014 downwards.
GCCACGGCAGTAGGCGACATCAACGGGGACGGCTACGCGGACCTCGCCATCGGAGCACCCGGCGAGGACGACACCTCCGGCAACGCCGACCGCGGCGCCGTCACCGTTCTCTACGGCCCCAGCCTCACCTCGGGCCTCTCGTACACCACGGTCGGCACCACCGCGGCGGGCGCCAAGCTCGGTTCCGCCGTCACCGTCGGCGACTTCAACGCCGACGGCAAAGCCGACGTCTTCTCCGCGGGCACCGGCAGCGGCGGCAGCTGGAACACCCGTCTGACCGGCTCCACCACGCAGTACGGCACCTTGACCACGGCCACCACCCAACTCGCCTACGAGGACGCCGCATCCGGCGACTTCAACCGCGACGGGTACGCGGACGTCGCCCTCACCTACCGTGACGCCGCCGGCATCGGCCGCCTGGTCTGGTTCAAGGGCGGCAGAGGTGGCCTCGCCAAGGCCGGGCTCCTGTCCATCAAGGGCGGCCGCTCCCTCGCCGCCGGTGACATCAACGGCGACGACATCGACGACATCGCCGTCGGCCAGCCCTACACCTCCGAGTCCGGCGCGCACGCGGGCGGCCAGGTCACCGCCGTCTACGGCACCGCCGGCACAGGTCTGACCTCCACCGGCGCGACGGTCGTCCACCAGGACACCTCCGGCGTGCCGGGCGCGGCCGAGTCCGGCGACGCCATGGGCACCGCCGTCTCGGTCGGCGACTACAACGCCGACGGTTACGCGGACGTCCTGACCGGCGCGCCGAACGAGGACATCACCCGCAACTCGGTGAACCAGTCCGACGCGGGCGCATCGATCCTCCTCAAGGGCAGCTCGACAGGACTCACCGGAACCGGCGCCCAGGCCATCTCGCAGGACACCACCGGCGTCCCTGGCTCCACCGAGACAGGCGACAACTTGGGCTCGTCCGTATCCCTCACGGATCTCTCCGGCTACGGCCGCGCCGACCTGACGATCGGCGCAGCGGGCGAAGACACGGGCAACGGCGCACTCCTGGGCGTCCCGAGCAACAGCACGGGCCTGGGCCTGTCCACGTCCACCTACTACGGATCGACCCAGCTCGGCACACCGGCCGGGGCTCACCTGGGAACAACCTTGACCCCATAAGCACCGCCTCTTGCGTCCGCGTGGCACGGCAACAACCGTGCTGCCGCGCAAGCATCGCAGCCAGGTCGGTGGGCGGTCCGGTCTCCAGCCGGACCGCCCACCCCAGCAACGCGAGTAGCGATCGCTACGTCGAGATGGGTCTCAGCCAGCATTTCTGTTTCCCAGAGTCGTAAGTTCGATGGCCCACCGATCGTCCGCGCGGGTCGGGCCCCATCGGGGCAAGCTGCCCGCTCTGGCCGTGCGGCAGCAGCGACGACGGCTGCGCGAGGTAGGCCGCGGGCGCGGTGGCCGGCGCAGTCGGCCGGCCGGGGATGAGCGGCACGGTGGGCACGCCCGGGTCGGCGTCTGGCAGGCCGAAGTTAGGGGCGGACGAGTCGGCCTCTACGCCGGGTACAGGCTTCCTATCCCGGTGTCACTGCAGCAAGGCCGCCTCCCCTGCCGCAGGAGATCACCCCGGGTCCTCGCCCTGCGGATGGCGTGAACGCCCCGCCTCGCGGCGAGGCGCCGGGAGGCGGGGGCGGCTGCGGGGTTTCGGGCTCTCAGCGCCTGGTGCGTTCGCCATGGTTGAGGAGGGTGTAGAGGAGGAGGGAGGAGGCGAGACCGACGGCCCAGCCGTAGTCGGCGAGGGGTTTGAGGAAGGGGATGAGGCCGTCGGTGGGGAAGGGGCCCTGTGCGGTGCCGTTGGCGTCGATAGTGGAGTAGGAGCCGCCGATGGCGAGGACGCCGCCGACGGCAAGGGCGAGGACAGCGCGCAGGTTCCAGCCACCCGTGTACCAGTAGCGGCCGGCAGGGCTGTACAGCTCGGCCAGGGCGAGTTCAGTGCGGCGGACGATCCAGTAGTCGGCGATCAGGATGCCCGCGACGGTGCCGAGCAGGCCGCCGACGACGCCCAGCCAGGTGAAGATGTAGACGTGCGGGTTGGCGATCAGCTTCCACGGCATGATGGCGATCCCGACCACGCCCGTGATCAGCGCGCCGGTACGGAAGTTGATGAAGCGCGGGACCAGGTTGGCGAGATCGTAGGCCGGGCTGACGACGTTGGCCGCGATGTTCACCGACAGGGTGGCGACCAAAACCACGAGCAGGGCGAAGAGCGTCCCCGCAACGCTGTCCATCTTCGCGGCGAGCGCGATCGGGTCCCAGATCGCGACGCCGTAGACCGCCTGCGAGCCCGAGGTGACCAGCACCGAGAGCAGTGCGAACAGCGTCATGGTGGTGGGCAGACCCAGGGCCTGACCACGCATCTGGGCGCGCTGGCTGCCGCCGAAACGGGTGAAGTCCGAAATGTTGAGCGAGAGCGTGGACCAGAACCCGATCATGCCCATCAGAGACGGGAAGAACACCTTCCAGAAACCGCTCCCCCATCCCAGCGCCGACGGCTGCGACAGCAGCGGACCGAACCCACCCGCCTTCACCGCGATCCACACCAGCAACGCCAGCGCGCCCACGATCACGAACGGCGCGGCCCAGTTCTCGAACCGTCGCAGGGTTTCCATGCCCCGCGCGATCACCGCGATCTCCAGGGCCCAGAACAGACCGAACGACAGCCACAGTGTCCACGGCTGCCCGGCGACCTGACCAACACTCTGCCAGCCGCTGCCGAAGAGCTTCCCGGCCAGCAGGAAGATCCCCTCGCCGCCGATCCAGGTCTGGATACCGAACCAGGCACACGCCACCGCAGCCCGAATCAGCGCCGGCAGATTCGCACCCCGCATCCCGAACGACGCCCGCGCGAACACCGGGAACGGAATCCCGTACTTCGTCCCCGCATGCCCTGTGAGCAGCATCGGCACCAGCACGATGAGGTTGGCCAGTGCGATGGTGAGGACCGCCTGCTTCCAGTCCATGCCGAGCGCGACGAGACCGGAGGCCAGGGTCCAGGACGGGATGTTATGAGCCATTCCCACCCAAAGGCTCAAATAGTTGTAAACACCCCATGTACGTCTCTCGACGGGCACCGGCGCCAGGTCGTCGTTGGCGAACCGGGCATCGTCCAGGACGACCCCCTCGGCGAGGGCCACGCGGCCATCGGGATAGGTCTGCTGGACCGTGGACGTCTCGGGTATTGACGGTGCACTGGAGGACATGAAGCCACCTCGGTTCGCGGAGTCTCGTGCGGGGTAAGCGACTTCCCCGAGAGTTCGACACTGGGCCCTCGGGGTCATACGACGGAGCGGGACGACAGTCAGCCCAGTCAGCCCCTGGTGCTGCTCGGGGAAAAGGGGCCAAGGCCACCGGCGTCGGCTCAGCCAGACGCGAAAGCAACAGCAACAGCAACAGCCCACGGCGACAGGCCGAACCCGGACGAACCGGACCCGGCATCTCCCGCCTGACGAGCACCCCCACGAACCCGCAGGTCAGCGCCCCGCGCCAATGTTCGTGTTTCTTCTTGCGCGACCCACAGCGCGGAGAAGTTGTACGTCGTCCAGGTGCGCCTCGACACGGGGACGGGGAGCAGGTCCTCGTTGGCGTAGGGGCCGCTGGGCTGCGGCGCACCGGGGGCGATCTCCACCCGGCCGTCGGCGAGGGTGACTTGAGCGGTCGGCGGTATGGCCGTGGGAGCCGTGTCGGTCATGAGCAGGCCAATCGATGAGGGGTGGGTCGGGAGGCCGTGCGGGCACCAGCCCCTCCCCGGGACGGCGGGGAGGGGTGACCAGGGGGTGGGAGGAGGCGAGGGCGGACAGGGAAGGGGGCGGTCAGCCGTTGACGGCCGGGATCACCGTCGTGCCGTAGGCGTCGATGGTGGCTTCCTGGGCGTCGTGCATGTCGTACACCGCGAACTGGTCGACGCCCAACGCGCGCAGCGCGTTCAGTTTCTCGATGTGCTTCTCGGCCGGCCCGATGACGCAGAACCGGTCGACGATCTCGTCGGGCACGAACGCGGTGTCGGGGTTGTCGGCCCGGCCGTGGTGGGAGTAGTCGTACCCCTCGCGGGCCTTGATGTAGTCGGTGAGTTCGTCGGGGACCTGGCCGGAGTGCTCGCCGTACTTGGCGACCAGGTCGGCCACGTGGTTGCCGACCATGCCCCCGAACCACCGGCACTGGTCCGTCGCGTGGGCGAGCGCCTCGGGCGAGTCGTCCTCGGTGACGTAGGCGGGGGCGGCGACGCAGACGGTGACCTCCGCCGGGTCGCGCCCTGCGGCGACGGCCGCGTCCTTCACCGCCTTGACCATGTACTCGGTGAGATACAGGTCGGACAGCTGGAGGATGAACCCGTCGGCCTCCTCGCCGGTCATCTTCAGCGCCTTGGGGCCGTACGCGGCCATCCAGACGGGGAGTTCGGCGCCCGGCTTGATCCAGGGGAACCGGACGACCGTGCCGCCGCCGAGGTCGGCCGGCTCGCCCCGGCCGAGGGCGCGGATGACCTTCATGGCCTCGCTGATCCGGGCCAGGGTGTTGGGCTTGCGTCCGGCGACACGCATGGCGGAGTCGCCGCGGCCGATGCCGCAGACGGTGCGGTTGCCGAACATGTCGTTGAGGGTGGCGAAGGTGGAGGCGGTGACCTCCCAGGTGCGGGTTCCCGGGTTGGTGACCATCGGGCCGACCCTCAGCTTCGTGGTGTTCGCGAGGATCTGGCTGTAGATCACGAACGGCTCCTGCCAGAGCACGGCGGAGTCGAAGGTCCAGCCGTAGCGGAAGCCGTTGCGCTCGGCCCGCTTCATCAGGCTGATGACCCGGGAGGCCGGCGGGTCGGTCTGCAGGACGAGTCCGAAGTCCATGGGCTCTGCTCCTAGTCGAGGTACTGGCAGGTGGAGCGCGGGGTGTAGACGCCGTGGCCGGCGTGCCCGGTGTACTCCCGCTCGGTGATGACGGGTTCGCCGCGCGAGAGCACGGTCTCGACCCGGCCGGTGGTCCGCTTGCCCTCGTAGGCCGAGTAGTCGACGTTCATGTGGTGGGTCTGCGCGGACATGATCTGCTCGGCGTGCGGGTCGTAGATGACGACGTCGGCGTCGGCGCCGGGGGCGATGGTGCCCTTCGTGGGGTAGAGGCCGAACATGCGGGCCGGGGTGGCGCAGGCGATCTCGATCCAGCGGCGGCGGGAGATGTGCCCGTCGACGACGGCCTGGTGCAGCAGGTCCATGCGGTTCTCGACGCCCGGCAGACCGTTGGGGATCTTGGAGAAGTCGCCGCGGCCCAGCTCCTTCTGGCCGACGAAGCAGAAGGGGCAGTGGTCGGTGGAGACGACCTGGAGGTCGTTGGTGCGCAGGCCCTGCCAGAGCTTGGCCTGGTGCTCCTTCGGCCGCAGCGGCGTGCTGCACACGTACTTGGCGCCCTCGAAGTCGGGCTCGGCGAGGTTGTCGGTGGACAGGAACAGGTACTGCGGGCAGGTCTCACCGAAGACGTGTCGCCCTTCGTCGCGGGCCCGCGCCAGCTCGGCGACCGCCTCCATCGCCGAGACGTGCACGACGTACAGGGGGGCGCCGGCCACCTGGGCGAGCCGGATGGCGCGGTGGGTGGCCTCGGCCTCCAGCAGGGCCTTGCGGACCTCCCCGTGGTAGCGGGGGTCTCTCTCGCCGCGGGCCAGCGCCTGCTCCACGAGGACGTCGATCGCGATGCCGTTCTCCGCGTGCATCATGATGAGGCCGCCGTTCTCGGCGGAGCGCTGCATCGCGCGCAGGATCTGGCCGTCGTCGGAGTAGAACACCCCCGGGTAGGCCATGAACTGCTTGAACGAGGTCACGCCCTCCTCGATCAGCAGGTCCATCTCCTTGAGCGTCTCCTCGTTCACATCGGAGACGATCATGTGGAAGCCGTAGTCGATCGCGCAGTTGCCCTCGGCCTTGGCGTGCCAGGTGTCCAGGCCCTCGCGCAGGCTGTGCCCGACGCTCTGCACGGCGAAGTCGACGATCGTGGTCGTCCCGCCCCAGGCGGCGGCCCGGGTGCCGGTCTCGAAGGTGTCGGAGGCGAAGGTGCCGCCGAAGGGCAGCTCCATGTGGGTGTGGACGTCGACGCCGCCCGGGATGACGTACTTCCCGGTGGCGTCGACGACCCTCTCGGCGGTGAACGCCTCGGCGGCGGGCGTGCCGGTGGCGGCGAGGGCGGCGATGCGGCCGTCCTCGATCAGGACGTCGGCGTGGATCTCGTCGGACGCGGTGATGACGAGACCGCCGCGGATGACGGTACGGCTGCTCATGGTCCCTCTCCTCCCGGGGTGGACGGTGCGGTCGGTGCGATCAGGGTGCGGTCAGCGGCGTGTACGCCCCCGGTGCCCGGTCCCTGTGGAACTGCCGGCGGTCGCGGACCTCGCGAAGCCCCGCCATGTCCAGGTCGCGGACGACGAGTTCGGTCTCCTTCTCGCTCGCCGGCTCGCCGACGAACCGGGCCTCGGGGTCCACGAAGCAGGTCGTGCCGTAGAAGTCGATCGCCGCCGCTGAGCATCACTCCGACGTCGGGGGCCTCGGCGACGTGCACCCGGCGCACGGGCCTGTCGAGCTGCCCGGCGCCGGCCACCACCTCGGGCTCCCCGGCGAGCACCCGCTCAAGGGTCAGCACCTGGCGCACGGAGGGGGCGGGTTCGGACTGCTGCCGGCCGGCGGGACGGGGCTCCGAGGTGGTGGTCATGGCCGTGGACCTCCTTCTCTCGGTTCTCTCGTACGTGCTCCGCAGGTGCTCGGGACCTCGGCGTTCTCTAGTACGCGCTGCTCGCCGACCGGTACGTGCCGCTCACCGGTGCACGCCTCTCAGGGCGTGTTCGAGGATCGCCGCCCCTTCCTCCGCCTCCGCGACGGTCAGGGACAGCGGCGGGGCGATGCGCAGGGCGCTGGTGTCATGGCCGCCGCCCTTGCCGATGAGCAGGCCCCCCTCGCGGGCCGCCTCCAGGACGGCGGACGCCGCCCGCGGATCGGCCTCGTCCGTGCCGGGCTTGACCAGCTCGACGCCGATCATCAGTCCGCGTCCGCGCACCTCGCGGACGCCGGGCAGCTGGGCGCCGACGGCGCGCAGCCGCTCGATGAGCAGTCCGCCGACCCGCCGAGCGTTGCCCTGGAGGTCGTGTTCCACGAGGTACGCGAGGTTGGCGAGGCCGGCGGCCATGGTGATCTGGGTGCCGCCGAAGGTCGAGATGCTGTTGGCGTCCAGGCAGTTCATGATCTCGGCGCGGGCGATCACCCCGCCGATGGACATGCCGTTGCCGATGCCCTTGGCGAAGGTGACGATGTCCGGCGGGCCGTTGCGGTCATGCGCCTGCCAGCCCCAGAAGTGGTCGCCGGTGCGGCCCCAGCCGGTCTGCACCTCGTCGGCGATCCACAGGATCCCGTGCTCGTCGAGCACCTCGCGGAACGCCGCGTACAGCCCGTCGGGCGGGGAGGTGAAGCCGCCGACGCCCTGGACGGGTTCGGCGATCAGCGCGGCGGGCGGCCGGGTCTGTCCGAGGAGGTCCTTCAGGTCCGCCACGCAGGCGTCGGTGAAGGCGCGGTCGTCCAGGTGGGCGAAGGGGCCCCGGCCGCGGACGCCGCCGTGGACGTACAGGGTCTGCAGCGGGGACAGGGAGGTCGGGGACCAGCCGCGGTTGCCGGTGATGCCGACCGCGCTGAAGGAGCGGCCGTGGTAGCTGTTGCGCATGGCCAGGATCGTGTTGCTGCGGCGGTAGGTGGTGGCGAGCAGCAGGGCGGTGTCGTTGGCCTCGGTGCCGGAGGTCGTGAAGAACACGCGGGCGTCCGGGATGCCGCTCAACTGGGCGATACGCTCGGCGAGTTCGACCATCGGACGGTTGAGGTAGAGGGTCGAGGAGTGGATGATCCGGCCGGCCTGCTCGCTGACCGCCTTGGTCACCTCGGGCAGGGCGTGGGCGGTCATGGTGGTGAGGATGCCGCCGAAGAAGTCCAGGTAGCGGTTGCCGGCGGAGTCCCAGACGTGGCGTCCCTCGCCGTGGGTGAGCTCCAGCGGACGGTCGTAGTAGAGGGCGAGCCAGTCGGGCAGCACCTGGCGGTGGCGGTCGAAGAGGTCGTTCACGGCTGCACCAGCCCTTCGTAGGCGTCGGGACGGCGGTCGCGGTAGAAGGCCCACTGCTGCCGCACGTCGTCGATGAGGTCGAAGTCCAGGTCGCGTACGAGGAGTTCCTCGGACTTGTCACTGGCGACGTCGCCGACGAACTGTCCGCGTGGATCGACGAAGTACGACGTCCCGTAGAAGTCGTTGTCCCCGTACTCCTCCTGGCCGACCCGGTTGATGGCGGCGACGAAGTACTCGTTGGCGACGGCCGCGGCGGGCTGCTCCAGCTGCCACAGGTAGGAGGACAGGCCGCGGTGGGTGGCGGAGGGGTTGTAGACCAACTGGGCGCCGTTGAGCCCGAGTTGCCGCCAGCCTTCGGGGAAGTGGCGGTCGTAGCAGATGTAGACGCCGACCCTGCCCACGGCGGTGTCGAAGACGGGCCAGCCCAGGTTGCCGGGTTTGAAGTAGTACTTCTCCCAGAATCCCTTGACCTGGGGGATGTGGTGCTTGCGGTACTTGCCGAGGTAGCTGCCGTCGGAGTCGATCACGGCGGCGGTGTTGTAGTAGAAGCCGGGCTGCTCGATCTCGAAGACCGGTACGACGATCACCATGCCGGTCTCGCGCGCGAGGTCCCGCATGCGGCGCACCGTGGGCCCGTCGGGCACCGGCTCCGCCCAGCGGTAGTGCTCGGGCTCCTGGACCTGGCAGAAGTAGGGGGCGTTGAAGACCTCCTGGAAACCGATGATCTTCGCACCCCGGCGGGCCGCCTCACGCGCGTGTTCCTCGTGTTTCGCCACCATGGACTCGGTGTCGCCGGTCCAGGTGGCCTGGACCAGTGCGGCACGTACGACGTTGGCCATGAGCTGCTCCTTCGACGCGACGTCCGAGCCTCTACGCCCGTAGAGACGGCCGTAGAGGGACGAAAGTAAGCCCCACCGAGGTCCTTGCCAAGACCATCGTCGTCAACCCGCTGGGTCGATCGTGTTTCACACTCCTTAGGGTGAGCGCGGGTACCCCCCTCGTCTGCGGGCCGTAGGCAAAAGGCCCGCCCTCACGAGCGAACATGCCCCCTCCAACGGATCGTGTCATCGTGGCATGAGCGGCCTCCCGGCACCCGTGGCCGCTCCGCACATCCTTCGGCGAAGGACGGACACGATGAACAGCGGCTACCTCGGCCCGGAGGGCGACCCATTCGGAGAGTTTTTCGCCCGCTTCTTCGGCGGAACCGGCACCACGCCCGGACAGCCCGGCCAGCGCCACATCGACATCGGCCGTCTGCTCAGCCAGCCGGCCCGGGAGCTGGTCAGAGGGGCCGCGCAGTACGCCGCCGAGCACGGCAGCCGGGACCTGGACACCCAGCACCTGCTGCGCGCGGCGCTGTCGGCCGAGCCCACCCGGAGCCTGCTCAGCAGGGCGGGCGCGGACCCGGACTCGCTGGCGACGGAGATCGACGGCCGTGCGGGCCCCGTCCAGCACCAGCCGGGCGAGGGGCCGCCGCCGACCTCGCTGTCGCTCACCCCGGCGGTCAAGCGGGCCCTGCTGGACGCGCACGAGCTGGCACGGGCGAGCGGCGCCGGGTACATCGGCCCGGAGCACGTGCTGAGCGCGCTGGCCGCGAACCCGGACTCGGCGGCCGGGCACATCCTGCACGCGGCCCGTTTCCCCGCGAGCAACGTGCCGCCGGAGACCACGGAGGCCGTCCAGGCCCGCCCGGAGCGCCAGCGCCCCACCTCCACGCCGACGCTCGACAAGTACGGCCGCGATCTGACCGAGCTGGCCCGGCAGGGCCGTATCGACCCGGTCATCGGCCGGGACACGGAGATCGAGCAGACCATCGAGGTGCTGTCCCGGCGGGGCAAGAACAACCCGGTGCTGATCGGTGACGCGGGGGTCGGCAAGACGGCGATCGTGGAGGGGCTCGCGCAGCGCATCGTGGACGGTGACGTCCCGGACGTCCTGGCCGGTCGCCGGGTCGTGTCCCTGGACCTGACCGGGGTCGTCGCCGGCACCCGGTTCCGGGGCGACTTCGAGGAGCGCCTGAACAACATCGTGGAGGAGATCCGGGCGCACTCCGACCGGCTGATCGTCTTCATCGACGAGCTGCACACGGTGGTGGGGGCCGGCAGCGGCGCCGAGGGCGGCGCGATGGACGCGGGCAACATCCTCAAGCCGGCCCTGGCCCGGGGCGAGCTGCACATCGTGGGCGCGACCACCCTGGAGGAGTTCCGGCGGATCGAGAAGGACGCGGCGCTGGCCCGCCGGTTCCAGGCGATCCTGGTGCCCGAGCCGACCGTCGAGGACACGATCGAGATCCTGCGCGGACTGCGCGACCGGTACGAGGCCCACCACCAGGTCCGTTACACGGACGAGGCGCTGGTGGCCGCCGTGGAGCTGTCCGACCGCTATCTCACCGACCGCCGGCTGCCGGACAAGGCGATCGACCTGATCGATCAGGGCGGCGCCCGGGTGCGGCTGGGCGCCAGGACGAAGGGGACGGCCGTACGCGCGATGGAGCGCGAGCTGGAGCAGCTGGTCCGGGACAAGGACCAGGCGGTCGCCGACGAGCAGTACGAGCAGGCCACCCAGCTGCGCGACCGGATCGGCGGGCTGAAGCAGCGGATCACGGAGGTCAGCGACGAGGGGGAGGCCGACGAGGGGCAGCACCTGGAGGTGACGGCGGAGGCCATCGCCGAGGTGGTGTCGCGGCAGACCGGCGTCCCGGTGAGCCGGCTGACCCAGGAGGAGAAGGAGCGGCTGCTCGGCCTGGAGGAGCACCTGCACCACCGGGTGGTCGGCCAGGACGAGGCGGTGAGCGTGGTCTCCGAGGCCGTGCTGCGCTCCCGGGCGGGGCTGTCCAGTCCGGACCGGCCGATCGGCAGCTTCCTCTTCCTCGGCCCGACCGGCGTCGGCAAGACCGAGCTGGCCCGCGCGCTCGCCGAGGCCCTGTTCGGCAGCGAGGACCGTATGGTCCGGCTCGACATGAGCGAGTACCAGGAGCGGCACACCGTCTCCCGGCTGGTGGGCGCCCCGCCCGGGTACGTGGGCCACGAGGAGGCCGGGCAGCTGACCGAGGTGGTGCGCCGGCACCCGTACTCGCTGCTGCTGCTCGACGAGGTGGAGAAGGCGCACCCTGACGTCTTCAACATCCTGCTCCAGGTCCTGGACGACGGCCGGCTCACCGACTCCCAGGGCCGCACGGTGGACTTCACCAACACGGTCATCGTGATGACCAGCAACCTCGGCTCCGAGGCGATCACGCGGCGTGGTGCCGGCATAGGGTTCGGGCCGGGCGGCGCGGACGCCGACGAGCAGGCACGGCGGGAGCGGATCCTGCGGCCCCTGCGCGAGCACTTCCGGCCGGAGTTCCTCAACCGCATCGACGAGATCGTGGTCTTCCGGCAGCTCACCGGCGAGCAACTGCGGCAGATCACCAACCTGTTGCTGGAGGGCACCCGCCGGCTGCTGGACGGTCAGGGCATCACCGTGGAGTTCACGGAGGCGGCCGTCGACTGGCTGGCCGAGCACGGCTACCAGCCGGAGTACGGCGCCCGGCCGCTGCGCCGCACCATCCAGCGCGAGGTCGAGAACCAGCTGTCCAGGCTGCTGCTGAAGGGCACGATCGCCGAGGGCGGCCATGTGACCGTGGACGTGCGGGACGGACATCTGGACTTCCGGGCACGGCACGCCCCGCCGCCGCCCGCGGCCGAGGCGTGACGCCCAGGACGGTGTGACGCCCGGGACATCGGCGCTCGACGGGCATCGGCGCCGACGTCCTGGGCGTCGGGATCTGACGTCGAGGTCGGGACCTGACGTCCGGGTCGGGGTCCGGCGTCTAGGGCGTCGGGTCCACGACCATCGCCGAGCCGCCACCGCGCCGTACCTTCTCGGCCGCGGCCAGCCACTTGCCGTCCGGCAGTCGCTGGACGCCGGTCGCTGCGCCGATCTCGGGGTTGAGCTTGAAGCTGTGCCCGATGGCCTCGAGCTGTTTCCTCATGTCGCTGTCGTACAGGCCGGGTTCGAGTTCGGTCTGGGCCGCGTTGCGCTGGCTGGCGCGGGGGGCGGCGATGGCGTCGACCAGCGGCAGATGCCGGTCGAGGAACTCGGTGAGGGTCTGCAGCACGGTGGTGATGATGGTCGCGCCGCCGGGCGAACCGACCGCCACGACGGGCCTGTCGTGCCGGTCGAGGACGATGGTCGGTGAGATCGACGAGCGCGGCCGCTTGCCCGGTCCGGGCAGGTTCGGGTCGTGCACGGCCGGGTTGGCCGGGGCGAAGGAGAAGTCGGTCAGCTCGTTGTTGAGCAGGAAGCCGCGGCCGGGCACGGTGATGCCGCTGCCGCCGGTCTGCTCGATGGTGAGCGTGTAGGCGACGACGTTGCCCCACTTGTCGGCCACGGTGAGGTGCGTGGTGTTCTCGCCCTCGTACGTCGTCGGGGCCGCCGTACCGCCGGCGGCGCAGGCGGCGGGGTGGCGCGGGTCGCCGGGGGCGAGCGGGCTGGTGAGGACCGCGTCGTCCTTGATCAGACAGGCGCGCGAGTCGGCGTACTTCTGCGACAGCAGTTCCTTCGCCGGTACGTCCTCGAAGGCGGGGTCGCCGACCCAGCGGCCCCGGTCGGCGAAGGCGATACGGCTCGCCTCGATGTAGTGGTGCAGGTACTGCGCCTCGCTCGCCTTGGAGAGGTTTGTCCGCTCAAGGATGTTGAGGGCCTCACCGACGGAGGTGCCGCCGGAGGAGGAGGGTGCGATGGAGTACACCTTCAGGCCCCGGTACGAGGTCTTCGTAGGCTGCTGGAGCTTGGCGCGATAGGCCGCGAGGTCCTTGTCGGAGAGCTTGCCGGGACGGGCGTTCCAGCCCGAACCCGGGTCCACCGGCGGCTTGTTGACGGTCGACACGATGTCGTCGCCCAGGTCGCCGTGGTAGATCGCGCCGACGCCCTTGCGGCCCAGTTCCTCGTAGGTCCGGGCCAGGTCCGGGTTCTTGAAGGTGGAGCCGACGACCGGGAGCTGTCCGTTCGGCAGGAACAGCTTGGCGGTGTCGGGGAAGTAGCGGAACCGGGTCTCGTTGGAGGCGGTCTGCGAGCGGAAGGTGTCGTCCACGGTGAAGCCGTCGCGGGCGATGCGCTCGGCGGGCTCGAGGACCTTGCCGAGTTTCCTGCTGCCCCATGTGTCCAGTGCCGTCTGCCAGGTGGCCGGGGTGCCGGGGGTGCCGACGCTCAGACCGCTGCTGACGGCGTCGCCGAAGGCGAGCGGTTTGCCGTTCTCCGTGAACAGGTCGGAGCCCGCGGTCAGCGGCGCGGTCTCGCGGCCGTCGATGGTGTGCACGGTGCGGGACCTGGCGTCGTAGTAGACGAAGTAACCGCCTCCGCCGACGCCCGCCGAGTAGGGCTCGGTGACGCCGAGCGCCGCGGCGGTGGCGACGGCCGCGTCGACCGCGTTGCCGCCCTTTTTCAGTACCTCGATGCCTGCGGCCGAGGCGTCCGCGTCGACGCTCGCGACCGCGCCGCCGTAACCGACCGCCACGGGGACCTTCGGGGCGGTGGCGTCCGGTGCGCCCGGCGGAGCCGCCGCCCCCACCGTCACCACAGCGGCCGAGACCGCCAGAACCGCCAGCTTCCGCGTGCCTGGACGACCCATACGAACCTCCCGTCGGAACCGTCCGCGCAGCCTAACCAGACTACCGGCGGTACCGACAGAGCGCCTGAGTCACCCACTGCACGAACGTCACACTTCGAACAGAGGTACGTACCCGTCACCGGGGCCCGCTACCATGCGCCCCCATGAACGACGACGTACGCAACATCGTCCTGGGTGTCGTGGCCGCCGGCATCAGCACCGCGCTGGGCTGGTTCGCCCGCACCTATCTGTGGAAGCGCAAGCTGCGCCGCAAACAGGCCTTCTTCGGTCTGCCGGAGAACTCGGAGTCCATGCTCGTCGTCAACCGCGACCCCTCCACCTCGGAACCGGCGGTCCACCGCTTCGACGTGTTCGCCCTGCTGGAGCTCTCCGCACTGATCAAGGACTGCGGTGCGCACTTCAACATGGTCACGCAGGACACGCCCCAGCAGAGCTTCGGGGAGCGCACCGAGTTCTGCGTGGGCGGGCCCGCCTCGAACCGGCGGATGCTGGCCCACATGGCCGCGATGCTGCCCGGCATACGCATGAACGTCGACCCCGAACCGGGCCCGGACCGGGGTGCGTTCCAGATCGGCGACGAGCGCTACCGCATGGAGGCGGGGGTCACGGAGTACGTCCTGCTCGCCCGGCTCTCGGCGGGCGCGGAGACCCGGCCGGTGTTCCTCTTCTGCGGCCAGCGTGCCATCACCAACCAGGCCGCCACCCGCTATCTCGCCCGCAATCACGAGCGGTTGGCGCGCAAGCACGGCTCGGGCACCTTCGTGCTGCTGCTGAAGGTGGTCAACTCCCAGGCGTACGGCCCCGATCTTGTCGAACTGGTCGCGGACGTGACGCGGGTGGCCCAGGCGCCGCTGCCGGCCACCACGGAGTCCCGGAGCAAGCACCGGGCGTCGTAACGCCCAACAATCTTTACTCGCACGTAACTTACCCACGGGTTACTTGCGGTAAGGGGTGCCCATTACTGTCGGGTCACTTTGCACTGGCACGAGTTCAGGTCAGGAGTGACCCATGGGAACCGCACGCGCAGCTGTGCGCACCTCGGCCGCGGGAGTCGTATCGGCGGCACTCATCGCCGGCACCGTCGTCGGACTGGCGCCGGCCGCCCAGGCCGCGCCGTCCGTCCGGTTCGTCGACATCACCGGCGACGGCGGCATCGTACTGAAGGCGAACGTCGTCACGCCCGCGGGCGCCGACGGCACACACGACTACCCGCTCATCGTGCTGCCCACGAGCTGGGGCCTGCCGCAGGTGGAGTATCTCGCCCAGGCGCGGAAGCTGGCCGACGCCGGGTACGTCGTGCTCACCTACAACGTGCGCGGGTTCTGGCAGTCGGGCGGACAGATAGAAGTGGCGGGTCCGCCCGACACGGCGGACGCCTCCAAGGTGATCGACTGGGCGCTCGCGAACACCCCGGCGGACCCGCGCCGCATCGGCATGGCCGGCGTCTCCTACGGCGCGGGCATCAGCCTGCTCGCCGCCGCGCAGGACAAGCGCATCAAGGCCGTCGCGGCGCTCAGCGGCTGGGCCGACCTCATCGGCTCGATCTACTCGGGC
The DNA here is from genome assembly GCF_053595235.1 of Streptomyces sp. NPDC002520. Taxonomy (NCBI): domain Bacteria; kingdom Bacillati; phylum Actinomycetota; class Actinomycetes; order Kitasatosporales; family Streptomycetaceae; genus Streptomyces; species Streptomyces sp. NPDC002520. The sequence continues at coordinate 555,776 of NZ_JBSFXG010000001.1, read as the reverse complement.
CGCACCCAGCACGTCCAGGCGGGCGCCCTGCTGGACGGCGCGGGCGTCCTCACGGGCCGGGAGAGCCCCGAAGTCAGGCAGATCTTCGACCGTTTCTACGCCTCCGACCTCTCCAAGGAACAGGAGATGATCGACTGGGGACGGAAGCGCTCGCCGGCGACCTACGTCGACCGGCTCAACCGGAACGGCGCCGCGGTCCTGCTCGCCAACGCCTGGGGCGACTCGATCTTCCCGGTGAACCAGTACGCCGACTTCTATCAGAAGCTGACCGGACCCAAGCGTCTGGAGCTGCGCCCCGGCGACCACGCCACCGCCGAGATGACCGGCCTGTTCGGACTGCCCAACGACGTGTGGACGGACACCGGGCGCTGGTTCGACCACTACCTCAGGGGCGTCGACAACGGCATCGACCGCGAACAGCCCGTCCAGCTGAAGTCCCGCGGCCCCGGCGGCTACGAGGGCTACCCGGACTGGAAGTCGGTCGGGGCCATCGACCGCAAGATCGCGCTCGCGGGCTCCCCGACCGTCCACACGAACGTCGACTCCGGCGCGGACGGCGGGGTCGTCTTCCTCTCCAGCATCCTGGACCAGGTCGGCCGGCTGCCGCCGATGGCCTCGATCCCGCTGCTGCCCCGCCGCTGGGCGGCCGTGTGGCAGTCGGAGCGGTACGGCACCGCGCAGCAGGTGCGCGGCACGGCGAGGCTGCACACGACGCTCACCCCGACCGCGGAGAGCGGCACCTTCATCGCCTACCTGTACGACGTGGGCCCGCTCGGCCTCGGAAAGCTGGTCACCCACGCGCCCAGCACCTGGCACGGGCGGACGCCCGGAAAGGCGTTCGGCGTCGACCTCGACCTGTTCTCCTCGGCCTACGACGTCCCCGCCGGGCACCGTCTCGCGCTGGTCGTCGACACCGTCGACCCGCTGTACATCGAGCACAACCCGTCCGGCGCGCAGCTGACCTTCTCCTCGCCCCCGGACGACCCGTCGTACGTGTCCGTCCCCGTGCGCGAGCAGTGATCTCCGGCTGCCGCCGGACGAGCCTGGCCCGTGTGAACTGCCGCCCCCCTTACGGTCTCGGGGCCGTGGGGGGCTCCCCACCCGGCAGCAGCGTCCCAGGTCCGACCGTGGCGACCAGCGCGGCCTCGGTCTTGGGACTGCGCTGCTCACGGCGGGACACCCAGCCGGCGAACCACGAGAGCAGCATGCACATCCCGATGTAGATCGGCGAGATCACCATCACCACAGGGATGAACGGCAAATCGTAGTCGAGGTTCGACGCGATGAGCTTGCCGGCGTGGAGGAACTCCTCGTAGGTGATGAGAAAGCCCAGCGAGGTGTCCTTGAGGGCGACCACCAGCTGGCTGATGATGGCCGGGAGCATGGCCCGCACGGCCTGCGGGACGAGTACATGGGACATGACCTGGGTCTTGCGCATGCCGAGCGCGAACGCGGCCTCCTTCTGACCGCGTTCGACGGCGTTCACGCCGGAGCGGAAGACCTCCGCGAGCACCGAGCCGTTGTAGAGGGCGAGTCCGGCGACGAGCGCGGGCAGGGGCTGGACCTTGAGCGCCACGAAGATGAAGAAGATCATCACCAGTACGGGCATGGCGCGGAAGAACTCCACGAAGACCGTGGCCACCCAGCGCACCGCACGGTGGTCGGAGAGCCGTCCGGTGGCCAGGACGCCCCCGAGGGCGAGCGAGAGGACGGCCGCCGTCGCGAACGCCTTGAGGGTGTTCCCGAGGCCCCGCAGCAGCAGTTCCTGGATGCCCTTGTACTCGAACGGCGTCCATTTGGTGGCGGTGAACTGGCCGGTGTCGAAGAGGAGATACAGGATCCAGGCGAGGAGGGCGAGCAGGACGACCGTGGACATGACGCCGTAGAGGGCGTGCCGCCGCCTGGTGCCGGGTCCGGGGACGTCGTAGAGCGCGGTGGCGTCGGTCATCGGGCGACTCCGTAGGTGCGCTCCAGCACGTTGAACAGGGCGCTGATGGCGAGCGTGATGATCAGGTACCCGACGGCGATCCAGACGAAGGTCCAGACGACGTTGTAGCCCAGTTCGCCCAGGGTCTTGTAGGTGCCGAGCAGCTCGGTGACGCTGAACGCGCCCGCGATGGCGGAGTTCTTGGCGAGCGCGATGAGCGTGGAGCCGACCGGCGGGATCACGGACCGGAACGCCTGCGGCAGGACGACCACTTTGAGGGTCTGCGTGAAGGTCATGCCGAGGCTGCGCGCGGCCTCGCCCTGCCCCTTGGGCACGGTGTTGATGCCGGAGCGCAGCGCCTCGCAGATGAACGCCGAGGTGTAGCAGCCGAGTGCGAGGACCGCGAACACCTTGAAGGGCAGCACGAGTCCGAACCGGGGCAGGCCCAGCAGCACCGCGAAGAACAGCAGGGTGAGCGGGGTGTTGCGCAGCACGGTGACCCAGGCCGTGCCGAAGACGCGCAGCGAGGCGACGGGCGCGACGCGGAAGGACGCCATCACGAAGCCCAGCGCCAGGGCCAGCAGGGAGGCGTAGACGGTCAGTTCGACCGTGCCGAGGAAGCCCTCTGCGTAGGTCGAGAAGTTGTCGGTCAGTACGTTCATGCCGTCCTCGTTCAGCTCGCCGGGTAGCGGTCGATCGCGGGCGGCCTGGGCGCGGGCACGCCGGACAGGCCGAGCGTCGCCTCGTACGCCTTCTTCCAGTCGCCGTTCCTCTCGCGTGCCTCCAGTGCGTCGTCGAGGGCGAGGCGCAGCGCGTTGTCGCCGCGCGGGACGCCGATGCCGTACGGCTCCTTCGAGAACGGCTTGCCGACGACCTTGAGTTCGCGGGGGACCTTGGCCGCGTAGCCGATGAGGATGGCGTCGTCGGTGGTGACGGCGTCGACCTGGTAGGTGAGCAGGTTGTCGACGCACACCGAGTAGGTGTCGTAGGCGACCAGGATCGCCTTCGGGAACTGCTCCTTGATGCGCTGGTACGGGGTCGAACCGGCCGCCGAACAGACACGTTTGCCGTCCAGGTCCTCGGGGCCGTGGATGTCGTTCTCGTTCCGGCGGACCAGCAGGGACTGGCCGGCCATGTAGTAGGGGCCGGCGAAGCCGACGAGCTTCTTGCGGTTGTCGTTGATGGTGTAGGTGCCGACGTAAGTGTCGATCTGGCCGTTCTGCAGGGCGGTCTCGCGGTTGGCGGAGGCGATGGTGCGGAAGCGGATCCTGTCCGCCGGGAAGCCGAGCGAGGCCCCCAGCATCTTGGCGATCTCGATGTCGAAGCCGGAGTAGACACCGCTCGCCGGGTCTCTCTCGCCGAGGTACGGCTGGTCCTCCTTGACCCCGACGCGCAGGTACCCGCGCTTCTTCGCCCGGGTCCAGGTCCTGGAGTCGGGCAGCGTGAAGTCCCGGTCGACCTCGTAGTGGGGAAGTCTGTTCGCCGCCGGGCCCTTGGTGGGCGGGCTGCCCTCCTTGCCGCAGGCGGCTGCGAACAGCGCGGTCAGGGCGGCCAGAACGGCCAGGAGGAGGGGCACACGTGTGGTACGGAGCATGGGTCGCACTCCCCCGGTCAGTGCTTGAGGATCTTGGAGAGGAAGTCCTTGGCGCGTTCGCTGCGCGGGTTGGTGAAGAAGTCCTCCGGGGTGCGGTCCTCGACGATGCGGCCGTCGGCCATGAAGACGACCCGGTTGGCGGAGGCGCGGGCGAAGCCCATCTCGTGGGTGACGACGACCATGGTCATGCCGTCACGGGCCAGTTGGCGCATGACCTCCAGCACCTCGTTGATCATCTCGGGGTCCAGGGCGGAGGTGGGCTCGTCGAAGAGGAGGGCCTTGGGCTCCATGGCGAGGGCGCGGGCGATGGCCACCCGCTGCTGCTGTCCGCCGGAGAGCTGCGCGGGGTACTTGTCGGCGTGGGCCAGCAGGCCGACCCGGTCGAGCAGCGCACGGGAGCGGCTGTCGGCCTCGTCCTTCCCGCGCCTGCGGACCTTCACCTGGGCGAGGGAGACGTTCTGCAGGACCGTCTTGTGGGCGAAGAGGTTGAAGGACTGGAAGACCATGCCGACCTCGGCGCGGAGCTTCGCGAGGGCCTTGCCCTCCGAGGGCAGCGGCCGGCCGTCGAGGGTGATCGTGCCGGACTCGATGGTCTCCAGCCGGTTGATCGTCCGGCACAGCGTCGACTTCCCCGACCCCGAGGGGCCGATGACCACGACCACCTCCCCCTTGCCCACCGTGAGGTCGATGTCCCGCAGGACGTGCAGCTCCCCGAAGTACTTGTTGACGTTGCGCAGCTCGATCAACGGATCGACGGCCATCCGCAGCCCTACTCACCCTCTGCCGTGTCGTGGTCGCCGCAAACTATCCAGAGAGCCGTGGAGCCGACGGACGACACGCACTTTTCAGGCATTAGGCGTATTTACCCTTCGGGCGGATGCCGGTGCCCGCGATCGGGCTCAGGACTCGGCGACCTCCGCGTACAGCTGCGACAGCTCGGGGACGCCGCTCGCGGCCCACTCCTGCCCGGACTCCACGACCTCGACCTCGCGGCCCGAGGGCAGCCGTATGACCGGCTCCCCGTCGGGCCGGATGCGCCACACGGCGCCGGGTACGGTGCGCACGACCACCGTGCCCAGGTACAGCCCGGCGTCGTTGCCGAGCCAGGGCAGTGTTTCCGCGTCGTCGCGCCAGCGCGGGACCAGCTGGTCCAGCGCCTCCAGGGAGGCCGGCGTGTCGTCCAGGTCGACGCCCGCCCCGGCCGCCTGGGAGCGGAGCAGTTCACATTCCGACAGGAGCGCGGCGATCGCCTCGGGGTCGGCCGGGAGCCCCGCTCCACCGCTCTTCTTGTGCCGGGGGCCCAGGAACGGAAGGTGCATGGACCCAGCGTGGCATCACACGTCGAGGTCGACCACCACCGGCGCGTGGTCGGACGCGCCCTTGCCCTTGCGCTCCTCCCGGTCCACGTACGAGTCCTTGACGGCCTTCGAGAACGGCTCGTTGCCGTACACCAGGTCGATGCGCATGCCGCGGTTCTTCGGGAAGCAGAGCTGGCGGTAGTCCCAGTACGTGAACGGGTGGTCGTACTTCAGCGGGCGCGGGACGACGTCGGTCAGGCCCGTCTCGCGCAGGGAGGCGAGGGCGGCGCGCTCGGCGGGGGTGACGTGGGTGGCGCCCTCGAAGGCGGCCCGGTCGTAGACGTCGTCGTCCGTCGGCGCCACGTTGTAGTCGCCCAGCACCGCGAACGGGCGTCCGCCGGCCGCGTCACCGGCGACGGCGGCCTTCAGGGCCTCGAACCACTGGAGCTTGTAGGCGTAGTGCGGGTGCTCCACCTCGCGGCCGTTGGGCACGTACACCGACCAGACGCGGACCGGGCCGCAGGTCGCCGAGACGGCGCGGGGCTCCACCACGCCCTCGTACCCCGGGTCGCCGGGCAGGCCCTTGACGACGTCCTCCAGGCCGACGCGGGAGAGCACCGCCACGCCGTTCCACCGGCCGGTCGCGTTGACCGCCGACTCGTAGCCCAGCTCGCGCAGCTCGTCGAACGGGAACTGATCCTCGGCGAGCTTGGCCTCCTGGAGGCAGAGCACGTCGGTGCCGCTGCTCTCCAGCCAGGCGAGCAGCCGCGGGAGGCGGGCGGTGATCGAGTTCACGTTCCAGGTGGCGATGCGCATGTCTCACAACCTACCTGCCGGGTGTGACAACCGGCCCCGGCGCACGGCTCACCGCTCCTCGCCCCGGCGCACGGCCCGGCGGAGGCCCGCGGCTCACAGCTCGGCGGAGGCCCCCGGGGCGAGTCGCAGGTGCTCCGCACCGGCCAGGGCGCCGATCTGGCGGTCGTAGATCGGCCGGGCGAGGTCGGTGAGGAGGGCGTCGTGGACGTCGTAGGCGCGCTGCGGAGCGAGCTCACGGACGTAGTCGATGACCTCGGCGATCTTGTTCCAGGGGGCCATCACCGGGAGCATCAGGGTCTCCACCGGGTGGTCGGGGACGGTGAGGGCGTCGCCGGGGTGGAAGACCCGGCCGCCGTCGATCAGATAGCCGACGTTGGTGATGCGCGGGATGTCCGGGTGGATCACCGCGTGCAGCTCGCCGTGGACCTGGACGTCGAAGCCGGCGGCGGTGAAGGTGTCGCCGTGGCCGACGGTGTGCACGCGCCCCGGGAAGGCGGCCGAGATCTGCTCGGCGACGGACTTCAGGGTCCAGATCTCGGCGCCCGGGTTCGCCTCCAGACCGGCCCGCAGCCGGCCCTCGTCGAAGTGGTCGGGGTGCTCGTGCGTGACCAGGATCGCGTCCGCGCCGACCGCCGCGTCCTGCTCGCTGTACCCGCCCGGGTCGATGACGAGTGTCCGCCCGTCCTTCTCGAGGCGGACACAGGCGTGGGACTTCTTGGTGAGCTTCATGCCTCCCCATCCTGCCGTGACCGGGTTCCCGGGGCTCACTCGGCGGGCGTGGTCTCCGCACGGATGACCTGCTGGGCCACCCGGAACGCGCCGCTCGCCGCCGGGACCCCGCAGTACACGGCCGCCTGGAGCAGCACCTCGCGGATCTCGTCCGGGGTGAGGCCGTTGCGCAGGGCGGCCCGGATGTGGGCGGCCAGCTCCTCCAGATGACCACCGGCGACCAGCGCGGTGAGGGTGACGCAGCTGCGGGTGCGGCGGTCAAGTCCGGGCCGGTCCCAGATCTCGCCCCAGGCGTAGCGGGTGACGAACTCCTGGAAGTCGCCGGAGAAGTCGTCGGCGTCGGCCAGGGTCCGGTCGACATGCGCGTCGCCCTGCACCTCGCGGCGGATCTTCAGCCCGGTCTCGTACCGGTCCGGCATTCCGAGCGGCTGCGCCGGGACGACCGCGGGGGCGATCTCGGCGACGGGGCCGACGTGCGGCGCGGCGGTCAGGGCGGGGTTGACCGGGGCGGCCGGCAGGGCGGTCTGGCCGGTGTCGAAGGGCTGCTGCCAGGCGGTGGAGAAGTGCCGTACGAGGAGGTCGGTGACGGCGGCGGGCTGCTCGACCGGCACCAGGTGCGAGGCGCCGGGCACGACCGCGAGGCGCGCGTCCGGTATCCCGGCGACCAGGGTGCGGGCCTCGGCCGGGCCGGTGACCTGGTCGTCGGAGCCGACCAGCACCAGCGTCGGCGCGTCGACCCGGCCCAGCTCGGGCCGTACGTCGAACCCGGCGAGGGCCTCGCAGGCGGCGATGTAGCAGCCCGGGTCGGTGGTGCGCACCATCTGCACGGCCCAGTCGGTTATGGCGGGCTGGGCGGCGGAGAAGCCGTTGGTGAACCAGCGGTCGGGGGCGCTGCGGGCGATGGGGTCGAGCCCGTTCGTCCGTACGATCACGCCGCGCTGGCGGAACTCGTCGGCGGTACCGAACCGGGGCGAGGCGGCGACCAGCGCGAGCGAGGCGAGCCGCTCGGGGTGGCGCAGGGCCAGCTCGATGCCGATGGCGCCGCCCAGCGAGCAGCCGGCGTAGCCGAAGCGCTGCACGCCGACGCTGTCCAGTGTGACCAGCAGCCGGGCGGCCAGCTCACCGACCGAGCCGGCCGGGTGCGCGGGGGCGCCGCCGTGGCCCGGCAGGTCGAAGCGGAAGACGCGCCACTGCTTGACCAGCTCCGGTACCTGGCGGTCCCACATGTGCCATGTGGTACCCAGTGAGGGACCCAAGATCAGGACCGGAGCGTCTTCTGGCCCGTCAAAGCGGTATTGCAGGGTGTTCGGTGGTGTCTCACTCACGCCCCAGACCCTCTCACGTCTCACGGACGCCCCTATAACGCGGGGGCGCGAGAAACCGGTCTGACCAGGTTGAAGACCTCGCGGGCTGCGTATCGCTTGAGGCATCGGACGATCTCACGCCGGGTCTTGCCCTCCTGCGTGCGGCGCTCGTAGTACGCCTGGGTTCGGGGGTCGTGGCGCAGGCGGGTGAACACGATGCGGTGCAGGGCGGCGTTGGCCTGCCGGTCGCCGCCGTGGTTGAGCCGTCGCGTGATGCGCCGCCCGGAGGAGTACTCGATGGGGCTGACTCCGCAAAGGGCAGCAAAGGACGCCTCGGTGTTCAGCCGCTCGGGATTGTCCCCCATGGTGATCAGGAGAGTGACGGCGCTGTCCGGGCCGATGCCCATCGGTACGAGCAGTTGCGGCGCGTGGCGTTCGACGAGTCGGGTCAGGCGTTGGTTCAGCTCGTTGATCTGCCCGGTGAGCTGTTCGATGCGTTCGGCGAGCATGCGTAATGTCATGTGGGTGGCCTGGACCACCGCGTCCTCGTCTCCCCCACCATCGGGTGGGCTGAGGGTCGCGCAGGTGCGGAACAGCTCGGCATTGCCCAAGCTCGACAACCGTTCCCGCAGGGCGGGGTCGGCGATCACTAGGACGGCCTTGAGCTGGTTGATCGCCTGTGTGCGGGCCTTGACCGCGGAGTCCTTGGCGAGTTTGTAGATCCGGGCGCCTTGCACGGGTCCGTCGCCGGACTTGGCCTGGGCCCGGGTGCGACCGCTGAGCACGGCTCGCGCTGCGGCCTGCGCATCGAGCGGGTCCGACTTGCCGAGCAGACGGCGGGCTGTGCGGTCAGGCCGATTCACTTCGAACACCTGGACATGCTGGGCCAGCAGGTAGCGGGACAGGCCCGCGCCGAAGGTACCGGTGCCCTCCACACCGGCCTGGCGCACCGTCCCCCGCCTGCGGGCCCACACGAGCAGCCGACGGTAGCCGGCCACCGTCGCCGGAAAGGACTCGGTGCCAAGGACCTTCCCCAGCGGGGAGATTACGGCGGCGACGTGCACCTCACCGTGCGTGTCCACGCCGAGCACGACTTCTCTCCGCACGGGAGGATCCGTACTGGAGGAGGTGCTGCGCTGTCTGGTCGTCATGGTGGTTCGCCTCCCGCAGGGTGACACGCTGAGTGGATGGCACCGGCCCGCTCGGGCGGTCTGAACCGTGATGGCGCCTGGAACTCGGCAAGGCCCCTATGGGGACACGCCCTGTGGCTCGGTGACAGCAGAAGCCAGCCCGCAACGACGGTCGACAAGCCTGTGACTGGACACTTCGGTCAAAGATCTCAAGAGTCAGACCCCCGTCCGGGACGGCATCGCGCAACCGTCGCATCGATCCCGGCGTATCGGCATCTACCGACCACAGCCGGATGGCTTCGCCCGAACCAATGCCCAACCTGGCCGGAGCAGGCTGAGAATGAGTTGACTCCCCGCCCACTCGCGACCGGCAATGACAGACAGCCGTCTGGGCCGCCTTACGGTCGCCCTCCATCGGCCATCGCACGAACGGCTTCGAGCCCTCATTCTGGTGCACGGTTGTCCGCAGTCATGGCGCGGGCTGCCAAAGAGACTGCCTAGCAACTCGGCAAAGGCACCGGCGAGTGCTTGGGAACTCGGTCTACTCGAGTAACGGGGAACAGCAGCACCGCACGAAGGGGCGCCCGCGTGGAAGGCATGGCGCATGTGGGCGCTGCCGGACCCGATGCTCGCGGCCCCCGTCACCGACCCGGCGCCGCCCGATGGGTGAGCCGCCGAGGAGAAGTGGGACGGTTCTCCAGACACCTCGTGATGTCTCATTCGCGTTGGCACCGTTCACCCAGGTCACGACTGGTCCTTCGTGCGTGCGGCTGAGGCTTGCCGGGTGTCTGCGCCGCTGCTGACGTGCCGCTGGGTCTCCTGGGGGCCGTGCCAGTCCAGGCAGACGGCGGTGGCATCGTCTTCGAGCCGGCCGTCGGCGGCGTCCCGGACCGCGGACGTCAGCGCCAGCGCGGTCTCCCTCGGGTGCAGATTCCGGGTGCACCCCAGCAGGGCGGGCAGATCGACCTTCTCTCCGTGACGTTCGAGCATGCCGTCGGTGAACATGAGCAGACGGTCACCGGGCCGCAGGTCGAGGTCCTGCACACGGTACGGGTGGGGAGTCAGCTCAGACAGCCCGAAGGGATGGTCCACCTCGCAGGTGATCGTCTCCACAGCCCCGTCGCGCATGCGCAGCGGCCAGGGATGACCGGCGTTGACGAATTGGGCCCGCCCGGTATGGAGATTGATGCGCAGGAGCTGCCCGGTGGCATGACCGTGGCCGTGTTCGATCAGTGCCTGGTCTGCCCGGTGGGCCTGTTCGCCCAGGCCGGTGCCCGCCCGGCGGGCACCGCGCAGGGCGCCCACCAGGACCGTGGCGGCCAGGGCGGAATCCATGTCGTGGCCCATGGGATCGGTCACCGACACGTGCAAGGTGTCGCGGTCCACGGTGTAGTCGAAGGTGTCGCCGCTGAGGTCCTCGGAGGGCTCCAGGTTCCCGCACAGGGTGAACTGTGCGGCCTCGCACGACAGCGACAGGGGCAGCAGCTGGTACTGGATTTCAGCTGCCAGGGTGGCCGGCTTGGAGCGTTTGCCCCAGGTGTAGAGATCGGTGAAGCGGCCGTTGGCGATCACGATGTAGGCCAGGATGTGGGCGGCTTCCCCGACTGCGTCGAGCACGTCCTCGCCAGGGCCGGTCGGCAGGAGCAGTTCCAGCAGCCCGATCGCATCCCCGCGGTTGGTGACGGGCACGATCACCCGCTGCCCCTCGCCGGTCGCGTCCTGATACAGGCGCTGGGTACGGATCACCTCCTCGTAGACACTGCCGAACAGGGGAACCCGCTCGGCCTGCCGCCCACCCTGAGTGGGAGCGGTGGACAGCCGAGCCACCGCCTTCCCCGTCAGGTCCACGATGAGGAAAGAGACCTTAGTGGCCTCGAAACGCCGCCGCAGGTCCTCCGCGATCACGTCGACGGCGTCCGCCGGCGCCGCTGTCTCCGCTGCTGTCAGCAATCGAGTGAGCCCACTTTGTCCACCGCTCACGACCGCAGTCCCTTCCGCAACCCCCCACCAGCTTGGTAATCACCGCAGTGAGCGTCAATCCGTGAACAGTCACGCTCCGGCGTTCGCCCGCGGACGGGGCCGCCACGGCTGCTCTGTACAAAAGCGGCTCGACAGGCCGATGTCTTATGCGACACGCCAGAGTCTGGAGCTCCATGGTGGGCGGGCTTCGACACGTCCGGAGGAGTAACTCACAGCCGGTCACCCCGTACGGGAGCCGGATCGTCGGCGGCACCGAGGCTTGAGCCGCGACCACCCATGTAGGACTTCCGGACGGGGAGCAGCGCGCTCCCACGGTCGGCGACCTGCCGCTTGCCGAACGACGGTTCGTGGGGCCTGTGCCCGCGCCGCCGCTCATGCCGCGTCGCGCCAGGCGGCGATACCGGTCACCGTGACCGCGACGGTGACCGGCTCCGCGGCACCGTGGGTGGCGAGGTGGGTGACGAGGGCGGCTGTCACCCGGTCGTGGACGATTCGGGCGATGTCCAGCGCCCGCCGACCCTCCGTCAGGACGCAGCGCACCTCGATGTGCCATCCCGACCCGTCCGGCGCCCGGTCGGCGCGTATGCCGGCCTCGGGTGGCGTGGTGTCCACCCGGGTGGGCGCGGCGGCTGCCGCGAGGCGCCGGGCGAGGCGGGGTTGCAGGGCGGCCACGCCAGGAACCGCGAGGGCTGCCTCGGCCGCGACGCCGGGGAGCGCGGTGGTGCCGGTGGCGGTCATCATGCGCCACCGCCCGTCGGGAGGCGGGGACCGAGGGTCGGTCCCGGTTCCAGTACGTCGGCCACGGTGATGTCGACGGCTGTCACCGTGAGCCCCAGGTCCTGTCCGGCCGAGTGGAGGACCGATCGGCGTACCTGGTGGACCCGGTCGGGCAGCGGGCGGTCGAGGGCGGCGGCCAGGGTCATGGTCACCCGCACGTCGGTGCCGTTGCCCTCGGGTACGAGCCGGCAGGTCGCGGCCCTGGCACCGGGGACCGTGTCCGCGGCCTGCCTCAGCACCTTGGCCGCGGCGCTCTCGGCGATCCGCAGGTCCCGGTCGGGGTCGGCCAGGGGCAGCAGCCGCCCGAACCGGACCTCTGCCCTGACGACGTCCATGACCCGGTCGGCGAGTGCATGCAGGCCCGGAGGGTCCTCGTCGCGCAGCGTCCGGGCGGCCGCGTTCACCGTGGCCAGTCCCTCGACCGCCTCTCGGCAGTATGGACAGGACACTGGGTGCGGGTCCACGGCCGGTGGTGCGTCCCGCGCCTGTTCCCAGACCCGGCTGAGCAGGCGGCCGCAGGGCAGTACCTCATCGCCTGCGATCGGGGGCACGTCGGCGGCGGCCCAGCCGTTGCGGGGCCCGTCGGCTCCGGGCGGTTCGGGAGGCCGCGTGTGCGGGTCGTCTAGCGCCATGAGCCCATCGCCTCCTGCAGGGATCGGCGTGCCCTGAACAGTCTGCCGCGTACCGTCTGCTCGCCGGTACGCGTCACGTGCGCGATCTCCTTGTAGGGCAAGCCCTGCACCTCCCTCAGGATCCAGCAGACCCGCTGCCCGGCGTCCAGCTCGGCGAGTGCGCGGGACAGGGCGGCCGTGGCCGCGTCCTGCTCGGCGGTCCGGGCGGGCTGGCTCCACGCGTCGCCCGCCGCGGGTTCGGCGACGGCGTCCAGGGGGAGGGGCGGCGGTCGGCGGCGGCACATGGTCTGGCAGCGGTTGACGGTGATCCGGTACATCCAGGTGCGGAACTCCGCCCTGTGGCGGTATTCCGGCAGGTGGCGCCAGGCGCTGACGAAGGCGTCCTGGACGGCCTCTTCTGCGTCCTGGGGGTTGCCCAGCATGCAACGGGCCAGGGCCAGGAGGGACCGGCTGTGCCGCTGGACGAGAACGGCGAAGGAGTCCTCGTCCCCCTCGGCCGCCCGTACGGCCAGCAGGCGGTCGGGCAGGTCGCATCCCAGTCGTGGGGAAGCAGTGCGTTCGATCATGGCGCTCCCACGCAGGCTCGGAACAAGCGTGTACCCCTGAACCGAGCTGTGATGCATGTCACACATCGGGCATGTGAGGAACACGCCGCCCGGTATGTCCAACCTTTGACGGGCACCATTCCGGTGTCCGGCCGACCGATCGAGGCGACCGCCATGACGGACAACATCACCAGCGTCGGCGGGGGCAGCCGGCCCGAAGCGGACGTGAGCGCGCTCAAGGGCCGCACCGGGGCCGGGGCTCCGGCCGAGACACGGGGCAGGACCACCATCGCGGACGGTGTGGTGGCCAAGATCGCGGGCATGGCCGCCCGCGAGGTACCGGGCATCCACAGCCTGGGCGCGGGGATGGCCCGCGCCTTCGGCGCCATGCGCGAACGCGTCCCCGGCGCAGGCGGAGGCGGAGGCGGAGCGGTCACCCGCGGCGTCAAGGTCGAGGTCGGGGAACGGCAGGCCGCGGTGGACCTGGACGTCGTCGTCGAGTACGGCGTCTCCATCGTCGACGTCGCGGGCGGCGTACGCGTCAATGTCATCAGCGCCGTGGAGCGGATGACGGGCCTGGAGGTCGTCGAGGTGAACATCGCCGTCGACGACGTCCACCTGCCCGACGACGAGGAGGAACAGACCGGACCGGACGAGGGCCGCGTGAGGTGACCGCTGCCGGGAGCACCGCCGTGTCCTCGGGCCCGAGCGGATGATCACGGCGAGAGGGACGCTCGCGAGACGGGTGAGTGCGAGATGAACACAGCAACGACGGGACTCGCGGCCGGCATGGCCCTCGGCTTCGCCGGCTACTTCGGCGGCTTCTGGGCCTTTCTGCTGGTGCTGGTCCTCGGTGCGGCGGGGCTGATCGTCGGCCTCGTCGTACAGGGCGACCTGGACCTCCGGACACGGAGGCAGCGGTGAAGACCCGGCCCGGTTCCCCCGGCGAGGGGTCGGGCCCGCCGGCGCCGGCCGCCGGGCTGCCGCCCCCGGCCGAGCGGGGCGCCACCGTCATCCCCGACAGGGTGGTCGCCCGTATCGCCGCCCAGGCCGCACGCACGGCCCAGTCCCGGCGCGCCGCCGTACCACCCGACCGCGGCGGACCGGCGGCACCCCACGCCTCCGCCGCCGTCCGTACCGGATCGGTGCGCCTGCATCTGACCATGGACCTGCCCTACCCCACCGACATCCCCCGTGTCTGCGAGCGGATCCAGCGGGACGTCGCTGAACGGGTCGCCCAGCTGACCGGGCTGCGAGTGGGAGAGGTCCTCCTCACCGTCCGGCGGCTGGTGACCGCCGCCGACTCGAGCCGGGGGCGGGTCCGGTGAGCGGCCGGGCGGCCCGGGTCACCGGGCACGCCGTGCAGGAAGGGCGATCGCGATGACATCCGGTCCACGTCCCCCGGGCCGCGGCTCCGAGTCGACCACGCACCCTGCCGCGGTGCCCCTGGCGAAGGAGCCCGACCCTCCCGAACGCGACGTGTCCACCTCGGACCTCACAGCCGGTGAGCGCGAAGGAGGGCACCGAACCCGTCGCAAGTGGTCCGCGCGCCGCATCACGGCGGCGCTGGTCGCCGCGGTGATCCTCGTGGCCGCGGTCGCGACGCTCGTCGACGTCATCGCCGTACGGGCGGGACGTCCGGCGGCGGCCTGGCGACGACACCTGGCCGACGAACTGGCCACCCGCCCGGTGGACGACGTGTGGATGCTGACGGGAGCCGCCGTGGCCGCCGCCGTCGGCGTCTGGCTGATCGTCCTGGCCCTCACCCCCGGTCAACGCCGTTGGCTGCCCCTGCGCTCACCCGCCGGCTGCCCGCGCTTGCGGGCCTTCGTGGACCGCGACGGAGCCGCCGTCCTGCTGCGCGACGCCGCCATGCGGGTCCCCGGAGTCGGCGCGGCGCACGTCCTGGTGGGCCGCCACCGCATCAAAGCCCGCGCGGACGTCCGCTTCCGCGAGCCCCGACAGGTGAAGGACGACCTCACCGCCGTCCTCGACGAGGAGCGCGACCGGCTCGCCCTCGCCCGTCCTCTCCGCATCGCCGTACGGACGCGGCGACGCACCCGCTGACACAAGACCCGCAGCACCGGAGCCCGCCATGACGCCGCGATCCGCTCTCAACCGCACCCTGCTGGCCCTCGCCGGGCTGGTCCTCCTCGGCGGCGGACTGCTCATCCTCTTCGCCGGGCTCGACCTCTACAGGCGGCACGATCTGGCCCCGCCCGCCGGCTGGCCCCTGACCACCCCGGCCGACGTCCTGCTCGGCTCCGCCGACCGGGCCCGCTGGAGCAGCCAGGGCTGGTGGTGGTGGCCCGCGGTCATCGCCGCCCTCGTCCTCACCGCCCTCCTCGCCCTGTGGTGGCTGCTCGCCCAGCTGAGCCGACACCGCCCCGGCTCACTGCCCGTCGGCGGCACACCCCCGCAGGAGGGCGTCGAACTGCGCGACCGCGCACTCAGCGAAGCGATCGCGAACGAAGCCGGTGCCCTGCCAGGGGTAGGCCATGCGGCCGTAGTCATCACCGGCCGACCGGCCCGCCACCGCACCCGCACCCGCACCCGCACCCGCATCGACCTCACCCTCACCCCCGAGGGCACGCCCGGCGCCACTCTCGGTGCCCTGTGCGAAGGCCCGATCGGCACCGCGCGTCGGTCCACCGGCCTCATCGACATGCCCGCCGAGGTCCGCCTACAGGTCAGCCGCCACGGACCACACCGTGTGGAGTAAGGAGGAGATCGGCCGTTCCCGCCGACGCCCTTGCGGCCCATAGCAGTTCGCGGGCGCGCCGGCACCACCCCCCGAAGGAGACATCATGATCATCCTGGGCGTCATTCTGCTCGTCGTCGGCTTCCTCACCGGCCTGTCCATCCTGTGGACCATCGGGATCATCCTGCTGGTCGTCGGAGCCATCCTGTGGATCCTCGGCGCGATGGGACACGCCGTCGCCGGTCGACGCCACTACTGGTAGGCGGGATCATTGCCCTGCAGGGCAGTGATCCATGCTGCGGGCAGGCCGGCAGACGGCGCGGACCCCACCAAGATGTTCGCGGCGGCGGACGACGACGGCGAAGAGGTCGATCCGCCTGAGGCCGCCGCCGGTGCCGGCCAGCCGCCGCGGCTCGGACGCGGGGCGCCCGGTGGCCGTTGTGCCGGTCCTCGCCGCACGAGCGCACGGCCGACTCGTTGGGGAGTCGGTGGATCGGCCCCCACGGTCCGGGCGGAAGTTCCCCACCGCGTCGGCCGGTGAGTCTCCGTCGGGAGTTCGTATGCACAGCACCTTCGTGAGGATCCGCCCGAACGTCCCCCGGGGCCACGGCGATGACGGGCGGTGAGCGGCAAGGACCCGCGGAAGGCTCCACCCGGTCGGAGCACTTCGGGGAGGAGTTTCTGGGAGTCCTGCTGGACCAGGGGCACGAGTTGCCGCCGCACCAGCTCGGTCCGCTCGTCGCACGGCAGATCGGCAGGCTCGACGGCCGCGAGACCTCTATCTTCCTGCAGGACTACGGCCAGGTGTGGCTCGTCCCCCTGCCGGGCGACGGGCTGGCGGCCGGGGAACCGCA
The DNA here is from genome assembly GCF_053595235.1 of Streptomyces sp. NPDC002520. Classification (NCBI taxonomy): domain Bacteria; kingdom Bacillati; phylum Actinomycetota; class Actinomycetes; order Kitasatosporales; family Streptomycetaceae; genus Streptomyces; species Streptomyces sp. NPDC002520. The sequence continues at coordinate 539,489 of NZ_JBSFXG010000001.1, read as the reverse complement.
GCCGATCGACGGCTCCGACGCCGGACGCGCCTTCCGGGAAGCGCGTCCCGTCGAGGTTTCGCAGGCCGACGGTGTGCGGGTCTACCTTCCCCTGCTGGACGGTGGAGACCAGGTGGGAGTGATGGCCGTCACCCTGGACCACCTCCAGGACGACGAGCGACGGCTGCTGCGCAGGCTCGCCTCACTCGTGGCCGACATGCTGGTGACCAAGCACGGTTACACCGATCTGTTCTTCCGGCTGCGGCGCAGAGAACCGATGAGTGTGGCGGCGGAGATCCAGTGGTCGCTGCTGCCACCGCTGGCGATGTCCACGCCCCGGGTCGAGCTGGCCGGGATGCTGGAACCCGCCTACGACGTGGCCGGCGACAGCTTCGACTACGCCCTCAACGGCGATGTCCTGCATGTGGCCATGGTCGACGCGATGGGCCACGGACTGGACGCCGCCACGATGGCCACGGTGGTCATCGGAGCCTACCGGCATGCCCGGCGCATCAGCGTCGGCCTGTCGGAGATCTATACGTTCATGGACCGGGCCGTCGCCGATCAGTTCGGCCCCGACCACTTCGTGACCGCTCAGATGATGCGGCTCAACACGGCAACGGGCAGGCTTCAGTGGGTCAACGCCGGACATCCCGCTCCTCTGTTGATCCGTGGACACCGTGTCGTACGACGGCTGCAGGGCCCGACGACGCTGCCCGTCGGCTTCGGCGGTCACGAGCCCCGGATCAGTGAAGTGGCTCTCATCCCCGGCGACCGGATCCTGTGCTTCACCGACGGACTGATAGAGGAGCGCGATGTCGGCGGTGAGGAATTCAGTGAGGAGCAGCTCATCGGGTGGGTGAACCGCCTTGAGCCCACGGCGCAGCAGATCCGGACGGTGGCGCGCTCCCTCTCCCACACGCTGCAACGGGCGCGGGGCGGGATCACGACGGACGATGCGACGCTCCTGCTGATCGAATGGCGCGGGAGCGCCACCGACGACCTCGCCCTCCCGGAGTGAGCCGGCCTCCCGCCCCCAGGGAAAGGCCGACGGCACGCAGCCTTTCCCCCACCGCCGATCTCTCACACTCCTGCTGCCGCGGTGGGCACGTGACGGGTGACCGGTCCGTCAGGAGTGCGTGAGGCGGGGGTGGGGGGCGTCGTGTCCGCCTTCGGAGTCCCAGACCGCCTCCCGGAGCGAGTCCGAGTAGGCCGCTGCCTCTGCCGCGGCCCGGAAACGTTCGGCCTCATGGATCAGGCCGCTCGCCGTGAGGCTCCGCGACGGGTCGGTGGCCGTGGCCATGAGCCGGGCTGCGGTGGCCGGGGCTGTCTCCGGTGGGATCACCAGCAGGTCCCAGCGGCCGAAGGTGTGGGACAGCAGCAACAGCTTGTGCGGGTCCTGCCCGGCGTTGGACCAGCCGACGCGCACCATGTGGCCGTGCGCGGGCACTTCACCCGGGATGACCGGCCACAACGTGCGGCTCACCGCTATCCGGGTGATCCGCCCCCACAGCGGGTCGAGACATTCGACGAGCGCCGGGAGCTCCTCCGTCAGGTTGCGCGAACGGGGCCACCAGGCACCGTCGATCAGGGCCGGAGGGGCGCCGGCCCGCGCCAGCGTGAGTCGGAGCGGTGACGAAGAAGGGGCCCGGTCTCCGACTGCGGGTGTGAACGGAATGGTCGCGGTCATGACGCGGACCCAACCCCGGGCCGGTCACGGCCGGCCCGGTTGCCATGAATCGCCGAGAACGACCCGGCGTGGAAGCCGGTGTACGAGATGCTCTCGGTAATCACCAGGATACTCCTCGCCGAGGCCCGGCGGACTGGCGGGGAGTGACGGGCTGAACGGAACAACACACGTCACAGAGCCAGGGGAGTGCTGGGCCGGGGCATGCGGGCCGTCGGGCGTGAGACCGGTCCGGGAGCCGGCATACGAAGGGCCCCGGCGCCCTCGGCCCACTGCCGCCGGTATCGACAGCCGCTTCACCGAATGCGGCGGCGTCTCCACAACCGCCCCGGCGTGTGCGGAGTACCGTGGACAGCACCGAGGGCATTTCGCACACCGGCTTCCACGCCGGGTCGTTCTCGGCGAGAGACGAAACCCGGGGCGCCGCCAAGGCGGCCCGGAGACGGGTCCGCATCATGTCGGCGACCTTGCACCAACTCCTGCCACACCACGAGCCCGTCGCAGCCCCGGCCGTGCGTCTCGCGCTGAAGACCGACGGCCCGTCGCGCGGCCTCCTGGACGGTGCCTGGTGGCCCCGCTCCCGAGACCTGCTGAGCGAGCTGCCCGCACTGACCGATGTGCTGGACCCTCTGTGGGGCCGCATCACCCGCATCGCCGTCAACCCGAAGTACTGGCCGGTCATCCCGCACGAGATCCCCGTGGGCGGTCATGTCGTCAAGGTCGGATGGTTCACCCCGGAGATCGACCCGCACAAGCTGCTGCTGCTCTCCTACGGCACCGGCCGCTGGGACCTGCTGGTCATCCCGCCCGAGACCGAGACGGAGTCGGCGGCCCGCCTGATGGCGGCCGCGTCCGACTACGACGGCCCACCGCTGACCGCAAGCGCTCTCATCGCCGCGGACGAGACCCGGCACGCCGTCTCCGCCGCCGACCGGCCACTCGAACCGGACGAGGCAGGGAAGCACGAGGAGGACGGCCCCGCCTCAGCGGCCGTTCCGGCACGGACGGATCGCGCCAGTCGCCTGGTCATCGGCATGTGAGACGGCCGCCACGACCGGTGCCTTCACGGGTTTCGGACCTGCCTCACGAGCCGGCGCAGGCACATGCAGGGGTCTCGACCGGCGAGTCTCCGCCCCACGTGGTCCTCGTCCCGAGGAGCAGTACATGCAAGCCCTGATCGTTCTCATCGTCGTGATCGGTCTTCTGGCCGTCCTGGCCCTCGCCCTGTCCGTGAAGGTCGTCAAGCAGTACGAGAAGGGAGTGCTGTTCCGCTTCGGCCGACTCGCCGGAACACGCTCCCCGGGACTGCGGTTCATCATCCCGTTCGTCGACGCCCTGCACCGGGTGTCGCTGCGGGTCGTCACCATGCCGATCCAGTCCCAGGGCATCATCACCCGGGACAACGTGAGCGTGGACGTGTCGGCGGTCGCCTACTTCCGGGTCGTCGACGCCGTGAAGTCGGTCGTCGCCGTGGAGAACGTCAACGCGGCGATCAACCAGATCGCCCAGACCACCCTGCGGAAGGTCGTCGGCCGGCACACGCTCGACGAGACGCTGTCGGAGACGGACCGTATCAACCTGGACATCCGCCAGATCCTGGACGTCACCACCGTCGACTGGGGTGTGCAGGTCACCCTGGTCGAGCTCAAGGACATCCAGCTGCCCGACACCATGAAGCGCGCCATGGCCCGCCAGGCCGAGGCCGAGCGGGAGAAGCGAGCGAAGATCATCAACGCGGAGGGCGAGTCCCTGGCCGCAGCCGCGCTCGGCGACGCCTCGGACACCATGATGGCCCACCCCCTGGCGCTTCAACTGCGCAATCTCCAGAGCCTGGTGGAGATCGGTGTCGACCAGAACACCACCGTCGTCTTCCCGGCCCCCCTCATGAGCACGATCGGCGAGCTCGGCTCCTTCCTCGCCCGGGAAACCGCTGCCGCCGCACCCGCCGCGGCAGCGCCACCGGCCGGCACCGGCCGCACCCACACGTCCCTCAGCCCGGCAGGCAGCGCGCCCGGCACCGCGGCGTGAAGCCGACTACGGCCCGAGCGATCCGTGGCGCCAGGGAGGATTCGTGACCGTCGCCTGTCGCGCGCATCCTCCGGGCACCGGCTGATGATGGGGGTACGGCCGAACACGCGGAGCTGATCATGACGGGTTGGCGGGTCAGGGACTACACCCAGGACGATCTCGAAGCGGTGATCCGTGTCGACATGCAGAGCGGCACGACCGAGGAGCCGCCGCTCTTCCCGCTCTCGGACGCCGTGACGGCCCTCCAGACCCGCCACCCGGCCGTGGTGGCCACGGCCGACGACGTGCTGATCGGCGCCGCGGTGAGCAGGGTGGAGGGCGAACGGGCATGGATCCTGCGCATCTGCATGGCGCCCGGCTGGCGGCAGCGCGGGCTGGGCAGTGCCCTGATCACCGCCCTTGAGCAACGGCTCTTCGCCGCCGGCGTCCGCGCGGTGCACGCCGCCCTGCCCGAGGGCGAGACCGGTGCCACCGCCCTGCGCAACTGCGACTTCGGCGCCCGCCCCGGGCTGGTCTTCTTCGAGAAACGCGGACCGGTGACCCCGCAGTCGGCCGGCACGCTGTCCTCGCTCGGAGCGGAGCTGCCGCCAGGGGGGCTGTGGCAGAAGGTCGCGGGCATGCAACGGGAGAAGCAGCTCATCGAGCGGCGCCTGGTCCTGCCGCTGGCCCATCCCGAACTGGCCGCCCAGCACGGAGTGGAACTGCCACGGGCGGTGATGCTGTTCGGCCCGCCCGGGACCGGCAAGAGCACGTTCGCGCACGCGATCGCCAGCCGCCTGGGATGGCCCTTCCTCGAACTGTTCCCCGCCCGTCTGGCCGCCGAGTACGGCCTGGCGACCGGGCTGAACCGGCGCTTCGACGAGATCGCCCGGCTCGACCACGTCCTCGTCTTCATCGACGAGGTCGAGGAGGTCGCCGGCGAACGCGGCGGCGCGGACGCGACCGCTGTCGGCGTCGTCAACGAACTGCTCAAGGCGATCGTCCGGTTCCGAAGCCAGGACGGACGGCTGCTCGTCTGCGCCACGAACAACGTGACCACGCTCGACTCCGCGTTCCTGCGGCACGGCCGCTTCGACTACGTGCTGCCGATCGGCCCTCCCGACCACACCGCCAGGACCGCACTGTGGGAGAGCTACCTGGCCCGAGCGGGCGCGCGGGCCGACAGCGCGGTACTCGCATCCGCCAGCGAGGGGTTCACCCCCGCCGACATCGCCCACGCGGCACGTACCGTCTCCCAGGCCCAGTTCGAGCGCACCTTCGACACCGGAACCCGGACCACCCCCACCACCGACGACTACCTGGACACGATCTGCGACACCAAGCCCACGGTCAGCGCTGCCATGGCCCGGGAATTCGCCCAGCAGACGGAGGAGTTCGCCCGCATCTAGCGTCCAGGCCGGGTGGGGAGTCGATCTGCGACGGACGTGTCAGGCCGGCGTAGGTGGCGTGTCGCTGCCCGTTTCGATGAGGATCTGCCTGGCCTCGGTGACGTTTTCGGCCCGTACGGCCCTGGCCATCGCGGCGCGTGCCGCGTCGGGCGACGTGTCCGGAGGAACCAGCAACAGAGAGAAAAGGTCCCCTTCGCCTCGGGTGATGAGGACGGTGTCGTCACCGACCGGGAAGGAGTCGATGTGCACGACCCGGTCGTCGACCATCACCCGGGTCGGCAGTTCGTCCCAGGCGCTGCCGTCCAGACCGACCCGGGTGACAGGCCCGAGATGCTCGGTCAACGCGGAGATCAGCGAGGGAAGCTCGGCACCGATGTCCCGGGACCGCGGCCACCATGCGCCGTCCAGGATTCCCTCGCGTGCGTGGGTGGTCTCCAGTCGCAGCAGGGCCGTTCCGGGTTTCACCGACCGGTGCACGGCGTCCGGCAGGAGCCTGGGGAAGTCGGGGGTGTCTGAGCCTGCCATGGTGTCCGCCCGTCCGCAGAGAGCAGTGCGACCGCACGGCGTGCGACCACGATACGACCCTGCTACCTCACGGTACTCCGCACGACGCGCCCGCGAGCGCTTCGCCGCAGGCGCGGTTGCGGAAACAGGCAACGGCTCCGGCGTATACCCGCCGGAGCCGCCCTTCCGGGTCATTGCACGTGAGCGTGCGCCGACCCGCTTTCCAGGTTACGTCAAAGGGACTAATCCGCCATAAGCAATCCTTGCGAGGGTTCACTTCGGTCCGAGAAGCCGACGCGGCGGTTCAGCCACGCCCTTCCTCTTCCGTCTCCATCTGCCGGATCCCCTGGTGCGTCAGCGTGATCATCCCGGGCGTGTTGCCCCTCTCCCAGTCCACGACGACCCAGCCTTCACCTGCCAGGTACATACAGGCAGCGGCCATGTCCTGCTCAGGGATACCCAGGTCCGTGCGGAGCTTCGCCCCATCGACACCCAGGAGGCGATTGCCCTCGGCGGCCTGGTACAGAGCCTGCATGATCCTCTCGCGGTACGTCTTCCGGTCCCGCAACATCGCCATGACGCGCCTTCCTCTACTGCCCACGGTCGGGCCGAAGCCGATGTCATCCGCGGTCGCCGTCGCGGTGGGGCGCGTCGGAACGGTCGCATCCACCGACCGACGGTGTCTCCGGGGCCGACGCCCGATCCCCGGCAGAACATCGCTGTAGTGGAAGGCAGCGATCCGTTCGGCGTGCTGGCCGTTGAGCCGGTGGATCAGAACGACTCCGACGGCGATCAGGACGAGCAGCACGGCCACGGCGATGACGAGCATGGGATCTCACCTCCGCCGACCGGCGGGCGAAGGCCCTGCCGAGCCGATGGGCCGGGGCAGGGACGACGGTCGACCTGCTCCGCCGTCGGCCTCCCAGGCTTCTTCCCTGTTTCGTGCATCGATCCTGTCTGCTGCTTGCTCCCGGGCCGAGGCATCGACGCCGTCGCCGACCATCAACTGCGCGGCGGCATCCGCACCGGTTTCCGGCGGAATCACCAGCACGTCCCGGCGGCCGTCAGCGGAGAAAAGAGTGAGTCTGTGGGGATCCTGCTCCTCGGTGGACCAGCCCACCTGCACGGTGCGCCCGGCGTAGGACACCCAGTGCGGCAGGACGGGCCAGTAGGCCGGGTGCACGGTGACACCCGTGATACGACCCCAGAGATCGCCCAATGCGGCCGTCAACGACGGCAGCTCACGGGTGAAGGCACGGGAGCGAGGCCACCACATACCGTCCAGCCCGCCCGGCGCGGGCGTCAGGGACAGCCGGGCCGGCTGCGGCGGCGCACATCTGATCGATGTCGTACGGTCAATGGTCACAGCCATGGCGCGGACCTGTCCCCGGGCTCGTGGGTGCGGCCCGGCGCTGTCGATCACCGGGAACGGCACCCGCGTCGGAGCCGGTGCGCGAAAAACTCCCGGTGTCTTCACACTACTCCGCTCACTGGCCCGAAAAGCCCGGGATGACCAGGCAGTTTCCTACCTTCAGGACCTGGTCGCCGGTGCCGATGCCGGTCAGAGCCAGTCCTTGCGCTTGAACGTCCGATACAGCAATGCGGACAGGAGCACGATGACTGCGGCGGAGGTGATGAATCCCGACTCGCGGCCGAAACCGGGATAGGGGAGGTTCTGGCCGTAGTAGCCGGTGATCGCGGTGGGTACGGCGATGATCGCGGCCCAGCTCGTCACCTTCTTCATGATCAGGTTCATGCGATTGGCCTGGACCGAGAGGTTCGTCTCCATGACCGAGGCCACCAGGTCCCGCAGCGATTCCGTCCACTCGGTGGCACGCAGCACGTGGTCGTAGACGTCCTGGTAGTACGGGACGAGAGGGTCGCTGATCAGGTGCAGGCCGGGGCGCATGAGCCCGTTGACCACCTCGCGCATCGGAAGTACGACGCGGCGCAGCCGGACGAGCGACTTACGCAGTGCGAAGACCCGGCGCTGCACGGCTTCGACCTCACGGCGCCCGGCCGCGAAGAGCAGGCCCTCCAGCTCCTCGATGCTGTCGTCCAGTTGCTGGACCGCGGCGAAGTGTCCGTCCACGAGATGGTCGAGCAGACCGTGCAGCAGGAATCCGACGCCGTGGCCGGCCAGGTCCGGGCTCTCGTCCCAGCGGGCGACGACGTCCTCGATGTCGAGGCCGTCGTCCTTGCGGACGGTGATCATGGCCTGACTGGTGAGGAATACGGCGATCTCGCTGTACGTCAGTTCCGCACCGTCCGGGCTGACGGTCACGGCGTAGGCGCTGAGGAACTCGTGGGTGCGATAGCGGTCGAGTTTCGGCCGCTGTCCACGCTGGGCGGCATCCTCCAGAGCCAGTTCGTGGATGCCGAACTCCTGACCCAGCATGGTGAGTTCATTGGCTCCGGGCCGGTGCAGGTCCAGCCACAGGACCGACGCCGGATCAGCGAGATGCGCAGGGACGTCACTGACGGGAAAGCCCTCCAGGACCAGAGTGCCGTCGTGATACAGCCGGGTGCGCGTCACCATGGCCCGAGGCTAGTGTCTTATACCCCTGTCATGCCGCTTCGCCCCGATTGCCAGCGCGGCAGGTTCATCGACAGCAGCCACCCTCCGTGGGGGCCTTACGTCAAAGCCCGCGACATCCGGACCTCCGACCGACGAGCATCGGGTGCCGGTCCGAAGGCAGGGATGTGGGTACCCGGCCGCCGCATCGCATCCGGCGTACACCGCCCGACCGGATGCCGCCCGTCAGCCGGGAAGGACACTCCGGGACCATGACCACGCATACCCCGCGCCGTCGCCCGCCTCCCCCCGCAGGTGGCAGTGATTTCGCCCGCCTGTCGAAGAAGATCGCCGAGGCCGGCCTGATGAACCGGCGCCCCGGCTACTACATCGTCCGGTCCATCGTCGTGGCCGTCGCCTACGCCGGGGGCTGGAGCGCGTTCGTCGTCATCGGCGCCGGGTGGTGGACCCTGGCGCTCGCCGCGTTCCTCGCCGTGATGTTCGGGCAGGTGGCTCTGCTCGCCCACGACGTCGCGCACCGCCAGGTCTTCCGCCGGCGCCGGCCCAGCGAAACGGCCGGCCGCATCGCCGGGGCCGCGATCGGGATGGGCTACGGATGGTGGCAGGACAAACACACCCGCCACCACGCCAACCCCAACCACGAGGGCCTCGACCCCGACATCGCCCCGGACCTGCTGGTGTGGTCCCAGGACCAGGCCCGCGCCGCGACCGGACTGCCGAGGCTCCTCGGCCGCCGGCAGGCGTTCCTCTTCTTTCCCCTGCTCCTGCTCGAAGGGGTCAACCTTCATGTCTCCAGCGCGCGAGCACTGGGCAACCGCACCCTGAAGAACCGCGCCCTGGACGGCGCGCTGCTCTACGGGCACACCGCCGCCTACCTGACCGCAGTGTTCCTCGTCCTCCCACCCGGCATGGCGAGCGCGTTCCTGGCCGTCAACCAGGGCCTGTTCGGCCTCTACCTCGGCTGCCTGTTCGCCCCCAACCACAAGGGCATGCCGACCCTGACCGGCAACGACCGCCCCGACTTCCTGCGCCGGCAGGTCCTCACCGCACGCAACGTACGCGGCAGCTGGTTCACCGACCTAGCCCTGGGCGGCCTGAACCACCAGATCGAACACCACCTGTTCCCCAGCATGCCCAGCCCGCACCTGCGCAGGGCCCGGCCCATCGTCCGCCGCTACTGCCAGGACCTGGGAGTCGACTATCTGGAAACCGGACTGATCGCCTCCTACCGGCAAGCACTCGCCAGTCTCCACCAAGCAGGAGCCCCACTGCGGCGAGCCCGTATCAGCAGCGCCCGAGCATGACGCACCGGCGCCGGCGGTAGATGATCTCGCCACCCTGTCTGAACCAGGAGGCAATCCCGTCGAACCGCTTGCATGAGTCGGCAGCTGTAACGCATCCAGATTCCCTTGCCGTACTCCAGCGCCTTTTCCCGGTGCCCGACTGAAGTGATCCGGTGAGACCCAGCGGCTGGAACAGCCCCGTCGGCTTCCCGGCGCGGCTGCGTCGTCTTACGGCTCCCCTCCCAGATGGGCGCAATCGCAAATCCAGCGTCCCGCGAGCATCGCAGGAGCGCGCACTGTGTGCGGAGCCGAACGCGGTCATGCGCGCAAGCACAGTCGAGATCACGGCGAGCCCCGCCGGAGTGCTCTTGAGTTCTAGTGGTCGCCGCAACACCCCAGCTCAAGGGGTGCGATGGACTTCAAGATCCGGGAGAACCGTGGTCCTGGGGGCGGTGGCCGTCTGCTGCGTGAGCGGGAGGTATATCTCCAGCTCATGCAGCAGGGCTACAGCAATCGAGAGGCCAGCCGGATCGTCGGCATCAACCCGCGGACCGGCAAGCGGTGGCGCAACGGGCTGGCACTCTCCGCCGACAGGGAAGCCGAAGCCTCCCATCACTGTGGAGATCCCGGCTTGCGAGCCGTCGCGCTACCTGCGCGAGGCCAACCGCATCCACATCGCCGACCGGCTGCGGGAGCGCGCCTCCATCCGGCAGATAGCCGCCGAGCTGGGCCGCAGCCCGTCCACAGTCAGCCGGGAGATACGCCGCAACGGCATCCCCCTGCGCGGGGACGCCTCCCGCTGGGCCTACCGGCCGCACGCCGCCCAGCGCCGCGCCGAGCAACGCCGCCCCCGCCCCCAGCCCGGCAAGATCGGCCAGAGTCAGCAGCTGCGGGACTTCATCCAGCGCCATCTCGACCTGCGCTGGAGCCCCGAGCAGATCTGCAACGCTCTGCAGACCGCCTTTCCCGACCGGCCGGAGATGCACGTGGTCCACGAGACGATCTACCAGGCCCTCTACGTTCAGGGCCGCGGAGAGCTCCGCCGCGAGCTGACCCGGGCCCTGCGCACCGGCCGGGCCATGCGCCGGCCGCACCGGCAGTCCTACAAACGCCTGCCCCGCGCCATCAAGGACAAGGTGATGATCAGCGAACGCCCCGCCGAGGCCGCCGACCGGGCCGTCCCCGGCCACTGGGAGGGCGACCTCATCATCGGCAAGGAAGGCAAGTCGGCCATCGCCACGCTCGTCGAGCGCAGCACCCGCTACGTGCTGCTGGCCCCGCTTCCCAAGGACCACAGCGCCAGCACCCGCGACGCCCTGGTCGAAGCCGTCACATCGCTCCCGCCGCACCTGAAACGGTCCCTGACCTGGGACCAGGGCTCGGAGATGGCCGCGCATAAGGCGTTCACCATCGCCACCGACATCCCGGTCTGCGACCCCGGCAGTCCCTGGCAGCGCGGCTCCAACGAGAACACGAACGGCCTGCTGCGACAGTACTTCCCGAAGGGCACCGACCTGTCCCAGCACAGCCGCGAGCACCTGGCCGCTGTCGCCGCCGAACTCAACGGCCGCCCACGCAAAACGCTCGGCTGGGAAACCCCAGCCGAGCGCCTCGCTAAACTGCTCGCGGCTTGATCAACTCACCACGTGTTGCAACGACCCCTGGAATTCGCCGCTCCGGCGGGGCTTCGTCTCATGGCGCCGAGCAGAAGCCCCGTCGGGGGATGGTTCCCGGAAGGGCTTCACTGCTTCTCCCTCTCTCACACCGCTGTCACGAACTGAGCGGACACCCGCGAACCATAGGGACCTGACCTGCAATTTTGTGCGTGTTCTGGAGTGGCTGGACACCCATGGACGATCGTTACGACCTGTGCCATGTGGTACCCAGCGAGGGACCCAGGATCAGGACCGGAGCCTCTTCCGGCCCGTCAAAGCGGTATTGCAGGGTGTTCGGCGGTGTCTCACTCACGCCCAAGACCCTCTCACGTATCACGAGATCTCACACGACCGGGTGAACCCAGCGGCTCTTGACCCTCTCCGCACGACAGGTCCGGCACCACCGTGCCCCGAGGCTCTGTATGAACCACCTGGAAGCCTTCCGGGGCGGCGCCGACACCGGCGCACCCGACCCGGGCACACTCGACCCGATGGCCTGGTACGCGGTGACGAACAAGGCGAGCGGCAAGTGCATCGACGCGCGGCGCGGGCAGCACCAGCGGCGCTGACTTCCGGCTCGATGCGCCGTGCCCGGCCTGTCTCAGTCCTCCAGTTGCGGCAGCTGCGCCGGGGCCGGGCTGATGCGCTCGCCGTGGTGGTCGAAGACGAACAGGTGGGCGAGATCGACGAGAAGGCGGACCTGCATGCCGTGCCGGAGCTCGAGGTCGGGCGTGGTGCGCACGATGAGGTCACCGGGCAGGGCCGCACGCTGCAAGATCTGGCCCTCGGGCGGTGCCGGGTCGGCCTCGTCGTCGGCCGGGTGCTCCAGCGTCACCACCGGCCCGGCGCGCAGGGCACCCGCGCGGCTGCGCAGCCGGTCCAGCACGGTACCGACGTCACGGCGCCGACGCCGGACCGGCGGGGCGGGCCGCGGGCCCTCCAGATCGGGTACGACGGCGGGGTGGGAGCCGGTGTTGAAATGGACGAGCGTCTCGTGCCCCTGGAACTCCAGATGCTCGACCAGGCCGGTGATCTGTACCTCGCCGGGCCGGGCGGCGGAGGCGCGGTCCGCGATCCGGACCGCCTCCGAGCGCAGCCCCACGATCACCTCGCGCCCCTGTTGCACCCGGAGCAACTGGTGGTCCAGGGAGAGGGGTTCGGGCAGGCGGAGGTACTGCTTGCCGAGGCTGATGGTCATCGCGCCGCCGAGCGGGGCATGCACGACACCGCGCAGGAGGTTGATGCGGGGGCGCCCGACGAAGGCGGCGACGAAGACGTTGCGGGGCAGCGCGTACACCGAGCGCGGGGTGTCGACCTGCTGGAGGACGCCTCCGCGTAGGACGGCCACCCGGTCGCCCAGCGACATCGCCTCGGACTGGTCGTGGGTGACGTACACCGTGGTGACGCCCAACTTCCGGGTGAGGCCGGCGATTTCGGCGCGCAGATGGTTGCGGAGCTTGGCGTCGAGGTTGGACAGCGGCTCGTCCATCAGGAAGGTGGTGGGGCGGCGCACGACGGCCCGGCCCATGGCGACACGCTGACGTTCACCGCCCGAGAGCTGGGCGGGGAAACGGTCGAGGAGGTCCTCGATCCCCAGCATGCGGGCGGTGGCCTCCACCCTCGGTCCGGGGTCGGTGTCGGGCGACTCGATGCGCAGCGGAAAGCCCATGTTGTCGCGGCTGGTCATGTTCTGGTACAAGGCGAAGTTCTGGAAGACCATCGCCAGCCGACGCTCGGCGGGCTGCAGGTCGTTGGCGTACTCGCCGTCCAGCAGCAGTTCGCCCTCGTCGATCTCCTCCAGACCGGCGATCATTCTGAGCACGGTGGACTTGCCGGACCCGGAGGGCCCGAGGAGGACGAGGAATTCGCCGGGCTCGATGTCCAGCGAGAGCCGGTCCACTACGCGGACGCCTTGCGTGTATGACTTGCTCACGTCGTGCAGAGAGATGGCGCGTGTCATGACGGATGCCCCCGGGTCTCGATCAGGCGCCAGAGCAGCTCCAGCATGTGTGCCGGCGCGCGCCGCCGGGCTGTCCCTGGGTGTTCTGCTGTCGAACGCCCCGTGCGGGTCGTACGGGGCGTGTGCGGAACTTACCGAATGTGTACGGGCGGTGGGAACAGGACTGGGCCGGATCGGGTGTCGTGATCCAGCAACTGACAAAGCGGACGCGGCCCGCCCGGTGATCGGCTCGCCCGCGGGTCGATCACGCCTTCCACTCGCCGCTACCGGCTCCGATGCTCGGCGAGTTCCGGGCCGTACTCGACCGCATCGGGTTCAACGCGCCCACACTCACCGCCGTCACCGTGCGCCCGGCCACGGACAGCGAACCGGGAACGGGCGAAGCCTGGCGCAGCCGAGGAGTGGATTCCCTTGAGCTCGGTGCGTCTTGCTCTTGAGACTTCGCTGCCCGGGAGGAGGTGCGTGACGGCGCATGTGACCGAAGTGCTGCTGGACCGCGTATGTCTCCCCATGTCACGTTCGAAGCCGAAGGGAAACGGCTACGGGGGGCTGGGAATGCTGGTGACGGAGTTCAGCACGGACGTCGTGGCAGCGCCGGAGCGGTTCGCGTTGTGGGCGGAGGCGACGGAACAGTCGCATATGCGCAATCTGCTGGACAGCAACGACCGCAGAGACTTCCGCGCCAGGATGCGCGGCCTGGACTTGGGGGAAGTACAGGTGGCCGCGCTCGCCTACCCGCATCTGGAGATCGCGCGGACAACCCGGTTGATCCGGCAGTCCGACCCCGAGGTGTACCAGATCAACTACTTTCTGCGTGGACAGGGAATTGTCTCCCTGGACAGGCGTGACGTGACGCTGGGTGCCGGTGACCTTGTGGTGATGGACAGCAGTCGTCCCTTCCGAGGCGATGTCCACGCCGGTCCGGGCAGGTGGTCGCATGTGACCGTGCAGTGTTCGCGCGGGCTGCTGCCACTGCCGGAGAAGACGGTCCAGCGCCTGCTCGCTGTCCCGATCAGCGGGCGCAGTGGCATGGGCGGGATGTTCGCCCGCTGGCTGTCCGACCTCAACGCACGTGCCGACGAGTTCACCCCAGCCGACATCCCCACCCTCACCTCGGTCACCCTGGACCTCCTGGCCTCCGTCATCGCCCGCTGCCTGGGGGCTGAGGAGTCACTGACCGGGGAGACCCGCAAGACCGCCCTGCGGGCCAGGATCAACGCATTCGTCGAGCAGCACCTCGCCGACACGGACATGGGCCCCCAGACGATCGCCGACGCCCATCACATCTCTCTGCGCCACCTCCAGCAGCTGCTCGCCGAGGACGGCACGTCACCGGCAGCCTGGATACGCCACCGCCGTCTGGAACGCTGCCGTTTCGACCTGGCCGACCCCCGCCTGAACGCCCGCCGCATCCAGGCCGTCGCTGCCCGATGGGGTTTCACCGACCCGGCACACTTCAGCCGCCTGTTCCGGGCCGCCTATGGGATACCACCGCGGGATTACAGGAACCTGCTGCCCGAGGCGTGCGCGAATCGTCAACAACCCTCCGCGGAATGACAAGGCCAGGTGCTGTCCCGCTCGGCATCGGTCGGGCATCGGCCCCACTGAAGTGGACGTTGACCGCTGCTGGCAGTCGTTCCTCCGACGCCTCGACCTCGAGCACCTGGAGGGGCGATCAAGGTCAACGACACAAAGGCCGGCGCCCCGAGAAGGGCCGTACGGGGGCACCGGCGCATGCATGGGTCACGGACGTACGTACTGCCAGACGAGCCAGCCCAGAGCCTGCTGGCCCGTGGCGTTCGGATGGAAGGACTCGACCCTTGACCACAGGGGGCGGACTCCGTTGACCCATTCAGGGTCGCCGCAGCTTTCATGGCCGTTGAACGATGCCCTGGGGTCGACGAAGACGTAGCCGTGCTCTCTGGCCTTGGCCGCGAGTACGGCGTTGAGGGCGTTGGCCGCGCGGCGCAGGGCCTGATGCGTACTGGTGGGCCATGCTCCGTCGTTGAAGCACAGGATCGTGGACCGGCTCAGCACGAGGTGTGGGTAGCCGACGACGACGACCTTCGTACTCTTTGCCTTCCGGATATCGATTCGGTCGTACAGTTTCTCGAGCCTCTCCGGGAGCCGAGTCCGGAAATTGTCCGCGATGCGATTGATCCTGGCGTTGCACTCGCCGGTGGACGGCGGGTTCCACAGGAAGCAGTAGGTGAGGTGCCTGGAGAAGCCGAAATCGTTGGCTCCCGTCTGCACAGTCACGAGGTCGGTTCTCTTGGTGACGGCTGGAACTTGCTGACTCCTGACCGTGGCCACGTCCGACCCGCAGGAGGCACGGTCGATCAGCCTTGCCCCGAGCGCTCTTGCGACGCGCTTGGGATACGCGAGGCTGGAGTTGGGGACCTTGGGCCCGCTCTCTCCTCCGTTCACGTAGCAGGTCCTGGAGTCGGCGGAGGGTGAACCAGCGCCTATTCCAGCTGCTACGGAATCGCCCAGCGCGACGTACTGAGTGACGCGGGCCTCCACGGCTCCCGCCGGCCTGGGCAGTGCCACGACCGTCGCCGTGAAGAGGGCCGTGAGGGTGAGGACCAGTCGGCTCGTGCATAACCGTCTCGCCACTGATGAATCCCTTCTCGATTGCTGGTTCCCGACTGGCAGGATGCTGAGGGCAGGCGACGATGTCCTTGGCCAGGCGCGCACGGTGCTTACCGAATCACGCACGGCTTCGTGGAGAGCCTGGTGGCAGTAGTCCCTGCCCAATGGCGTGATCGCACCCAAGGGTTGGTGGGACGCTGGGGGTCCATCGACAGGCACTCATAGGCCGGCCGGTCTCATCTGACGCACCGCGACGAGGATCAGCCCATGCGCGACAGCACCAGGATCCGCCTGACAGAGCCCGCCGGTGCCGCCCCGATCGCCTCGCACAGGGTGAGGGACTTCGAGGCTTTCCGGCCGTGGGAACCGGCCCAGCCGGGCGACTTCTTCACCCCGGAGGGCCAGGCGGAGCGGATCGACGGCTTGCTGACCGGATACCGGGCCGGCACGGTCTGGCCGGGCGTGGTACTCGCCGAGGACCGGGGGATCGGGCAGGTCACCATCGGAGGCATCCTGCCGCAGCCGCACCTTCGCCGCGGTTCCGTCGGTTACTGGATCGCCGGCGTCGTGACTGACCGACCGTTTCACAACGAGGTCCGCAGGCGGCGGGGGCATACGAGGCTGTGGGCCGGTTCGAGCAGGCCCTGATGGCGGTCAGCACGTCTTTCGTAGCGGACGCGGAGTCGTTTGAACCGGTGAGGCCAGGCGAAGGCGCGCTCGACTACCCAGCGGACCTTGCCCAGTCCGGAGCTGTGGGCGGGTCGGCCGGTCCGGGCAGCCCGCTGGGGCCGGCTCCCGGGACCGGACGTCCAAGGGCCGACTCGGTGCTCTCGCCGAGGAAGCCGCCCGACTGGTGCTGCCACAGCTTGGCGTAGGCACCGCTCGCCGCGAGCAGCTCCTCGTGGGTGCCCTGCTCGACGACGCTTCCGCGGTCGAGGACGACGAGACGGTCCATGCCGGCGACGGTGCTCAGACGGTGGGCGACCACGAGGGCCGTACGTGCGTCCATCAACCGCCACAGGGCGTCCTGAACGAGGAGCTCGCTCTCCGAGTCCAGCGCGCTGGTCGCCTCGTCGAGCAGCAGGATCGGGGCGTCGCGCAGGATGGCCCTGGCGAGGGCGACGCGCTGGCGCTGGCCGCCCGAGAGTTTCACTCCCCGCTCCCCCACCAGAGTGCCGAAGCCGTCGGGGAGTTGGTCGGCGAACTCCGTGACGTGCGCGGCCGCGGCTGCGGCGTGGATCTCCTCGTCGGTGGCGCTGGGCCGGGCGAAGGCGATGTTGTCCCGCAGACTGCGGTGGAACATGGCGGGTTCCTGCGGGACGTAGGCGATCAGTGAGCGCAGGTCGGTCTGGCGCAGCCGGCTGATGTCCTGACCACCGATCAGGATGCGTCCGCCGTCGATGTCCGACATCCGCAGCAGGAGCCGGGTGAGTGTGGTCTTGCCGCCGCCGGACCTGCCGACCAGACCGATCCGTGCGCCTGCGGGCACGTCCAGGTCGAGTGCCTGGAAAATCGGCTTCGCGCCCATGTGAGCGAAGGTCACCGCCTCGAAGCGGATGCCTGTGTCCCGCGGTGCGAGCGGTTCGGGTTCCGTCGGGTCGAGCACGGTGGGCGGATCCAACAGCAGCTCGGTGAACTGCGCGGCCTCGGTCATCGAGCTTTCCAGCCGCCGGTAGATCTGGTTGAACTCGAACATGATCTGGGTCGCGTTGGAGTAGTACGTGAAAGCGACGACGACCTCCTCCACTCCCTGGCCCGAGCCACCGAAGGCGATGGCGACCAACAGACCCATCACGTTGGTCAGCACGGACATGGGGGCGATCAGGGTGTCGACGCGCAGATTGCCGTAGTCCCACGACCTCAGCGTCAGGCGCCGGGAATCCGCGACACGGCTGCGGTGTTCGTCGGCCTCCCGTCCCTCGGCCGCGAACGCCCGGATGGTCTCCATGTTCACGAGGCTGTCGGCGACGTGGCCGGAGACCCGGGCGATCGCCGCCTCACGGTCGTTGACGAGCCTCTGCCGGCGACGGATCAGAGGTGTCGCGGCCACCACGGTCAGCACGATCATCACCAGAAGGCCGACGACGAGCATCGGTTCGTAGCTCCACAGCACCGCGGCACCGAACACCAGGGGGACGAGACTGCCCACGATCCGGTACGTCACCGTGTCGACGAAGTCCTCGAAGCGCTTGCCGAAGCTCAGCACCCGTTTGGTCAGGGATCCGGCGAAGTTGTCGTGGAAGAATGCCGCGTCCTTGGCGAGGAGTTCGTCCATGCCGCTCACGTACAGGTGTTCCATGCCGAGGGCGTCCACGCGGTTCAGGCAGTGCTGCCCGACCCGCCACACGGCCTCGGCGAGCAGCAGCGTCACGCCGAAGCCCAGCACGTACGGCAGCGCCGAGCTGAGGGTGAGACCGTCGATGCCGGCGGCCTGTCCTGCCAGTTTGGCGATCAGCAGGGGGGCGACGTAGCGGATGCCGATGTTGCCCGCGGCCGGCAGCAGCAGCGCGGGCATGGCCAGCCGTCGTAGTCGCAGCAGTTCCCGGCCATAGCGGCGCAGTGCCAGAACGACCGCGCTCCTGCCCGGCATCGGCCCTCGCGTATCTGTTGTCCCCATCACACTCCCGGAGGTTCGGAAGTCGGAAGTGTCCCGTTGGGGGAGGTCCTCAGTCCAGGCATTTACCGCGGACTGGCGATAACCAGACACCACTGCGTTCAGCGCACACAGCGGACGTATTGCGGAACCCTCACAGCCCCTCCGGGAATCACTGCGACCCCCAACAGCCCCTTCACGGGATCACGGACTGAGAGGCTGGGAGCTGGTGAGCCGAGCGGGACGCCGGGCCCCAGTTTCACAGGTCGTTCGCGGTGTCCAGGCCGGTGAGGGCGCCGACCGGGTCGAGGTCGGGGGTGCCGCGGGGCCACCAGTCGTCCTGTCCGGGTTCGGACTCGTAGGCGTACCAGAGCCCGTCCCGGCCCAGGCGGAGCTGGACGTGGCCGCGGGGGTGGGTGAGGTGGTTGCGCCGGGGGCGAAAGGCCGGCAGGTCGGCGGCGAGCAGGAGCGGGCGGGCACGGTCGAAGCGGCCCGCAGGCGGGTCCCACGGTTCCTCCAGGACCGTCAGTCCGGCGAGGCCGCCCTGCCGCCAGGCGGCGACCGCGCGCGCCAGGTCGGCCGTGGTGCGGCCGGTGGCCGTGGCGAGCGTGGCGTACAGGGCGCGGGTCGTGGCGGTCAGACCGGAGCCGGGGCGGGCCGCGGCGAGGCGCACCGCGTCCTCCCACAGTGTCAGCTCGCCGACGGGGTCGCGGCCGGAGGTGAGGAGGGCGTGCGCGCGGGCGGCGGCGTCGGTCGCCAGCTGGTCCAGCGCGAAGGGATCCGGGCCGCCCGGCGCCGCCGGGTACACCGGAGGCTGCTCGGGATGCGGCGGTGGGGGCAACGGCATGGGCAGCGGCGGAAGTTGACGGGGGGCCAGGGCCTCCGAGGCCCGTACGCCCGGCAGCGCGCCCGGCTGCCGTTCCTGGGCGGCGCGGGCCGCGCGGGCGGCGCTGCGCCGGGACAGCGCGTCAAGCAGGTTCCGCTCGCCCCGGCCGCGCAGCAGGAGCAGCACGAAGGGGTCGGCGTCCAGTAGGCGTGCCGTCTGGTAGCAGAGGGCGGCCGCGTGCTTGCAGGGGTGGCCCGAGTCGGGGCAGCTGCAGCGCGGGGCGAGGTCACCCGGGCCGGGCAGCAGGGGCACACCGCAGTCGGCCAGGGACTGGGGCAACTCCTTGTCCAGCAGCGCCGCGATGTGCCCCGGCCGGTCGGCGGCAGCGTCCAGGAACCGCTCCCAGTCCGCGTCGTCCAGCGTCCGCAGCCGCACCTGGACCCGGTACGGCCGCGGCCGGCTCCCCCGCACGTACGCCAGCACGAGGCCGGGAGTCACCGTGATCGCGTCGACTTCGCCCCCGTCCGCGTAACCACGCCCCCGGCCCAGTCGCTTGACGTCCAACGCCCCCTGCTCCAGCGCCTCGACCCAGGCATTGCCCCACCAGGTCTCGGCGAACGCGGCGTCCTGCGCGGAGGCCGGCCTGGCCCGGAACGCCGGGAAGGTGCGGCGGAGTTCGGTGTCGCGGTGGGGGGTGGCCATGGTGGCGGGTACGTGTGGGACGGCTCCGGGGTCCGACGGGCCGGCTCCGCGGTCGGCGGACACGCGGGCGTCGGGCGCCGGGGCCTCAGCGCCGGGTTCCGGCGTGGGCGCGGGAGGTTGGGGCGCGATCCGGGTGGTCGCGTTGCCGAAGATGTCGGCGTCGTCCGTGACCTCGAGGTCCTCGATTTCCTCGAGGTCCTCCAGGGTGTCGGTCCCGGACGGCATGCGGAACGCGGTGGCGAGGAACTGCCGCATGTCGTGGGCGGCTTGGGAGCGAGTGGTCCGGGATTCCGTCCCGGGGTGGGCGGTAGCAGGGCGTGCCGGGGTACGGCGCGGGCGCCTGTGGTCCGGCTGCGTCACCTCGGGGAGGAGCGCCTGCCGACGGGCAGCACGCAGCGCCTCACGGGCGACGTCCCCCGGTCGCGCTCCGGCGGGCGGTGCTTCGCCGGACGGCTGTTCGGGGCGCACGCCGTGGACGGTGTCGGATGCCGAGGAAGGGGCTGCCTCGGTGGCGGATCCGCCCGACGTGCGGGTGTCCCGCTGCCCGCGCGGTCGCCCGTCGGCGGCATCGTCGGCCGCCGGCTCGCCCACGCGTCCGGACGCGGCCTCGGCTGCGGCCGGGCCGGCCGCCGACGCGTCCTCCCTGCCGGGCACCGCCCTGGCCGGGGCACGGCCGGCCGGCGACACGTCTCCTCGGCCAAGCGCCACCCCGACCTCAGCACGGCCGGTCCCCGACACGCCTTCCCCACTGGTCTCCGACACGCCTCCCCCACCGGACGCCGCCCCGACCGAACCACCACGCCCCGAATTCGATGCGTCCTGCCGACCGGGCGCCGCCCCGTCGGCAGCCCCCTCCGTCCTCGGCGCTTCGCTGTCGGCGGCCTCCCGTCGCACCGAACGCGCCGCCACAGCCGCGCGCAGAGCCTCCCTTGCCGCCTCGCCGGGCCTGGCTTCCGCCGTGGCGGGTCGGTCCGCCGACTGCTCGTGGTCGTCGCCGTCCGCCCCGCCCCCGGGCGTGTGGGACACCGCAGGGGTGTTCGAGGGGGGCTGCTCAGCGGGGGCCGTCCGTTCGACGCCGTCCCGCGCCGCCTCCCGGTCCGTCTCCGCTCGTTCCCGGGCTGCCCGCAGGGCGCGGCGGGCGGCGTCGGCGGGGCGGGGGGCGCCGGTGGTCACGGGGTCCTCCGGAGGGAGACCAGGTCGGACAGCTCTCGGTCGGTCAGTTCGGTGAGGGCGGACTCGCCGGAGCCGAGGATGGCGTCGGCCAGGGCGCGCTTGGATTCCAGCATCTCGGCGATGCGGTCCTCCACCGTGCCCTCGGTGACCAGGCGGTGGACCTGGACGGGCTGGGTCTGGCCGATGCGGTAGGCGCGGTCGGTGGCCTGCTCCTCGACGGCCGGGTTCCACCAGCGGTCGAAGTGGACGACGTGGCCGGCGCGGGTGAGGTTGAGGCCGGTGCCGGCCGCCTTGAGGGAGAGGACGAGGACCGGGGTCTCGCCGTTCTGGAAGCGGTCCACCATCCGCTCGCGCTCCGGGACCGGTGTGCCGCCGTGCAGGAGGTCCACGGGGACCGCGCGGGCGGACAGGTGGGCGGTGATGAGGCGGGCCATGCCGACGTACTGGGTGAAGACGAGCACGGAGCCGTCCTCGGCGAGCACGGTGTCCAACAGCTCGTCGAGCAGGGCGAGTTTGCCGGAGCGGGCGGCGAGCCGGTCGGGGCTCGCCGCCTCCTTCAGGTACAGCGCCGGGTGGTCGCAGATCTGTTTGAGGGCGCCGAGGAGCTTGAGGACGAGGCCCCGGCGGGCGATGCCTTCGGCGGTCTCGATGGCCAGCATCGACTCGCGCACCGTCGCCTCGTACAGCGCGGCCTGTTCCCGGGTGAGCGGGACGGGGTGGTCGGTCTCGGTCTTGGGCGGCAGTTCGGGGACGATTCCGGGGTCGGACTTCTTGCGACGCAGAAGGAAGGGGCGCACGAGACGGGCCAGGCGCTCCACGGCCTCCTGATCCTCGCCGTTCTCCACCGCGCGCGCGTGCCGTGCGCGGAAAGACTTGAGGGGGCCGAGGAGTCCGGGGGTGGTCCAGTCGAGCAGGGCCCACAGTTCGGAGAGGTTGTTCTCGACCGGGGTGCCGGTGAGGGCGACGCGCGCGGGGGCGGGGATGGTGCGCAGCGCCTTGGCGGTGGCGGAGTACGGGTTCTTCACGTGCTGTGCCTCGTCGGCGACGACCATGCCCCAGGGCTGCTCGGCGAGGTGAGCGGCGGCGGAGCGCATGGTGCCGTAGGTGGTGAGGACGAAGCCGCCGGCCAGTTTCTCCAGGGTGCGGCCCTGGCCGTGGAACCGGCGGACGGGGACGCCGGGCGCGAACCGGGTGATCTCCCGCTGCCAGTTGCCGAGCAGGGAGGCGGGGCAGACCACGAGGGTCGGCTCGGTGCGGGCCCGCTTCAGGTGCAGGGCGATGAGGGTGATCGTCTTGCCGAGGCCCATGTCGTCGGCGAGGCAGCCGCCGAGTCCGAGGGAGGTCATGAGGTCGAGCCAGGCCAGGCCGCGGAGTTGGTAGTCGCGGAGGGTGGCGGCGAGTCCGGCGGGCGGTTCGGCGGGGCGCAGCCCGGCCGTGAGCCGGTCGCGCAGGCCGGCGAGCGCGCCGACGGGGACGGCCTCCACGCTCTCGCCGTCGACCTCGGCGGTGCCGGTGAGCGCGACGGACAGTGCGTCTACCGGGTCGAGCAGGCCCAGTTCGCGTTTGCGGGCCTTGCGGACGAGGGCCGGGTCGACCAGTACCCAGCTGTCCCGGAGCCGTACGACCGGGCGGTGGGCCTCGGCGAGCGCGTCCATCTCGGCCTCGCTGAGCGGGTCCCCGCCGAGCGCCAGCTGCCAGCGGAACTGGAGCAGTTCCTCGGTCTCGAAGAAGCCGGTGCCGTCGGTCGCCGAGCCGGGGGCGGGCCGTACCACCGCGGCGGCGGTGAGGTCGCGGGCGAGGTCCCGGGGCCAGTGCACGGCGACGCCCGCGGCGGCGAGCCGGGAGGCCGCCGCGCCGAGCAGGTCGCCCAGCTCGTCCTCGGACAGCGCGAGTACGTCGGGGACGTCGCGGACGTCGTGCTCGATGAGCCGGTCCAGGGGCGGCCACACGCGGGCCGCGCGCCGGACGGCGAGGGCGGCGTCCACGCGCGCGCGGGGGCCGAAGGCCGTGTCGGCCTCCCCCGCCCACAGGGCGGCCGCGTCGGCCACCAGGGTCGGGTCGGCGAGGCTGTGGACCTGCGCGATCGCCGCGCCCGCGGCGCGCGCGCCCTCGGCGGCGGCCCCCGTGTCGAAGACGTCGTGGGCGGACAGGTCCAGGCGCAGCGAGATCCGCACGCCCGCGTCCATGCCGGCGGCGACCTCGGCCGCCCAGTCGTGGGCACCGGGCAGCGCCTGGGCCGCGCGGGCGGCGAAGGGTCGGCCGCAGGTGTGGGGGGCCGCGGGGGTGCGGGGCAGGGTGTCGGTGACCGCGTCCAGGAAGGAGCGGACCAGTGCCTCCGGCTCGGGCAGCCGCAGCGGGCCGGGGTCCGGCAACGGGACGGCGTGGCCCTCCGGGGGCAGGGCGGCGGCCACCGCACGCAGGTGGGCGATGTCGTCGGGTTCCAGTGGGCCGGCGCGCCAGGCGTCGTGGCCGTTCGGGGTGAGGCCGGGCAGCAGCCGGCCCCGGGCGACGAGCCGCAGCGCGTGCAGGGCGGCGGCGCCCCAGCAGGCGGTGGCCGGGTGCGCGGCCGGGTCGCGCCGCGCCCGGACCAGCAGCGGCAGGGCGTCGGCGAGCGGCAGGGTCAGCGCGGGCACCTGCCGGCGGCGCACGGTCGCGCCCTGGCGTCGTACGACGGTCAGTTCGCCGAGGCCGGTTCCGGCGGGCAGGGGGCCGCCGTCGGGGTCCCAGAAGGCGATGCGGCCCTCGCGCGGGAGGGGCGCGGGCAGGTAGACGGACGCGAGCCGGACGGGAACGGGGCCCGGGACCGGCCCGGACCCCTCCGTGCGTTCGACCACCGCGGCCGTGCCCTCGCTCATACGTCCTGCCACCTCCCGCCCGTGTTTCGGATCAGACGTCTTCGACTGTACGGGCGGGGTCTGACAATCGGCTCCGGCGACCGGTCGGGGCCGGGCGACACGGGGTGGAGGGCCCTGCCGGCCCGGTCACGGCACGGTGCGGGAGACGACGTACACCGTCGGGTAGACGGGGTCGGCCGTGTTCACGACCACGTCCTGGGTGGGCGCGGGGTTCTTCTGCTTGTGGGTGAGGCCCGACCAGGTGCCGGGGCCGGTGAAGTTCCAGCCGGTGACCTTGCGGTCGCGGGCGCCGATGGTGACGTGGTCCTTCTCCAGCTGGTCGCGGCGTACGCCCATGGCTCCCAGGAAGCTGTCCAGACCGGCGTCGGTCGTGCGGAACTGGACGTACAGGCGGCTGGTCCGCCAGTTATTGGTCTCGTAGGAGGCGAGGGAGTCGGCGGGGTGCGGGACCGCCACCTGGTAGAGGCGGCGCTGCACCTTCGACGGCCAGCCCGGGGTGAGACCGGTGGCCGCGTACTTGTCCTCCTTGGCCCTGCCGCTCGCGCGGCTCTGGTCGGCGGAGATGTTCAGGTAGACGGCCGGGACGCCGATGAGCAGCACGATGATCAGCAGGGTGAGCGTCCTGCGCACGATCTTGTGGCGGCCGCCCTCGGGCGCGGGGCCCGGTCCTTCCGGGGACGTGGCCTGGCGGGGAAGCGTCGTCGTCATGCGGTGTCCCGGTCCTGGCGGGCCTGGGCGTACCGCTCGTAGCGTTCGTACCGCTCCACCCGGCGCCTCTTGGCTCGGCGGAAGCGGCGGGCGACCAGCCGGGAAAGGTCGGCGGCGCCGACCATGCCGGCCTCGGGGCCGAGCTGGGCCCGGGTGATACGGGCCTCGGGGCGGTAG
Organism: Streptomyces sp. NPDC002520; assembly: GCF_053595235.1. Classification (NCBI taxonomy): domain Bacteria; kingdom Bacillati; phylum Actinomycetota; class Actinomycetes; order Kitasatosporales; family Streptomycetaceae; genus Streptomyces; species Streptomyces sp. NPDC002520. The sequence continues at coordinate 514,843 of NZ_JBSFXG010000001.1, read as the reverse complement.
CCGCGGCCTGTGAGGTGGCGTTTGAAGGCGTCCCGGGCGGGGCCGATGAGCAGGTCGTCGGCGGCGCTGACGCCACCGCCGATCACGAAGCAGGACGGGTCGAGTGCGGCCGCGAGGTTGGCGATGCCGACGCCGAGCCACTGCCCGATGTCCTGGAGCAGCTCGATGCACATGGCGTCGCCCTCGCGCGCCAGCTCGGTGATCATCGGGCCGGTGATGTCGCCGATGTTGCCCTTGACGTGCTCGATGATCCCGTACGCCACCGGCGAGTCGGCGGCGGCCAGCTCCTTGGCCTCGCGGACGAGGGCGTTGCCGGAGCTGTACTGCTCCCAGCAGCCGCGGTTGCCGCACGGGCAGCGGTGTCCTCCGGGGACGACCTGCATGTGGCCGAACTCGCCCGCGACGCCGTACTTGCCGCGCTTGACCTGGCCGTCCTCCAGGATGGCGCCGCCGATGCCGGTGCCGAGCGTGATCATCACCAGGTGGTCCTCGCCGCGGCCGGCGCCGAAGCGCCACTCCGCCCAGGCGGCGGTGTTGGCGTCGTTGTCCACGAGGACCGGTACGGACAGGCGGCCGGCGAGGCGGTCGCGCAGCGGTTCGTTGCGCCAGGACAGGTGGGGCGCGAACAGGACGCGGTTGCGGTCGGCGTCGACCCAGCCGGCGGCGCCGATGCCGACGGCGTGGACGTCATGGCGGTCGGAGAGGTCCAGGACCAGCTCGACGATGGTGTCCTCGACGACCCTGGGGCTCTTGGACTTGTCCGGGGTCTCCGTGCGGAGCTTCTCCAGGATGTTGCCGTCGGCGTCCACGACGCCTGCCATGACCTTGGTGCCGCCGATGTCGATCCCGACCGTGGGCACGCGGGGTGCGGTCAGGTGGGAGCGGCGTTCCCGGGTGCCGACCGTCCGGAGGACCGGGGCTCGGCGGGAGCCGATGGGGGCGGTGAGGTCGCGGTAGGTGCTCATCGCTTGTCGATTCTGCCTCACCGCGGGAGTGGGCGGCGTAAGGAACAGGTGTTGGGGGTGACGCGAGCGTCGCGGGGTGCGGGTGCTTCGTGGCCTCCCGGGCAGTGCCCCGCGCCCCTCAACCTCGCTGCAGTTCATGGCGTAGGGCGTCCAGGTCGGAGCCTCCCGCCATCTGTTGCGTCAGCTCGTCCAGGTTGATTTCGTCCCGTGTGTAATTGCCCACCATTGTGCCGCGTCGCAGCAGTACGAAGCGGTCCCCCACCAGGTACGCGTGGTGCGGGTTGTGGGTGATGAAGACAACGCCCAGGCCGTTGTCGCGTGCCGCCGCCACATATTTGAGGACCACACCGGACTGCTTCACGCCCAGTGCCGCCGTCGGCTCGTCGAGGACGAGGACCTTCGCGCCGAAGTAGACGGCCCTGGCGATGGCCACGCACTGGCGTTCGCCCCCCGACAGGGTGCCGATGGGCTGGTCGACGTCGCGGAGGTCTATGCCCATGCGCAGCAGTTCGGCGTGGGTGGTGCGGCGCATGAAGTCGACGTCTATGCGCTTGAAGGGGCCCCTGCCCTTGCGGGGCTCGGAGCCGAGGAAGAAGTTGCGCCACACCGGCATGAGGGGGACGACCGCGAGGTCCTGGTAGACCGTGGCGATGCCACGGTCCAGGGCCTCGCGCGGGGAGGAGAGGGTCGTCTCCTCGCCCTCGATGCTCAGCGTGCCGCCGTCGTGCCGGTGCAGGCCCGCGACGATCTTGATGAGGGTCGACTTGCCGGCTCCGTTGTCGCCGAGGACGCAGGTGATCTCGCCTGCGTCGACCTCCAGCGAGACGCCTTCCAGGGCGCGGACGGTGCCGTAGTGCTTGCTGACGTCGGTCAGCTCGACGAGAGTCACTTGGTCGCCTCCGCGCGCTTGCGGACCCAGGCGTTCAGCAGGGTCGCGAGGAGCAGCATCGCTCCGAGGAAGAACTTGAACCAGTCGGGGTTCCACTCGGCGAAGACGATGCCCTTGCTCGTCATGCCGAACAGGAGCGCGCCGACCGCCGAGCCGATCGCGCTGCCGTAGCCGCCGGTGATCAGGCAGCCGCCGATGACGGCCGCGATGATGTAGATCAGCTCGTTGCCGACACCCTCGCCGGACTGGACGGAGTCGAAGGAGAAGAGCAGGTGCTGGCCGGAGATCCAGGCGCCGAACGCGACACCCATGTAGAGGCCGATCTTGGTCCTGGCGACCGGGACGCCGACCGCGCGGGCCGCGTCCTCGTTGCCGCCGACCGCGAAGATCCAGTTGCCGGCGCGGGTGCGCAGCAGGATCCAGGAGGCGACGGCGACCAGGGCGAGCCACCACAGGATGGTGACCTTGAAGGCGACGCCGCCGACGGTGAGGGTCGAGGCGAAGACGGCGTGGGCGCTCGGGAAGCCCTCCATGTCGCCGATGGTCTTGGTGGAGACAGTGCCGTCGATCAGCTTGGTGAAGCCGAGGTTCATGCCGGTCAGCATCAGGAAGGTGCCCAGCGTGATGATGAAGCTGGGCAGCTTGGTGCGGGTGAGCATGAAGCCGTTGAAGGCGCCGATGGCGAGGGTGACCAGCAGGGACACGCCCGCGCCGACCCAGGCGTTCGCCGTCATCTGGTAGCTGAAGAGCGAGGAGACCAGCGCCGAGGAGGTCACGAGGACGCCCGCCGACAGGTCGAACTCGCCGCCGATCATCAGCAGGGCCACGGGTACGGCCATGATGCCGATGGTCGAGGAGGCGTACAGGACCGTGCTGAGGCTGGCGGCGCGCAGGAAGCCGTCGGCCGTGACGGCGAAGAACGCGAACACGGCGAGCGCGCCGACGATCGAGCCGAGCTCGGGGCGGGTGAGCAGCCCCCGCAGCGGTGAGGCCGGGAGCAGCCGTTCGTCGCTGCGGAGGATCGTGCTCATCGCGTGCCCCGCGCGGTGTAGTCCGCGAGCGCGCCGGCCTGGTCCTTGGTGATGATCTGCGGGCCGGTGAGGACCGGCTTGCCACCGCCGAGGACGTCGCCGTTGTACTTGTACAGCCACAGCAGGTCGACGGCCTGGTAGCCCTGGAGGTAGGGCTGCTGGTCCACGGCGAAGCCGAGGGTGTCGTCCTCCAGCTCGGCGGCGACCTTGGCGTTGAGGTCGAAGGTGTCGATCTCGGCCCTGCTGCCCGCGTCGGTCTTCGCCTTCACGGCGGTGTCGGCGTAGGGGGCGCCCAGGGTGACGACGGCGTCGACGGACTTGTCGGCCTGGAGCTTGGCCTCGATCGCGGACTGCACGTCGGGCATGTTGGTGCCGTTGACGTAGAGCTTCTGGACGTTGCCGTGGAAGGTCTTGGCGACGCCGTCGCAGCGCTGCTCGTGGCCGACGTTGCCCTGCTCGTGCAGGACGCACAGGGCCTTCTTCCTGCCGCGCTTGTTCAGCTCGTCGCCGACGGCCTCGCCGGCGACGGTCTCGTCCTGACCGATGTGGGTGAGGGCGCCGAAGGCCTTGGACTCCTCGGAGCCGGAGTTCACCGTGACCACCGGGATGCCGGCCTTCTCGGCGCGGGCCACGGCGGCCTTGAGGGCGTCGGGCTTGGCGAGGGTGACGATGATGCCGTCGACCTTCTTGTCGACCGCCGCGTCCACCAGCTGGGCCTGCTGCTGGGCCTCGTCGTCGTGCGAGTACAGGAAGTTGATGTTGTCCTTGACGGCGGCCTGCTTCGCGCCGCTCTGCACGATGTCCCAGAAGGTGTCGCCGTCTCCCGAGTGGGTGATCATCGCGAAGGTCCAGCGGGGCGTGTTCACCGCCGCCCGCCCCTGGGCCGCGGCGGCCTTGCGGGCGTCCTCGGCCCGCTTGCCGCCGGTGCTGCTGCAGGCGGCGAGGGACACGGAGAGTGCCCCCGCCAGCGCTATGCCTACCCAGGTCCGAAACCGTGCCACGAGGCCGTGCCCTTCTTGCCGTGTTCATCCGTACGCGGGGGCCGCGCGGCGCATGCCTCAGCGGCCCCAAACACTCCAGTATCGAACACAGGAAACACTCATGACACGGCCGGGGAGCGCACGCCGGTCACATTGTCCGGACATCATGGCGAACCCGGGTGGGCGCTCACGGTGGCGTGGAGAGCCCGCTCAGGGCCTTACGAGCAGCTGGAACTCGAAGGAGTAGCGGGTCGGGCGGTAGGTGTGGTCGCCGAACTCGACCGCGCGGCCGGTGTCGTCGAATGTGACGCGTTGCATGGTGAGCAGCGGGGCGCCCTCGGCCTCGGCGAGCCGCTCGGCCTCGGCCGCGGTGGCGGTGCGGGCGCCGATGGACTGCCGGGCGCTGTGCAGGGTGATCCCGGCCGAGCGCATCAGCCGGTACAGGCCGGTGGCCTCCAGCCGACCGGTGTCCAGGTCGAGCAGGCCGGGGGGAAGGTGGTTGACCAGGTACGCCATCGGCTCGCCGTGCGCGAGGCGCAGCCGCTCGACGCGGTGGACGTCGCCGCCCTCGGCGATCCCGAGTGCGGCGGCGACCTCGGCGGAGGCGGGGACGACGGTGTTGACCAGGACCTTGGTGGCGGGGCGCTGGCCGGCCGCCTCCAGGTCGTCGTAGAGGCTGCTCAGCTCCAGCGGGCGCTTGACCTGGCTGTGCACGACCTGGGTGCCGACTCCCCGGCGGCGGACCAGCAGGCCCTTGTCGACGAGGGACTGGATGGCCTGGCGGACCGTGGGCCGCGACAGGCCGAGCCGTGCGGCCAGTTCGATCTCGTTGCCCAGCAGGCTTCCCGGGGTGAGGCTGCCGTGCTCGATGGCGGCTTCCAGCTGCTGGGACAGCTGGAAGTACAGCGGCACCGGGGAACTACGGTCCACACGGAGATCGAGCGACACGGTCGGGTCCACAGCTGGTTTCGGCACGGGCCCGAGCGTAGTCGTGTGCCCGGTTGACGGGAAGTCGTGAAGTCCGATTGTCCGGACATAACCGTTGACAGCGCGCGGGGTCCGCCCTCACTTTGTTTTCATGCGCATCGGGGTCATCGGGACGGGTCGCATCGGCACCGTCCATGCGAACACGCTGAGCCGCCATCACGACGTCGGGGCGCTGATCCTGACGGACGCCGATCCGGCGCGGGCGCAGGCGCTGGCGCAGCGGCTGGGCGAGACGGCCGCGCCGGGGGTGGACGAGATCTTCACATGGGGCGTGGACGCCGTGGTGATCACCACCGCCACCGCCGCGCACGCCGAACTGATCGGCCGCGCCGCCCGCTCGGGCCTGCCCGTGTTCTGCGAGAAGCCGATCGCGCTCGACCTGCCGGGGACCCTGCACGCGCTCGCCGAGGTGGAGGCGGCCGGCACCGTGCTGCAGATGGGATTCCAGCGCCGCTTCGACGCGGGGTACGCCGGCGCCCGGGAGGCGGTGCGCTCGGGCCGGCTCGGGCGGCTGCACACCGTACGGGCCATGACCTGCGACCAGTCCCCTCCCCCGCCGCAGTGGCTGCCGCTGTCCGGCGGGCTGTTCCGGGACACGCTGATCCATGACTTCGACGTGCTGCGCTGGGTGACGGGCCGTGAGGTGGTCGACGTGTACGCGACCGGCTCCGACGCCGGCCCCGCGATGTTCCGCGAGGCCGGTGACGTGGACACCGCCGCGGCCCTGCTCACCCTGGACGACGGCACGCTGGCCACGGCGAGCGCGACCCGGCTCAACGGGGCCGGCTACGACGTCCGCATGGAGCTGGCCGGGGAGCGCGACACCGTCGTGGTGGGCCTGGACGACCGTACGCCGGTGGCGTCCACCGAGCCGACCGGGCCGCCGCCCGCCGACAAGCCGTGGACCGGCTTCCTGGAGCGGTTCGGACCCGCCTACGAGGCCGAGCTGAACGCCTTCGTCCAGGTGCTGCACGGCAAGCTGGCGAACCCCTGCGACGGCCGCGAGGCGCTGCAGGCGCTGCGGATCGCCGAGGCCTGCGAGGTCTCCCGGCGCGAGCGCCGCCCGGTGCGGCTCGCGGAGATCCCGGACCGGCTCGCGCTCCCGTACGGCTGACCGCTCGGGCGGCTCACCAGCGCACCGGCAGGCTGCGCATCCCCCTCATCAGCAGGCCCGGCAGCCACTCGCCCTGCGCACCGTCGAGCGCGAGACCGGGGGCGCGCTCCAGGAGGGTGCCGATGGCGATACGGCCTTCCAGACGGGCCAGCGGTGCGCCCAGGCAGAAGTGGATGCCGTGGCCGAAGGCGAGGTGGCCGCGGGCGTCGCGGCGGATGTCGAACCGGTCCGGGTCGCCGAAGCGGCCGGCGTCGCGATCGGACGCGGTGATTCCGACCACCACGGTGTCGCCCCGCTCGATGGCCGTGCCGGCGATCTCCAGGGGCTCCGCCGCGAACCGGTACGTGGAGCCCTCCACCGGGCCCTCGTAGCGCAGCATCTCCTCGACCGCCCCCTCCAGGAGGTCCATGTCGGCGCGCAGGGCGGCGAGTTGGTCGGGGTGGGTGAGGAGGGCGTGGACGCCGTTGCCGATGAGGTTGACGGTGGTCTCGTGGCCGGCGACGAGCAGCACGTAGGCCATGCCGCGCAGTTCCCGCGCGGAGAGCCGGTCACCGTCCTCGGCTGTGACGCGCATCAGATCACTGAGCAGGTCGCCGGTGGGGCCGGAGCGGCGCTTGTCCTCGATCAGCTCGGTGAGGTACTCGGCGAGGCGGACGATCGCGTGCTCCCCCGCCTGCGCGTCGGTCGGCGCGACCAACTCGGTGGACATCTTCCGGAAGGCCGCGCGGTCCATGTCGGGGACGCCGAGGAGTTCGCAGATGACGGTGATGGGCAGCGGGAAGGCGAGTGACTCGATGAGGTCGGCGCGGCCGTGCGGCAGCATCTCGTCCAGGAGGTCGTCGGTGATCCGCTGGATGCGGGGGCGCAGTTGCTCGACCCGGCGCATGGTGAACGCGCGGGTGACGAGGCCACGCAGGCGGGTGTGCTGGGGCGGGTCGGAGGCGAGCAGGTGCTTGCCGATCAGTTCCTCGTCCAGGTAGGTGACGCCCATCTTGGCGCTGTCCTTGGCGAGCCGGGGGTCGGTGAGGGCCGCGCGCGCCTCCTCGTACCCCACGATCAGCCAGGTCATTTGGGTCGCGTCCGCCCCCGGCAGCCGGACGCGGTGCACGGGGCCCTGCTCGCGCAGCCGTGCGTACACCGGATGGGGATCGCTGCGGAACGCGTCCCCGAACTCCTCCAGATCGACCACCTGTAGCTCGTCCATCGCTCCCCTTCCGAACTCCCCTGAGGACAACCGGGATTCCCCGGTACGAGGACAACGGGCGGGGTGCCGGCTTGGTGCCCGTCCTCGCCGGGAAATCCCGCGTCGCAGGCCGGCAGGGCGGTCCGGATCCGGTCCCGGCTCACCGCGTCGACGATCTCGTCACGACCTCGGGCGTCCGGCCGGGTCCCCGTACGCGAGCGTCGCGCTTCTGGTGGTCGCGGTGGCGCTGTTCATCGCCGCGAAGCGCCTGGGGTCCGGCCGAGCGCGGACCGGACCCCAGGCTGTGCGCACCGTTCCTCTGGACCTGCCGGACGGTTCAGCAGCCGAAGTCGATCAGGTCGAACGTGGCGTAGTGGTCGGACGTGTAGTAGTCCTCCTGGTACTCCTCGCCCGTGACGATGCGGCGGGCGCCGCGCGTGGAGGAGCCGGGGGTCTTCACCGTGTACTCGTGGTAGTAGCCGGCCGACTGGCCGGGCAGCACGTGCTCACGGTTCTGGAAGACGACGCCGTCCTGCGAGTACGGGAAGGGGCCGCCCTGATCGATGAGGCGCAGGGTGTCGTACGCCTGCGACGGCAGGCTGCCGTAGCAGATGCTGCCGACGGACGTGACCGCGGCGTCCGCCGTGGTCGCGGAGACGGTGCCGCCGACGAGGACGGCGGTCAGGAGAGTGGCTGCGGCGCTGATGCGCGTTGCGCGTGGGGGGATTCGCATGCCCCCATGATGACGCGCGTAGATATTGGCATGTCAACGACAAGGTGGAAGATTTTCCCGTCAAGTCACCTGAGTTCCCGGGAAGTTAACCCGCCACTCGGCGCCCCCACGCGGTCCCCGCCGGCACCAGCGCACCGCCCGCGAGACCGAGCACCCCGAGCCGCTCCCCGCCGAGCGCGATGCCGGTCCCGGCGGCTCTCCCGGTCTCCGGACGGGGTGCGGAGACATCGGCGGCTCGCCCGGGGCGCGATCACCGTACCGGCGGGGACGATCTTCGGCCAGGGATTTCGGCCGGGAGTCAGTCGCCCGGTGGCGGGTCAGCCCGCGTTCGTGGAGAACAGTCCGCCGGTCGGGCCCTGCTTGTCACCGCCCTGGGCCTTCTTCAGGGCGTTGGCGAGGCTCTCGATGGTGAGCGACTGCAGGATCACCCGGCCGTTGCCCTCCAGAGTGGCCAGGGACAGTCCCTCGCCGCCGAAGACGGCGTTCATGATGCCCTGGCGGTTGAGGCCGCCGACACGCTGGACGCCGTACTGGATGCCCTCCTCGAAGGCGACGACGCAGCCGGTGTCGACCTCGATGCGGCCGCCGAAGTCGGCCGGGTTGAGGTCGATGAAGTTGCCCGCGCCGGCGATGATCACCGTGCCGCGCCCGGTGAACTTCTCCAGGATGAAGCCCTCGCCGCCGCTCATGCCGGTACGGCCGCCCTGGAAGGCGATGCCGAACTCGACGGTGGACTCGGCGGCCACGAAGGCGTCCTTCTCCGCGAACCACGCGCGCGTGCCGTCGAGTTCCAGGGCGCGCATCTCGCCGGGCAGCACGCCCGCGAAGCCGACGGTGCCCTCGCCGCCCTGAGAGGTGAAGTACTGGAACGCCAGCGACTCGCCGGCCAGCATGCGCTGGCCGACCTGCATGGCGGTGCCCATGGCCTGGCGCAGCATGCCGCCCATGCCGCCTCCGCCGCCGCTCTGCTGCTGGCCGCCGTTGCCCGACGGCCCGGACAGCCGGGTCTCCATGGTCACGTTCGTCGTCTTGAACAGGAACTTCCCGGCCTCGCAGTACACGGTCTGGCCGGGGTGCAGGTTGACGACCGCCATCTGCATGGCGTTGCCGACGATTTCTTGCTGAAGGGTCACGCGAGGAGAACGCGGGAGGAGGAGCAAAGAGTTCCGGGCTCGTGGGTGAAAGGTGAGAGCCCACCCGGACGCGCCGAGGAGCAGCGGCGCAGGGCCCGGGTGGGCGGAGGTCAGGCGCCCAGTTCCTGGTGCCGGGCCGACAGCGCGGTCGCGCCCTGCTCGGTGAGAGAGCCGTACAGGCGCAGGCGGGAGATGCCGCCGTCGGGGTAGATGTCCACGCGCGCGTGCGTGCCGACGGCCGGGGCCGGGAGCAGGAAGCGGTGGTTGGTGTCGGGCTGGAGGCGGGTGCGCGGGAGGATCTCGGTCCACTCGCCGGTCTCGCCGTCCTTGACCGAGACCGAGGCCCATCCGGCGCTGTTGCCCTTCAGGTACGCGGTGTCGATCTCGATCGCGCGGATCTGGGACTGGGCGACGAGGCGGTAGCTGATCCAGTCGTTGCCCTGGTCGCGGCGCCGGCGGGTCTCCCAGCCGTCGTCCATCTTGCGGGAGCGCCCCGGCTGGATGGTGTTGGTCGCCGGGGAGTAGAAGCGGTTGGACGCGTCCTCGACCTGGCCGCCGTTCTCCAGGGCGACCACGTCGAAGGTGCCGAGGGCCGACAGCCACGCGGGGTCGGGTACGACCTCGCCGTACACACGCAGCCGCGCGATGCCCCCGTCGGGGTGCTGCCTGACGCGCAGGTGCGTGAAGCACTGCTCGGCCGAGACGGCGAAGCCGTTCGCAGCGTGGCCGCCGACCGCGGTGCGCGGGACCAGCGTCGTCCACTTCACGTCGTCGCCGAGCAGTTCCTCGGGAGAGGGCGAGCCGGGCACGGACGCGCCCTCGACCGACACCGCCTGCGGGTAGTTGCCGCGGAAGTGGGCCGTGTCGACGATGATGCCGCGGATGACGCCGGGGGCGCCGAGACGGACCAGCGCCCAGTCGTGGTCCTCGGCCGTCGGCCAGGGGTGTTCGGCGGAGGAGCCGCGCCGGCGGCGGGTCTCCCAGCCGTCCATGATCTTGCCCTTGTGGCCGAAGTGCTCCGGGTCGAACTCGGCCCGCTCGGGCACCAGCAGGTTCTCCCGCTGGGCGAAGAACTCGTCGTTGGCGGCGATGACGCCGGCGCCGAGCTGCCGGTCGGCGAGGTTGGCGTACTGGGTGAAGGGGAAGTCGGCGGTGCGGTAGTCCGCGTACGGGTCGCCGCCTCCGTAGGGGTTCGCGTCGCCGGTGAAGCTCGGGGTCGCCGTCACGGTGATCAGGGGGTCCTTTCTGGAGTCGGCCGGTTGGAGTGGGGAAGGTGGCTTACTGGGGGCGGGAGAGGAGCGTGCCCTTCGGCTCGGTGAACTCGCCGTCCGCGAGGATGCGTTCGCCGCGGAGCCAAGTGGACTTCACGACGCCGTACAGGGTCTTGCCGGCGTACGCGGTGACCCGGTTGCGGTGCTGGAGGCCGACCGGGTCGACGGTGAAAGTCTCGTCGGGGGCGAGGACGGCGAAGTCGGCGTCGCGGCCCACCTCGATGGCGCCCTTGCCGCGCAGGCCGACCAGGGCGGCCGTCCGCGTGGACATCCAGCGGACCACGTCCTCCAGGCCGTGGCCGCGCCTGCGGGCCTCCGTCCATACGGCGGGCAGGCTGAGCTGGAGGCCGGAGATGCCGCCCCAGGCGGTGGCGAAGTCGTCGGTCTTCAGGTCGGCCGTGGAGGGCGAGTGGTCGGTGACCACGCAGTCGATGGTGCCGTCGGCGAGGGCCTGCCAGAGCAGTTCCTGGTTGGCGGCCTCGCGGATGGGCGGGCAGCACTTGAACTCGCTGGCGCCGTCGGGGACTTCCTCGGCGGTCAGGGTGAGGTAGTGCGGGCAGGTCTCCACGGTGACGCGGACGCCCTCGGCGCGGGCGGCGGCGATGAGCGGCAGCGCGTCGCTGGAGGACAGATGGAGGATGTGCACGCGCGCGTTCAGGCGCCGGGCCTGGGCGATGAGGCTCGCGATGGCCGTGTCCTCGGCGTCGCGCGGCCGGGAGGCGAGGAAGTCGGCGTACTTGGGACCGCCGTGCTGGGGGGCCGCGGCCAGGTGGTGCGGGTCCTCCGCGTGCACGATCAGCAGGCCCTCGAAGCCGGCGATCTCCGCGAGGGACTGGGCCAGCTGGTCCTGGTCGAGGTGCGGGAACTCGTCCACGCCGGACGGGGACAGGAACGCCTTGAAGCCGAAGACCCCGGCGTCGTGCAGCGGGCGCAGGTCCTTGACGTTGTCGGGCAGGGCGCCGCCCCAGAAGCCGACGTCGATGTGCGCCTTGTCGGCGGCGACCGCCCGCTTCACCCGCAGGTTCTCGACCGTGGTGGTCGGCGGCAGGGAGTTGAGGGGCATGTCGACGAGGGTGGTGATGCCGCCGGCCGCCGCCGCGCGCGTGGCGGTCCAGAAGCCCTCCCACTCGGTGCGGCCGGGGTCATTGACGTGCACGTGGGTGTCGACCAGGCCGGGCAGCAGGACGTGGTCGCCGACGTCCTCCAGGCGTGCGGAGGCCGGGACTTCGGCGTCGTACGGCAGTACGGCCGTGATCGTGCCGCCGGAGACGGCGACCGAGGCGGCCCGCGTCCCCTCCGGAGTGATGACACGCGTCGAACGCAGCACCAGTTCAGCGTCGGACACCCGAACCCCTCTCTTTGCCGTTTTGCACCGTCCTGCATCCAGGAAACGGGATTTAAGCCCACGTAACGGAATTCAACGTTCTGTTGAAGGAGTCTTCACTCCCGGTTCCCCGCCGTCAAGAGGCACACTTCTGGGCAGGGCACCACACGCGTCCACTCTGGACCTTTCCACAAAGTGGAATTAGAATTCCGACAAGCAGAACGTAGCTACGTACAAGCAGGGAGTCAACCGACTGCCGGGTAGGCTTCTGCCCTTCCTGCCAGTCCCGAAAGGAACGCGCCGTGCCGACGTCCAGCGCCAGCACCACCGACTCCGCCAAGCCCGCCGCCAGTGGCGGGGTCCAGTCCCTGGAGCGTGCCTTCGATCTGCTCGAGCGGATGGCGGACGCGGGCGGCGAGGTCGGCCTGAGTGAGCTGTCCGCCACCAGCGGGCTGCCGCTGCCCACCATCCACCGGCTGATGCGCACGCTGGTGGCCTGCGGTTACGTACGGCAGCAGCCGAACCGCCGGTACGCGCTCGGGCCCCGGCTGATCCGGCTCGGCGAGTCCGCCTCCCGACTGCTCGGCACCTGGGCGCGGCCTTACCTGGCCCGGCTGGTGGAGGAGACCGGCGAGACCGCCAACATGGCGCTGCTGGACGGCGACGAGATCGTGTACGTGGCCCAGGTGCCGTCGAAGCACTCGATGCGGATGTTCACCGAGGTGGGCCGGCGCGTGCTGCCGCACTCCACCGGGGTCGGCAAGGCGCTCCTGGCGAGCGCGCCGGACGAAGAGGTGCGGGCGCTGCTGTCCCGTACCGGGATGCCGGCCACGACGGAGAAGACGATCACCACGCCGGAGGGGTTCCTGGCGGCGCTCGAGGACGTGCGGCGCCTCGGGTACGCCGTCGACGACAACGAGCAGGAGATCGGGGTGCGGTGCCTCGCGGTGCCCGTGCCGGACTCACCCACGGCTGCGGCGATCTCGATCTCCGGGCCCGCGGGGCGGGTCACCGAGGCCGCGACGGACAAGATCGTGCCGGTGCTTCAGGAAGTCGCGGCGGAGCTGTCCCAGACGCTGGCCAGTTCGGGCGCCTAGTTCCGGGCGCCCAGGGGTGGGGGGCCGCCCGGCCATCGGCCGGTGCGGGTGCGTCGCGGCTTGCCGCTCCCCCACTCTCGGCTTCTCCCCCACCGCGAGGGACCCCCACCGCGGGGGACCCCCATCACGGCGGAACCGCATGTCGACACAGCCCCGCGCCCCTTCGGCGGGACCCCGCGTCGGCACTTCTAAGAACCCGGCACCTGTCCGAAGAGGTCCACCGCTTCCCTGACCTCCGACAATCCTCGCGCCAGTGCGCTGACCGAGCCGATCGCGCCCGCGATCAGCAGCAGGGAGCCACGAAGGCGGGGGGTGTCCGGAGCGCCGCCGGCGGCCATCGCGGCGAGCGTGGCCAGTTCGTCCTCGGCTACGGCGCGGTCGGGGAACTCCGAGGGAAGAGTGGCGAGTTCCCGGCGCAGGCGGGAGACCGCGGTCCGCAGTTCGGCCACCCTCGGGTCCTCGTCACTGCCGGTCACCAACCTCTGCCCCAAGCTCTGCCCCAAGCTCCGCAACACAGCCCTCCCCCCACCCACGGCCCCATGCGCGGGCCAGTTAACGCCACGCCGTGCGGGAGCGCCACCGCGCGGACCGAAATTCAGCCCAAGGGACAACCCGAGGGAACGGATCGTCGGCGCCCGCGTCAGGTATGCAGGACGTATGACGGACAACCAGGACCATCGAGACCCCCGCCAGGACGTCGCCGGGCTGCTGCTCGCCGCCGGCGGTGGGCGACGGCTCGGCGGCCGGCCCAAGGCGCTGCTGGAGCACCGGGGGCGGCCGCTGGTCGAGCACGCGATCGGCGTACTGCGCGCGGCCGGATGCGGCCGGATCCATGTCGTCCTGGGCGCGCGGGCCGAGGACGTCCGCGCCCGGGCCGACCTGAGCGGCTGCGTGGTGGTCGACAATCCCGGCTGGGCCGAGGGCATGGGCTCCTCGCTGCGCGCCGGGCTGGGCTCCCTCGCCGGTACGGGGGTGCGTGCGGCCCTGGTGAGCCTGGTCGACCAGCCGGGTATCGGGCCGGAGGCGGTCGCCCGGGTAGTGCGCGCGTACGAGGGCGACGAGTCGCTGGTCTCGGCCACCTACGACGGCGAGCGCGGGCATCCGGTCCTCTTCGGCGCGGCGCACTGGCCGGGCATCGCGGCGACCGCCACCGGTGACCGCGGCGCCCGTGCCTACCTGCGCGAACACGCCGACGCGATCAGGCTCGTGGAGTGCGCGGACATCGCCGAGGCCTACGACATCGACATCGAGGCCGACCTGAGCCACCTTGAGTGAGCGGGGTGGCACCGGGCGCCACCTTGCCTCGACCCAGAGAATCTCGACATCAACAAACCATTGAGATTCCACGATGAGGAAACTACTATCCACTGTTCAGAAGCGCCTGACCGCACAGCCGGCGCTGTCTGTCCTGTTTCGTACCAACTGGCACCCGGTGCCACCGCTGAAGGAAGTGACAGCTCATGTCCGCACCAGCGCCGTCCCCGCTGGCCATCGTCGACGCCGAGCCCCTGCCCCGGCAGGAAGAGGTCCTCACGGACGCTGCGCTCGCCTTCGTGGCGGAGCTGCACCGGCGGTTCACCCCGCGCCGTGACGAGCTCCTCGCCCGCCGGGCCGAGCGCCGCGCCGAGATCGCCCGCACCTCCACGCTCGACTTCCTTCCGGAGACGGCCGCCGTCCGCGCGGACGACTCCTGGAAGGTCGCCCCGGCTCCCGCCGCGCTCGACGACCGGCGCGTCGAGATCACCGGCCCCACCGACCGCAAGATGACCATCAACGCCCTCAACTCGGGCGCGAAGGTCTGGCTCGCCGACTTCGAGGACGCCTCCGCACCCACCTGGGAGAACGTGGTCCTCGGCCAGCTCAACCTGATCGCCGCCTACAGCCGCGGCATCGACTTCACGGACGAGCGCACCGGCAAGTCGTACGCGCTGCGCCCGAACGAGGAGCTGGCGACGGTCGTCATGCGTCCGCGCGGCTGGCACCTCGACGAGCGCCACCTCGTCGATGCCGACGGCAAGCCGGTCCCCGGCGCCCTCGTCGACTTCGGCCTGTACTTCTTCCACAACGCCCAGCGTCTGCTGGACCTCGGCAAGGGCCCGTACTTCTACCTGCCGAAGACCGAGTCGTACCTCGAAGCCCGCCTGTGGAACGACGTGTTCGTCTTCGCGCAGGACTACGTCGGCATCCCGCAGGGCACCGTCCGCGCCACCGTGCTGATCGAGACGATCACGGCCGCGTACGAGATGGAGGAGATCCTCTACGAACTCCGCGACCACGCCTCCGGGTTGAACGCGGGCCGCTGGGACTACCTGTTCTCCATCGTCAAGAACTTCCGTGACGGCGGGGCCAAGTTCGTCCTGCCGGACCGCAACGCGGTCACGATGACCGCCCCGTTCATGCGGGCCTACACCGAACTCCTCGTCCGTACCTGCCACAAGCGCGGTGCGCACGCGATCGGCGGCATGGCGGCGTTCATCCCGTCCCGCCGGGACGCCGAGGTCAACAAGGTGGCCTTCGAGAAGGTCCGCGCCGACAAGGACCGCGAGGCGAACGACGGCTTCGACGGCTCCTGGGTCGCCCACCCCGACCTGGTCCCGATCGCCATGGAGTCCTTCGACAAGGTCCTCGGCGACAAGCCGAACCAGAAGGACCGGCTGCGCGAGGACGTCCACGTCGAGGCGGCCGACCTGATCGCGATCGACTCGCTGGAGGCGAAGCCGACGTACGCCGGTCTCGTCAACGCCGTCCAGGTCGGCATCCGGTACATCGAGGCCTGGCTGCGCGGGCTCGGCGCGGTCGCCATCTTCAACCTGATGGAGGACGCGGCCACCGCCGAGATCTCCCGTTCGCAGATCTGGCAGTGGATCAACGCGGGTGTCGAGTTCGAGAACGGCGAGAAGGCGACGCCCGAGCTGGCCCGCAAGGTCGCCGCCGAGGAGCTGGACGCCATCCGCAAGGAGATCGGCGAGGATGCCTTCGCCGCCGGTCACTGGCAGGAGGCCCACGACCTGCTGCTCCGGGTGTCCCTCGACGAGGACTACGCCGACTTCCTCACCCTGCCGGCGTACCAGCAGCTCAAGGGCTGACGATCACGCGGCGGCGGCCCCGGGGACTCCCCCGGGGCCGCTTCGTGTGTTCAGCCCAGGTGCGCCGACCAGTCCTGTTCCGCCGCCGGCTTGCCGTGCAGGTCGGGGACGTTCTTCAGCCAGGCCGGGCGGCCTGCCTGGGTGCGCGCCGCGCGGGCGGCCTCCTCGGCAGCGAGTTCCTCACGGCTCGGGAAGTCGGTGGGCAGCCACTCCCGCGACAGACGTACCCGCGCGAGGAGGTAGTCGGTGTAGGCGGCGCGGACGTCGTCGGGCGTGGCGAAACCGGCGTCCTCGGCCAGCCAGGCGTCCGGCACCTCGGCGACGACGGCCCGCAGCAGCTCCTCGGTGACCCGGGGTGCCAGCTCGGCGTCGGCGGCCCGGACGTCGGGCGTGTAGTGGCCGAGTGCGTGGTGGCGGAAGTCGTACTTCTTGCCGGGGGTCGTGGTGTCCCAGCGGTGGTGGAAGACGAGGGCGGCGCCGTGGTCGATGAGCCACAGGCGCGGGGGCACGGTGCCGAGCGTCGGCCAGACCATGAGGTTGGAGCTGTGGACCGTACGGTCCACGTTGACGGTCAGGGCGTCGAGCCAGACGATCCTGCCCGCCTCCAGGGGGTCCACGGGGAAGGTCTTCGCGATCTCGGGCGTGAAGTCCTTCGCGCCCGGCAGATAGTCCATGCCGAGGTTGACGCCCGCGCTGGCTCCGTGCAGGTCCCGCACCTCCTGGTGCGGCTCCTTCGCGGCGATGGCCGGGTCGAAGTGGACGAGGACCAGTTCGGGAAAGCGCAGGCCGAGCGCGCGGGCGAGTTCGCCGACGATGATCTCGGCGACCAGCGCCTTGTGGCCCTGGGCCGAGCCGGTGAACTTGACGACGTACGTGCCGAGGTCGTCGGCCTCGACGATTCCGGGCACGGAGCCGCCGGAGCGCAGGGGCTCGATGTAGCGGGTGGCGGTGACCTCCCTCAGCGTCTTCTCTAGCCCCACGGCACTTTTCCCTTGCTCACGGCCTCCGTCATGAAGTGAGCATATTAACCGGGCGTGACATCGGGCCGTCCCGATGTCACGCCACGGCCGCGGGTGTCCTGCTACGACGTCAGCCGCAGGTGAACCGGGCGGCGGCCCAGTCCCCGTGGTCCCCGGTCTTGGAGTTGTTGGTGTCCGTGACCCGCAGACGGACGTGCCGCGCCCCGGTGACGTCGACGTCGGCCGGGACGGTGGCCGACGCGCCGGTCACCTTGGGCGAGGTCCACAGCACCTTGCCGTCCGCCTCGACGGAGAAGGCCACTTCGCCGTAGCCGTTGATCTCGTCGTCGATGCCGACGTCCGTGGTGAACCTGGTGCAGCGCCCGCCGAGATAGACCTCGATATCGGAGTCGGCGTGTGCGCCGATGCCCTTGTCGTACGTCTTTCCGGCGAGGGTGAGGGTGTGGCCGTCGTGGGCTCCGGACTCGCCGTTGCTGCGGTCGCGTTCGGGCGGTCCCCAGCCGTTCGTCGACTTCAGCCACACCAGGTCGCTCGCCCAGGTGTCCCCGGTCGGCGGCTGCGGCATCACGGCGACCGCGAACGCCTGGGTGGAGGTGCGGTCACGCCCCGCGGCCCGGTAGCGGGCGGTGGCGGTGAGCGTCGCCTCGCCGGGGTTCGCGTCCTTGTCCGGGGTGACGGTGACGTCGACGCGGCGGGTGGTGCCGGCCGGGATGCCGTCGATCGGGGCCGGTGCGGTGACCTGCCAGCCGTCGGGCGCGTCGAGGCCGATCCGCACGTCTGTGGCGTCCTTCGTGCCGGCGGTGACGTCGACGCTCACCTTGCCGGGGACACCCGCGCCGAGCTCCGAGTCCGCGGGGGCGGTCACGACGGCGGGGGCGCCGGGCGGAGCGCCGCCGACCGCGCTGGTGCCGCCCAGTTTCAGCTCGAAGGGCTCGGACGTCGACCGGGTGCCGGTCTTCACCAGCACGACGCCGCCACGGTCGTCGCGGTCGTAGAACCAGCCCTGCGCGGCCTTGCCGTAGGCGTCCTTGTCCGCGAGCTTCGGCAGGGCGCGCCCGTCGAGCTCGACGCGGCTCGGCTCGTCTCCGGTGTGCACGGTGAACGTGTACGGCCGCGCGGTCTGCTTGCCGTCGAACCGTCCCTGGCTCGCTCCGATCCGCACGGTCACGTCACCGTCGCCCCTCTGCGGTGCGGAGACCTCGGCACGCTGGGTGCTGTACCCGCCCGTGCGGTGCTGCAGCGTCACACCGTCGTCCTCGTACAGCGTGAACGACGAGGTGCCCTGCGGGTAGATGTCCCACGCGAGCGACGAGTCGGGGGTTCGGTCCTTGTAGGAGCGGATGCCGGGCCACATGGGCACGGCCGCGCCCGCTTTGACGAACAGGGGCAGCGTGTCCAGCGGTGCGCTGTACCCGTCGATGGTGGTCGGGCCCTGGTAGGTGCGCCCGCTCCAGTAGTCGATCCAGGTTCCCTTGGGCAGGTAGATCCCGTCGCGGACGGAGGTGTCCCGGTAGACCGGCGCGACGAGGAAGTCCTCGCCGGTCAGGAACTCGTACTTGGCCGCGTCCGTCGCCGCCTTCGGATCGTCCGGGTACTCGAGCGCGAGCGGCCGGACGGCACCCACACCGGTCTTGGTGGCCTCGTGGGCGTACGAGTAGAGGTACGGCAGCAGCGACTCGTGCAGCTTGAGGTACTTGCGGTTGATGGAGGTGTACGGCTCTCCCTGGCGGAAGGGCTGCTTGTCGCTCGCGGCCCAGCCGTCCATCGACATGGTCACCGGCAGGAAGGACTTCCACTGCAGGTCGCGTACGTACGTCTTGGGGCTGCCGCCGAAGATGCCGTCGATGTCGCCCGTGGTGTACGCGAGACCGGACATCGTCGCACCGGCGTACGTGGGGATCTGCCAGCGGATGTAGTCCCAGCTGCCGGACTGGTCGCCCGACCACTGCACACCGCAGCGCTGTGCGCCGGACCAGCTCTCGGGGGCCCAGGTGAAGCCGCGTGCGTCGCTGTTGTCCTCGATGCCCCGGTAGGCGTCCTTGCAGCCGTCCAGCGCGAACTTGTAGCCGGCGCCGACCCAGGCCACGTCCAGCTTGGCGACGCGCTGGCCCGCCTTGACCTGGTCGGCGATCTTCCCGATGCCGTTCTCGGTCCACAGGCCGAGCTGCGCCTTGTCGCCCTGCAGGCCCTGGGCGGTCTCGGGGAGGTTCTCGTAGCCGCAGCCGTAGCCGTCGTTGACGAGCATCCAGCCGAGCGGCATGTCGTGCTCGACGTACTGGTCGGCGATCTTCACGGCGTCGAGGGTGTGCCGTTCACCGCGGTTGGCGTTGTGCAGGTAGCAGTCGGCATCGCCCACTTCGAGGCCGTAGACGGGTGGCAGGAAGGGCTTGCCGGTGAGCGCGGTGTACTGCCCGATGACGTCCTTGGCGCCTCCGGCGGCCGGACCGGTGAAGTAGTAGGCGTCGAAGCGCTGTTCGCGGGCGGCGGCCGTGACGGGCTCGCCGAAGGTGTAGGTGTTGGGGGCGTACGTGTTGCGGAAGACGCCGTATCCGGCCGTGGAGAGGTAGAACGGCACGGAGTTGGGGTGTCCGCCGTCGTTCCAGTTGTAGTCGACGCCCACTTGGACGGTCTTGCCCCGGTGCGAGGTGTTGCCGCGGCCGTTCTGCATCCCGGCGCCGTAGAACTGTTCGTCGGCACCGCGCGCCATGCTCTGCGTGGTGGTGTCCGCGGTCCAGGTCAGGCCCTTGGTCTCGGCCCAGACGCGGGTGCCGTCGGCGCGGAACAGGGCGAAGCGGAGCGGGCTCTTGTACGCCTGCAGCGTGACCTTCGACGTGCTCAGCTCGTACCGGTCGCCCTTGTCCTTCCAGTGTGTCGTGGGCGGCTCGCCCCGCGGGAGCACGATGTCGTCGCCCGTGGGATCGGTGAAGGTCCCCTCGGGGGCGAGTTCGAGGCGGAAGGTGTCCGGGGTGACGAAGCTGACCCGGGCTTCGGCCTTCCCCGCCGTCAGGTGGTAGACGGAGCCGCCGGGGTCGGCGGAGAAGGCGGTGACGTCGCCGACCGTCGTCCCGGTCGGCTCGGCCGCCTGTGCGCCGCCGGGGCCCGCGAAGACCGCGAGGAGCCCGAAGAGCCCCAGCAGCGTTCCGATCACCGTCGCTCTGGTGCGTATTGGTGATTGCATAGAGCGCTTTTAGCGCAGAATCACGCATGGAGGCCAGAGGTACGACATGACTGGCCCGGTATGTCGGGAGGTGGGTGGTGGCCCGGGTGCCGGCGGGCCGGGTGGTTCACACCCGGATGACCTGGGGGCCGAGCAGGGAGTAGCGCTGGACCTCGGCCGACGGGAGGCCGGCGTCGGTCACGATGGCCTCGACGTCGCGGACCTCGGCGAACCGGCAGAAGCTCACGGCGCCGAACTTGGTGTGCACCCCGGCGAAGACGCGGCGCCTGGCACCACGCACGGCCTGGGCCTTGACCGCGCTGACGGCGGGGTCGGGCGTGGTCAGCCCGTATTCGCGGGAGATGCCGTTCGCCCCTATGTACGCGAGGTCGATGACGAATCCTGTGAGCATCCGGGTGGCCCAGTGGTCGACGGTCGCCAGGGTGCCCCCGCGCACCCTGCCGCCCAGCAGGAGCACGGAGACGTGGCCGGCGTCGGACAGGACGTCCGCCACGGCGAGGGAGGCGGTGACGACGGTCAGCGGCCGGTCCCGGGGCAGCCCGGCGGCGATCAGCTGCGGCGTGTAGCCCTCGTCGATGAAGATGGTCTCCGCGTCGCCGAGGAGCGCGGTGGCCGCGCGGGCGATCCGGGCCTTCTCGGGCACGAGCCGCGTGGTACGGACCGCGAGGGTCGTCTCGAATCCGGCGGTCTCGACCGGGTAAGCGCCGCCGTGGGTACGGCGGACCAGCCCGTGTTCCTCCAGCACCCGCAGGTCCCGGCGGATCGTCTCCCTGGCGACCTTCAGGTGCGCGGCCAGGTCGTTGACGGCCACGGAGCCGGTGAACCGGGCGAGTTGGAGAATCTCCCGTCGACGTTCCTCGGTTTCCACACCATTCATCGTGTCTCCGCTGTGACTCGGCCCCGTTCGGGCGGGGATGTTCGTTCGTACAAACGCGAAAACGACGGTGAACGGGCCTCTCCCGGTGGGATCGGGTCCGTATGCATCCGTCGTGTCCGAGACGTTCTCCCTGGTCAGCCGCGTGACCTGCGGGTGGGCGCCCGGTGGAGCGACCCGATGTGGCGTCAGTTTTCCTGCCTGTGCTGTCCGTTCGCCTCGATGTGGCGTCCGCGGGCACGCAATGGGGCGCCCGACACGGTCCGTTCGGGCCCGACCGCTTGTTTCGCGGGCCCGGTCGGAGCGGAAGCGGGCAGCCACGCGGGCCGGACGGGCGGCACAAACGGGTGGCACATCGCCGATCGCCCTTGGTGAACCGCGATTTCTGGTTCTGCTGATCGGTCAGACTCGGCCCAGATACCCCTCGTTCCGGGCCCGTCGAGCATCCGTTTCCGTCGGTAGAAAGTTCATGCCCCTCCACACCGCGCGTGTACGCGCACCCGCACCCGCACCCGCCTCGCGCGGGACGGCGCGGCCACCGCCACTGATCGACTGGGGATCTGCCATGCAAGTCCTGCTTCCGCGCACCCACGACGCGCTCTGTACCTCCGACTCGGAATCGGCCGAGGCAGAGGCCTTCCTCAAGGCGGTGTACGAACGGCACGGCCCGGTCCTGCTGCGCTTCGCGGCCCGGCTGCTGAGAGGCGACTGGCATCGCGCGGAGGACGTGCTCCAGGAGGCGGCCATCCGTGCCTGGCACAACGCCGCCGACCTGGATCCGACGGCAGAGTCCATACGCCCGTGGCTGTTCACCGTCGTCCGAAACCTGGTCATCGACGGCCACCGGGCCCGGCTGGCGCGGCCCCTCGAGGCCGGCGAGCCGGACATCCCGCATCTGCCCGTACCGGACGTCATCGACGACGCGCTCACCGCGCAGGTCGTGGTCGGGGCCATGAAGGCCCTGGCGCCGTTCCAGCGCGAAGTGCTGCTGCACCTCTACTACTTCGGCCGCAGCGTGAACCAGACGGCGGAGCTGCTGGGGGTGCCTCCGGGCACCGTCAAGTCGCGCTCCTACTACGCGATGCGTGCGCTGCGCGAGGTGCTGCACAGCCGTGAGGTGCTCGCCGGCTGAACCGGAAGCACCCCTCGGGCAGGGTCCCCGCACTCTCCCGGCCGTCTCTCCCGGCGTCGGCCGGCGCGGGCGGCCCGGGTGGCCGGGAGAGTCCGATGCGCCGGTCAGGACATCCGCCCGGCATGGGGGTCGACCCGCAGGTCCAGCGGCCGTGCCTCGAGCGAGCCGTCGGGGGCGACGACGAACCACCAGCCGGCCTCCTTCGAGTCGCCGATCAGCACCAGCGCGTCCGTCGCCCGCAGACCCGCCATGGCCCGCTTCTCGTCCGCGAACTGCGTCGCGTCCACCACGAACAGCCGGGGGACGCGCCCGCGCTTGGTGGCCGCACCGGTGCCCGTGATCATCCGGAAGGGCTGGGTGACCGAGGAGTCCAGGGCGCCCGCGCCGGCGGACTGCGACGGGTCCGTGCCCCAGTCCAGCCCCTCCTGGAGCGTGGCGACGGTCCGCAGCCGCGCGGAGCGCAGCCCCAGCGCGGAGGTCAGCTCGACGGTGGCCGCCGATCCCACCAGGGTCACCTCGGCGTGCCGCCCCACGGGCCCGGTGATCAGCTCGTTGACGAAGGCTCCGACCAGCTCGCGTACGCCGCGGCTGTCGCCGATGACGGCGATCGGCGCGGACGCCCGCGACAGGTCGACCAGCAGCCGTTCGCCCTGGTCCAGTCCGACGGTGACGGCCAGGGAGTACGGATGCGCCGCGTGGGCCGCGTCCGCGGCACTGGTGCCGTTCAGCGCCGCCGGCTCGACAGACCACGTATCGCCCTCCGCGTCCGCGGTCCAGGGTGCGGGTGCCTCCACGTCGGGATCGGCCAGCCGGAGCGTCAGTTCGTCTCCGGAGTAGGAGACGGCGTACACATCGGGCAGCGGCCGCCCCAGCCGCTGGAACTCCGCGGACAGCTTGCGCAGCCCCAGGTCGATGGAGTCCAGGGCCTCCCGTCCGGTGACGGTCGCGGGGGCGGGGCGGGGCGTTTTGCGGCCGTGGGAGAGACCGGGCTTCAACTCGGTGAAGACGAGCGCGGCGATGGCGCCGATCAGCGCCAGACCGAGCACGACGGCCAGGACAGCGGACGTGTTCATCCGACCACCTTTGTCAGGGTCACGGGAGTACCGGGGATGGGTCAGGGCTCCCTACGGACCGGGCCCCCGAGTGGTTCACGCCTGCCGGACAGGGGCGTGGTGAACCACCTGCGGGTCCGCTGCGTAGGGCCGGAGGCGATCGGGACGACCTGCGCGCCCCGACCGAATCCAGCCCACTTCCGCCAGCTTGGGAGAACCTCGTGCGGATGACATTCACCGTGGTCGACGACGTCGGCGACGCCTTCGACGTACATCTCGAGGCCGATCCGGACACACCGGTCGGCACCATCGCACAGGCGCTCGCCGACACGAGCGGCCCCTCGCGGTCCCTGGACGGCCCGGCCCTGCACATCGACGGGGCCGCGCTGCCGGAGGACATGACCCTCCAGGACTCGCCGCTGCGGGACGCCGTCGTGGTCAGCCTCGGCCGTTCCTCCGAGGCCTCCGCGGAGGAGCCGCACGGCCTGGTGGAGATACGCGTGGTCGCCGGTCCGGGCGCCGGCGCGGTGCAGCGCCTGGACATCGGCGAGTACCAGATCGGACTCGACCCCGACGGCAACCCGCAGATCCTGCGCGGAACCGCCCACCGGCTGCTGGCCCTGCTCCGGGTCGGGCCCGGCGGCCGCTGCCTCGTCCTCCCGCAGGGTGCGGGTACGACCCTCCAGCTGGACCGGGAGGACGTCGAGGGCGTGCAGCCCTGGCCGCTGGGCGCCCAGCTCCTGCTCGGCGACAGCATGCTCGAACTGGTCCGCCCCGACCGGCCCGACGCCGCCCTGCAGCCCTCCGAGGACGGCACCGGATGGGACTACAACCGCCCGCCACGGCTGCTGCCCCCTCAGGCGCAGACGAAGTTCACCCTGCCGACCCCGCCGACTCCGCCGGCCAAGCGGCCCCTGCCGTACGTCACGGCGATCCTCCCGGTGGTGGCGGCGGTCGCCGGTGCCATGTTCTTCGGCCGGCTGTCCATGCTGCTGTTCGCCGTCTTCTCGCCGATCTCGATCATCGCCAACCACTTCATGAACAAACGGTCCGGCAAGGAGTCGCACACCACCGCGGTCGCCAAGTACGAGGAGAAGAAGGAGCGCATCGAGGCCGACGCCGACCAGGCCCTGGTCGCCGAGCGCACCGCCCGCCGCACCGGCTTCCCCGACCCGGCCGTCGTCCTCCTCACCGCCGTGGGCCCGCGCCGCAGACTGTGGGAGCGCCGCAAGTCGGACGCCGACTTCCTCGAACTGCGCGTCGGCACCCATGACCAGCCCTCCGAGGTGGTGCTGCAGGACCCCACCAAGGACGAGCACCGGCGCATGGATCCCCGGACCGCGTTCGACGTGCCCGTCACGGTGGCGATGCGCGAGCACAAGGTGCTGGGCATCGCCGGGCAGGGGCCGGCCGCCCAGGCCGCGGCCCGCTGGGTCGTCGCCCAGGCAGCCGTCCTGCACAGCCCCAAGGACCTGCGGATCTATCTGCTCACGACCGGCCACGGCGGCGAGGACGCCTGGGCCTGGATCCGCTGGCTGCCGCACGTGCGGCAGTCCTCCGGCGACACCCTGACCCTCGTCGGCACCGACACCGAGTCCTCGGCCCGCCGGGTCGCCGAGCTGACCGCGCTGATCTCCGCCCGGATCTCCGCGGGACGCGACCGCGAACCCACCCGTGAGCCCGACGTGCTCGTCGTCCTGGACGGCGCGCGCAACCTGCGCTCGCTGCCGGGCGTGGTGCAGATCCTGCGCGACGGCCCGTCGGTCGGCGTCCACGCGGTGTGCCTGGGCACGGAGGAGCGCCTGCTGCCCGAGGAGTGCCAGGCCGTCGTGGTCGAGGAGTCGGGCGGCACCCTGCGCGTCGGACTCTCCGGCTCGGCCACCCTGACCCAGGTCCGCCCGGACGTGGTGTCCGGCGAATGGTGCCGTTCCGTGGCCCGCTCGCTCGGCCCGCTGCGGGACAGCGGCGGGGCCGACGAGGAGGGTTCGGCGCTGCCCGGCTCCGCCCGGCTGCTGGACGTCCTGGCCCTGGACGGTCCCACGCCGGAGAAGATCACCGCCCGGTGGAAGACCGGCGGGCGTACGACCTCCGCGGTCGTCGGTGTCTCGCTGGACGGGCCGTTCTCCCTGGACCTGCGCCGCGACGGCCCGCACGGGCTCGTCGCCGGTACCACCGGCTCCGGCAAGTCGGAGCTGCTGCAGACGATCGTCGCCTCACTGGCCGTGGCCAACCGTCCCGACGCCATGACCTTCGTCCTCGTCGACTACAAGGGCGGATCGGCGTTCAAGGACTGTGTGTCCCTGCCGCACACGGTGGGCATGGTCACCGACCTCGACGCCCACCTGGTGGAACGCGCGCTCACCTCGCTCTCGGCGGAGCTCAAGCGGCGCGAGCACATCCTCGCCGAGGCCGGGGCCAAGGACATCGAGGACTACATAGACCTGCTGCGGCGGGAACCGGGCCGCACCGAGATGCCCCGACTCCTCATCGTCATCGACGAGTTCGCCTCGATGGTCCGCGACCTGCCCGACTTCGTGAAGGGACTGGTCAACATCGCCCAGCGGGGCCGGTCCCTGGGCATCCACCTGATCCTGGCCACCCAGCGCCCCAGCGGCGTGGTCTCCCCGGAGATCCGGGCCAACACCAACCTGCGGATCGCGCTGCGGGTGACCGACGCCAGCGAGAGCCAGGACGTGCTGACCGCGCCGGACGCGGCGTCGATCCCCAAGAGCGCCCCGGGCCGCGCCTACGTACGGCTCGGCCAGACCTCGCTCGTGCCGTTCCAGGCCGGACGGGTCGGCGGCCGCAGGCCCGGAACGGCGGCGGCGACGATCCCGGTGCCCTGGGTCGTGCCCGTGGGCTGGCACCAGCTCGGCCAGCCGCTGCCGGCGCGTCCCCGCGCCGCGTCCCAGCAGAACGACGACGCGATCACCGACCTCGCCGACCTCGTCGAGGCGATCCGCGGTGCCAACGAGGAACTGCACCTCCCCGTGCAGCACAGCCCCTGGCTCCCGGCGCTCCCCACCACACTGGTCCCCGATGATCTCCCCCCGGTCGAGGCGCGCGGCACCTACGACCTCCCGCCGGTCGCCTACGGTCTGGCGGACCTGCCCGAGGAGCAGGCCCAGCGTCCCCTCATCCTCGACTTCTCGACACTGGGACACCTGCACATCGTCGGTTCCCCGAGGTCCGGCCGGTCGCAGACGCTGCGCACCATGGCCGGAGCCGTGGCCCGCAGCTACTCCACGGCCGACCTGCATCTGTACGGGCTCGACTGCGGCAACGGAGCACTGCTGGCCCTGGAGGCGCTGCCGCACTGCGGTGCCGTCGTCCAGCGCACCCAGCCCGAACGGGCCGCCCGGCTGCTGTCCCGGCTCGCCAAGGAGGTGACCCGGCGTCAGGAACTCCTCGCCGCCCGGGGCGCCGCCGACCTGCCCGAACTGCGCAATGCCCTGCCGCCGCAGGAGCGCCCGCCGCACATCATGCTGCTGCTGGACCGGTGGGAGGTCTTCGAGAAGACGCTCGCCGAGTACGACGGCGGAAACCTGCTCGACCGGATGCTCGCCCTGCTCCGGGACGGCGCCAGCGTCGGCGTGCACGTGGTGCTCGCCGGTGACCGCTCGCTCTTCTCCAGCCGGCTCGCGGCCACCACCGAGGACAAGCTGGTGCTGCGTCTCAACGAGAAGTCCGAATACGCCATGATCGGCATCCAGCAACGGTCGGTCCCCGACGACATCCCCCCCGGCCGCGCCCTGCGCGCGGGCGACAAGTCCGAGGTGCAGATCGCCCTGCTCGGCCCCGACGGCAGCGGGCAGGCGCAGGCCGCGATCCTGCAGCAGATGGCCGCGTTCTGCCAGGAGCGGGACGCCGGACTCCCGGCCTCCGCACGGCCGTTCCGGGTGGATGTGCTGCCCGACCGGCTCGACTACGAGCAGGCCGCGGCCCTCGTGCCGGCGCAGCGGCCGGGACCGCTGTGGGCGCTGGCCGGGGTCGGCGGCGACGAACTCACCGCGGTGGGGCCGGACCTCGCGATGACACCGACCTTCCTCGTGGCCGGGCCGTCGCGGTCCGGTCGCAGCACCGCCCTGCTGACGGCGGCGCTCTCGCTCATGGAGGCGGGCACGTCGGTCGTGATCGGGGCGCCGCGGCGCTCCCCGCTGCGGGAACTCGCGGGCCAACCCGGGGTTCTGGCCGTCTTCGACGGGTCCGACATCGATCCCGAGGAGTTGGAGGAGGCTCTGGGCCGGGCGCCGGGTGCCGCCGTGGTGATCCTGGACGACGCGGACCTGCTGATGCAGACCCAGGCCGAGGTCGTGCTCAACCGCATCGCGCGCACCGGGGCGGAGACCGAGCAGGGCCTGATCGTGTCGGGCCAGGCCGAGCGGCTCTCCTCCGGCTACTCGGGCTGGAGCGCGGACATCCGGCGCAACCGGCAGGGCCTCCTGCTGAGTCCGCAGAACATGGGTGACGGCGACCTGATCGGGGTCAAGGTTCCACGCAGCCGGCTCGGCACCGGAAAGGCCGGACGGGGCATCATGCACCTGGGCGACGGAGTGATGCGCACGGTGCAGGTCCCGTTGGCCGCCGTGCCGGAGCCGGTGGCCGCCCCGGAGCCCATCGCCGATCCGGAGGCCATCGCCGATCCGGAGGCCACGGCGCCCGCCACGGACGGCCTTCTGTCCGCAAGCGGTGACGCCGGGGCCGAGGACTGACGCACCGACACGAAGAGGGCTCCCGCGCCGTATTCGGCGCAGGAGCCCTCTTCGTCGTGTGCCCTCCGGAGCCGGATCGACCAGAGGCGACTCAGGCGCTGATTCCGCTGCCGGGCGGATTCCCGTCGTCGGGGCCGCCCGCGCGCACGGTGCCATTCCACGCACCGGCGCTCGCACCGGAGCGT
The DNA here is from genome assembly GCF_053595235.1 of Streptomyces sp. NPDC002520. Lineage (NCBI taxonomy): Bacteria > Bacillati > Actinomycetota > Actinomycetes > Kitasatosporales > Streptomycetaceae > Streptomyces > Streptomyces sp. NPDC002520. The sequence goes on along the minus strand of NZ_JBSFXG010000001.1, from coordinate 486,937 downwards.
CGGCGGTGCCACCGAATGCGGTGCCGGAGCCGATGTCGCCAGGGATCTCGTCCCAGCCCCACACGCCGCTCCTCAAGTCTCGCACCCACTGGTCGCCGAGGGCTGACGCACCGACACGAAGAGGGCTCCCGCACCGGGTTCGGTGCGGGAGCCCTCTTCGTCGTGCCTTACCAGAGGCGGATCAGGAGCCGTTTTTGTTGTCGGGGTCGCCCGCGTGCACGGTGCCGCTCCACGCACCGGAGGTCGCGCCCGGAGCGTAGATGGTGCCGCCGAACGCGGTACCGGAGCCGATGTTGCCGGGGATCTTCTGCCAGCCCCACACGCCGGTCTTCAAGTCCTGCACCCACTGGTTGATCATGCCCGGGTTGTCCGGGAGCGGATCCGTCACACGGGGCGGGTAGGTGTGTGGCGGTTCGGGGCTCGGCGGTCGCGGAGCCGGGGGCGGTTCGGGGCTCGGCGGTCGCGGAGCCGGGGGCGGTTCGGGGCTCGGCGGTCGCGGAGCCGGGGGCGGAGTGGAGTGCGGGGGTGCCGACGACGGCCGGGGCGGCGGGGCCGGCGGGTCCGGTGTCGGCGCCGGGGGCCGCGGGGGCGGCGTCGTGGAGTGCGGCGGGGCCGACGACGGCCGGGGCGGCGGGTCCGGTGTCGGCGTCGAGGGCCGTGGCGGTGCCGACGACGGCCGGGGCGGCGGGGCCGGCGGGTCCGGCTTCGGCGCCGGGGGCCGTGGCGGAGTGGACGCCGGGGGTGCCGACGACGGCCGGGGCGGCGGGGTCGGTGTCGGCGGTTTGGGGGCGGGTGGCGGCGTGGCGGCGGGCGGCGTGGGGTTCGGTTCGGGGGTGGGCGTCCTGGGCGGCTGCGGCTGCGGAGGCGGCTCCGGAGCCGGCGGCCGGCCGGCAGGGGTGGGCTTGATCGGGCCGCCGCGGATGCCCTTCAGGTTCTGTCCCGCGCCCTTCCAGATGCCGCCCCACCCCGCAGAGAGACCCTTGACCACGGCGAAGCCGCCGAAGCCGGCTCCCAGGGTGCCCAGCACGATGCCCGCGACGTCCCAGTCACCGGTGACCACGCCTCTGGCGATATTGATGCCGAGCGGGACGAGCCCCATGACCAGGCTGAGGGTGCCGATCACGAGGCCGATCGCTCCGAGCCCCGGGATGAGGAAGGAGATGACGCCCAGGACGGCGCTGATGATGCCGAAGATCGAGCCGATGGTGTCCCAGAGCTTGTCCCAGAAGTTCTTCTTCTTGACGGCCTGGTCCTTGGCGTGCCCCAGCGAGGAGGCGGCCGTCGAGGCGTCGGACTCCCGCAGTCCCTGGGCCTCCCGGGCCAGTTGCTTCGCCGCGTCGAGGTCGGACTGCGCCGCGTCGACCGCGGCGTTGGCGGTGGACACGGCGGAGTTGGCGTCGTTCAACGCCTGCCGGGCGGAGGCCTTGGCCTGCTCGTCGTCGGGGGGTGGTGGGGTCGCGCTGTTCAGTGACGAGACGTGGGCGGATGCCGCCGCGGCCGTCTGGATCGCCGCGTCGAGCCTGGTCTTGGCCTCCTTGCCGTTGGCCAGGGCTATCGCGGCCTTGTCCTGGTGGTCCTTGAGCAGGGGGTGGTAGGAGTTGACCGCCTCGGAGGCCGTCTCGTAGGAGTCGCGGAGGGCGGCCACCTGGCCGGGCAGGTCGTCGAGGACCTTCCTGAGCTCCTCCATCGACTTGCCCTTGCCCAGTTCCGAGTTCTTGATCCGGGAAATGGTCTCGTGGGCCTTGGCGGCCTCGTCGGAGAGTTTCTGGTATTCGGCGGCGAGGTTCCTCAGGACGTCCGGGTCGCCCGGAGTCGGATCCTCCCTGAGATCCAGAACCTCCCATTCGGCCAGTTCGGGGCGTGCCATCGAGCCGACCTCTCTTTCTCTTTTCCTGAAGGGGTACGGAAGGTCAGGGGAGGAACCGAAGCGTCCCGCTGATGGCGTCGAACACGTCGAAGAACGCGTCCAACAGGCTGAGATTGGGAGTCGAGCTGGAGATCACCACGAAGTCCCGGCTGTGCGGCACCGGCACGATGGTGTGCATCAGCGCCGTACGCACGGTTCCGCGCCCCCAGTAGTCGATGTCCTCGATCGCCGTGGCGCGGCCGACGGTGCCGACCTCGGGCAGTTCGAGCATGTCCACCTTGTTCGCCCGGGTGCCCTTGCCCATCGGGTTGTCGGCGTTCTTCAGCGCGACGGGGAGCAGCAGTTCGGAGAGGTCGGTGGACGCGCCCTCGGGGACGGGCACCCGCAGGACCACCGTCGTCGCGCTGAGCGTGGCACCGCTCTCGGTGAACTGGAGCATGCCCGCCAGTTGCAGGGCACCCTGCGCCGCGGCCTCACGGGCGGATTTGCGGGTGGTACGGACCACGGTGTCGACCCACTCGCGGTCGACACCGTGCCCCTCCGCCTGGGCCTCGATCGCGCGGCGGATCGCCGCGTCCCTGGTGTTCGAGTCGAGGTCGAGCTTCCACCAGGAAGGGGGGTACGCCATGGTGAAGTTCTGGGGTGCGGCGGCGGTCGCCGCGGCACCGGAGGCAGTGTCCGTCATCGGATGCGCGCCCCTCCCCCGGCGATGTGCCGGCTGCCGCTATTCGAGGTTCTGTGTGGTTTCATCGTCTGTTCTCGTGAAGTTGTCGATGATTCCGGTCGTCGCGTCCTTGAACGCGTCCACGTTTTCCTGGACACGTTCCTGTCCGCCCTTCCAGGCGCCGTCGAAGTCGTGTATGGCTTTGATGAGTTTGCGGTCGCCCACGTCGTTCTCGGACCCGACGCGTTCCAGGCCCGTCTTCTCCTCGATCCGCTGGCGGATGTCCTCGAGCATGGTCAGGGTGTCCCTGAGATCGTCGATGGGAATCTCGATCGAGTCGGCCACGTGCCCGCTCCTTTCCGTTTCCGTTCCTGTACACCGGGCCGCAATGCCCGGCCGGCCGGGGTCCGGACCGCCTGGGGCGCCCCCAGACGGAGTCTGGGGGAGGTCCGGACCCCGGCCGGCGGAGTCAAGGGTCAGCCGACTCCGCTGGCCGTCGTGTTGTCGGTCTCCTCGAACGCGTCAGCGGTCTTCCTCAGGTAGTCGCCGATCTGCGTCATCTCGTCGACACCCTGTTCGAGTTGCTGCCGGAACTGCTGCCACATGGGCTCGAACTTCGCCTTGGCCTGCGGGGTGTTGTAGGAGTTCTCGACGATGTGGTTGATCTTCTCGTTCGCCTGCCTGATGGCGGTCTGCATCTGCTCCTTCTGGTTGTCCATCCAGGCGGCGCCTTCGCGCATCTCCTCCGGAGTGATCTTCATGGCTCCCATGCCGGTTTCCTTCCGTATCGTCACGCGACCGCGGCAGGCGTCCGTGCCGCCGCATCGGTCCCTACGGAGGGTCCGCGAAAACGGTTCACACGACGCACTGTTACCTGGTCGTCACCCGCGGGTCTTGATCCGTTAACACGACCGCCGGTAGAAAGTGATCCACCCACCCGGAACCGGCTTGACCGCGAGGTGAGTTCGAGCGATGTACAGGCTGCCGTGGGGCCACGGGGAAGACCGGAGGGCTGCGTAGTGGAGGCCGAGGACCGCCGTCGTCGCATCGTTCAACTGGCGCGGCAGACGGGTTCGGTGGACGTCATGCGGCTCGCCGAGGACCTGGGTGTGGCCAAGGAGACCGTACGGCGCGACCTGCGGGTCCTCGAACAGCACGGTCTGGTGCGGCGTACACACGGCGGCGCGCACCCGGTGGAGAGCGCCGGCTTCGAGACGACCCTCGCCTTCCGGACCACCAGGAGCGTTCCGGAGAAGCTGCGGATCGCCAAGGCCGCGGCGGAGCTGTTGGACGACGCCGAGACGGTGTTCATCGACGAGGGCTTCACTCCGCAGCTCATCGCCGAGGCCCTGCCCGATGACCGTCCCCTCACGGTGATCACGGCCTCGCTCACGACCGCCGCGGGGCTCGCCGTCCGGGACAACATCACCGTGCTGCTGCTCGGCGGCCGGGTCCGCGGGGGCACGATCGCCACGGTCGGCCAGTGGGCGACCGGGATGCTGTCCGGCTTCGTCGTCGATCTGGCCTATGTCGGCGCGAACGGCATATCCCGCGAATACGGACTGACCACGCCCGACCCGGCCGTGAGCGAGGTGAAGAACCTGGCCGTACGAGCCTCCCGGCGCCGTGTCTTCGCCGGTGTGTACACCAAGTTCGGCGTCGTGAGCTTCAGCCGCTTCGCCGAGGTCGGCGACTTCGAGGCGATCGTCACCGACACCGGACTCTCGCAGACGGAGGCTCATCGCTACGCGCGGATGGGCCCCCGGATCATCCGCGTCTGAGGCCGCTCGGGCGTGTCCGGTTCCCGTTGAACCACTTTCGCACGGCGTCCGTCGACCACAGCGCAGATCCCTCCACCCGTAATCACTGGAGAGCAACATGACGCGCAGATGGTCGCTCATCGGCCTGATCGTCGCCCTGACCGCCGCACTGGCCTTTGTGCTCGTCGACATGGGCTCCGGGAGCGGCGGCACCGGCTCCGGGAAGAAGTCCCCGGAGGCCGCGGCTGCCACCCCCGCGCCGAAGGTGCCGCTCCCGGCGGGCCTCGGCTGGTGGCCCGCCGACCAGGACACCGGGCCCGTGGCCAAGGACGTGGTGGGCCGGCACGACGCGACGCTCAAGGGCGACGCCAGCTGGGCGTCCGGCTCCGGCCGAAGTGCCCTGATGCTGAACGGCACCAGCAGCTATGCGGACACCGGCGCGCCGATCATCGACACCAGTCGCGACTACTCCGTCGCCGCACGCGTCCGGCTGGACGCCGCCGTGGCGTTCAAGACCGCCGTCTCCCTCGACGGCAAGAAGAACAGCGTTTTCTACCTCCAGTACAACGGCGACAGCAAGCGGTTCTCCTTCAGGCTCGGGGACATCATGGCCATCGGCATCGCCGCCGGCGAGCCACAGATCGGACGCTGGTACCACCTGGTCGGCACGTACACCCACGGGGACGGCACCCTCAGGATCTACGTGAACGGCCGCCTGGCCGGCAGTGTCATGGGGGAGAGCAAGGAGAAGCCGACCGGGAACATCGTGATCGGCCGCGGCAAGTACCAGGGCAAGCCGGTCGACTACTGGCTGGGCGCCATCAGGGACGTGCACGTCTACGGCCGTGGCCTGACCCCGGCGGAGGTCGCCTCCCTCGCCGCCCACGAACCGGCTCGCCCGTAAGCGGGCCCTCACTCCCCTCCGGCCAGGGGGTTCGGCAGGGGCAGGTAGCGGGCGGCGGCGCCGTCCGCCCCCGTCCAGCGCAGCAGCAGGTTGGTCTTTCCGGGCAGGGTGGGCGAGGCGAGCAGCGCGGGGATCTCGGGCAGGTCGTGGCGGGCCAGTTCGCGGCGGGCGGCGGGCCAGGGGTCGAGGCCCGGATGGTGTTCGGCGAGGGCGGCGGCGATCTCGGTGAGGTGGTTGACCACCAGGCAGTACACCAGCCGCTCCCAGCCGGCCGCGCGGGAGACGTCAGGCAGCAGTTTGGTGCCTTCGGCGTCGCGGAACAGTGCCTGCACGGGCGTGCCGGTGGCGTCCACGGCGACGAGGGTGTTCTGCAGGTGCGCCTCCAGGACGACGCCGTGGTCGTCGAAGGCTGCTAGGGCGGGCGGGACGACCTGGCGCAGGTAGGCCTCCCACCAGGCGTGCGGATCGGGTGCGGCGGACAGTGGGCTGCCCTCGAAGCCCTCCGCCAGTGCGGCCGCGAGCAGGGGGGTGGCGCCGGGCAGGAGGTGGCCGCGCAGTCCGTCGCGGACGAGGACGGCGAGTTCCTCGAAGGCGAAGGCCGCGGTGCGGTAGCCGCGGTCGGAGAGCCAGGCGGCGGGTGGTCCCATGGCCGCGAAGGCGTGAGTGGCGGCGGTGTCGGTGTGCCGGAGGCCGAGCAGGTCGTGGCGCCACAGCCGGCGGATGTCGTTGGTGATGCGGACGTCGAGGCTGAACTTCAGGAACAGGTCGCGCGCGGGCTCGTACAGCGTGCGGATCGCCGCCGTCGGCCAGGCGTCGAAGGCCGTGGTGCCGAGCCGCAGCAGACGCCGGTCGGCGAAGGCGGGGGCGAGGTCGCGGGCGAGGAGGTCGAGCTGCCAGGGGTGGGCGGGCAGCAGCCGGTAACCGGGCGGGGCCGTGCCGAGGGCGTCGAGGTCGCGGGTGTCGCCCTCCTCCACGACCAGGTCCTCGCGGACGCCGAGCAGCACCAGCGGGAAGCGGGCGTGCGCCTCGGGGGCGTACGGCAGCCAGGCCGCGGCCGGGCCGCCGCCGCGGGCCTTGGGCGCCGGGTGGTAGGGATGGCCGGTGATCAGGGACTGCTCCGAGCGCAGGTACGGGCCCTCGGGCGCGGCGGTCCGGTCCCGGGCGCCGAGCAGGGCGGCGACGGCGTCCCGGCTGTCGATCATCTCGGCGGGCAGGTCGCCGCCCGCCAGCCCGGTGTGCCGGCGCAGTTCCTCGGCGACCAGTTTGACCAGTTCGGTGTGGCCGACGCGGTGCCAGGCGCCGTTCGCGTACACCTCGGGGTCGGCGGGCCGCCGGCCGGGGCGTACCCGCAGCAGCCGCCCGGTGCCGGGCAGCCGGTGGACGGGCCGGTCCCCGGCGTCCGGGACCGGCCGGGCCACCTCGCGCAGCAGACAGTTGAGCAGGGGCGCGGACGCGTAGGCGTCGGCACGGCGGCCGACGGCGTCGGTGCGGGGCTCTGGGTCCAGTCGGTCCACTCGGTCCACTCGGTCCATTCGTTCCTCGTCGGGCCCGGTCGGGCCGGGCCGGCCAGTGCGTCCCTCCGTGAGCTCCTTCGGTACGGCGTTCAAGGAGGGGGGCCGGTCACGATCAGTATGTCTGGCATACCCGACAATCGTGCCCTGAGCTGCCCGTCCCCGAGGAGCCGAACGTGTCCCACTCTCCCACCGCCGAGGCCGAGGTCGCCGAGGAGCTGGCCGCCGTCCGGCCGGGCCTGCTCGCCCGGTACACGGCCGAACTGCCGGGTGCCCGCGCGGCGGTGCTGACCCGGCTGTGGCGGGCGCTCGCCCACGAGCCGCTGCCGTGGATCACCGGCCGCTCCCGGGGGGCGCACCGGCTCGCCCTGCGGCTCGCGAGCGGCCGGACGCTGCACGGGCCGCACGCCGATCCGTACGCCACCGGCGACCACGTCACCGCCGTCCATCTGGACCGGGAGCGCTACGACGACCCGGCGCGCCTGATGACCGACCTCGCGGTGCCGCACGCGGCGGCCTTCGCCATGGAACTGGCGCACAGCGTCGCCTCGCTGGCGCTGTCCCGGGCCGACGCGGAGAGGGCCGGTACGGAGCCGGCGCACGACTGGGAGTGGGAGCAGCGCGTGGTGGACGGGCACCCGTTCCATCCCAACTGCCGTACCCGACCGGGCTTCTCGGTGGCGGACCAGCTGGCGTACGGTCCGGAGCACCGGCCGGTGGTGGAGCTGGGCACGGTGGCGGTACCGGCGGCGGAGTGCCTGGTGTCCGGCGAGTGGCCGGGGGAACTGCGGGACGGGAACGCCCTGTTGCTGCCGGTGCACCCCTGGCAGGCGACCCACGTGCTCAAGCGGTCGTACGAGCCCTGGCGCCCGGCGCACCCGCTGATGTCCCTGCGCACCCTCGCGCTGCCCGGCGGCCCGCACGTGAAGACCGCGCTGAGCGCCCGGCTGACCTCGTCGGTGCGGGACATCTCCACGTACTCCGTGGCCGCGTCGGCGGCGCTGTCCGCGCTCGGCACGGAACTGGCCGCGCGCTCGGACGGCCTGCTGCACCTCACCCGGACCCTGGGCGCGGCGACCGCCCACTCCCCCGACCTGGCGGCGCTGCTGCGGGAGTCCCCCGAGGCGTACGTGAATCCCGGCGAGCGCGTCCTGCCGGTGGCCGCCCTCGCCACCACCCCGCTCCCCGGCTCCCCCGCCTGGCTGGCCGCCTTCACCCGTATCGCCCTCACGGCCGGCCTGCGCCTGCTGGACCTGGGGGTCGCACTGGAGGCCCACGGCCAGAACCTCCTCGTCGTCCTCGGCGCCGACGACACTCCGCTGCGCCTCGTCTACCGCGACCTCGCCGACATCCGCATCAGCCCCGCCCGCCTCGCCCGTCACGGCATCACGCCGCCCGGCCTGACCGGCCGTCTGATCACGGACGACGAGACGGCCCTGCGCCGCAAGCTGTTCGGTTCCCTGGTGGCGGGCGCGCTCGCCGGTGCGGCGGGCTCGGGCCCCGCCCTGGGCACCGCGCTGCGGGCCGCGCTGCCCGACCTGCCCGAGACCCCGGATCTGGCGGCGCTGCGCGAAGGCCCCCTGCCGGCGAAGGCGTTGACGCTGATGCGCCTGTCCCCGGAGACCCCCGGCGACCAGTGGACCGCCCTGCCCAACCCGCTCGTTTTGGAGCCCGGCGCATCTGATCAATAAGATCCGCCGATGATCAGAAGACAACGGCTGGCGGCAGGCGTATGTGCTCTGCTCGCCGCCCTGGCGGCCGGGATCGCGTTTCCCGGCGGAGCCGTCGCCGACGAGACGGCGCGGCCCGCTCCGAAGGTCGAACTCGTGCTGGACGTCAGCGGTTCCATGCGGACCCGCGACATCGACGGCGGCTCCCGGATGGCCGCCGCGAAGCAGGCGTTCAACGAGGTGCTCGACGCGACGCCCGAGGAGGTCCAGCTCGGGATCCGCACCCTGGGCGCCAACTACCGTGGAAACGACCGCAAGACGGGTTGCACGGACACCGCGCAGCTCTACCCGGTCGGACCGCTGGACCGGACCGACGCGAAGACCGCGGTGGCCACGCTGGCACCGACCGGCTGGACACCGATCGGACCCGCGCTGCAACAGGCGGCCAAAGACCTGGACGGCGGCGACGGCACCCGCCGGATCGTGCTGATCAGCGACGGCGAGGACACCTGCCAACCGCTCGACCCGTGCGAGGTGGCCCGCGAGATAGCCGCCAAGGGCATCGGGCTGACCATCGACACCCTGGGCCTGGTGCCGGACGCCAAGACCCGCGACCAGCTCAGCTGCATCGCGGACGCGACCGGCGGCACGTACACCTCCGTGCAGCACAAGGAGGAACTGACCGACCGGGTCGGACAGTTGGTGGACCGCGCGGCCGATCCGGTGGTGACGCCGGTCGCCACCGAGGGCGCCGCCCAGTGCGCCAGCGCGCCCTCGCTCAAGTCCGGCCTGTACACCGACCGTGAGGAGTTCGGGCAGCAGCGCTGGTACAAGGTGGACGTCGAGCCCGGCAAGGAGCTGCGCGCCTCGGTGAGCGTGGCGGACGACCGGGCCGTCAACCCGAACTACGGGGTGCTGCTGCGGGCGGTGACCGCGCACGGCCGGGAGATCGTGCGCGGCGAGGCCGCCGGCACCGGCCGAACCGACGTCCTGTCCACGGGCCTTCGCTACCCGAAGCCCGCGCAGGACGAGGACACCGCGACCCCGGAGACGGTGTGCCTGCAGGTCACCAACTCCTTCGCGGCGGCCGCGGGCGTGAAGACCACGCCGGGTCTGCCCATCGAGCTGACGGTCGACGTCGTGGACGGCCCGGACAAGGCCGGTGACGTGGCCGCCTTCGGTCTCGGGCGCGGCTGGTGGCTGCTGGGCGCGCTGGTGCTGACCGGTTTCGTCGCCGGTGTGCTGTGGGGCTGGCTGTCGCGTTGGCGGGTCGCGGTCTGGAGGACGAACTGATGCGTTTCACACGTGTGTTGAGCACCACCTTGCTGGCGCTCGGACTGACCGCCGGACCGGCCGCCGGGCTCGCCGCCGCCGACTCCTCGCCGTCGCCGAGCGCCTCGGCCGACGGCTCGGCGCCCACCCGCGCGGGCACCTCGTTCCGTACGGCGACGGAGATCGAGCAGGGGCAGCAGGCCACCGCGTCCGCCTCCACCGGTGACTACCTGTACTGGTCGTTCGCGGCGGACTCCGGGCAGCGCCCCACGGTGAAGGCGACCGTGAAGCTGCCTCAGACGCACTCCGCGCAGACCTGGCAGATCGACGTGTACGACGGTCTGCGCCGCCGCCAGTCCTGCCAGTACGGCGCCCAGACCCGCACCGCCGCACAGGACGCCGCCTCGGTCGAGCTGGCCTGTGTGCTGCGCACGGTGCGGGCCTGGTCGGAGCCGTGGGCCGACGACCCGCTGCCGGGCACGTACTACGTCCGGCTGACGGTCCTGGACCTGGGCTCCTCCGACCTCGGCCTGCCGGTGAGCACCGAGGTGCGCGTCGACTCCAAGGACATCGGCGGCGCGGCCGCCGTGGACGGTTCGCTGTCCGAGCCGCTCATCCCCGGAATCGCCGTCAAGCCCGAGGCGGAGCAGGACGACACGAAGTCCGCGGTGCTGTCCGGCATCAAACCGGAGGACGGCTGGTCCTCCGGCTGGTGGTCCGACCGCTGGGTGTGGACCGCGCTGGGCGGCGTACTGGCCGCGCTCGCGGGCATCGGCGGATACGCGCTGACGCGCGGCTCGGGCCGCCCGTCCCGGGTACCGCCGACCATGTGAGTCCACCCTGACGGTGACTCCCCCTGAAGGCCCGCCCCACCGGCGGGCCTTCTCCTTTGCCGGCGCTTCGACGGCCGCCGGACCCGCTCGCCGTCCAGGACTCGCGCGCCCGGCATGAGCCTCGGTCGACTCAGCTCTCGCGCATCGCCTTCGCGAACGCGCCGTCGCCGGTCACGGTGATCCGCCCGTCCCGGACGGCGTCCACGAGACCGAGCCCGCCCCGGCTGATCGCCGTACACGTGGCCGTGTCCATGGCGAGCCGCGCGTCCGCGTCACCGGGCGCGGGCCCGTCGCCGTGGACCGGGCCGTCCTCAGCGCCGACGTGGAGGTGGAAGTCGCCCTCGTCCAGGTGGACTTCGACGACGCCGGTGCCCGCGTTCGCCGCCTCCAGCACGCGCAGCACCGGCGGGGCGAACCAGTGCGCGCGCACGGCGTCGCCTGGACCTGAGCTCGTCCAGCTCGGGCCCTCCCCACTCCCCCAGGGCCTGGAGGACCGGCAGCAACCGCCGTCCGCGCGGGGTGAGTTCGTATACGTTCGCCGCAGCCGGCGGGGGCGGGCGGCGCCGGGTGGCGAGGGTGTCGCACTCCATGTCCTTCAGCCGTGAGGCGAGGACGTCCGTGCTCACCCCGGGCAGGTCCGCGTGCAGGTCGGTGTAGCGGCGGGGGCCGGCCAGCAGCTCCCGGACGATCAGCAGGGTCCAGCGGTCCCCGACGAGGCCGAGGGCGCGGGCCGGCCGGATCGGGCGGTTCCTGAGCGGATACCGCCAGTAGGAGGCGCCGGGCACGGTGACGTCTGCGGGCAGCGGGGCGTTGTCGTACCCCGGTCGTACTCTTCGGAACAGGAGGAGGACTGCCGTCCGGTGGTCCGCGGCGCGTCCGGGGAGGGAGGGAGCACGTCGTGACACGAGCACCGAGTGCCGCGCAGCGGCTGGTGATCGAGGGGGCCGATCCGGTCACCGGGCGGTTGCGCGGGACGGAGGCGCAGCTCGCCGCGCTGGTGAAGCGGGGTCTCGCCTTCAGGCACCCCCGGCCGCCGCACGACCACTTCCTCACTCCGGCCGGCCACCGCATACGCGAGGCCACCCCGGATGCCGCCACCGCTCACCCGGCCGACGCGCCGGCGCAGACCGCACCCTCCACCGGCGTGTTCGCGGCGCGTGTCGGCGGGGAGGAGGCACCCCTGTCCGGACCTGCCCGGCAGCGCGAGGTGCACAGCGCCTGGCAGGGGCTGCTGGAGCTGCGCCGGATGACCAACCCCGACGGCTCCGTGGACCGGCCCTGCGGCTGGGAGCGCACGCATCTGGTGCGGGCCGCCGCGCTCGCGCTGGAGGCCGCCGGACACCGGCCCGAGGGCCCGGACGGTCCCGGCTACCGGGTGCGGGCGACCCCGCAGCCGGAGGCGGTCGCCGTGTACGCGCCGGACACGCAGACCCTGGACGCCTGCGCGGCCACGCTGGAACGGACGGGCTGGCAGGCCGGCGCGTACACCGAGCCGCGGACCCGGGTGCGCTACCTCCTGGCCTCGCCGCGCCGCGTCTGAGGGCATGTCAGGATCGGGGTTTCGAAGGTCGACAGGGCGGTCTGTGACCGGCGCCGTGAGTGAGAGAGGCCGAGAACCCTGAGGCGGGTGAGGCCGAGGGGAGGCGGGTGAGCGCGGCCGGCAGGCCGGGACGCGCTGCCGCGGCCGAAACCGGATGCGCGGTGAGGCAACCGGCTGCCATGCTCCGCTCTCATGTCCGAACGACACGTCAAGCCCAGCCGCTACATCTCCGTCGACATCGAGGCCGACGGCCCGATCCCGGGGCCGTACTCCATGCTGAGCCTGGGTGCGGCCGTCGCCGGCACCCAGGACGCCGACAGATTCACCCCGGCGGACCCCGAAGAGCAGACCTTCTACCGCGAACTCCGCCCGATCTCCGCCGACTTCGTCCCCGAGGCCCTGGCGGTCAGCGGCCTGGACCGCGACCGGCTGCGGACCGAGGGCGCCGACCCGGCCGTCGCCCTCGCCGAGTTCACCGCCTGGGTCCGCGAGGTCGGCGCCGGAGCGCAGCCGGTGATGTGCGGCTATCCGGCGTCGTACGACTGGACGTTCCTGTACTGGTACCTCATCCGCTTCACCGGCGAGAGCCCCTTCGGCCACTCGGGCTGCCTCGACATGAAGACGCTGTACGCCACCAAGGCGGGCCTGCCGCTGCGGGCGGTGGCCAAGGGCACGATGCCGAGGCATCTGCTGTCGAGGCGTCGCCACACGCACCACGCCCTGGACGACGCCGTCGAACAGGCCGAGTTGTTCGCGAACCTCATGGCGTGGCCCGGTCCCGCCTGACCGGCACCGGGACCTGGTTGAAGCCGTGGTGCGGGGCCAGGAGGCGGTGTGCGGCGAGGGTGGCGCCGTACCGCGGCGGGGCCGAGGAGTGACCTCGGCCCCGTCACACCGTCAGTGGGCCGGGGCCAGTTCCTCGCCCGCTTCCATGGGATGCGTGACGTCCTGCGCGTCGCGGCCCTTGCCCAGGTGGTTGAAGACCAGGTTGAGCAGGACGGCCGTGACGCAGCCCGTGGAGATGCCGGAGTCCAGGACGATCTTCGCGGTCTCCGGGAAGGCGTGGTAGAACTCCGGCGCCGTGATCGGGATGATGCCGACCGCGAGGGAGACGGCCACGATCAGGACGTTGTTGTCCTTCTCCAGGCCGGCCCGCACCAGGGTCTGGATGCCGCTCGCGGCGACCGACCCGAACAGGACGACGCCGGCGCCGCCGAGGACGGGACGCGGGACGACCGCGATGAGCGAGGCGGCGATCGGGCACAGGCCCATCAGCACCAGGAAGCCGCCGCCGGCCGCGACCACGAAGCGGCTGCGGATGCGGGTCATCGCGACCAGGCCGATGTTCTGCGCGAAGGCGCTGCACATGAAGCCGTTGAAGATCGGGCTGATCGCCGAACCGAGGGTGTCGGCGCGCAGGCCCGCGGCGATGGTCTTCTCGTCCGCGGGGCGCTCCACGATCTCGCCCAGCGCCAGCATGTCCGCCGTGGACTCGGTCATCGAGACCACCATCACCACGCACATCGACAGGATCGCCGCGATCTGGAACTGCGGGGCGCCGAAGTGGAACGGGGTCGGGAAGCCCACCAGGTCCGCCGTCGTCACCGGGCCGAAGTCGGTGACGCCGAACGGGATCGCTATCAGAGTGCCGGCGACCAGGCCGAGCAGCACCGCGATCTGCTTGACGAAGCCGCGGGTGAAGCGGCGCAGCAGCAGGACGATCAGCAGGGTGATGCCGGCCAGGGTGAGGTTGGTCCGCGAACCGTAGTCGTGCGCGGCCGGGTTGGGCCCCTGGGCCCAGTTGAAGGCGACCGGGAGCAGGGAGACGCCGATCAGCGTGATGACCGTGCCGGTGACGACGGGCGGGAAGAAGCGGACCGCCTTGCAGAAGACGGGGGCCGCGAGGAAGCCGAGGAGGCCGGCGACGATGACCGCGCCGAAGATGATCGGCAGCGCGTCGGACTTGTCGTGCGTGGAGGCGACGATCGCCGTCATCGGCGCGACGCCGGCGAAGGTGACGCCGTTGACGAAGGGCAGCCGGGCACCGATCTTCCAGATGCCGAGGGTCTGCAGGAAGGTGGCGAGGCCCGCGGTGAACAGGCAGGCGCCGGTGAGGAAGGTGAGCTCGGTGCCGGACAGGCCTGCGGCCGCGCCGACGATCAGGGGCGGGGCGACGACTCCGGCGTACATGGCGGCGACGTGCTGCAGGCCGCTGGTCGCCATCTTCAGTGCGGGGAGTTTCTCGTCCACGGGGTGGACGGCCTTCTCTTCAACGGGGTGGGGCCCGTCGATGGGGTGTGCGGTCACTGCGGCTCCTCCGGTCGGTGAGACACGTCGACTTCGTACGTGGGTGTCAGGGAGGTGGTGCGCGGCGGTCGTGCGGGACCGGTGGGACCCGTGGGGGTCTCGGAACGGAGACCGTTCCGGGGCGCGCGCTCTCACACGCGCCCCGAAGACGGCCGCCATGGACCCGGCTCGGGTCCACGGCTGCCGGCCGGGAGCCGTCCCTCTCGGCCGGAGTCAAAGGGGTGGCTCAGCCCTGGGCGGCGATCCGCGCCAGGCGCTGTGCCTCGTCCCGCGTGGAGCGGGCGACGGCGTCCTCGTCGACGGTCAGCAGACGGCCGTTCTCGACGATCTGGCGTCCGTCGACGAAGGATGCGGTGACCGGGGCCGCCGCTCCGAAGACCAGCGCGATCACCGGGTCGGCGATGGAGGCGTGCGCGAGGGTGTCCAGCTTCCACAGCACCAGGTCGGCCAGCTTGCCGGCCTCCAGGGAGCCGGTCTCGGCCGCGCGGCCGAGCACCTGTGCTCCTCCGTAGGTGCCGAGGCGCAGCGCCTGACGGGCGTTCAGCGCGGCCTCGCGGTGGGCGCCGAGGCGGTTGATGAGCAGGGCGTTGCGCAGTTCGGTGTGGAGTTCACCGGACTCGTTGGAGGCGGTGCCGTCGACGCCGAGGCCGACCGGGACGCCCGCCTTCAGCATGTCGGGGACCCGGGCGATGCCAGCCGCGAGGCGTGCGTTGGAGGACGGGCAGTGCGCCACACCGGTCTTCGTGCGGCCGAAGGCGGCGATGTCGGAGTCGTTCATGTGGACGCAGTGCGCCATCCACACGTCCTCGCCGAGCCAGCCCGTTGACTCGAAGTAGTCGGTGGGGCCCATGCCGAACAGCTCGTGGCAGAACTTCTCCTCCTCCACGGTCTCCGAACCGTGGGTGTGCAGGCGCACCCCGAGCCGGCGGGCCAACTCGGCTCCCTGACGCAGGAGTTCGGTGGAGACGGAGAAGGGCGAGCAGGGGGCGACGGCAACCTGGGTCATCGCGTCGAAGGAGGCGTCGTGGTGTTCCTTGACGGTGGCCTCGGTGGCGGTGAGGGCGCCTTCGAGGGTCTCGACGGCGAAGTCCGGGGGCAGTCCGCCGTCCTTCTCGCTGCGGTCCATGGAGCCGCGGGCCAGGGTGAAGCGGACACCCGTCTCGCGGGCGGCGCGGATGATCGCGCCGGACAGGTCGCCGGTGCCGCGGGGGTAGACGTAGTGGTGGTCCATGGCGGTGGTGACGCCGCCGCGGGCCATCATCGCGAGCGAGCCCTGGGCCGCCGAGTAGGCCATCTGCTCGTCGATGCGCGCCCAGGTGGGGTAGAGCGCGACCAGCCAGTCGAAGAGGTTGTGGTCCGTGGCCATACCCCGGGTGATCCACTGGTAGAAGTGGTGGTGGGTGTTGATCAGGCCGGGGGTCACGAGATGCCCGGATGCGTCGATACGGCGTACGACGTTCTCCAGGCCTTCAGGGGCCGTGCCCGCGCGGACCGCCTCGATGCGGTTGCCGGCGATGACGAGGTACCCGGAGGCGTACTCGGTGTCGTCGGCGTCGACGGTCGCGATCGCACAGTTCTCGATGACGATGCGCTGGGCTGCTGCTGCCATGATTCGTCCTTTTCGCTCAGCGGACTGAAATGGGAGGGCACGGCAGGACCCTGGAGGTTTTGAGTGCCGTGACCGGGGAGACGGAGCAACGTGTTCCCCGGTCACGGGTGCCGCGAGAGAGGAAGGATCAGAGGTTGGTGAGGTCCATCGGGATCTTCGCCTCGCAGCCGTCCCGGAGGATGGTCGCCTCGATCAGGCCGTAGGGCCGGTCGGCGGCGAAGTAGACCTCGTTGTCGTTCTTGAGCCCGAAGGGTTCCAGGTCGACGAGGAAGTGGTGCTTGTTCGGCAGCGAGAAGCGGACCTCGTCGATCTCGCCGCGGTTGTTGATGATCCGCGAACCCATCTGGTACAGCGTCTGCTGCAGCGAGAGGGAGTACGTCTCGGCGAAGGCCTGGAGCATGTGCTTCCTGACCTGCTCGTAGGACTTCTCCCAGTGGGGCATCTTCTGCTCGTCGTCGGTCCAGTTGAACCGCCAGCGGCTGGAGACCTGGGTGGCCAGGATGCGGTCGTACGCCTCCTGGAGGGTCGTGTACTTGTCCTTGACGTAGCCCCAGAACTCGGAGTTGGTCGAGTTCATCACGACGAGGTCCTTCAGACCGGAGATGACCTCCCACTTCTCACCGTCGTAGGTGATCTGGGTGAGACGGGTCTCCTGGCCCTTGCGGACGAAGGAGTGCTTGACGTCGTCCGCGCCGATGAACCTGGAGTTGGCGTCGGAGGTCTCGATCCGCTCCCAGGAGTACTCCTCGATGCGGATCCGCGCGGTCTTGATCGGCTCCTGCGAGCCGACGAAGTGGCGGGCGAGGTGGATGCCGAACTGCTCGGCGGACTCGATGCCGTACTCCTTGGCGAACGCGTACACCGTGTTCTTGGTGGTGTCGGTCGGCAGGACGTTCGCGTTGGAGCCCGAGTAGTGGACCTCCTCCATGTCGCCGCTCAGAGCGATGGAGACGTTGAGGTCCTTGATGTGATGGGTGGCGCCGTCCCGCGTGATCTTGACGACCCGGTTCTCGGCCTTGCCGTACTGGTTCTGTCCCAGAATGGTGGGCATGGTGTCTGCTAGCTCCCTCGGTAAACGGAGTAGCCGAACGGGTTGAGCAGCAGCGGTACGTGGTAGTGCTCCCCGGGCTTCACGGCGAAGGTGATCGCCACCTCGGGGAAGAACACGGAACCGCTGTCCCGATTCGCGGGGGCGTCCTGCTGCGCATCGGCTTGCTTGTTCTCGGACTTCAGGAAATACGCCTCGACGGCGAAGTCGAGCCGTACGTGTGTGGTCCCCTCCGGCAGGGCCGGCAGGTCTTTGCACCGGCCGTCGGCGTCGGTCGCGGAGCCGCCGAGCGCCTGCCAGTCCCCCTCGCGCCCGCTGCGGGCGGAGAGCTGGACGGCGACGCCCTCGGCGGGGCGGCCGACGGAGGTGTCCAGGATGTGCGTGGACACGGAGGCGGTGGTGCTGGTGCTCATGGTGTCAGGCGTCCTCTTCGACGAGTCGGGCCAGTCGGATGCGGTTGATCTTGCCGAGCTCGGTGCGGACGATCTCGCGCTCCTGCTCCGGCGCGTTGCCGATCCGCTCCTTGACCGCGTCGCGCATCTGCTCGCCGGTCCGGCCGGTGGCGCAGATGAGGAAGACGTGGCCGAACTTCTCCTGGTAGGCCAGGTTCAGTTCGAGCATCTGTGCCCTGAGGTCCTCGGAGGCACCGGCCATGCCGCGCTGCTCCCGCGCGGAGGTCGGGTCTCCCGGCTTGGGACGGCCGATCGGCGGGTGGCCGGCCATCGCCTCTGCCAGGTCCGTGGCACTCAGCTCGGCCATGGCGGCGTCGCTGGCGGCGTAGAGGTCGTCTACGTTGCTGTACGGGCGGGCGGCGGACAGTCGCCTGGCCCACTCGGTGGAGGCGCACGCCTCGTGGAGTGCGGCGAGGGCCGCGCTCTCCTCCAGGACGTTGAACCGGGCCAGACCCGGTGGCGTGGAAGTCGAAGTCACGGGAGCCTCCGTGGCCGCGTCGGGCCTTCGTGCTGAACGGGCTGCCGATAGCTAACGCCCTCGGAAACATCGCGTCAACACTTTGTTGAAAAATCCGCGTAACAAGCCGCGCCGCCCGGGGCCCTGACCCTGCTCCCCCGGGGGCTTCAGCCCTCCTTCTCCCGGTTGAGGTAGTTGTAGACGGTGAAGCGGCTGACGCCGAGCGCGCCGGCCACGGTCTCCACGCCGTGCCGCACGGCGAAGGCGCCGCGCGCCTCCAGCGAGCGGACGGCCTCCTGCTTGGCCCTGCGGTCCAGGTCGGCCAGCGGTCGGCCCTGGCGGCGCTCCATGGCCGCGAGGATGTGGTCCAGGGAGTCGGCGAGCTGGGGCAGGCGCACGGCGACGACGTCGACGCCCTCCCAGGCGAGGACGACGTCCTCGGACCCGGCCTCGTCGGGCGGGACCATCTCCCCGCCCATGGCGTCGACCAGTGGCTTCACGGCCGCGATGAAGGGCTCCTCCCCGCTCACCTATCGCCCTCCCCGACCACATTGAGCTGGAGCGAGATCCGGGTGGCACCGGCCTCCAGGCTCTGGCGCAGCAGCGCGTCCACGGCGGTGAGCACGCTGTCGGCGCCCCCTTCCGCGGTATTGCCGAACGGTCCGACGTCGACGGCCTCCAGATCGGCGGCCTCGAGGACCTGTCGCGCCACGACGGCGTGCGCGGGCGCCTCGTCGAGGTCGAAGGGTTCGGTCGTGAACTCCACTCTCAATCGCACGCGCACAACCTAACGCGCGACACGGATTTCGGGCATCCCCGCGAGGTCCGGCCGCCCGACCCCCTTGACAAGCGGCGACCCCCGACGGCAATCTTCCATTACGCAGAAACGAACTTCCGTAATACGGAATCTCTACCACGGAAGGGAGCGCGGCCCCCGATGGGATTTGCAGACCAGCGCTTCAACGTCAACCTGTCGATCCTCTTCACGGAACTCCCGCTCCTGGAGCGCCCCGCGGCCGCCGCCGCGGCGGGCTTCACGGCGGTCGAGCTGTGGTGGCCCTGGGTCGACTCCCCCACCCCCGAGCAGTCCGAGCTCGACGCCCTGAAGAAGGCGATCGAGGACGCGGGTGTCCAGCTCACGGGGCTGAACTTCTACGCCGGACAGCTGCCGGGCCCGGACCGCGGCGCCCTGTCGGTCCCGGGTGCGGAGTCCGAGAGGTTCCGCGCCAACATCGACGTGGCCACCGACTTCGCCGCCGCCCTTGGCTGCAAGGCGCTCAACGCGCTGTACGGCAACCGCGTCGAGGGCGTGGAAGCGGCCGAGCAGGACGCACTCGCCCTGGAGAACCTCGTCCTCGCCGCGCGGGCGGCCGACCGGATCGGCGCGATCCTGCTGGTCGAGACGCTGAACCGGCCCGAGTCGCCGCTGTACCCGCTGGTGTCGGCGCCGGCCGCGATCGAGGTCGTCGACAAGGTCAACGCCGCGACGGGCCTCGGGAACGCGAAGTTCCTGATGGACCTGTACCACCTGTCCATGAACGGCGAGGACCTGCCCTCGGTCATCGAGCAGTACGCGGCGAAGACCGGCCACGTGCAGATCGCCGACAACCCCGGCCGCGGCGCCCCCGGGACGGGTTCGCTCCCCCTGGAGGAGCTGCTCGACCAGCTGCGGAAGGCCGGTTACGACGGCTGGATCGGCCTGGAGTACAAGCCGGGCGACAAGCCCAGCGCCGAGGCCTTCGAGTGGCTCCCGCGCGAAGCGCGCGCCGCGCGCTGACCCCCCCCTGACTTTGCAGAGCAGTTGAGAGAGGCACCCCAATCATGAGCAACCTCCCCAAGATCGCATGGGTCGGCCTCGGCATCATGGGCTCCCCCATGTCCGAGAACCTGATCAAGGCGGGTTACGACGTCACCGGCTTCACGCTGGAGCAGGACAAGCTGGACCGGCTGGCCGCCGCCGGCGGTACCGCCGCGTCCTCGATCGCCGACGCCGTGCGCGACGCCGACGTGGTGATCACGATGGTGCCCGCCTCCCCGCAGGTCGAGGCCATCGCCTACGGCCCCGCCGGCATCCTGGAGAACGCGAAGTCCGGCGCGCTGCTGATCGACATGTCCTCGATCACCCCGCAGACCTCCGTGGACCTGGCCGCGGCCGCCAAGGACAAGGGCATCCGCGTCCTGGACGCCCCGGTGTCCGGCGGCGAGGCCGGCGCCATCGAGGCCGTGCTGTCGATCATGATCGGCGGCGAGCGGGCCGACTTCGAGCAGGCCAAGCCGATCTTCGAGGCGCTCGGCAAGACCATCGTGCTGTGCGGCCCGCACGGCTCCGGCCAGACGGTGAAGGCGGCCAACCAGCTGATCGTCGCCGTGAACATCCAGGCCTGCGCCGAGGCCGTGGTCTTCCTGGAGAAGTCGGGCGTGGACCTCGCGGCCGCCCTCGACGTCCTCAACGGCGGCCTCGCCGGCTCGACCGTGCTGACGCGGAAGAAGGACAACTTCCTCAGCCGCGACTTCAAGCCGGGCTTCCGCATCGACCTGCACCACAAGGACATGGGCATCGTCACCGACGCCGCCCGCAACGTCGGCGCCGCCCTGCCGGTCGGCGCCGTGGTCGCCCAGCTGGTCGCCTCCCTGCGCGCGCAGGGCGACGGTGGCCTGGACCACTCGGCCCTGCTGCGGGCCGTGGAGCGCCTCTCCGGCGCCCAGGTCTGACGACGGGTCCGACACCCCCGAACTTCCGGTCCGTGGCGCCGCTGACACCTGTCCTGTCGCGCCCAGGCGGCGCCGCGGCCCGGAATCCACTTCAACAAACTGTTGACGCTCAGATCGCCCCACTTCTAGGCTCCACAAAGCGGAAACAGGTTTCCGCTGACTCCCGCACGGAAGGTCCACGATGTCGAAGCGCGTGCTCACGACCGAGTCCGGCGCCCCGGTCGCCGACAACCAGAACTCCGCCTCCGCCGGCGTCGGCGGCCCGCTCCTCCTCCAGGACCAGCACCTCCTGGAGAAGCTCGCGCGCTTCAACCGTGAGCGGATCCCGGAGCGTGTGGTGCACGCCCGCGGCTCCGGCGCGTACGGCCACTTCGAGGTGACCGACGACGTCACCGGCTACACCCACGCCGCCTTCCTCGGCGAGATCGGCAAGCGCACCGAGGTGTTCCTGCGCTTCTCGACCGTCGCCGACTCGCTCGGCGGCGCCGACGCGGTCCGTGACCCGCGCGGTTTCGCGGTGAAGTTCTACACCGAAGAGGGCAACTACGACCTCGTCGGCAACAACACCCCGGTGTTCTTCATCAAGGACCCGATCAAGTTCCCCGACTTCATCCACTCGCAGAAGCGGGACCCGTTCACGGGCAAGCAGGAGCCGGACAACGTCTGGGACTTCTGGGCCCACGCCCCCGAGGCCACGCACCAGGTGACCTGGCTGATGGGCGACCGCGGCATCCCGGCGTCGTACCGCCACATGAACGGCTACGGCTCGCACACCTACCAGTGGACGAACGCCGAGGGCGAGGCCTTCTTCGTCAAGTACCACTTCAAGACGAACCAGGGCGTCCGCTCGCTGAGCAGCGAGCAGGCCGCGGAGACCGCGGGCAAGGACCCCAACTCGCACCAGACGGACCTGCTTCAGGCCATCGAGCGGGGCGTGCACCCGTCCTGGACCCTGTACGTCCAGATCATGCCGGCGGCCGAGGCGGCCGACTACCGCTTCAACCCGTTCGACCTGACCAAGGTGTGGCCGCACAAGGACTACCCGCTGCAGCGGGTCGGCCGTCTGGTGCTGGACCGCAACCCGGACAACGTCTTCGCCGAGGTCGAGCAGGCCGCGTTCTCCCCGAACAACTTCGTTCCGGGCATCGGCCCCTCCCCCGACAAGATGCTCCAGGGCCGCCTGTTCGCCTACGCGGACGCGCACCGCTACCGCCTGGGCGTCAACCACACCCTGCTGGCCGTCAACGCCCCGAAGGCGACGACCGCGCAGAACTACGGCCGCGACGGCCTCATGGCGTCCAACTCCCAGGGCCGCCACGCCAAGAACTACGAGCCCAACTCGTACGACGGCCCGGTGGAGACCGGTCGCCCGCTGTCGGCCCCGCTCGCGGTGTCCGGCCACACGGGCACCCACGTGGCCCCGCAGCACACCAAGGACGACGACTTCTACCAGGCGGGCGAGCTGTACCGCCTGATGTCGCAGGAGGAGAAGTCCCGTCTGATCGCGAACATCGCCGGCGGCCTCTCGCAGGTCTCGCGCGACGACGTGATCGAGAAGAACCTGGCCCACTTCCACGCCGCCGACCCGGAGTACGGCAAGCGCGTGGAGGAGGCGGTCCGCGCCCTGCGCGAGGACTGAGCCGAAGGACTGCGTCCGGGACCCGACGGGGAGGTCGGGATTCCGGACGCGTACGACCCGCCGCCGAGCGATCCGGATGAGGGGTGATCACTCGGTAGCGCGGGCAGGGCAGGACCGCGGCGCCGTGCGAGCCAGTGCGGTGGTGAAGGTTCCGAGTCCCCTTCTCGACCAGAGGGAAGGGCCCCGGTTCCGTCGCATGCGCCGCGGTCCCCAGCCACGGCCTCCATGTGAGGTCCCAGAGCTCCGTCCGGCGGCGCGAACGACCTGTCGCGCCCAGCCTCGCGCCGTCGGACGGCCATCACGCACCACCGAAGCGCCCCCTGTCCGGGGGCGCTTTCGCATGTCCCGGCCACGACGTGCGCGTGGGCCGTATCCGCAGGACGCTGAAGCCATGGGCAATCCGACGCAGTACCCGCACATCGTGGTCCACGCCCCGGCCCTGGACGGATCCCGGCGGGTCACCGAGGGAGACGTGACCCTGGGGCTCGCCTCCCACCTGGACGACGTCGTCGAGATCCTGCGGCTGGCCGATCTGGACCGGGTCGAGGTCGAGGAGAGCGACCTCATCGAATGGCAGGGCGGCGGCCCGGACGACTGGCCCGGACTGTCGGAGCACGAGGTGTGACGACCCGGGTTACGGCAGCGGCCGTAGGGGGTCTACGCAACCCTCAGATCAACCTCTGAAACACCACCGAGGAGGCTTCACCCACCGGCGCCGGTGGGCACAACACCGTTGTGCGGGGCCCGTCGGCACGGGGACGGCGGGCCCCGCCCCAGGGGGGTGTGACATGGCGGGTGAGACGAACGTCCCGACGGACCCGCACGCGCTCGCCCTGCTGCGCGGGGGAGCCCGCGCAGCGGTGACGGTGGCGGTGCTGGGGCTGCATCTGCGCGGTGCGGTTCAGGCCGGACGGGCCGGCACGATGCGGACCTCGGGCCCGGCGCCACGAGGCCCACTGCCGGCCCTGGCCAGGGCGGTGCACGCCGCCCTCTACCGCCCCGCCGGGCTGCGTCAGCTGCTCGACCGGCAGGGCGTCCGCACGGCCCTGGCCGGACTGCGCGCGGAGCTCGTCGCGGCGGGCATGCTGCGCCGCACCCTCCCCGGCCCCACCCGGGCCGCCCGCCGCGCGCTCCGGCGCATGCGTTCCCGCGACCCCCTGCCCGCCCGCCGCTCCGGCCTGTCCCCCGACGACACGCTCCTGCTGGTGGCGCTCCACGGCGACAAGGCGCTGACCCTGCTGGCCCCCCGCTTCACCCGGGAGGCGGGCCTGACGGGCCGCGGCGGCACCACGGAACGGGGGCTGCCCACGTCCTGGGGCAGCGGAGGAGGAGCAGGAGGGGGCTCCGGCTGCGGGGACGTCCATGCGTGAGGGGCGGTTCCATCCCCCGGGATGGAACCGCCCCTCGTGTGCCTGTCGCCGGATCAGACCTTCAGCGGCTTGATCGAGGTCGGCGCGTGGCCGGGCTCGGTGGCCAGGTCCTCGAACTCGGAGATGTCACTGATGTCCATCGTCCGGCTCATCGAGATGTTGGTGATGCGCTCCAGGATCGCCTCGACGACGACCGGCACCCGGTACTCGGCGGCCAGCTTCTTGGCCTGCTCGAAGGCGGCGCCCAGCTGCTCCGGCTCGGTGACCCGGATCGCCTTGCAGCCAAGGCCCTCGGCGACCTTGACGTGGTCGACGCCGTAGACGCCGAGCTCCGGGGCGTTGATGTTCTCGAACTCCAGGTTGACCTGGAAGTTGATGTCCAGGCCGATCTGCGCCTGGCGGATCAGGCCCAGGTAGGCGTTGTTCACCAGGACGTGGACGTAGGGGATCCGGTGCTGGGCGGCGACCGCCAGCTCCTCGATCAGGAACTGGAAGTCGTAGTCGCCGGACAGGGCGACGACCGGGGAGTCCGGGTCGGCCTTGGCGACGCCGATCGCGGCCGGGATGGTCCAGCCGAGCGGGCCGGCCTGGCCGCAGTTGATCCAGTGACGCGGCTTGTAGACGTGCAGCATCTGCGCGCCGGCGATCTGGGAGAGGCCGATGGTGGTGACGTAGCGCGTCTCCGGGCCGAAGGCCTTGTTCATCTCCTCGTACACGCGCTGCGGCTTCATCGGCACGTTGTCGAAGTGCGTGCGGCGCAGCAGGGTGGCCTTGCGCTCCTGGGTGGAGGCGACCCAGTCGGCGCGGTCGGGCAGCCTGCCCTCGGCCTTCAGCTCCTTGGCGACCTGGACGAACAGCTCCAGCGCGGCCTTGGCGTCGGAGACGACACCGTAGTCCGGCGGGAAGATCTTGCCGATCTGGGTGGGCTCGATGTCGACGTGGACGAACTTGCGGCCCTCGCGGTAGACGTCGAGCTTGTAGCCGGTGTGGCGGTTGGCCCAGCGGTTGCCGATGCCGAGGACGAAGTCGGACTCCAGGAAGTTGGCGTTGCCGTAGCGGTGCGAGGTCTGGACGCCGACCATGCCGGCGTTCAGCTCGTGGTCGTCGGGCAGCGTGCCCCAGCCCATCAGGGTCGGGATGACCGGGGTCTGGGTCAGCTCGGCGAACTCGACCAGCAGGTCGCTCGCGTCGGCGCCGATGATGCCGCCGCCCGCGACGATGACCGGGCGCTCGGAGGCCAGCAGGAAGGAGATGGCCTTCTCGATCTGGGCACGGGTCGCGGTCGGCCTGTAGACCGGCAGCGGCTCGTACGTCTCCGGGTCGAACTCGATCTCGGTGAGCTGCACGTCGATCGGCAGGTCGATCAGGACCGGGCCGGGACGGCCGGAGCGCATCAGGTGGAAGGCCTGCTGGAAGACGCCGGGGACCTGCGCGGCCTCCAGGACGGTGACCGCCATCTTGGTGACCGGCTTCGCGATCGAGGCGATGTCGACGGCCTGGAAGTCCTCCTTGTGGATCACGCTGGTGGGCGCCTGGCCCGTGATGCACAGGATCGGGATGGAGTCGCCGATGGCCGAGTACAGGCCGGTGATCATGTCGGTGCCGGCCGGTCCCGACGTGCCGATGCAGACGCCGATGTTGCCCGGCTTGGTGCGGGTGTAACCCTCGGCCATGTGGGAGGCGCCCTCGACGTGGCGGGCGAGGGTGTGGCTGATGCCGCCACCCTCCTTGAGTGCCTTGTAGAAGGGGTTGATCGCTGCGCCCGGCACACCGAACGCGTCGGTGACGCCCTCGAGCTTGAGGATCTCAACTGCCGCTCGGGCAGCGGTCATACGAGCCATCGAGTACTCCTGCTTCGGCTGTCGGATGCGTACTCCCGTCGCGCCCCGCGGTGAGCACTTCCGTATTGCGGAAAGTAGTTTCTGCTATCTGAAAACAATGTAGGGGGGGTGGCGAAGGCCGTCAAGAGAAGGACACGGAAGGTCCGAAAGGAGCACGATGGGAGCGCTGTCCCGCCATGCCGCCCGGGAGGGGCCATGCCCGAGAGCGTGCCGGTGCGCTGTCCGGCCTGTGGGCGCGCGCACGTCTACACCGCGCCGCCGTACCCCTGCGCCTGCGGCACCCCGACCGCCCTGCGACCGGACCCGGACACCGGGCCCGCCGTGCTGCGGCACCGCAGCTGGGACGAGGACTGGGTCACCGTGCGGTGCGCCGTCTGCGGCCGCACCAACCACTGGCCGCGCCCGGAGCTGGGCTGCCCGTGCGGCACCGTCCTGCGCCTCTCGGTGACCGACGCCCCGGCGCCGCCGTCACGGACGGAACCGGCCGCCGCGAAGGCTCCCGCCACCCGGGCCGCGTTCCGGCCCGTCACCATCCGCACCGCCCGCGACGCGGTCACCGCCGCGGCTCTCTATCTGCGCTGGCTCGGCTACGGCGACATCCGCCGCACCGATGGGCGGCCCCCGTCCGGCATCGGGATCGCCGCGCACGGCCTGGTGGCCCAGGTGGACCCCACGGTGCGCCCGGCCTCGGTGCGGGACGTGGAGTGCCTGTGGCTCACGGCCATGACGGAGTCCGCGGCCTGCGCCTACTTCTCCCTGGCCGGATACGCCGAGGACGCCCGCGCGCGTGCCGACACGCTGGGCGTCCCCTTGTTCGTGCTGGACCTCACGGGCACCCCGCGGCCGGTGAACGACCCGGCCGGCGAGCTGCACGCCATGGGCGCCTGACCCGCCGGCCCCGCCGTTCGGCCCTGCCGCCGCTCAGCCCGCGTACCTCTCCCGCAGCTCCGCCTTGCGCACCTTCCCGGACACGGTCATCGGGAAGGAGTCGAGGATCTGCATCCGGGTCGGGATCTTGTAGTGCGCGAGCCGGCCCCGGCAGAAGGCCTGGAGGTCCTCCAGGGTGAGCGGGACGGTGCCGTCGTGCGGGATGACGCAGGCGAGGACCTCCTCGCCGTACGTCTCGTGCGGGACGCCGACGACCTGGACGTCCCGGATCCCCGGGTGGGCGTAGAGGAACTCCTCGACCTCGCGCGGGTAGATGTTCTCGCCACCCCGGATGATCATGTCCTTGATCCGGCCGACGATCTCGACGTACCCGTCCTCGCGCATCACCGCGAGGTCCCCGGTGTGCATCCAGCGGCCCGCGTCGACGGCCTCGGCGGTCTTCTCGGGCTCGTTCCAGTAGCCGAGCATCACGCTGTAGCCGCGGGTGCACAACTCCCCTGCCACACCGCGCGGTTGAGTCACCCCGGTCGCGGGGTCGACGACCTTGACCTCCAGGTGGGGCAGTACGCGGCCGACTGTGCCGGTGCGGTGCTCCAGGTCGTCGTCCCGGCGCGTCTGCAGGGAGACCGGGGAGGTCTCGGTCATGCCGTAGCAGATGGCGACCTCCTCCATGTGCATCTCGGCGACCACCCGCTTCATCACCTCCACCGGGCAGGGGGAGCCCGCCATGATGCCGGTGCGCAGCGACGACAGGTCGTAGGAGGCGAACTCGGGCAGGTTCAGCTCGGCGATGAACATGGTCGGGACGCCGTACAGGGACGTGCAGCGCTCCTGCTGGACCGCCTCCAGGGTGGCCCTCGGTTCGAAGGAGGGGGCCGGGATCACCATGCAGGCGCCGTGCGAGGTGGCCGCCAGGTTGCCCATGACCATGCCGAAGCAGTGGTAGAACGGCACCGGGATGCAGACCCGGTCCTGCTCCGTGTAGGCGATCAGCTCGCCCACGAAGTAGCCGTTGTTGAGGATGTTGTGGTGGGAGAGGGTGGCGCCCTTCGGGAAGCCCGTCGTGCCCGAGGTGTACTGGATGTTGATCGGGTCGTCGCAGGACAGGGGCTCATACACGGCGTCACCGGTCGCCCGGCCGAGCAGCGCCACCCAGCTCGGGTCGCCTATGTACACGACCTCGCGCAACTTCGGGCAGCTGCCCCGCACTTGCTCGACCATCGCCCGATAGTCGCTCGCCTTGTGGCTGAGCGAGGCGAACAGCAGCGAGACCCCGGCCTGGTTGAGGACGTACTCGACCTCGTGGGTGCGGTAGGCCGGATTGATGTTCACCATGATCGCGCCGATACGGGCGGTCGCGTACTGGACGAGCACCCACTCCGGGCAGTTGACCGCCCAGATGCCCACGCGGTCGCCCTTGGCAACCCCACTTGCGACCAGCGCCTGCGCCAACTCCTCGACGTCCGCCCCGAATCGGGCATACGTCCAGCGCCGCCCCGACGGCACGTCGACCAGCGCCTCGCGGTCCGGCCAGGCCGCGACAGCCCGGTCCAGGTTGGCCCCGATGGTGTCCCCGAGCAGGACGGTCTCGCTGGTCCCGTGCGTGTACGACAACTCGCTCACCGGAAGTCCTCCTCGCGGTACTCGTCGGCCGAGCCCGCGGCGGTCGCCTCGCGCAGCTCGATACGGCGGATCTTCCCGGAGACGGTCTTGGGCAGCGCGCCGAACTCCAGCCTGCGGATGCGCTTGTAGGGCGCGAGCACCTCACGGGAGTGCTCAAAGATGACCTTCGCCGTGTCGGCGCCGGGTTCCCAGCCCTCGGCGAGGACGACATACGCCTTGGGCACGGCGAGCCGCAGCTCGTCGGGCGCGGGCACGACGGCCGCCTCGGCCACCGCCTCGTGCTCCAGCAGCGCGCTCTCCAGCTCGAACGGGCTGATCTTGTAGTCGGAGGCCTTGAAGACGTCGTCCGCGCGGCCCACGTAGGTGATGTAGCCGTCCGCGTCGCGGGAGCCGATGTCGCCGGTGCGGTAGTAGCCGCCGCCCATCGCCTCCGCCGTGCGCTCGGGGTCGCCGTGGTAGCCGGTCATCAGGCCCACCGGGCGCGCGGACAGGTCGAGGGAGATCTCGCCCTCGTCGGCGCCGGGCGCGCCGGAGACCGGGTCGAGCAGTTCGACGCGGTAGCCGGGGCTGGGCCGGCCCATGGAGCCGGTCTTCAGCGGCTGGCCGGGGCTGTTGGAGACCTGGACGGCGGTCTCGGTCTGGCCGAAGCCGTCCCGGATGGTGACGCCCCAGGCCCGCCGGACCTGCTCGATGACCTCGGGGTTGAGCGGCTCGCCGGCGGCGACGACCTCGCGGGGCGGGGTGGCGAGCTGGCCGAGGTCGGCCTGGATGAGCATGCGCCACACAGTGGGCGGCGCGCAGAAGGTGGTCACCCCGGCCCGGTCCATCTCGGCCATCAGCCGGGTCGCGTCGAAGCGCGTGTAGTTGAAGAGGAACACGGTCGCCTCGGCGTTCCACGGGGCGAACAGGTTGGACCAGGCGTGCTTGGCCCAGCCGGGCGAGGAGATGTTCAGGTGCACGTCCCCGGGCTTCAGGCCGATCCAGTACATGGTGGCCAGGTGGCCGACCGGGTACGAGACGTGGGTGTGCTCGACCAGCTTGGGGCGGGCGGTCGTACCGGAGGTGAAGTACAGCATCAGCGGGTCGCCGGCCCGCGTGGGACCGTCGGGCTCGAACGCGGCCGGCGCGGTGTACGCGTCCTCGTACGGCTCCCAGCCCTCCGGGGCCGCCGCGCCGACGGCGGTCCGGGTGTAGGCGCCGGGCACGTCCGCGAACTTGGCGGCGTCCTCGGACCGGACGACCACGTGCTTCACCTGGCCCCGCTCGACCCGGTCGCGCAGGTCGGCGGGCCCGAGCAGCGGGGTGGCCGGGATGACCACGGCCCGCAGCTTCATCGCGGCCAGTGCGGTCTCCCACAGCTCGGCCTGGTTGCCGAGCATGACGAGGACGCGGTCCCCGGCTCCGACGCCCCGGGCGCGCAGATGGTTCGCGACCCGGGCCGAGCGCTCGGCCAGCTCGGCGAAGGACAGCCGGGTCTCGCCGCCGTCCTCCTCGACGATGTGCAGCGCGATCCGGTCGTTGCCGTCGGCGATCACGTCGAACCAGTCCAGCGCCCAGTTGAACTCCTCGGGCCGCGGCCAGGCGAAGCCCTCGTAGGCGGTGGCGTAGTCCTCGCGGTGTTCCAGCAGGAAATCCCGCGCACCGCGGAACAGCTCCGTCGCCGTCGTCATCAGCGTCCTCCTCGCTCGTTCCGGCCGTTCGCCCCGGTGCGCCCCGGGGGCTCACTCCCGGTTCCCGGCCATTGCCGGGCGGCTCCTTCGCATCGTCTAATCCGTGATGCGGGTCTCACTACCCCCGAACGGGGGTAGGGGCAGCGAGATAGCTGCGGCGAAGGAGCGATGAGGTGGCAGCAGAGGCCGTGACGGCGGTGGAGATTCGCGGTGCGCTGGCCCGGCTGCGGCGTACGACCGGGCTCCCGGTGGCCTTCGGCGGGCTGGTCGACGCCGGCCGGCCGCAGATCCGCATCAGCGAGCTGAGCGGAACCACCACGGCGGCCCTGCGCTCGCTCGCGGTGACCTCCGGCAACGGGCTGGGCGGCAAGGCGGTCGCGCTGGCGCGGGCGTGCGCCGTCACGGACTACTCCAGCTCCCGGCAGATCAGCCACGAGTACGACGTGCCGGTGGCGGCCGAGGGCATCCACTCGGTGCTCGCGGTGCCGGTCGTGGTGCGCCGGCGGGTGCGCGGGGTGCTGTACGGCGCGCTGCGCACGGCCCAGCCGCTCGGCGACCGCACGCTGTCGGCGGCGGTGGCGGTGGCGCGGGACGTGGAGCAGGCGCTGGTGGTGCGGGAGGAGGCGCGCGGGCTGCTGGCGGCGGCACGGCCGGCGCCGGGTCCCGGTCACCCGGGCACGGGGGCCGGCTGGGAGCAGGTGCGTGAGGCGCACGCCGCGCTGCGCGCCCTCGCGCCCCGGATAGCCGACCCGCGGCTGCGTGCCGAACTGCTCGCCGCCTGTGGGTTGTTGACGGCACCGCACACCGCCGGGGGCGCGAGCCTGGCGCCGCGCGAGCTGGACGTGCTGTCCTGGGTCGCGGCGGGCGCCACCAACGCGGTGGTGGCCGAGCGGCTGGGCCTGCGCCCGGAGACCGTGAAGGGATACCTGCGTTCGGCGATGCGGAAGCTGGGCGCGCACACACGGGGGGAGGCGGTGACCGCGGCACGCCGAGCCGGACTGCTGCCCTGACCGGACCCGCTTCCGAGGGCCCTCGGCGGCGGTAAGGAAACCTGCCCATTCATGGGACGGTGCATTGAATTTCCTCATCTTTGACTGTTTGTTATTTCCCTCACCACGACTTCCGTCCGAATTCCACGGATCGTTGCCTAGAATTTGGCCCGGACACGACACACGAGGGGAGCGGTGACCGTGCGACGGGACTTCCAGGAGCCTGCCCGATGCCGCCCCGACCTGGTCATCGGCCGCGAGGAGCTGTTCGCGGGCGCACGGGACCAACTGGCCTCCGGGGGCAGTGTGCTGCTGCACGGCCCCGCCGGAATAGGGAAATCGACCGTCCTGCGGGCATTGGCCGAGGAATACGGCGCCACGGCCCGGACCGTGTTGCGCTGCTCGGCCACCGAGTCCGAATCGCACCTGCCCTTCCTCGCCCTCGCCGACCTCCTCGGCCTGGTCCTGGACGAGGTCTCGCCCCGGCTGCCCGCCGCCCAGCGCACCGCCCTGGAGTCCGCCCTCACCGGACGCGGCGAGTCCAGCCTCCAGCGCGACGGCCTCGCCCTGCGCCTCGCGGTGCTCTCCGCGCTGCGCGCACTCGCCGCCCAGGGGCCGGTCCTCATCGTCGCCGACGATCTCCAGTGGCTCGATCCCGCCAGCGCCGAACTGCTCGGCTTCGCCGCCCGCCGCCTGGAGGGCACCCCGGTGCAACTCCTGTGCGCGGTACGCACGGAGGGGCAGGAGAGCCAGGAGTACGACCGCCATCTGCGCGCCTGCCCGCCGGACACCGTCTCCTTCCGGCTGAGCGCGCTCACCCGCGCCCAGGTGGCGCAACTGCTCGACCACCGCGGCCACGGCGCCCTGTCCCGCTCCACCGTCCGCGAGATCCACCGCACCAGCGGCGGCAACCCGCTGTTCGCCCTGGAACTCGGCCGCGCCCTCGGCGACAGCCCCACCCCGCCCCGGCCCGGCGAGCCGCTGCCGGTGCCGACCTCGCTGCGCGCCCTGGTGCTGAGCCGGCTGGACATGCTGTCGGTCGAGGCCCGCCGCACGCTGCTGGTGGCCAGCGCCGGCGCCCGTCCCACCCCGGCGCTGCTGCGCGCGGCCGGCCGGGAGAACGCCGAGGCCGAGTGCGCCCAGGCCGCCGAACTCGGGCTCCTCGCCACCGACGCGGAGGCCCCCGCCGTGCGGTTCGCGCACCCGCTCATCTCCGCCGCCCTGTACGCGGAGACACCAGCCCCGGAACGCCGGGCCGCGCACGCCGCCCTGTCGACGGCCGCCTCCGACCCCATAGAACGCGCCCGGCACCTGGCCCTGGCCACCACCGGCACCGACCCCGAGGTGGCCGCCCGGCTCGCCGAGGCCGCGACCCTCGCCCGGGACCGCGGCGCGCCGTCGGTGGCGGCGCAGCTGGGGCTGCTCGCCGCCCGGCACACCCCCGCCAACAGCCTGCCAGGACCGGAGGAGCGGCGGCTGCAGGCCGCCGAGGACGCGATCACCGCGGGCGATCTGGACCTGGCCCGGGACATCGCCCGGGAGGTGCTGACCCGGGCGACGGCGCCCGTGGAGCGGGTGCGTGCCTGGATGATCGTCATCGACACCGCGGGCCACACCATGGTCGAGGTCGACGCCCTCTTCCCGCAGGCCCTCGCCGACGCCGGTGACGACCCTCGGCTGCTGGCCCTCGTCCACTACCAGCTGGCCTGGCGCGCGCTGATCGTGGAGGGCGACTTCACCGAGGCCCGCGAGGCGGCCGCGCACGCCGCCGACCTCGCCGCGCGCGGCGCCGACCGGCGCACCGAGCTGCTCTCGCTGGCCTTCCAGGCCCAGGCGGAGACCCTGATGGGTCACCCGGAGGCGCCCCGCACCATCAAGCGCGCCCTGATGGAGCCCCAGGACCCCCGGGTGGCGTTCCATCACAACGGCGCGGGCAGCGCCCGGTTCCGCTGGCTGGTCATGGGCGACCAGCTGGCCGAGGCCCGGGCCACGATCACCGCGCTGCTGCGCGAGGTGCGCCGGCGCGGCTCCGTGGAGAGCGAGGTGCACTTCCTGCGCGCCCTCGCCGAGATCGAGCTGCACACCGGCCAGTGCGGCCGCGCCCTCGAACTGGCCCGGGACAGCCTGCGGCTGGCCCGGGACTGCGGGATCGGCAGGACCGCCTCGGCGATGCTGACCTCGCTCGCCGAGGCCTCCGGCGGCGACGTGGACCGGGCACTGGCCCTGGCCCGGGAGGCCGTGCAGCACGCCGAGGAGGACGGCGACCAGATGTACCTGTCGCGGGCGCTGGCCGCGCTCGGGTACGCCCAGTTGGTGGCCGGCGACCCGGCGGGCACGGTCCGCTCGCTGCGCCGGGTGCGCCGGCTGGAGCAGGACCTGGGCGTCACCGACCCGGCACGCGGCCGCTGGCAGGGCGACCTCGCCGAGGCGCTCGTCCGCATCGGTGAGCCGGCCGAGGCGCAGGACGTCATAGACACCAGCCGCGAGCACGCCCTCAGGCTCGGCCGGGAGAGCGTGCTCGCCGTCCTGGACCGGGCGGAGGCGCTGGTGCGCGCCGCTCACGGGGACCTGGAGGCGGCAATCGCCCAGCTGACGTCCGCTCAGGACCGGCTCGGCAAGCTCGGCTACGGCCTGGAGGAGGGCAGGGCCGCGTTCGCCCTGGCCCGGCTGCGCGTCCGCCGCCCGGAGGCGGGCCCGCGCAGGGCGACGGCGTACGACGAGGCCACCCGGCTGTTCCGGCGCTGCCGGGCGCTGCCCTGGCTGCGTCAGGTGGAGGAGGCCGTCACCGGCACCGAGCCGGCCCCCGCCCGCCCGGTGCCGGACGCCCGGGACGTCCCGGACGCCCCGGACGCACTGGCGGGGCTGGCCGCGATGGAGCGTCAGGTCGCCGCGCTGGTCATGGAGGGCGCCACCAACCGGGAGATCGCCGCCCGGCTGTTCGTCAGCGTCAAGACGGTGGAGGCGACCCTGACACGGGTCTACCGCAAGCTGGGGATCCGGTCGCGGGTGGACATCGTCCGATTGGCCGCAGGTCGCCGCGCGAAGTGACGGCACCCCCGGTTAACTGAGCGGGACCGAGGGTTTTCCCTCACGTGCCCCCCTAGGGGGTTCCCTCATTGGGAGGCGGGAGTTCCGGGTCCTAGCGTAAAGGGCGTGCCGCTCGCCCGGGCACACGGGGGTCTGTCCCGAGACCCCCGTGACGTACCTCCCGCCCGCGCGACCCCCCACCGGCAGCAACCCCCCACGAGGAGACGCATGTTCGGGCTCAGACGTGCAAGAAAGACCGCCGCGGTCATGGTGGCCACCGCCGCCGCCGCGGCGACCGCGCTGATCGCCTCCCCCACGGCGACCGCCGCACCCCGGCCCATCGTGGGCGGTACGGCCACCACCACGACGGCGTACCCGTTCGTCATGCAGCTCACGGACGCGTCCGGTAACCAGTTCTGCGGCGGCACCCTGGTGGCCGCCACGAAGGTGGTGACGGCCGCGCACTGCATGGTCGGCGAGTCGACGAGCAGTGTCCGCGTGGTCGGCGGCCGGACCTACCTGAACGGCACCGACGGTACGGTCGGCAAGGTCAGCAAGATCTGGGTCGACCCGGACTACACGGACGCCGTGAACGGCGACGACGTGGCCGTCCTGACCCTGTCGACGCCGATGCCGTACAAGCCGGCGTCCTACGTCTCCTCGTCCCAGACGGGTGTCTACACGGCCGGCACGACGGCCCGGATCCTCGGCTGGGGCACCACCTCGGAGAGCGGTGGCCCCTCCAACCAGCTGCGGACCGCGACCGTCCCGATCATGGCCGACTCCAGCTGCGGCAGTTCCTACGGTTCGGACTTCGTCCAGTCCGACATGGTTTGCGCCGGACACCGGTCCGGCGGCGTGGACACCTGCCAGGGCGACAGCGGCGGTCCCCTGCTTGTCGGGGGCGTCCTGGCAGGGATCACTTCCTGGGGCGAGGGGTGCGCGGAGGCCGGCTACCCGGGTGTCTACACCCGGCTGGCCACCTTCTCGGACCTGGTGAGCGCGCAGGTCACCTCGTGACCCGGAAGAAGACCGCCTGAGCAGCGCTCGGGCAGATACCAGGGGGGCGTTGCGGGCCTCCACGAGCGGCCCGCAACGCCCCCCTCTCCATACGTGGGGCGCTGAGCCGTCCGGGGGGCGGCTCAGCGCCGCACGACAGTGCGACACCCCTTGTCTCCGCCTCTCAGTCCCCTCTGTCCCTGCCTCTCACCGAATCTCTCACCGAACCCTGGACCGGCACCGGGTGCCCCGGAGCAGGAGGCCGCGGCTATCCTGCGCGTGTCCCGCTTCGTGATCACGCCGTACGCAGGCTCGACGGAGAGGCAGCCCCGATGCCCGAGCGTCCAGGCGGCAGGAACGGCGGCCGGAAGTCCGTCTGGCGCCGTGCCGTCACCGCGGCCCCCGCCGTCGAGACCCCGTCCGCCCCGGACCCCGCGGAGGCCGGGCCGGCGAGCGTCGTCGAGGCGGCCCTGTACCGGGACGGCGTCCGGGTCTCCTCCCCCACCACGCTCGCGGAGACCTTCCGCGAACTGCGCGAGCAGCCCTCGGGCGTGGCGTGGATCGGCCTGGCCCGGCCCACGGCGGACGAACTCCTCTCCCTGGCCGCCGAGTTCGACCTGCACCCGCTCGCGGTCGAGGACGCGATGGAGGCGCACCAGCGGCCGAAGCTGGAGCGGTACGGCGACACCCTGTTCGTGGTCCTGCGCGCCGCCCGTTATCTGGACGCGCCGGAGGAGGTCGACTTCGGCGAGCTGCACGTCTTCGTCGGCCCCGACTTCGTCATCACGGTCCGGCACGGCGCGGCCCCCGACCTGTCCGCGGTGCGGCGCCGCATGGAGGACTCCCCCGACCTGCTGGGGCTGGGCCCGGAGGCCGTCCTGTACGCGATCCTCGACGCGGTCGTGGACGGGTACGCGCCGGTCGTCGTGGGCGTGCAGAACGACATCGACGAGATCGAGACGGAGGTCTTCCGCGGCGACCCCGAGGTGTCCCGGCGCATCTACGAACTCTCCCGCGAGACGGTCGAGTTCCAGCG
Source organism: Streptomyces sp. NPDC002520 (assembly GCF_053595235.1). NCBI lineage: Bacteria > Bacillati > Actinomycetota > Actinomycetes > Kitasatosporales > Streptomycetaceae > Streptomyces > Streptomyces sp. NPDC002520. Next base: position 451,249 of record NZ_JBSFXG010000001.1, on the reverse strand, counting down.
CGCCACCCGCCCGCTGGTCGGCATGCTGCACGGCCTGATCGCCGGGTTCGCGAAGTACGGGACCCACGAGGAGCTCCAGCGCTATCTGCGGGACGTCGCCGACCACGTCACCCACATCAGCGAGCGCGTCGACGGTTTCCGCCAGGCCCTCACCGAGATCCTCACCGTCAACGCGACCCTGGTCACCCAGCAGCAGAACGCGGAGATGCGGGCGCTGGCGGAGGCGGGCTTCGAACAGAACGAGGAGGTCAAGAAGATCTCCAGCTGGGCCGCCATCCTGTTCGCGCCCACCCTCGTCGGCACGATCTACGGCATGAACTTCGACAGCATGCCGGAACTGCACTGGGCGCTGGGCTACCCGTTCGCGATCGGCCTGATGGGCGTGGTCTGTGTGAGCCTGTACCTCGTCTTCAAGCACAAGGACTGGCTGTAGCCGGAACCGGACCGACTTCAAGGAGCTGACATGAACGGGGCGTTGGTGCTGGGCGGGGGCGGTGTGGGCGGGATCGCCTGGATCACCGGGCTGCTGACGGGGCTCGCGGACGCCGGGCGGGACGTGACCTGCGCCGGGCTGCTGGTCGGCACCTCCGCCGGGTCGTCCGTCGCGGCCCAGGTGGGCAGCGGTCTCGGCCTGGAGGAGTTGTACGCCCGGCAGGTGGACCCCGCGCTGCAGTCCGCCGAGATCATGGCCGAGATGGACCTGGAGAAGTTCGCCGAGGAGATCGGGGCGGCCCTGGGCGCCGCGGCGTCGGTGCCGGACATGCGACGCGCGGTCGGGCGGGTGGCCCTTGAGGCCCGGACCGTCCCGGAACCGGAGCGGCGCGCGGTGATCGAGTCCCGGCTGCCGTCCCACGCCTGGCCCGAGCGTGCGCTGAAGGTCGTCGCCGTGGACGCGGAGACCGGGGAACCGCGGGTCTTCGACCGGGACAGCGGTGTGCCGCTGGTCGACGCGGTCGCGGCGAGCTGCGCCGTGCCGGGGGTGTGGCCGCCGGTGACGATCGGCAGCCGCCGGTACGTCGACGGCGGTGTGCGCTCGATCGCCAACGCCGACCTGGCGGCCGGCTGCGAACGGGTGCTCGTGATCGCGCCGATGGGCACCACCGAGCCGTTCCCGAGCGAACAGCCGCTGGAGCGGACCGTCGAGGAACTGCGCGCCCAGGGTGCCGAGGTGGCGGTCGTCGTGCCCGACGACGCGTCCCTGGCGGCGATCGGCGACAACGCCCTGGACCCGGCCACCCGGCGCCCGGCCGCCGAGGCGGGGCGGGCCCAGGGCAGGGGGCTGACGCTGCCCTGGAGCCGGGGCTGAGGAGGCCGCCCACCGGCGCGCCGTGTCGATCGGTGCGCCGGAGGCCGGACGGGGCAGAGGTGCGCGTGCGGCGGAGGGCCGGTGCCGGTCCTCCGGAACGGGCTCAGGTGCCGTGGTCGCAGACGGCGGGGAGCCAGGTCAGGCCTTCCGCGCCAGACAGTTTGTCGAGGTTGGTCAGGAGGGCTTTCAGGTGTGCTTCGCCGGGGTCGGCGAAGTAGTCGATGGTGGCCTGGGTGAAGGCGTCGCGGACCGAGGGCGGCATGGCGTCGGAGGCGTCGAAGCAGTGGACCGTGCCGGGGTCGAGGAGGGTGGCGGCCAGCTCGTGGTGCCAGGCCGGGGCCGACCTGGGGGATGTGGGCTGCGCCTTCGCGGCGACGGTGAAGCCTTTCCCCTGCGTGCTCCAGGTCCGCTGGGCCTCCTCGGAGGCCAGGTAGCGGATGAGGTCCTCGGCGGGTGAGGTGTCGTTCAGCAGCGCGACCAGGTCGCCGGACACCTCCCAACCTCTCGGAGTGCCGGCACCGGGGATCAGCTTCGCCGAGGGCACGTAGCGGCCGTCCTCTCTCTGCCAGGAAAGTCGGCTGCGGATGTACGACGCCTGGTGTTCCAGCGTGCACTCGTTCTTCGCGACGAACTCGGACGCGTCCCCGTACCCGGTCGTGAGTGCCCGCCGCACGAGGTCCTCGCGCTGGTCGTCCCTCGCCAGACTCACCCAGGTCCGCCAGGCCCGCCGCACGTCCCCGGAGTCCCACGGTTGCAGGCCGCGTGCCCACTTCTGGTAGACGTCGGGGCCGCTCTGCTGGAGCAGGATGTCCTCGATCCAGTCGGTGCCGGGCCAGCCGCTGGTGGCGTCGGAGCCCAGGCCCAGACACCAGTTGCCCGGCTGCTTCGCGGCCTGCACGCTCTCCTGCTCGCTCATGCGCCCGGGGTACCAGACGATGCTCTTGAGGTCGGCCTTGAGCGGGAACCAGTACACCTTGTCCTGCGCCTTGTCCTGCAGCGGCATGGCCCAGAACTCGCTGAAGTCGCCTGGCGACAGGATGTCGCCGAGCGGCTTGAGCTGCTTGCGCTGCGCGTAGGCGGCGAGTTCGCCGGGGCCGGTCAGCACCACGACGTCGGGCGGCGTCCCGGTCTCGACGTCGGCGCTGAGCACCTGGCTCTCGGCGGAGCTGCCCTGGTAGTCGACGTGGACGTGGTACTCGCGCTCGAAGGGGGCGAGGACCGACTTCCGGAAGCTCACCTCGTCGTCGCCGCTCCAGTTGGCCAGCAGGGTGACGGTCGGCTCGTGCCCGAGGAATCGTGCGCTCGCCACGATGCCCGCCGCCAGCACGGCCATGCAGATCGCCACCACCATGACGGTGCGGACCAGACGGCGGGAGGGCCGGCGCCGGGTGGCGGGGGCGGCCGGCGCGGAGCCGCTCACGGGGGCGCTCACCAGGGCCTGAACCGGTAGTCGTTGATGTGCCGCCGCAGTCCTCGCTCGGCCAGCCACATGAGCAGGACACCTCCTATCAGGATCCATACCGAGGCCGCCGCGCGGAAACCCGTGTGCTCCAGGTCCGAGGCGGTGTCGTGCCGCGCGGTGATGATGTCCGCCCCGGTCAGCGCACCGTCGAGCCGGCCGGACGTGCCGGCCATCCCCCGGTGCGTCGTCCACGTGAACCAGGCGAGGAGCACGAAACCGGCCACCGTCAGGGCGAGGGCGGCCAGGATGCGCCAGTTGTACTTGCGCCGGAAACGGCGACGCAGGAAGAGCTGGGTCTCGGTCAGGGCCACCGCCAGCACGAGGAGCAACAGCCCGGTCACGCTCCAGCCGACCCACAGCAACCAGCCGAAGCCGGCCTGACGCTTCATCACGGACTGCTGTGCCTTCTGCAGTTTTCGCAGGCGGGGCTCGATGCCGGAGTCCGTCGCGGTCAGCATGCTGTCGGCGTAGCTCAGATAGGCCCCGCGCAACAGGCTGCCCTCGGGCTCCACTTGGGCTTTCTGCACCATGCCGGTGTATCCGGTGATCAGTCCGGAGACCGTCTGCAGGGCCTGCCGGCCCGCCGCGCCGCCCACGCCGTCGGTGGCGGCCACGGTGAGGCTCTGCGTGGCCACCGACACATGTGTCTGGAACTCGCTGATGGACGGGGTCGGACCGGTGGCGGCCTGTTGCGCCTCGTCGAGCGCGTACAGCGCGGTGTCGAGGGCGATGACGGCGGGCGCGCTGGAGGTGCGCAGCGGGTTGGCGTCGCCGTGGACGCCCTCGTAGGAGAGGAACAGCGACAGGGTCAGCAGCGCCGACAGCGCCAGCAGCAGGCGGCGGCGCACCGACAGGTCGTGGGCGGTGGTACTGCCCCCGTCCGCCGGGCGCCGGCCGGCGCCGAGCAGGCGGCCGGGGAACCGGGGCAGGGCGACCGGGTCGCGGGGACCGGTGGCCGCGCGCCCGCGCGCGGGCGTGCGCGAGTCCGTGGGCCGGGCGGGCCGTGAGTCCGTGCCCACCCGCGCCTCGGCGTCCGCGCCGGTCTCGGCGCTCACGCGGAGCCTCTCAGCAGCCGTCCGCACGTTCCGCCGCAGTACACGGAGTCGGCGGGGCCGATCCATCGGCAGCCGGGGCACTCCACGAGGTCGTCGGGGCCGGGGGCGTCGGTGCCCGGTGGGGGCGAGGGATCGGCGGCGGGCGGGTCGGCGCTGGGTTGCCGGGGCGCGGTGGTCATGGCGCTGGAGAGGATGAGGTGCTGCCAGTCGACGTCCTTGAGAGGCGTGCGGACGTGCCCGCCGCGCTCGGGGTCCTCGATCCGGCGCAGCGCGCCGAGGAGGTTCGTGTCGCCCAGTTCCGCGGCCAGTTCCAGCGCCCGGGCGAGTTCGCGGTCCGCCGCCGCGCTGCCGTCCGCGCCGCGCACCCAGGCCCGGTAGGCGCGGGCCACGGCGGCGCCCGCCTGCTGGTACTGCTCGTGCCGGTGGACCCCGGGGTGCCGCCGGGAGGCGTCGAGCGGGTTGTCGGTCCAGCGCACCAGGACGGGCTTCGGGGCGGGCAGCCGTACCGTGCGGCCGAAGTCGGGTACGACCACTTCGACGGCCGCGAGCTGGAGCTCCTCGCCGATCTCGCGGCCGGTCGGGTCGGCGGCGAGGACGACCTGGAAGTGCCGGGTCTCCTCGCCCCACGCGCGGGTGACGTACTCGGCGCCCCGCCCGCCCGACTCGCCGCCGGTGGCGAGGAGTTCCTGCTCGCTGGGCACGACCTGCTTGACCTGGCGGATCACCGTGCCCATGGTCGGGGTGATCCGGATGCGCAGTTCGGGAACGGCGGTGCCGAGCAGTCCGTTCATCAACTCCTCGTATGCGGCGGTGAGTTCGGATTCCTCGCGGACCGCGCCTGCCCGGCCGTGCAGGCGCCGGGTGATGTCCAGCAGCAGGTCGGCGTCCCAGTCGTCGCCGATGCCCCAGGCGTCGCAGACGAACCGGCCCTCGCAGGCGTCCAGGACGGTGTCCAGGCGGGTGGGGGCGGCGGTGCGGTGGTCGTGCTCGTTGCGTCCGTCGGTGAGCAGCAGGACGTGTTTGACGGGCGCCGGCTGTTCCTTGAGCAGCCGGCGGGCCAGGTCGAGCCAGGTGCCGATGGCGGTGCCGCCGTCCGCGTCCAGGATCCGTACGGCCCGTTCGGCCGCCTCGCGCTCGGCGGGCCCGGCGACGGCCATCACGGCGCGGCCGGCGCCGGGGTGGACGACGGTGGCCTCGAACCGGCCGGAGAGCACGGCGAAGGCGGTGCTCTCCGGCAGGAGCCGGATCGCGGCGACGGTGGCGTCCTTGGCGGCGTGCAGTTTGGCGTCCGGGTGGAGCATGGACCGGGAGGTGTCGACGATCAGCACCTCGGCCAGGGCGGGCCCGGTTCCGTGGCCGGCCCCGCCGGCGGACCGCGGGCCGTCGCCGGTCCTGACCCCGATCTCCAGGATGGCGTGCATCTCCCGGTCGCGTGGTTGCCCGGCTGCGTCGGGTGCGGCGGACAACTCCGTGTTCTGGCCGACATCGAGGGTCACCTCGACGTCCTCGGCTCTCTCGGCGCGCTCGGCACTCTCGGCCACGCTCATGGCCGCGTCCCCCTCGCTTCCGTGTGGGCTCATGTGGTGTCGCAGGTCTCAGAAGTTGGTCAACGGCCGCACGGCGTGGGCCAGATCGAGCAGCCGACCGTGTTCGCCGGCGGTGCGGGCCTGTGCGGCCAGGTTCCGGAAGGACTGTTCCAGCAGTTCGCCCAGCCCGTCCTGGTCGCCCTCGCCGAACAGGTCACCGGTCGGGAAGTCGGGGCCCCAGCCCTGCGCGGGCCGGCTGTCCCGGACGTTCTCCCGGACCTCCGCGACCAGCCGGGCCCGTGACTCGCCGTCGGCGGCGCCGCCGTCCAGGCGCAGCTCGGGCAGCCGCCGGTCCGCGTCCCGCAGGTCGGCCACGGACGGCGGGCGGCCGTGCAGGACGCCGGCCCGGATACGGACGGCGGCGATACGGGCGGCGTCGTAGTGGCGGGAGGTGGAGGGGACGTCGTCGAGGACGCGTACGGCCGCGTCCCGGTCGCCGCCCGCGAGGTGACCGCGGGCGAGGCCGAACGCGGCGGCGGTGTGGGCGAAGCCGCGCGCCCACACGGCCTCGTAGAACCGCATCGCGCGGGCCGTGCGCCCCTCGCCGTCGCGTTCGGCGCAGTAGCCGAGGGCGAGCTTGGGGACGTACTCGCCGGGCAGCGCCCGGTAGACGGCCTCGAAGCAGCTGCCGGCCTGCCGTACCTCGTCCTGGCTCAGGTGGAGGACGCCGAGGTGCCAGGCGATGCGCCAGTCGTGGGCGGCGGCGCGTTCGCCGAGCTGGGTCCCGGCCTCGGCCAGCCAGCTCCTGGCCTCGTCCTGCCGGCCCTGCCGCAGATAGGCGCGGCACAGCCACAGGGCGGTCTCGGGGGTGCCGAGGCGGGACTCGCGGGGCCACTGCTCGGCGACCCGGTCCGGGGTGTCGGGCGGGAGGGTGTGCAGCAGCAGGGCGGCGCGGTCGTCGGGGTCGGGAACGGGTTCGGGGAGGGCGCCGGCGACCTCGGCGGCGGTGGGCGGGGAGACGTCCAGTCCGGTGGGCCGCTCACCGGGGCGGGCGGTCCACCGGTGCAGGGCCGGGATGGCGCCGAGTCCGGCGTCCAGGCTGGCCTCGGTGGCCCGGAACCGGGTGGAGCTCTCGGGCAGCTGCTCGCCGAACTGGAGCGAGCGGAACTCGCGCAGGACTTCCCAGAGCTGGCGGGACATCTCGGCGGCGGAGTGGAACCGGGCGCGGGGTTCGGCGTGCGTGGCGCGGTCGACCAGGCGGCGGAAGGAGTCGGAGGAGAGGCCCCGGGCCGGCTCGGCGCTCCGGAACAGGGACTGGAGGGTCATGCCGACGGTGTAGAGGTCGCTGTCGACGTGCCAGCCGCGGCTGTCGATCTCCTTCTTGGGCGGGGCGAACGGCGCGGTGTACACGGGGTCGGAGTCGTGGTCGCCGATCGTGCGGACCGCGCCGAGGTCGATGACCTTGATCGCCCGCCCGAAGTGGATGACGTTGGCGGGCTTCATGTCGCAGTAGAGCAGCCCGCGTTCGTGCATGTACTGGAGGGCGCCGAGGATCTTGCAGCCGTAGGTGAGGACGTGGTCGAGGCGGGGGCGGCCCTGGAAGATCCGCTCCGCGTCGTCGGCGTCGAAGAGCTGCTGCAGGGAGCGGCCGTCGATGTAGTCCATGACCAGGTAGCCGTCCGGGTAGCGGCCGGCGACCGGGTGTTCGGCGAAGGTGATGATGCGGACGATGTCGGGGTGGTGCAGGTCGGTCAGGGAGCGGCGTTCCTCGACGGCGTTGCGGCGTGCGGCGGCGTCGTTGACGTCGATCAGCCCCTTGAGGACGACCCGGTAGCCGTCGGCACGGGTGTCCTCGGCGAGGTGGATCAGGCCGAGGCCGCCACGTGCCAGGAGGCCGCGGACCCGGTAGTGGTCGGCGACGACGTCGCCGGGTTTCAGAAAGGAGTAGGGGGTGCCGCAGCGGGGGCAGCGGCCGTCGGAGCGCGCTTTCTGACCGCCGTAGCCGACCCCGATGGTCATGGTGCAGCCGTTCGCGCCGCAGCGGCGGCCCCCGGACGGTGGCCCCTCGTCCTCGGCGAGGCCGCCCTCGGGGGCGGGGACGTCGGGGAGCCGGACCAGTCCGTGTTCGTCGAGGTCGCCGACACCGGCGACGGCGTGCACGGGCGGCGGGGCGGGAGGCTCCTCGGTGCCGGTGCCGGGCGGCGGGAGCCGCCCCGAGAGGGGTTCGCCGAGCGGGTCGTGGTGGCGGTGCCCGCAGGTGTCGCAGTAGCCGGTGGCCATGATGTGGCCCGCACAGCCGGGCCGGACGCACGAGGTCACGAGGCGCCCTCCTTTCCGGGTGCCGTGCCGGAGCAGAATCCGATGAACCGCCCGGCGGCGTCCTCGGCCCGGTCGACGTCGCAGGGGGTCTGCCGCAGCAGCGACAGGGCGCTCTCGTACAGCTGGTAGGCCTCGACGACGCGCTCGCCCTGCTGGGCCGCCCGCTCCTTGCACAGCGGCCATTCGGCGGCGACACGGCCGAGGAGTTCGTCGCGGCGGCGCAGTCGGGCGGCCAGGGATCCGATGGCCTGTTCCAGGCGCTGCCGGCGGCGGTCGGCGGCGTCCTCGAAGGTGAACAGCATGTCGGCGCGGCGGGGTTCGCGCTCCTGGTCGGGGCTGTGGACCACCCAGGCGTGCAGCATCCGGGAGCGCCGTACGCCGGACTCCGCCTGGTCCAGCAACCCGAGGGTGTCGGCGTCGGGCAGCACACGGTCGCGGAGCTCGTCGAGCTGTGGCCCCAACTCGTCGACGATGTTGTCGAGTTCGTGGCGCAGCCGGCTCCAGCGGTCGCGCAGCGGACGCCGGACGAAGGTTTCGGCGGCCTGGTCGGCGCGTCCCCCGCGGCGGCGGAAGATCAGGAGCAGCCGCGCCCCCTGCCGGGCCAGCCGGTCCAGCAGGCCGAGGAGGGCGTCGGGGTCGGCGGCCTGGTCGACGCCGACGAGGACGGCGGAGAGCGGCACGCGCAGGGCGCCGAGGCGTTCGGGCCGGGGGTCGTCACCGATGCCGAGCCGTTCGGCGATACGGTCCATGATCTGAGTGACCGTCATGTCCCTGGCTTCGAGGGCGAGATCGAGTCCGCCGGCCGGCGGGACGGTCTCGGGCGGGCCCTGTCCGTAGGTGCTGGTGTTGTGCGCGGTGCGCAGCTCCCGGTCGGCCAGGGTGATCGCCCGCTCCAGGGTCCAGGCGCGGCTGCCGCGGGCGGGGACGTGGGTGACGAGGACCGGCCAGCCCTCGCCCCTGAACCAGGAGGCGAGTTCGGTGGCGAGGGGCAGGTCCAGCCGTCCCGGGCCGCCCGTCGCGCCGCCGCGCAGCTTGGGGTCGACGGCCTCGGCGCCGTCGGTCCAGGCGGCCACCTGCGGCAGATGGCTCAGGATGGTCTCGGTCGGACTCATGTGGCTGAAGACGGAGCCCTCGCCCACGTCGGCGCTGAGGACGATGCCGATGACCCGGTCGGTGTCGTGGTCGACGACCACACCCCCGCTGAAGCCGGGGACGACCAGTTCGTCCCGGCTGGTGGGACGCAACTGCACCTGGCTGTCCCGGCCGCGGGCGGCGACCAGGGTGGCCTCGAACCAGCGGCCGCCGAACCAGCCCTCCGGGAAGCCGCACATGCTCACGGGCCCGTGCGGGGCGGCGAGCCGGTGGAGCCGTGTACCGTGCCCGTCGGGCCGGGGCTCGGCGAGCCTGAGCAGCGCCAGGTCGCCGACGGGGTCGCCGTAGGAGTCCACCTGCTGCGGCACATGGTCCGCCGGGTCGACGGTGGCCTGTGCGCCCCGTCCGTCACCCGCGCCGACGAAGTGGACGACGTAGGGCGTGCCGGGACTGACCACGTGGGCGGCGGTGAGCACCCGGTCGCGGCCGAGCAGCACCCCGGCACCGACCACCCGCCCGCCGGGTTCCTCGATGCGGGCGATCCAGGGCGGCATCCGTAACCACGGGATGACGGCTCGCTCCCCCGTGCGCGTCATGTCAACCGAGGCTACTCCGTGCATCCAGCAGGTACCACTGGTGTGCACGAGGTCGTCAAGGACGGACGCGGGCCAGGGGGTGCTGTCCGCCAAATATGCTTGCTCCAACGGAAGTTGAGGGACTTCAAGAAAGCCCGGATCGAGAGGAGCCGGCCCGGGCCGCCCCGAGTCCGGCCTCAACCGCCCGACGCGTCCGGGCGCGCCTCCCAGCCGCTCCACCGGTCCACGGCGACGGCGACGACCGGTCCGGACGGTGGACGGCCCCGGTACTGCGGGTACTTGGCGCACAGCGCCGCGACGGCGGTCGCGTACGCCCGCCACACGTCCGGGTCCGCCGGGTCCGGGGGCAGGACGCGGGCCTCGCCGTCGGCGCGGACCCACCACAGGCGGTCCCAGTCCTCGTCGTAGGCGTCCACGAGCAGGCACACCGGGGGATGCGCCTCGATGTGGGCCAGCCGGCGCAGCCGGACGGTGGTCTTGGGCTTGTGGTCGACGGCGGTGACGATCCGGTCGGCGCCGCCGGCGGTGAGCCGGGCGAAGACGACCGGCACCTGGTGCGGACGGCCCGCCGGGTCGACCGTGGCCAGCCGGGCCACGCGGGCCGCGGTGAACCGGCGTCGCGCCTCGGCCGCGTCAAGTGCGGGCATCCTCGCTCCTTCCGGGCTCAGTGCGCATGGAGCGCCTGCAGCACGTCGAGCACGTCGGCGTCGGTCAGTTGCCCGAAGTCGTCGTACCACTGGCCGACGGCGCTGAAGCCGGCCGGCCGGAGCGGGCAGACCACCGTGTCGGCCTCGGCGGCGAGCTGATCGAGGGAGTCCGGGGCGCCGACCGGGACGGCCAGCACGAGCCGGGCGGGCCGGCTGCGCCGTACGTGGCGCAGGGCGGCGCGGGCGGTGGCGCCGGTGGCCAGGCCGTCGTCGACCACGACGACCGTACGGCCGGTCAGGTCCGGGGGCGGCCGGTCGCCGCGGTAGCGGCGCTCGCGCCGCTCCAGTTCCTGCCGCTCCCGCTCCACGGCGTCGGCGAGCCGGCTCTCGGTCAGGCCGAGGTGTTCGAGGGTGCCGGTGTCGAAGAGGGGCGGGTCGTCCGCGGCGAGGGCGCCCACGGCGAACTCCTGGTGGTGCGGGGCGCCGATCTTGCGGACGACCAGCACGTCGAGCGGAGCGCCGAGGGCGCGGGCGACAGGCGCGGCCACGGCGATCCCGCCGCGCGGCAGGGCCAGGACGACGGGGTCGGGGAGCTCGCCCCGGTCACGCAGGTCCTTCAGCAGGCCGGCGAGCGCGCGGCCGCCCTCGGCACGGTCCCTGTAGCGCATGGGTCCGTCCTCTCGCCAGAGGTCAGCAGGGGTGTCTGCCCCCGCACCTCCATGGTGCTACGGCGGTTCCGGCCGCGGCGCCGGAGCGGATTCCGTGCGGTGTGCGAGTCTCGGGTGACACCGCAGAAATTCGTACACATGAACTATTCACTGCATGTAGAGCCCCGGCATGCCTCGCGGCCGCGCGGAGGTCGACACCGCCTCACCGCGCAGCGCGCGCGGCGAGGCGGCACTCGGGACGCAGGCCCGGTTCGGGAGCTTCGACTGCCGCGAGGCGAGCGGAGCGGAGTCGTAGCGAATCGGGGTACCCCCTCTGGGGGGAGCATCGCGCCGACCTTCGACGCGGGGCCCAGGGCCGCACGGACGCCGCGCCCGCCGCGCCCGCCGCGCCCGCCGCGCCCGGAATCATCGCGCACCGAAGGCGCGCGGATACGTCTTCGTGACAGTGCCTCAACTGCTGTCGCCAGGCAGAGCGGAACCGGGAAGGCGTACCGCTGGCGGCTCACCACGTCAGGTGCAGTTCCTCCGGGGAGCGGAGCACCATCGGCAGCATCGCGACCGGGTGATCCTCGGGCAGTCGCAGCTTGGGCAGCCGCGATGTCAACTCCCTCAGTGTCAACTGGAGTTGTGCGCGGGCGAGCCGGGCACCGGGACAGCTGTGGGCGCCGACCCCGAAGGAGAGGTGGCGGCCCGGGTCACGGGTGATGTCGAACTCGTCGGGGCGCGGATGGGCGTCGGCGTCCCGGTTGGCGGCGCCGAAGGAGACGAACACATCGGCGCCCGCCGGGAGTTCGGTGCCGGCCAGGGTGACAGGACAGGCGGTGACCCGGCGGAAGCCCTGGAGCGCGGTGTCGTAGCGGGCCGCCTCCTCCACGGCCGCCGGGATCCGGTCCGGCTCCGCGCACAGCAGCTCCCACTGGCGAGGGTGGCGCAGCAGGTGCAGCACCGTGGTGCCGATCAGCGCGCTCGTGGTCAGGTGCCCGGCGAGCAGCAGGTTCACCAGGTGGGAGACGGCCTCGTAGCGCTCCTCGGGGGTCAGCTCGGCCGTACCCTCGCCGGCCACGTCGACGACGATCTCGGTGCACAGGTCGTCACGGGGGTCGGCCCGGCGGTCGCGGACGTATCCGTCCAGGACGTGCTGCATGCGGACCACAGCCTCGGCCGCGGCGACCTGCTCGTCCTCCGGCAACGGGAGGAAGACCAGTTCCAGGAACCGGACCCCGCCGTGCACGACGGCCGGTACGTCGGCGGGGTCGACGCCGACGATCCGGCCGATGACCTCGCCGGGCAGCCGTCGGGCGTAGGCCGACATCAGCTCGACGGACCCCTGGTCGGCGAACTCGTCGACGAGGGCGGCGGCGCGCTCGGCCACGAACGGCGCGATCGCGGCGACCCGCGCCGGGGACAGGCCGCGCACGATCGGCTCGCGCAGTCGCCGGTGCAGGTCGCCGTCGGTGACGACCACGTGCGGCCGGTCGGGGAAACCGCGGCCGAGGACGGCGAGCGCGGCGGGCGAGGGCACCACGTCGGGCTTCAGCGCGTTGACGGAGGAGAACACCTCGGGCCGGCCCAGGACTTCGCGTACATCGGCGTCCCGGGCCACCAGCCAGGCGTCCAGCTCGGGAACCCGAACGAGCCCGTCGGCCTTCCGTGCCCGGTCGTAGTGCGGGTACGGGTCGCGATTCATCGTGCCGAGTCTGTCGAGCCGTTCGCGGTCCATGGGCGTCCTCCGGCCGGTGCTGGGGGGCGGGCGGGGCCATGGTGCCGTAGGGGTGTGCGGGTGCGGAAGAGGGCCTGTGCGGACCCCGGTCCGGGGCGACCGCGCCGGGGGGGGGTGAACGCGCAGGTGGTGGGCGGCGACTGCCTACGATCGTGCCGTGCCTCTCTTCACCCTCGAACGCACCGCCCCGCTCACCCTCGACGAGGCGTGGCGCCGGCTCACCGACTGGCCCCGCCACGGTGACGTCGTCCCGCTGACCCGGATCACCGTGCTCACCCCCGGGCCGACCGGCACGGGCACTCGTTTCACGGCCCGCACGGGCATCGGCCCGCTCGGCTTCGAGGACCCCATGGAGGTCACGGTCTGGCTGCCGCCCAGGGACGACGAACCCGGGCTGTGCCGGCTGGAGAAGCGCGGGCGGGTCGTGCTGGGCTGGGCCGAGATCGAGGTCCGGCCGGGTCCCGGCGGCCGTTCCCGGGTGGTGTGGCGGGAGGACCTGCGGGTCCGCTTCCTGCCGCGCTTCCTCGACGGGGTCGTGGAGGGCGCGGCGCGCTCGCTGTTCGGGCGGGCGGTGAACCGGCTGCTCCGGCGGACGTGAGCGCCCACGCGCCATGGCGACCCTCTGAGCGGCGGTCCGACGCCCGGTCGGGCCCTCACTCTGAGCGGCCGTCGGCTCAGTCCTTGCGGCCGGTCACCGCGACCGTGACGCCCAGGCCGATCATGGTGAGCCCGCCCACTCCGCCGACTGCGCCGAGCCGCCGGGGCTGGGGGTCCCCCCTGTTCGAGCGAAGCCGAGAACTTGGGGGAGGGCGAACCAGTCCCGGGCGGCGGAGGCGACGAGCCCCCAGACGCTGTCGGACACGAGGGCGACGAGGTTGAAGACCAGGCCGAGCAGCCGCTCCACCGTCACTCAGGCCACGGACCCGATCCGCCCCGCCGGACGCGGCACCGTGTCGTGGTGGATCGGGGTGTGCGCGCCCGTCAGGGCCACCCCGCTGCCGCCGCGCCGCGCCGCGACGATCTCCGCGCCGATCGACATGGCCGTCTCCTCGGGTGTACGGGCGCCGAGGTCGAGGCCGATCGGGGAGTGCAGGCGGGCCAGTTCGAGTTCGCTCACGCCGACCTCGCGCAGCCGCTCGTTGCGGTCGAGGTGGGTGCGGCGGGAGCCCATCGCGCCGACGTAGGCGACCGGCATCCGCAGGGCCAGCCGGAGCAGGGGCACGTCGAACTTGGTGTCGTGGGTGAGGACGCACAGGACGGTACGGGCGTCGACCTCCGTGCGCTCAAGGTACCGATGGGGCCACTCGACGACGATCTCGTCGGCCGCGGGGAAGCGGGTCCGGGTCGCGAACACCGGGCGGGCGTCGCACACGGTGACGTGGTAGCCGAGGAACTTGCCCACCCGTGCCAGCGCGGACGCGAAGTCGACGGCGCCGAAGACGATCATCCGGGGGGCGGGGACGGAGGACTCGACGAGGACCGTGAGCGGGGAGCCGCAGCGCGAGCCCCGCTCGCCGATCTCCAGGGTGCCGGTGCGGCCCGCGTCCAGGAAGGCGCCGGCCTCGGCGGCGACGGTCCCGTCCAGCTCGGGGTGGGCGTCGAAGCCGCCGTCCCAGGTGCCGTCGGGGCGGACGAGGAGGGCCCGGCCCAGCAGCTCGGCCGGGCCGTCCACGATCCGCGCGACGGCTGCCGCGTCCCCACGGGCGGCGGCGGCCAGCGCGGCCGCGAACACCGGTCGGGCGGGACCGTCCGCCCGGACCGGCGTGACGAGGATGTCGATGACGCCGCCACAGGTCAGACCGACGGCGAACGCGTCCTCGTCGCTGTACCCGAAGCGCTCCAGCACGGTCTCGCCGTCCTCGAGCGCCTGGCGGCACAGGTCGTACACCGCGCCCTCCACGCATCCGCCGGAGACCGAGCCGATGGCCGTGCCGTCGGCGTCCACCGCGAGGGCGGCGCCGGGCTGGCGCGGGGCGCTGCCGCCGACGGCCACCACGGTGGCGACGGCGAAGTCACGGCCCTGCTCGACCCACCGGTTCAGCTCCGCGGCGATGTCCAGCATCTCTCGGTCTCCTAACGGTGTTGCGTGCGCGGGGTGTTGGGGGCCTAGTGGACCCCGAGCCAGCCCTCGATCGGATGCAATGCGAAGTAGATCAGGAAGATGACCGTCAGACCCCACATGAAGGCGCCGATCTCGCGGGCCTTGCCCTGGGCGGTCTTGATGGCGACGTAGGAGATGACGCCCGCGGCGACTCCGGTGGTGATGGTGTACGTGAACGGCATCAGGACGACGGTCAGGAAGACCGGGATCGCGGTCGCGCGGTCGGCCCAGTCCACGTGCCGGGCGTTCATCAGCATCATCGCGCCGATGACGACCAGGGCGGCGGAGGCGACCTCCTGCGGGACGATCGCGGTGAGCGGGGTGAAGAACAGGCAGGCCGCGAAGAGCAGACCGGTGACGGCGGAGGCGAGACCTGTGCGGGCGCCCTCGCCGACGCCGGTGGCCGACTCGATGAACACCGTCTGGCCGGAGCCGCCTGCCACGCCGCCGATCGCGCCGCCGGCGCCGTCGATGAACAGCGCCTTCGACAGGCCCGGCATACGGCCCTTGTCGTCGGCCAGCTCGGCCTCGGTGCCGACGCCGATGATGGTGGCCATCGCGTCGAAGAACCCGGCGAGCACGAGCGTGAAGACGATCATGCCGACGGTCATGACGCCGACCTTCCCCCAGCCGCCGAACTCGACGTGCCCGAAGAGCGAGAAGTCGGGCATCGAGACCGCGCCGCCCTTGAGTTCGGGAGCGCCGTTCGCCCACTGCCGGGGGCTGACGACGCCGGCGGCGTTGAGGATCGCGGCGACGACCGTGCCGGAGATGATGCCGATCAGGATGCAGCCGGGGACGTTGCGGGCCTGGAGCATGAAGATCAGCAGCAGGGTGCCGGCGAAGAGCAGGACGGGCCAGCCGGCGAGTTCGCCGGTGGGGCCGAGGGTGACCGGGGTGGCCTTGCCCTGGTGCACGAAGCCGGACTTGTAGAAACCGATGAGGGCGATGAACAGGCCGATGCCCATCGTGATGCCGTGCTTGAGCGCGAGCGGGATCGCGTTCATGATCATCTCGCGTAGGCCGGTGACGACCAGCAGCATGATGACCACGCCGTACATCACACACATGCCCATGGCCTGCGGCCAGGTCATCTCCGGGGCGACCTGCGAGGACAGGACGCCGGAGACGGACAGGCCGGCGGCGAGGGCGAGCGGAACCTTGCCGACGAAGCCCATCAGCAACGTGGTGAAGGCCGCCGCGAACGCGGTCGCGGTGATCAGGGCCTTCTGGCCGAGCGTGTCCCCCGCCGCGTCCTTGCCGGACAGGATGAGGGGGTTGAGGAGGAGGATGTAGGCCATCGCCATGAAGGTGGTGACGCCGCCGCGGACCTCTCGCGAGACCGTGGACCCTCTCTTGGTTATGTGGAAGTACCGGTCGAGCCAGGACCGACCTGCGGGGACGCGGCTGCCGTCGCCGGCGTCCTCGGCCGTGGTCCTGGGCTCCACTGACTGCTGGGTCATGGTGCCATCTCCCAAGGTTCACAGGGGCACCCGTACACCTGCCTTTGCAGGTACGGGATTTGGGGGAATGGACGACCCGGGGGACGGCCCGAGACGAACAATGGGGGCCTGGGGGAACGAAGTCCCCCCAGGGAAACACCGGTTGAAACCCCGAAGGGTCAGGTGCCCGTCAGGTGCTCGGGCCGTACCGGAGTGCGGTTGAGCTCCAGTCCGGTCGCGTTCCGGATCGCCGCGAGGACGGCCGGAGTGGACGACAGGGTGGGGGCTTCGCCGACGCCGCGCAGCCCGTACGGGGCGTGCTCGTCGGCGAGTTCGAGGACGTCGACCGGAATGGTCGGCGTGTCGAGGATGGTCGGGATCAGGTAGTCCGTGAAGGAGGGGTTCCTGACCTTGGCGGTCTTCGGGTCGACGATGATCTCCTCCATCACCGCCACGCCCAGGCCCTGCGTCGTGCCGCCCTGGATCTGGCCGACGACGGAGAGCGGGTTGAGCGCCTTGCCGACGTCCTGGGCGCAGGCAAGCTCGATGACCTTGACCAGGCCGAGTTCGGTGTCGACCTCGACGACGGCGCGGTGCGCGGCGAAGGAGTACTGGACGTGTCCGTGGCCCTGGCCGGTGCGCAGGTCGAAGGCCTCGGTCGGCCGGTGCCGCCACTCCGCCTCGATCTCCACGGCCTCGTCGCCGAGGACGTCCACGAGGTCGCCGAGGACCTCGCCGCCGTCGGTGACGACCTTGCCGCCCTCCAGCAGCAGTTCGGCCGTCGCCCAAGCGGGGTGGTAGGTGCCGAACTTGCGCCGGCCGATCTCCAGGACCCGCTCGCGGACCAGCTCGCAGGCGTTCTTCACGGCGCCGCCGGTGACGTACGTCTGCCGGGAGGCCGAGGTCGAACCGGCGCTGCCGACCTGGGTGTCGGCGGGGTGGATGGTCACCTGGGTGACACCCAGCTCCGTGCGGGCGATCTGGGCGTGGACGGTGACACCGCCCTGGCCGACCTCCGCCATCGCGGTGTGCACGGTGGCGACCGGCTCACCGCCGACGACCTCCATACGGACCTTGGCGGTGGAGTAGTCGTCGAAGCCCTCGGAGAAGCCGACGTTCTTGATGCCGACCGCGTAGCCGACACCGCGGACGACGCCTTCGCCGTGCGTGGTGTTGGACAGGCCGCCGGGCAGCTGCCGTACGTCGGCGCCCTCGCTGGACTCCCACTGGCGCTCGGGCGGCATGGGCATCGCCTTGACGCGGCGCAGGAGTTCGGCGACCGGGGCCGGCGAGTCGACCGGCTGCCCGGTCGGCATGATGGTCCCCTGCTCCATCGCGTTCAGCTGCCGGAACTCCACCGGGTCCATGCCCAGCTTCTTCGCCAGCTTGTCCATCTGCGCCTCGTAGGCGAAGCACGCCTGGACCGCGCCGAAGCCGCGCATGGCGCCGCAGGGCGGGTTGTTGGTGTAGAGGGCGATGGCCTCGATGTCCACGTCGTCCACCACGTACGGGCCGACCGACAGGGACGAGGCGTTGCCGACGACCGCCGGGGAGGCGGAGGCGTAGGCGCCGCCGTCCAGGACGATCCGGCACTTCATGTGGGTCAACTTGCCGTCGCGCGTGGCCCCGTGCTCGTAGGAGAGCTTGGCCGGGTGCCGGTGGACGTGGCCGAAGAAGGACTCGAACCGGTTGTAGACGATCTTGACGGGCTTGCCGGTGCGCAGCGCCAGCAGGCAGGCGTGGATCTGCATCGACAGGTCCTCGCGACCGCCGAACGCGCCGCCGACGCCGGACAGCGTCATGCGCACCTTCTCCTCGGGCAGGCCGAGGACGGGCGCGATCTGGCGCAGGTCGGAGTGGAGCCACTGGGTGGCGATGTAGAGGTGGACGCCGCCGTCCTCCTCGGGCACGGCGAGGCCGGACTCGGGGCCGAGGAAGGCCTGGTCCTGCATGCCGAAGGTGTACTCGCCCGTCACGATCACATCGGCGCGCTTCGCGGCCTCGTCCGCGTTGCCGCGCACGATCGGCTGGCGGTGCACGATGTTCGGGTGCGGGACATGGCCGGCGTGGTGGTCGTCGCGGCCCTCGTGGACGAGGATCGCGTCCGGCGCCGTGGCGGAGGCCTCGTCGGTGACGACCGGGAGTTCGCGGTACTCGACCTTGATCTTGGCGGCGGCGCGGCGGGCCGTCTCCGGGTGGTCGGCGGCGACGATCGCGACCGGCTCGCCGTGGTGGCGCACCTTGCCGTGGGCGAGGACCGGGGTGTCCTGGATCTCCAGGCCGTAGTTCCTCACCTCGGTGGGCAGGTCGTCGTACGTCATGACCGCGTACACGCCCGGCGTGGCCAGGGCCTCGCCCGTGTCGATCGAGACGATCTCGGCGTGCGCGACGGTGGAGCGCAGGATCTGGCCCCAGAGCATGTCCTCGTGCCACATGTCGGACGAGTACGCGAACTCGCCGGTGACCTTGAGGGTGCCGTCGGGGCGGAGCGTGGACTCGCCGATGCCGCCCCTGGTCCGGGAGCCCTGCGTGATCTTCGTGGGAGCGCCGTTGGCCGGCATGTCAGACCCCCTCGGACTGGCGGGCTGCCGCCAGGCGGACCGCGTCCATGATCTTCTCGTAGCCCGTGCAGCGGCACAGGTTGCCCGACAGGGCCTCGCGGATGTCCGCGTCGGTCGGGTTCGGGTTGTTCTCCAGCATCTCGTCGGCGGCGACGAGCAGACCCGGGGTGCAGAAGCCGCACTGGACGGCGCCGGCGTCGATGAACGCCTGCTGGACAGGGGAGAGCGTCGCACGCGGGGAGGTGTCTCCCTCGCCGGTCTGCGAGTCGGTGCCCTTGGCCTCGTCCGGCGAGGTGCCGCACGCACCAAAGTCCCCGCGGGAACGCTGCCTGGCGTACTCGGCCAGGCCCTCGACGGTCACGACCTCGCGGCCCTCGACCTGTCCGGCCGCGACCAGGCAGGAACAGACCGGGACGCCGTCCAGGCGCACGGTGCAGGAGCCGCACTCGCCCTGCTCGCAGGCGTTCTTGGAGCCGGGCAGGCCGAGGCGCTCGCGCAGGACGTACAGCAGGGACTCGCCCTCCCAGACGTCGTCGGCCTCCTGCGGACGTCCGTTGACGGTGAAGTTGACGCGCATCACGCAGCGCCCCCCTTCGGGTATGCGGTGCGGCGGGCGTCGCGGTACGACTCCCAGGTCCAGGTGAGCGTCCGGCGGGCCATGACGCCGACCGCGTGGCGGCGGTAGCTCGCGGTGCCCCGGACGTCGTCGATCGGGTTGCAGGCGGCGGAGCACAGGTCCGCGAACTGCTTGGCGACCGAGGGGGTGATGATCTTTCCGTTGTCCCAGAAGCCGCCCTCGTCGAGCGCCGCGTTCAGGAACTCCTCCGCGGTCTTCGCCCGGACGGGCGTGGGCGCGGCCGAACCGATGCCGGTGCGCACCGTGCGGGTCTCGGGGTGCAGCGCGAGACCGAAGGCGCACACGGCGATGACCATGGCGTTGCGCGTGCCGACCTTCGAGAACTGCTGCGGGCCGTCCGCCTTCTTGATGTGGACGGCGCGGATCAGCTCGTCGGGCTGGAGCGCGTTGCGCTTGACCCCGGTGTAGAACGCGTCGATCGGGATCAGGCGGGTGCCCCGGGCGACCGACTCCACCTCGACGTCCGCGCCGGCGGCGAGGAGGGCGGGGTGGGCGTCACCGGCGGGCGAGGCCGTGCCGAGGTTGCCGCCGACGCCGCCGCGGTTGCGGATCTGCGGGGAGGCGACCGTGTGCGAGGCGAGCGCGAGACCCGGCAGCTCGGCACGGAGATTCTGCATGATCTTGGTGTACGGGACGGAGGCACCCAGCTGTACCGTGTCCTCGCCGACCTCCCAGTCGTAGAGGTCGCCGACGCGGCCGAGGTCGAGCAGGTACTCGGGCCTCCGGTGGTCGAAGTTGATCTCGACCATCACATCGGTGCCGCCCGCAATCGGCACAGCGGTGGGGTGCTCGGCCTTCGCGGCGAGCGCCTCCTCCCAGCTGGCGGGGCGAAGGAAGTCCATGACCGGCTCTCTTCTGCGTCTCGTGGGTCGTTCGGATTGAGCCAATCCGTGTGCAGCGGGCCCGGCTCGTTCATGTCCTGTTAACGCGGAGTGGAGCCAGTACACCGCTCGGTGCTCCGGGAGGTCAGTCACCGAAACCATGAAGGAGTTGGCTGGCCACGGCGGGCATCTTGTAGATTCGTATGAACAGAGGTCATCAGTAACCTCTCCGTTTTCCTCGGGAAACGCAGGAAACAGCCGGACGACCGCGGAGAAGGCCTGGCCACCACCACGCCGGGCCGCTCCCCCGTCATCCACCCAAGATCCATCGTAGTTTTCTAGACAAAGAACGGCGGCGACGAGATGCGGCTGCGCGCACTCCTGGACACCGATGCGCTGGGCCTGCGGCTGCTCGGCGGCGAGGACGAGCTGGACCGCTCGGTCCGCGGTGTCATGACCACCGACCTGCGCGACCCGAGCCGCTATCTCTCCGGCGGTGAGCTCGTGCTGACGGGTCTGGCCTGGCGCCGGGACGCCGACGACTCCGAGCCGTTCGTACGGATCCTGGTGCAGGCCGGCGTGGCCGCGCTCGCGGCCGGTGAGGCCGAACTGGGCGACGTGCCGGAGGACCTCGTCCTGGCCTGCGCCCGGCACCGGCTGCCGCTGTTCGCGGTGAACGAGTCGGTGGCGTTCGCGACGATCACCGAGCACGTCGTACGGCAGGTCTCCGGCGAGCGGGCCGGGGATCTCGCGGCGGTGGTGGACCGGCACCGGCGGATGATGACCTCGGGCCCGGCGGGCGGCGGCCCGGACGTGGTCCTTGACCTGCTCGGCTCCGACCTGGACCTGCGCGCCTGGGTGCTCTCGCCGACCGGCCGGCTGATCGCGGGTTCCAAGGTCGTGGGCCCGGAGCTGTCCCCGGAGAGCTGTGCGAAGCTCGCCGCCGAGCACCTCGCGGCCACCCGCGGCGGACGCCGCGGACCCCACCGGGTCCTGATGGGCGGCAGCACGTACTCCCTGTTCCCGATCCGCTCCTCCGGCCGCTCCGCGCAGGCCGCGCGGGACGTGCGCGAGACGGTCCTGTCGGACTGGCTGCTGGCCGTCGAGGCGGACGCCGGTGACTGGCCGGCCGAACGGCTCGACCTGCTCCAGGGCGTCACCCAGCTGATCGCCGTCGAGCGGGACCGCCGGGACGCGGCGCGCACGGTACGGCGCCGGCTCGCCCAGGAGGTGCTGGAACTGGTGCAGGCCGGTGCCGCGCCCGCCGAGATCGCCGCGCGCCTGCGGGTCGCGGCCCCGGTGCTGCTGCCCGGTCTCGGCACGGCCCCGCACTGGCAGGTGGTGGTGGCCCGCGTCGAGTGGGAGGAAACCGGGGGCGGGCCCGCAGGGCCCTCGGTTGAGGGTGGTGGCGGGCGACGGGCGGGAGAGACGGAGGGCGGTCCGGTCGCCCAGTCGCTGCTGGAGGAGGTCCTGGTCGACCCGCTGGCCACCGGCCCGGAGCCGTCGGACCGCATCGCCGTGGCGCACACCGGCGACGAGGCGATCGCCCTGGTTCCGCTGCCCGCCGTCTCCTCCGAGCAGGACGGCTCGGAGACCGGGCTGCTCGCCGACGCCCTGCTCCAGGCGGTGCGCGAGCCGCTGTCGGCGGGCCTGAACGGCGACGGCCGGCTCACCCTCGGCGTCAGCGCGGCCGTCCATTCGGCGGACGGGCTGCGCGGCGCCCTGGAGGAGGCCCGGCACGCCCGCCGGGTGGCGGCGGCCCGTCCCGGCCGCGTGTGCGCGGCGGGGCACCAGGAACTGGCCTCGCACGTCCTGCTCCTGCCGTTCGTCCCGGACGACGTCCGCCGCGCCTTCACCGCCCGCCTGCTGGACCCGCTCGAGGACTACGACCGCCGTCACCGCGCCGAGCTGATCCCGACGCTGGAGGCGTTCCTCGACTCCGACGGCTCCTGGACCCGCTGTGCCGCCCGTCTGCACCTGCATGTCAACACGCTGCGCTACCGGGTGGGCCGTATCGAGCAGTTGACGGGACGGGACCTGTCGCGCCTCGAGGACAAGCTCGATTTCTTCCTGGCACTGCGCATGAGCTGAGGTCAGCCGGGTGCGGGGCGGTCGAACCCGCTCGCACCCACTCCGCGACACTTTGTGAAATCTTTCACCCACCCTCTTGGCCCGGTGCCGATATTGGTGCTGGAATGCCGCCACCACTCAACAGCTCGACGGCGTGCTCGGGGAGGGCAACGTGGCGTATTCCGCCATGTCTGGAAACGGAACGACCGCCGGTGACGATCCGCTCCAGACCGCGGTGTGGCGGCTGCGCTCACGGGCCTGCTGGGCCGACGCGGCGGCCCTGCTGCCACGGGACACCCCGACGGCCTCGCTCCAGCGGGCGGTACTCCTCGTCGAACGGTGCCTGTACACCGAACGGGGCTGGGAGGAGGCGGAGGACGCGCTGCGCACGGCGGAGGCGCAGGCGCAGACCGACGAGGAGCGCGGGGCGGCCGCCTGCGAGCGCGGTCAGCTCGCCTACGCCGCGACCCTGCACGGGGTGCGGGACCGGGCGGACGAGGCGCGGGCCGCACTGGGGCGGGCGGCGGCGCTGATCCCTCCGGGGGCGGCGGGCCGGGCCCTGCTGGACTTCCGCCGCGGCCTGCTGGCCGAGAACCTGGCCCGCTCCCCGCAGGCGGCTCGCGCCGCGTACCGCCGGGCCCACGCGGGCGCGACCGCCCACCCCGACCCGCTGCTGCTGTCCTTCACCTGGCGCCATCTCGCCGGACTCGCCCTGCGCGACGGCGAGTTGGCCGAAGCCCGACACGGCTTCGCCGAATCCCTGCGCATCCGCGAGGAGTTGGGCTACCTCGTGGGTACCGCCCCCGCCCTGGTGTCCCTGGCCGACACGGAATCCGAACCGGAGGCCTCCCGTCTGCGGGACGAAGCACGCCGCCTCTTCCGCCTCCTCGGCGGCGTCCCGACCTGGCTGGCCCGCCAGCTGACGCCTCCGGCGCCTGACGCGGCCACGGCCTAGCGGTTCGCGTGCCGCGGCCTGGAGGCGGGTGGGCACGGCCGGTTCGCCGCCTGCGGCCCGGCAGGGGCCGGTCGCGCAGTTCCCCGCGCCCCTGGGTCAGCACCAGCGCACGCTCAGCACAAAGGCACCGGGACGACCAACTCCCTCAGGGTGCGTGGAACTGCGCGACCGACCACACCGGACCCGCACCGGCAGACGACCCTCAGCCTCACGGCGCGACTCCCCCGGCAGGACTCCGCTCAGCGCGCGCCGGCGAAGTGTTCCCCCACCAGCGCCCGCACCACGTCCAGCTCGCGCGCGGCCAACGCGTCCAACAGGGCCGTGTGTTCCGCCGCGTCGGCGACCAGATCCGCACGACCGTGCCGGACGGGACCGCCGACCAGGGGCCACTGGGAGCGCCGGTGCAGGTCCTCGGCGATCCGGACCAGCTGCTCGTTGCCCGACAGGGACAGAAGCGCCCGGTGAAAGGCGCGGTCGGCCTCCGCGTACGTCGCCGCGCGGCCGGACGCCGCCGCGTACACCGTCTCCTCCGCGAGGGGCCGCAGCTCGGCCCAGCGGTCGGCGGGCACCGTACGGGCCAGGCGCAGCACCACCGGCACCTCGATCAGTGCCCGCACCTCGGCCAGCTCGGCCAGTTCGCGCACCCCCCGCTCGACGACCCGGAAGCCCCGGTTGGGGACGACCTCGACGGCACCCTCGAGCGTGAGCTGCTGCATGGCCTCCCGCACGGGCGTGGCGGACACCCCGAACCGGTCCCCGAGGACGGGCGCCGAGTAGACCTCTCCGGGCCGCAGCTCGCCGTTCACCAGGGCCGTACGCAGCGCGTCGAGGATCTGGCCGCGCACCGAGGAGCGCTGCACCACCGCGCGGGGCTGCGGGATCGGCCGCTCACCGTGCGTGTGCTCGCCACGCGCCGCCGGTGCTCCGGTGCCCGGCTCGGGCACCCCGCCCCGGGAGTCGGCGGCGTCGGCCGCGTCGACGGCACACGGCTGGGCCGGTACCCGCACGGCGGCGGCCCGCTCCCTGCTCTGCGGTCCCCCCGCCCCCGCGGACTCGTGCAGGCCCTGCTTCACGGGTCCTCCTCCGGCTGGTCGGCGGTCCGGGTCATTGACGACGGTTTGGCACTTGTCCGTCAAGCACCTTAGGCGTACAAGGCGGCAGGTCAAACTCCCCCAAGGTCGAATAAGGGCAGCCTTCCCTACATCTCCTTGGGCGAGATGGAGCACTACCGGACCGCGGAGAGCGGGCCCACTCGGACGCGACCGCCACTGCGGCCTGCACCGCTACGTCCGCATCGGCCTGCGCGCCGATCACCGTCCCTGGCGCCCGCACCACCGGACACCCGGCCACCCGTGACGTATGTCTCGGATGTCTCGTACGCCTGTCTCGCGCCTCGTACGCCCGTCCGGTGCGACCGCACCACCGGCCGCGCGACCGCACACCCCGCCCCCGCGGGCCCCGTACGGGCCGGGCCCGGGCGCCACATGGTCCACACCGCACACCCCGAGGGCACCCGCCTCGCACACCGAGGACCGAAGCGCCGGACGGACGTCAACCTCAGCCCTCGCGGCATTGCCTGAGGGCCCCTCAGTTCACCGGAAACGGCCCGGAGCACACCCGCCCGTCCACTAAGATCATCACGATCGGACCACCCGGCCCGGACAGGTCGTTCACGACTTCCTCACGCATCGCAGGAATGTTCCGAGGAACCATCCGTACGGGTAGTCTTATTCGAACTCAGCTCCCGCCCCTCACGCGGCAGTTCGAGCAGAACGCTGCCCTGGGCATCCCCTTGCACTTCCTTGGCGGCCTCTTGCCCCGAAACCCCCTGAGGGCCCTCGGGAGTGGGCCACTATGGCGGGCGTTACGCCCTATCCCAATGCAAGGGACCCCTGATGAGACTGACCGACATATCGCTGAACTGGCTGCTTCCGGGCGCCGTGCTGCTCCTGGGCATTCTGGCGGCGGTGGCGGTGCTCGCGCGCGGCAAGCGCTCCTCCGGGGAGAACGCGAGTGCGGACGACTCGTGGGAGCGCAGCGAGGAGCGCCGCAGGCGCAAGGAGGCCATCTACGGCACGGCCTCCTACGTGCTCCTCTTCTGCTGTGCGGCGGTGGCCGCCGCCCTCTCCTTCCACGGCCTGGTCGGCTTCGGCGAGCAGAACCTGGGGCTCACGGACGGCTGGCAGTACCTGGTGCCGTTCGGCCTGGACGGCGCGGCCATGTTCTGCTCCGTCCTCGCGGTGCGTGAGGCGAGCCACGGCGACGCGGCGCTCGGCTCCCGGATACTCGTGTGGATGTTCGCGGCGGCTGCGGCCTGGTTCAACTGGGTGCACGCGCCCCGGGGCGTGGATCACGCGGGCGCGCCGCAGTTCTTCTCCGGCATGTCGCTGTCGGCGGCCGTCCTGTTCGACCGGGCGCTGAAGCAGACCCGCCGGGCCGCACTGCGCGAGCAGGGTCTGGTACCGCGTCCGCTGCCGCAGATCCGGATCGTGCGCTGGGTGCGGGCGCCCCGCGAGACCTACAGGGCCTGGTCGCTGATGCTGCTGGAGGGCGTGCGCAGCCTGGACGAGGCGGTCGACGAGGTCCGCGAGGACAAGCGGCAGAAGGACGCGGCGCGGCAGCGCCGGCGCGACCAGCAGCGGGTGGAGCGCGCCCAGCTGAAGGCGATCAGCCGGGGCCACCGCGGCTTCGTCGGGCGCGGCGCCGGCCGGCAGGTCGAGATACAGACCGTGGAGCGCGGTCCGGCGCAGGCGACCGCGGAGCCTGCCATATCGACCCCGGAAGCACTGCCCGTACGCTCGCGGCCCTCCCTTCAGCCGGTCCGCAAGAGTTCTGAGCCGCTCACCGTCGACCTGACGGCGGAGGACGACACGATGGCGCTGCCGAAGCTGGACTCGCTGGAGCGCAAGCTGAAGGACCTGGAGCAGCAGTTCGGCTGACGCCGGTGTCCCGGGTGCGTCGCGGCTCGCCGCGCGGTTCCCGGCCCCCTGGGGAGTTCGACGGGGTGTGACCTTCGAAGGTCACACCCCGTCCCGTTGCCGTCTCACGCCGCCTCGGCGCCCAGTTCGAACCACACCGACTTGCCCACGTCGTGCGGCCGTACGCCCCACGCGTCCGCGAGGGACTGGACCAGGACCAGACCCCGGCCGTGGGTGCCGTCGCCCGTGTCCGGGGCGCACAGGCGGGGGCGGCGGGCGACGAAGTCGCGCACCTCCACGCGCAGCGCGTCCTGGGAGACGACGGCGATCAGGACCGCGTCGTCGTCGGTGTGGACGAGCGCGTTGGTGACGAGTTCGCTGGTGAGCAGCTCCGCTATCTCCGAGCGGCCTGGTCTGCCCCAGTGCCGCAGTAGTTCGCGCAGTTCCCGGCGCGCCCGGGGCACGGCCCCGAGGTCGGCCCGGACCAGTTTCCGCCGGAACCGGTGCGCGTCCTGCGCGCCGGCGCCGGCTCCTTCCCCGATGGTGCCGGTCTCTTTCTCCGCCGTTGCCGAGGAGGCCCCGATCGTGCCGGGACCGCCCCCTCGTGCCTGCCTCGTCATGACCCCCGCCGCACGTTGCCGGACCTGTCCCCTCGTGGTCGAGCATGTTCACGGGGATCCATTCCCATCGGTCCCCGGGCCAGTCCTGGCCTTTGGCCGACGGCCGTCTGTTCGGCCACCCCCCTCCGGCGTCCCGGCCGGCCCTCGGGCACTCCCTTCGCCGCATCGGGCACGTCCGTGACGCCGTACGACGCCACGGGCGCCCCGACGTGACGATCCGGGCCCGTCCGCTGCCAAGCGCGCCCGTCCCGTCACACCGCGTGAAAGTGGCCGGAAATCACCGCTGCGCGACGCCGGTTCAGAGGCGGGGTACGTTCCTCAGGTTGGAGCGGGCCATCTGGACCATGCGGCCGACGCCGCCGTCCAGCACGATCTTCGACGCGGACAGCGCGAACCCGGTGACCATCTCCGCGCTGATCTTCGGCGGGATGGACAGGGCGTTGGGGTCGGTCACGACGTCCACCAGGGCCGGGCCCTTGTGCCGGAAGGCGTCCCGGAGCGCCCCGGCGAGCTGCTTCGGCTTCTCCACCCGCACCCCGAAGGCCCCGCAGGCGCGGGCGACGGCCGCGAAGTCGGGGTTGACGTCGGTGGTGCCGTACGCCGGCAGGCCCGCGACCATCATCTCCAACTCGACCATGCCGAGGGAGGAGTTGTTGAAGAGGACGACCTTGACCGGCAGGTCGTGCTGCACGAGCGTCAGGAAGTCGCCCATCATCATGGTGAATCCGCCGTCACCGGACATCGAGACGACCTGCCGGCCCCGGTCGGTGAACTGGGCGCCGATCGCCATCGGCAGCGCGTTCGCCATCGAGCCGTGGGTGAAGGAACCGATGATCCGGCGGCGGCCGTTGGGCGTGATGTACCGGGCGGCCCACACGTTGCACATGCCGGTGTCGACGGTGAACACCGCGTCGTCGTCGGCGACTTCGTCGAGGACGGACGCCACGTACTCCGGGTGGATGGGCACGTGCTTCTCGACCTTGCGGGTGTACGCCTTGACCACGCCCTCCAGCGCGTCGGCGTGCTTCTTCAGCATCCTGTCGAGGAAGCGCCGGTTCGTCTTCTCCTTCACCCGGGGGGTCAGACAGCGCAGCGTCTCGCGGACGTCGCCCCACACGGCGAGGTCGAGCCGGGAACGGCGGCCGAGGACCTCGGGCCGTACGTCGATCTGCGCGATCCGCACGTCGTCCGGCAGGAACGCGTTGTACGGGAAGTCGGTGCCGAGCAGGATCAGCAGATCGCACTCGTGGGTGGCCTCGTAGGCTGCGCCGTAGCCGAGCAGCCCGCTCATCCCGACGTCGTACGGGTTGTCGTACTGGATCCACTCCTTGCCGCGCAGGGCGTGTCCCACCGGGGACTTGATCCGCCCGGCGAACTCCATGACCTCGGCGTGCGCGCCGGCGGTGCCGCTGCCGCAGAAGAGGGTGACCTTGTCGGCCGCGTCGATCATCCGCAGCAGTTCGTCGATCTCGGCGTCGCCGGGGCGGATGGTGGGCCGGGAGGTGACCAGGGCGCTCTCGAAGGACTTGTCCGGGGCGGGTTCGGCGGCGATGTCACCGGGGAGGGAGAGCACACTCACCCCGCGCTGACCGATCGCGTGCTGGATGGCGGTCTGCAGCAGCCGGGGCATCTGCTTCGGGTTGGAGATCAGCTCGCTGTAGTGGCTGCACTCCTGGAACAGCCGGTCCGGGTGGGTCTCCTGGAAGTAGCCGAGGCCGATCTCGCTGGACGGGATGTGCGAGGCGAGGGCGAGCACCGGGGCCATGGAGCGGTGGGCGTCGTACAGGCCGTTGATCAGGTGCAGGTTGCCGGGGCCGCAGGAGCCCGCGCAGGCCGCCAGCTTCCCGGTGATCTGGGCCTCGGCGCCGGCCGCGAACGCGGCGGTCTCCTCGTGGCGCACATGGATCCAGTCGATGGCGGAGTTGCGGCGTACGGCGTCGACCACGGGGTTGAGGCTGTCGCCGACAACACCGTAGAGACGGCGCACGCCGGCTCGGGCGAGGATGTCGACGAACTGCTCGGCGACGTTCTGTTTGGCCATGACGGACCACTGACCCTTCGCTGCCCCGGGAACCCGGACTGAGCCGCTGTCCGTTCCATCAAGTCACAAGGATCGCCGTCACGCCTCCCACACCGCTGCCGCCGTACGGTCGTCGGCGTAACCCTTCACCCGCACCTGGGCGTCCGCGAGGAACGCGGCGAGGCCCGGCGGGGCGGGGCGGGACCAGCGGCGGGACAGATAGGCGCACAGGGCGGGCTCGCCGCGCAGCGGGTCGGCGAGGCCACCGCTGCACATCACCAGCACGTCACCCGGGCGGGCTATCGAGGCCCGGAACAGGAAGGGGTCGCGCGGCGGCTCGGCGGCGCTCCCCCGGCCCGCCCCCGCGAACGTCTCGTACGGGCTCGGCGGGGTCGGGATGCCGAGGTCCATGGTGAAGCGGTCGTCCTCGGCGAAAAGAGGTGCGGCGCCGGCCGATCCGGCGGACCCGGTGGGTGCGGTGGGCGGCGGCGCGCCGAAGCCGACGACCGGTTCGCCGGCGGTGTCGGCCGAGGACGCCTGCGGCTCGATGTCCTGCCACGCGCCGCCCCGCAGCCGGAACAGGCCTCCGTCGCCGACGCCGAAGAACACGCGGGTACGGCAGTCGGGGTCGGCGGGCAGCAGCAGACAGCGCAGGCTCGCCGTGTACTCCTCGGGGTCCACGTCCCGTTCGACGGCACTGGCGCGCAGTTTGCCGAGGCTGCGGTCGGTCAGCCGGTGCAGCCCGGACTTCAGCTCGCTGCGCCGGGCCTCCCGGATGTCCTCCACCAGCCGCCGGTGACTGCGGCCCACCGCCTGCCCGATCCACCGGCACGCCTCGGCCGCCGCCCGGTGCGCACCGGGCGTGGCCCGCGCCCCGGTCGCCATCGCGACGAGCAGGAGCGCCTGCTCCCCCACCCCGAACCGCGCGGTCAGCAACGCGTCCCGGCGCGGCTCCCCCCGGTACCGAGCGGAGTCCCCCCGCATCGACACGGCCCGCACCGTACAGACCCCGTACCGGGCGCCGTCGAGCACGGTGTCCGGGACCACCTGCGCCAACTCGTCCGGATCGGCGCCGGGGAGCGCGGTGGGCTCGGGGTCGTAGGTGGGCGGCCCCGAGCCGACGTGGTCGGGGCCGGAGGGGATCGAGAGGCCATCGGTCGGGCCAAGGCCGGTGCGGGCCGCGAACTCGCCCGACCGGGAGCCGGGCGGGGCCTCGGGCGGCGCGAGGGAGGTGTGGGGTGCCAGGTCCGCGGGCGCGGGAGCGTCGAACGGCTCGGGTGACGGGAGCGGTGCGGCGGACGGGAAGATCCGCGCAGAGGTGGGCTCTGCGGGTGCGGGTTCCCAGGGAGCGCCCGGTCCGGGCGGGGTCGAGCGTGAGGAGGGGCCGGTCGGAGACGGTCCGGTCACGGACGGGCCAGGTGGTGAGGCCGGTGCCGCGGTGGCCCGTTGGGGTGGGATCGACGGGTCCGGGGACGGTTCCCGCTGCGGCTCCGGGTTCTGGTGGGCCGTGTCCTCGGGCGGGCGTTCCGGTCCGCGGGGCCGGCCCGTCACCGTGCTCTTCGCCGAGGCGAAGCGGTCTTCCAGGGAATCGGGCGCGGCCGTGGGCCCGGTGTCCTCGGTGGAGTCGTCGTACAACTGCCCCCACCAGTCGTCCTCGCGACGAGCGGGCCTACCCCCCTGCTGGCTCATGCCCTTCATTGTCCACCGCACAGGCCGTATGAAAACGGGGCATCGGGAAAAACCGGCGCCTCGTCCGACCTCACCCGACCTGCCGGAGGACGGCGCGAACGGCCTTACGACAGAAGGCCGTTGGCCGCCGGGCGGCCCCACCCCCCA
The DNA here is from genome assembly GCF_053595235.1 of Streptomyces sp. NPDC002520. Taxonomy (NCBI): domain Bacteria; kingdom Bacillati; phylum Actinomycetota; class Actinomycetes; order Kitasatosporales; family Streptomycetaceae; genus Streptomyces; species Streptomyces sp. NPDC002520. Next base: position 420,877 of record NZ_JBSFXG010000001.1, on the reverse strand, counting down.
CGGGAGGGCCGCCCGGCGACACCCGATGTGACCCGGTCCCGGATCCCCCGCGCGCTCACGCGGGTCCGGTCCGGGCCACCGTCTCGCGCGGCCGGCTCGCCGAACGAGCCGGTCCGATGGCCGGATTGCGGTGTGGTTCCCGGGATGCGGCGATGCGCCTTGAACACCGCCATGCGTCCCACACGTCCGCCACCTTGGCAGATACGCCTCCCGTACGGCGATGATGTCCGGCGGCGGGTTTGTGCCGTGGCCGGTTTCCGCCACGGCACGCCGCTGCGAGTTGCTCGCTATCTGGGGAGGACGTAGGTCGATGCTGGCTGCGATAGGGCTGGACGATACGCACGAGGCGGCATACCGGGCACTGGTGTCCGTGGGCGCCACCGAGGTGGCGGAGCTGGCCCGGCGCCTGTCACTGGCCGAAGCGGACACCGAGCGCGCGCTGCGCCGGCTGGAGCGGCACGGCCTGGCGGCCCAGTCCCCGGCCCGGCCGGGCCGCTGGGTGGCGGCCCCGCCCGGGGTGGCGCTCGGCGCGCTGCTCACCCAGCAGCGGCACGAGCTGGAGAAGGCGGAGCTGGCGGCGGCGCTGCTCGCCGAGGAGTACCGGGCGACGGCGGCCGAACCCGAGGTGCACGACCTGGTGGAGGTGGTCACCGGCGCCGCGGCGGTCGCCCAGCGATTCCTCCAGCTCCAGCTGGGCGCCACCGAGGAGGTGTGCGCGCTGGTCACCGGCAACCCGGTGGTGGTGACCAGCATGGAGAACGACGCCGAGGAGCAGGCGGCCGCACGCGGGGTCCGCTACCGCGTGGTGCTGGAGCGGGCGGCCCTGGACCTGCCGCACGGGCTGACCGAGCTGACGACGGCGCTCGGCCGGGACGAGCAGGTGCGGGTGGTGGACCAGGTGCCGACGAAGCTGGTGATCGTCGACCGCACCCTCGCCCTGGTGCCGCTGACGCCGAAGATGGCCGAGCCCGCCGCACTGGTGGTGCACGCGAGCGGGCTGCTGGAGCTGCTCACCGCGCTGTTCGACTCGGTGTGGCGCCAGGCACTGCCGCTGCGCCTGGGAACGGACGGCCTGGAGGAGGAAGAGCCAGGCGGCCCCGACGCCACGGACCTTGAGGTGCTGTCGCTGCTGCTCGCCGGACTGACCGACGCCAGCGTCGCCAAACAGCTCGACCTCGGCCTGCGGACCGTGCAGCGGCGGGTGAAACGGCTGATGGAGCTGACCGGGGTGACGACCCGGCTCCAGCTGGGCTGGCACGCCTACGAGCGTGGCTGGGTGTCCCGCGAAGGCTCCCCGTGACCTGCGGTTTCTTCCGGCTTCCGGCACTCTGGGCAAATGGGAGCGTGGGAACTCCTGCTGGTCGGCCTGGTGATCGTGCTCGGCCTGTGCGGAGTGCTGGTGCCGGGTGTGCCGGGGTCGTGGCTGGTGTGGGCCGCGGTCCTGTGGTGGGCGCTGGAGGATCCCCGGCCGGCCGCCTGGGGCGTCCTGGTGGGCGCCACCGTCGTGCTGCTGCTGTCCCTGGTGGTGCGCTGGGCGCTGCCCCCGCGCCGGCTGCGGGCGAGCGGCGCGACGCCGCGCATGGCCGTGTACGCCGGTGCGGGCGCGTTCCTCGGTTTCTTCCTGATCCCGGTGGTGGGCGCCCTGCCCGGCTTCATGGCCGGGATCTATCTGCACGAGAGGCTGCGGCTGGGCCGGCACGGTGAGGCCATGGCCGCCCTGCGCACGGTGATGCGGGCGGGCGGCGCCGGCGTGCTGGCCGAGCTGTTCGCCTGCCTGCTGATCGCGGGGGCGTGGCTGGGGGCCGTGGTGTGGGGGTGAGCGGCGGTGTGTGAGGCGCGGTGCCGGGGACCTGACGTCGGCGCCCGGTGCGACAGGGCGCGGTCGACGGCGTCGGCGATCGTGTGCAGGCCCGTGTCGTTGAAGTGCAGGTGGTCGCCGGGGTCGTAGGCGGGCCGGATGCGCTGCGGGTCGGCCGGGTCGCGTACGACGGCGTCCGCGTCCACCACCGTGTCGAACACGCCGCCGCCGCGGATGAACGCGTTCACCCGCTGTCGTACCGCCTCACCGGCCGGGGTGTAGGCGGGGTATCCGGCGTACGGGGTGAGGGTGACGCCGACGACGGCGACGCCACGGGCGTGCGCGCGGGCGGCGAGCGTGCGGTACGCGGCGGCGAAGGCGCCCGGGTCGTCGGCCACCGGGAAGCCCTTGATGTCGTTGATGCCCTCCAGGACGACCAGGGTCCGCACCCCGGCCCGGTCGAGGGCGTCGACGTCGAGGCGGGCCAGCGCGCTCGGTCCGGTGCCGTCGCGCAGCAGCCGGTTGCCGCTGATGCCCGCGTTGAGGACGCCGAGACGGTGCGGGCGCAGGCGTGCCGCGAGCCGGTCGGGCCAGCGGTGGTTGGCGTCGGGGGTGGACGCGGCGCCGTCGGTGAGGGAGTCGCCGAACGCGACGACGCTGCCGAGGGCGGTGCCGCGGACGTCCACGCCGGTCACGTAGTACCAGGAAGAGGTGACGGCCGTGTACGCGGAGCCGTCCTCGTCGGCGGCCCGGCCGGCACCGGCGGGGGCCACGTAGCTGGTCTGCAGGCCGTCGCGATGGTAGGTGGCCGGTCCGCAGGCGACCGGCGTGAACACCGTGACCAGCAGATCGGCGGCGTCCGGGACGGCCAGGGGCACCGGATCGGTGAGCAGGTCCTGCCCCGGCGCCACGCTGACGGCCGGCCGGCCGCCGAAGGTGGCGGCACGCATCGTGCCGCGCACGGCGTCCGCACCTCCCGCCCCCGTGCCCTCCGTGCGCCGCCTCGCGACCGTGACCGCCCCCAGCACCAGCGGCACCGTGCCGAACCGATTGCTGATCCGCACCCGCACCACCGTCCCGCCCACACTGAGGTGTACGACGTTGCGCACGGCCGCCCCGGGCAGCGCGGGCGCGGTACCCGAGGGCGCGGTCTCCCAGGACCCGGCCCACGGCCGCGGGCCGTCCTGCGCACCCACCACGGCCGCCCGCACCGGGCCGGCCGCCGTGGCCGAGGCCGCCGTGGCCGAGGCCGCCGTGGCCGAGGCCGCCGTGGCCGGAAGCATGGCGAGCAGCAGTGCCACGAGAACCCGTGCGATCTTGCCCATGCGGGTGCCCGCCCTTTCCGCTCCCGGTCCGTCGGAGGTGACCGTGCCACACGGGCGGCTCACGGCGGCGGAACATGATCACCGGTCCACCCGCTCGGCCCAGCGGGGGCGTGGGGCTGCCCTTCCGGCGCAGGGCGGCATAGGCATAGGGCGGGGTGGGGGTACTGGGAGCACAGACAGCCCCCAGAACCCCCACCCCGGGCACAGACGCCTAGCGTCGGCGCCCCTGCTTCAGCTCCATCGCGGCCCGCCCCTCCGCCCCCTTCCGCTTCCAGTCCCTGCGCAGCTCCGCACGGACCCTCGCGTCGGTCTTGGCCACGATCCACTGGTTCTCCCGGATCAGCTTCCGGTAGCTCTCCAGCCGGCGCACGGGCAGTTCCCCGTTCTCCACGGCGGAGCGCACCGCACAGCCGGGCTCGGACTCGTGGGCGCAGTCGTGGAAGCGGCACTGCTCGGCCAGTTCCTCGATCTCGCTGAATACCTGGCCGACCCCGCTCTCGGCGTCGTACAGCCCGACACCGCGCAGTCCGGGGGTGTCGATGAGCACACCTCCACCGGGCAGGGCGAGCAGGTTGCGGGTGGTCGTGGTGTGCCGGCCCTTGCCGTCGACGTCCCGGGCGGCGTTCACGTCCATGACGTCCTCGCCGACGAGGGCGTTGGCGAGGGTCGACTTGCCGGCGCCGGACTGCCCGAGCAGCACGGTCGTACCGGAGCCGACGAGGGCGACGAGCACGTCGAGGCCGTCGCCGTGCAGGGCACTGACGGTGAGCACGGGCACGCCGGGCGCGCTCGTCTCGACGTCCTCGACGAGGTGGGCGAGCGTCACCGGGTCGGGCACGAGGTCGGCCTTGCTGAGGACGACCACGGGCTGCGCGCCGGACTCCCAGGCCAGGGCCAAAAAGCGTTCGACGCGGCCGAGGTCCAGTTCGACGGCGAGGGACACGGCGACGACGGCGTGGTCGACGTTGGCGGCGAGGATCTGCCCCTCGGACCGCTTGGAGGAGGTGGAGCGCACGAAGGCGGTCCGGCGCGGCAACAGCGTCCGCACGTACCGCGGATCACCGCCATCGGAGTCGACGGCGACCCAGTCCCCCGTGCACACGACCTTCATCGGGTCGCGGGGGACGACGAACTCGGTGTCGGCCCGGACGGTGCCGACGGGGGTGACGACGTCACACTGACCGCGGTCGACGCGTACGACACGGCCGGGCAGGAAGCCCTGCTCGGCGTACGGGGCGAACTCGGCTTCCCAGCCCTCGTCCCAGCCGTACGGGGCCAGAGGGTGCGACGAAGTGGAAGAAGAAACGGAAGAAGCCGAACGAGAAGAGAGATTCAAGGGGAACCCTTCACAGGGCGGCCCCGGCCGCGCGCACTCACAGGCGCGAAGAAGACAGGAAAGATCAGCCGGAGACCACGGAGGTGGAGTGGATGAACTTCTGGTTGCGGGCAACGCCCATCACAGAGACAGCCATCGGTCACACCTCCCGTTTCTCACTCGGTCGACGGCAGCGGCCAACGGCCACCGCAAGAAGTGAAGCCATCCTAGAAGCGCATGCATTCGGGCGCCATCGAATTCTCGCTCCGCGTCGCCTCCACACAACGGAGCTGCCGCGAAGCGGGTTGTGCAGGACACCAGCGATCTTGCTGGGCAAGGTTTCGTAAGTCTGCCGCAGACCTGAGGGCACCGCCGGATACCGGTGCCCGGCCCACCCGATTTCCACATGTCCGTCAGGGGGTCAGGAGTGATCAGGAACGTTTTGACCTGCGGCGGAGCGGGGCCGACGGACCGGCGGCGGACAGCCGGACTCACCCGATGGCCGTGGTTGACGACTGCGGTGACCTGAGCACGAAGGCAGTCCCGGTCCGATCGAGCCATGACGCTCCGGGGGCGCTGTCACCGGTCGGTTCGCCAGATGAGGGGTGCGGCCCGACCGACACCCCCTGGAGATGAAAAATTTACCCAAAACCTATTGACATTTGATATATCCGGTACATCCTGATTACCAGGCCATAACACCGAAAGAGCCACAAAGTCGACGAGGACGTCTAGCCGACGGAGTGACTTGGACAGGATGTGGCTCAAGCCCCCGGCAAGCCGGCGCGATACCGAGGCGACAGTGACGACTGAAGCGTCAGGACACGTGCAGCACTACCGGGGACTGCTTTTGGCCCTGGGAGCCTTCGCGCGAGCCTGACTGCGGCGCGAAGGCTCCCTTTCGGTCTCGCTCGAAGAGACGGCCGCCTTGCTGCGCGCCAATCAGGGCTGACCCCGTGGGGTACATCACGCGATTCACGCCGCACGCACAGCGGGACATGCTCAAGATCCCGCGCCCGGACGACGGCCTCGTGGTCGTCGCCGGCCAGCCAGACGTTGTCGTCGACCTCCCTGGTGTCGCCGTCAGAAGGTGCCGAAGGTGATGAGGCGGTCGATGCGCGCCCTCCCCGCTCCCGGTGCCGCCGCCATCACCGCACCACCGAGCGCAGCACCTCGCCGCGGTGCATCTTGGCGAACGCCTCCTCCACTTGGTCCAGGGTGATGGTCTCGGAGACGAACGCGTCCAGGCCGAGCCGCCCCTGCAGGTAGAGATCGATCAGTATGGGGAAGTCCCGCTCCGGCAGGCAATCGCCGTACCAGGAGGACTTCAGCGCTCCGCCGCGTCCGAAGACGTCCAGCAGCGGCAGCTGAAGCTCCGTCTCCGGGGTGGGCACCCCGACCAGGACGACCGTGCCGGCCAGGTCGCGGGCGTAGAAGGCCTGCCGCCAGGTCTCGGGCCGTCCCACGGCGTCGATGACCACGTCGGCGCCGAACCCGCCGGTCAGGCCCTGGATGGCGGCTACCACCGCGCCCTCGTCCATGCCGGCGGAGTTGATCGTGTGCGTGGCCCCCAGATCGCTGGCCCAGCCCAGCTTCTTGTCGTCGAGGTCGACGGCGATGACGCGCCGCGCCCCGGCCAGGACAGACCCGGCAACAGCGGCGCAGCCCACCCCGCCGCAGCCGATGACGGCCACGGTCTGCCCTCGCCGGACGGGGGCGGTGTTGACCGCTGCGCCGATCCCGGCCATCACCCCGCAGCCCAGCAGCCCGGCGACCGCGGGGTCGGCGGCGGCGTCGACCTTGGTGCACTGCCCGGAGTGCACCAAGGTCTTCTCACAGAAGGCGCCGATACCCAGCGCCGGCGACAGCGGGGTCCCGTCAGTCAGGGTCATGGGCTGGGCGGCGTTGCGGGTGTCGAAGCAGTAGTGCGGCTCCCCACGCTTGCAGGCGCGGCATTGACCGCACACCGCTCGCCAGTTCAGCACCACGGTGTCGCCTACGGCGACGTCGACGACGCCCTCACCCACTGCGGAGACCACGCCGGCGGCCTCGTGGCCCAGGAGGAAGGGGAAGTCATCGCTGATGCCACCCTCGCGGTAGTGCAGGTCAGTGTGGCAGACACCGCAGGCGGTGATGTCGACGACCGCCTCCCCTGGGCCGGGGTCAGGCACCACGATGTCGACCAACTCGACGGGTTCGCCCTTGGCTCGGGAGACGACTCCCTTGACTGTTTGCGGCATGAGGCTCCTCATCAGTGTGGGTGGATCGATGGGTTGTGCGGGACGAGTCTGCGCAGCGGTCGGCAGCGTCAGGCGAGACGCTTCATCCGGTCGTGAGGTCCTCCGCGCGCCCGGCCTGCGCGTCCCGCAGCGTGCGGCGGATGCTCCGGGCAACCGGGTCAGCGGCCTCGCCGGTGCCTTGGACTAGTTACTCGTAGCTGCTCACGAGGCGGTCGACAGGGGTGACGACGGCGGCCGTGCCGCCGTCGAAGACCTCATTGATCCGGCCTTCGGGACACGCCGCTCAAGGGGTGTTGAGCTACGTCCCGAAGGCCGGTCCCCGCTCGGCAACGGCGCGTGAACCGGGCGGGAGCCTGTGAGTTGTGCTGTCGCGGTGCTCCGGCTCGTGAGGCATTGGGTCAACTGGCGGCCAGTAACGCGGCTGCCTCGTGAATGTCTTCGGTGAGATTGCGGTCGGCGACGGATGAGTCGAGCCGCTCCGCTACGCCTTCGTAAAAGCTCCGCAGTTCGCCGTCGCCGGCTGGAACGAGCCCGCGCATCCGCAGTGCGCGAACCGCGGCCACGAGTTCACAGGCCAGTACGAGGCCGAAGTGCTCCGCCGACTCCAGCAACCGCCGGGCGCCGGCGGAGGCGAAGCTCGCATGTTCCTCCACCCCGCGCGATATGACCGCATGGCCGAGAGTCACCGGCTGTGCCGCGCCGCGCAGCTCGGCCAACGCGGACTGCGCCGCGTACTCGGTGATCATGAGGCCGCTGCTGCCGTCCTCACTCTCGGCAAGGAAGGGCGGCAGCCCGGTGAAGGCCGGTTCGAGCAGGATGCCGAGCCGGGTCGTGGAGAGCTCCGCGGTGCCCAGCAGTCCCAGCCGGAACTGGTCGAGGGCCAGCCCCAGCCGGGCCAGGTGGAAACCACCGTGGTGGTGGTAGTCCTCCGCGTCGGCGTCGAGCAGCGGGTTCTCCACGGCGGCGTTGATCTCCACGAAGAGCACCTGGTCCAGCGCGGACCAGGCGTCCAGTGCCGTGCCGTGCACCTGCGGCAGGCAGCGCAGACCGAAGGGATCCTGTACCAGGGGCGAGTCCCAGTCCGCCGCGGCCAGCAGCTCACGCATCCGCGCCGCGAGCAGCTGCGCGCCCGCGTGCGGGCGGAGGTCGTGCACATACGTGGCGTACGGCTCGGTGGAGCCGCGCAGCGCGGTCAGGGTCATTGCGGCGACCAGCGGCACCCGGTCCAGCAGATGTCCCAGATCGGTGGCGGCGAGCGCGGACTGGCCGATGGTCAGTGCGCCACTGGACATCAGGGGCAGGGCGTCCCAACGGGTCAGCTTCAACGGTGCGCAGGCGGGCCCGGAGCCGCCTCGCCAGGGCAGCTCGCCGGCCAGGGTGAGGCCGAGCTCACCGAGCGCGGAGAGGTCCCCGGTCCCGATCGCGCCCAAGGCGTGCACAGTGGGCAGGTGACCGCGGGTGAGTGCCTCGGCGATGCGGTCCACTACGGCGACGTCGACCGCCGCCCCGCCGCGCAGCAGCTGGTTCAACCGGACCGTGAGCATCGCCCGGGTCTGGTCGTCCGGCACCACCGGGCCGATTCCGCCGCTGTGGCTGCGCAGCAGTCGCATCCCGAAAGCGTCCACCGCGTCGTCCGGAACGGTCGCCGTCCGGTTGGCGCCCACACCAGTGGTGTAGCCGTAGACCCGGCGGCGGGCGGTGACCCGCTCGGCGATCCGCCGGGCATCCCGCACCCGCTCGCGGGCCTTGGCGTCCAGCACGGGCTGGGCCTGGCCTCGGGCCAGGGAGGAGACTTGGGCGGCGCTGAGCGAGTGCCCGTCGAGTGTGAGGTGAGGGTTCGTCATCAGTGGTGCCAGCCCTCGGCGGTGAGGGTGTCGCGGGTTTCAGGTGCCCAGGTCAGGCTGACGATCGTGCCGAGCAGCAGCACCAGCGCCAACCAGCCCATCGACCAGCCGACGCCGAGGCGGCTGAGGCTGACCGGCAGGACGAAGGTGCCCACCGCCGAGGCGACGCGGCTGATGCCGTTGAGAAAGCCGACGCCGGAGCCGCGCAGCGCGGTGGGGAAGAGTTCGGGCGGGTAGACCTGGGTGATGTTGGACGCCCCCGCCATCACGAACGTGTAGACGAGGAACGGGATCATGAGCACCCAGCCGGAGGCGTCGCTGAGTACGGCCATGGCCGCCAGGCAGACGGTGAGGACAGCGAAGGTGCCGATGGTGAACGGCCGGCGGCCCATCCGCTGCACCGGCCACAGGCCGATGACGCCGCCCAGCAGCAGGGCCAGGTTGAGCGCCAGGTTCTGGGTGTCGGCGTCGGAGATGTGGATGGTGCTCAGGATCAGCGACATGAAGGTGTAGATCGCGAAGTACGGAAGCACCTGGGCGCTGAAGAAGGCCGCGCCGAACCAGGTCTTGGCCGCCTGGCCGCGGGCGAAGAGGTCACGGTAGCGGGCGGCGGGCGGTTGCTCGGCGGCCGCCGTCTGCGCGGCCTCGGCGGTGGCCTCGGACTGCCCGAGGTACTTGCGGCGGATCTGCGCTGCCTCGGCGGCACGGCCGCGGGCGGCCAGCCAGCTCGGGGACTCCGGGATTCCGATCCGCAGCAGCAGCACCAGCAGAGCGGGCAGTGCCCCGCTGGCCAGCAGCCAGTGGGCGGCGCTGTCGGTGATCGGGATGTAGGTGCCCAGGATGTTGGCCAGTACGTAGCCGACGGTCCACAGCACGGTGAGCGAGCCGAGCAGGACGCCGCGCAGCCGGCGCGGGGCGAACTCCGCCAGCAGGGTCGGGCCGACGGCGTAGTCCGCCCCCAGGCCGAAGCCGATCACCAGCCGGAGCAGGAAGAGGACCAGCGGGTCGTGCGCCCAGAACTGGGCGGCGGAGGCGATCGCGATCAGTGCGAAGTTGTACAGATACAGCTTCTGGCGCCCGACCGTGTCCGCCACCCGCCCGAGCACGATGCTGCCGAAGAACAGTCCGATCAACGCGGAGGCGCCGAGCAGTCCCTGCCAGACGCCGGACAGGTGCATGGTCGTGCTGAGCACGGGCAGGACCGCGCCGATGATGCCGAGGGCATAGCCGTCGGAGAAGTTCGCACCGAAGGTGGTGGCCGTTACCCGAAGATGGAACGTGGTCATCGGTTCCGTCGGGGCGGTGCCCGAGGGATCCCTTGCTATGTGGTCGCGTGTCGCCTGCGCATCCATTGGCATGTATGACTCCCGACAGCTCTGATGTGGGGTGCCGACGGCGTCGGCACCCTGGTGGGCGCGCAGCGTCTCCTTGAGTCCCTCAGCGGACGTCTCCCGCCCGGGACGTGATGACCTGCTCGCAGAAGTGCCGTCGCCGACAGCCGCTCATGGGCCCGCTCGCCCCGCCCCCACACTTCCTCTGGTACGACGACCCCCGGTCTTCGTACGCGATCTCGAGGAGTGTGCGGATCCTCAGCGCTTGCCTGTCCGGGACGACGGGGAGAGCGCTGATCCTTGGTCGGGCGATGGGGACTCTTCACGGCTGTCGACGTGCGGGCACGCATGGCACGGTCAGGAGCTGCGGCCGTAAAAGAGCTCCTGGGTCAGCGTGTTCATCTTGTCGTCAGGCTTCGTGGAGTAGGCGAGCACAGCGTTGATACGGGTGGTGTCGCCCTGCACAGGGGTCACCCGGTGCAGGGAGTACTGGCCGCGGAACAGGCTCAGCGTGCCGGGCTCGTTCGGGAGTGTGATCCGGCCGGGCTGCTCATCCTCCAGTGCGGCGACGACGCCCGCCCTGTTCTCGTCGTCGGGGCGGCGCAGGCGGTGGTGGTACTCGTAGGCACCGCCCTCGGTGGCCGGCTGGAGCATGAGCGTGACCGCGAACGGCGAGCGGTCGAAGTGCCAGCCGAGTTCGTCACCTTCGGCGAAGATCATCAGCGATGCGGCACCCAACGGGTCGGCATATCGGTAGAACTCGGGCGTGTCGAGGGCCTGGCCGAGAAAGTTGGTGAGGGCATCCCACTCGTAGGCGATCCGCAGGGCCGAGTCGGCGCCGATGAGGTCCCAGGCGATCGCGGACTTCGAGGAGTGCTGGAGCATCGACTGCGGGTCATCGGGCGCGGAGGTCTCCGGGACGGCCTCGAAGTAGACGTTGTGCTTGGCGTCGGTGCGGTATGCCTGATCGCGCCTGGCGACCGCCTCCGCCACAAGCCGCTCCACGGCCGCCGGCCGGATGAATCCGGGCAACTGGCAGGCACCTTCGAAGGCCAGGGATGCCCGGCAGAACTCCACCAGGGCCTTGCCCTTGGGGCTGTCCAGACGGTCGATCGGGTAGCGGTCGAGGTCAATCACCTGCGACGCGCGTGTGGTCTGCTGCGACTCGGTCATCGCGCTTCCTTCCAAAGGGAGAACTTGGTGTGCGAAGAGGTTCCCGCCCCTGGCCCATCACGACAAGCGTGGTTATTTTCTACTTAACATTCCGTTTGCTTATGGGGGCTACGGTGACACAACTCTGGGCGCGCTTGGACATCCGTCACTTCGTGACGCTCGCAGAGGTGGTGCGCACGGGATCCTTCACCGCCGCTGCGGACTCACTCGGCTACACGCAATCGGCGGTCAGCCAGCAGATCGTCCGGCTGGAGAAACTGATCAACCACCAGGTCGTGAACCGCTCCCCCGGCGGCAGGTCCCTGTCGCTCACGCCCGCCGGCCGGGTGCTGATGCAGCACGCGGATGCCCTCACCACGACCCTGCAACGGCTCGCAGCCGACGTCGCGGCGCTTTCTGACGGCACGGCCGGGATCCTGCGCGTCGGCTGCTACGAGAGCGTGGGCGCCCATCTTCTGCCCCCTGCCCTCGCGCGCTTCAGGCAGGGTTTTCCCAAGATCCAAGTGGAGCTCACCGAGCTACCCGACGACGGGGACCTGCTCGATCAGGTCCAGCGAGACGACCTCGACCTGACCTTCGTCGTCTTCCCGCTGATCGAGGGCCCCTTCGCGTCGCGGGAGCTCCTCGAGGACCCCTATGTCCTCGTTGTGGCCGAGGGCTCACCGATGGCTCACGCTGTTGAACCGGTCGTCCTCGATGACCACCCGGACGTTGCGCTGACGACGTACGCCAACCTGCGTCCCGTGCACTCCATGGAGTCGCGGCTGGGCCGCCCCGGCTACGCGGACCGGGTGGTGTTCCGCAGTAACAGCACCGCGACGTTGCTCAGCCTGGCCGCGCAGAACTATGGGGTCGCGTTTGTTCCCCGAATGGCGGTGGACCCATACATCCCAGGCATACGGGTCCTTGAGCTTGCGAGGGTCAGCCCCCGGTTGATCGGCATCGCCTGGCATCGCAATCGGCCGCTCAGTGACGCCGCCGCCGGTTTCATCCAGGCCGCCGAGGCCGTCGCCTGTGAACTTGAGGCGCGAGCCCAAAAGACCTTCCCGGGCTGACGTCGAGTTCAGGCCTGAGCTCCTGTCGGCCGGCACGGGGGAACGGTCAGTTGAACAAGCCGGCGTAGGGGTCCGGCTCTGGATCGTCCCGGACCCGTACGCATCCATGAACTGCCGTTGGGCGACCGTGTGACGACGCCACGGTGGCTTCCGGTCCGACCGGGCACAAGCGTCCAACTGTCCTTTGCGGACCGCCGATGGGCCTACGGCATTGCGTCAGACGCATCACTGCCGCTACCCGGTGCGACCGCCGCCGGGGCCGTCGTCCGGACTCGTGCTGCTCGGACGAATGTCGTGCAGACTGTTGACGGTGATCACAGACGGCGGATGCGAAGGCGTGGGAACCTGAATGAGAACAGGGACATAAACCATGTCGCCGTGTCTGTACTCGGCCTTCCATGAATTCCTGTAGCACAGGATCATCTGCGGGTTACCGCGCATCGCATAGCATTGAGTTACCGACTTCGCGGGAGTCATCCGCGGTTTATTCGACAAAGGACCTGCTTCACTCGCTGATGCGCCCCGAGCACCAAGCGCGATACAGCAGGAAGCCGCGACCACAAGACCGGCGCCCCGCAAGGCTGCGTTCTTCATTCTCATCACCCGCTCATCACCCGCTCGACGAAGGTGCGATCCCTCCGGGATCCCCCTCTCCTCTCGATATACCCGTAGCTTCACGTGGTCTACCAGATTGCGTAACGAGAGCGCGCCGGGCCGGCGCGGGACACTGCCTGATCATCGACGGATATACGGCCGGCGGAAATGAAGAATTCGGGCCGGTATGTCCGGGACCTGCGTGTCGACATGTGCCGGGCCACTGAATAAAAGGGAATAAAGAGGCGCGGCCCACCGGGTGCCACACATGCGTTTCGGCCAAGATGCGGGCCACCCGGGCATCGAGGCGGCGGATGGGCTGCTCGGGCGGCGCGTGGCTGCCTATCATCGTCGTCACATGTCGAGAGGTGCGGGGGAAGCGGGCATGGATCCGGAAGTGCTGGCGCAGACCGCGGGAACGACCGTCGTGGCGTTGATGGCCACCGACGCGTGGCAGCGGACGCGTGAGGGCGTGGTGGCACTGTGGCGTCGGGTTCGCCCCGCGCAGGCCGACGAGGTCGACACGGCGCTGGAGGAGACGCGCGAGGAGATTCTCGGGGCCCTGCGCGAGGGCGACTCGGCCGGGGCCGACGACCTGGAGCGGGACTGGCGCCGCAGGTTGCGGCGGCTGCTGGCCGCGGATCCGTCCGTCGCACGGGAGCTCGAGGAGGTCCTGGCACAGGCTCGGGCGTCCCTGCCGAAGGACGAGCAACCTCCCGTTCCCTCGGTGCGGTTGGAGGCACACGCGTCGGGGAGCGCGCGGATCTATCAAGCCGGCCGCGACCAGCGCATCATCGAGCGATGACGGAGGGTCCGGGCACTTCGCGAGCGGATCAGGTCCTGCGGGCCGTCGCCGACGGAAGCGGTCGCGTCTACCAGGCCGCCGGCCACCAGATCATCGTGGAGTACTCCGTCCACCAGGACGAACGGCCGTCGCCGGGTGCGGGGTTGGTGTGGTCGAGCCCCGAGTCGGTGCGTACTCCCCTGGTCACTCCGCTCGGTTCGCCCTTCCGTGACCGCGTCGACGTACGAGAGGCCCTCCTGCGGGACATCCGCGATCCGGCGACGGCGGCGAGCGGGCTGCACGTCGTGCACGGCATGGCCGGGAGCGGAAAGACGGCGCTGGCCCAGACGGTGTTCGACGAGGCGATGTCCGGCCACGGCGTCGTGGGCCTGTGGGTCAACGCCTGTGACAGTTCGTCGTTCAGGTCCGGGATGCTGGCCGTGGCCCACGATCGCGGTGCCACGCAGCGCGAGGTCGACGCCGCCCGGGAAGGTCGTCGCGCGGACGCGGATCTGGTCTGGCATTACCTGGACCGCTCGCCCGAGCCCTGGTTCCTTGTCCTCGACAACGCGGACGACCCCTCGCTGTTCCGGCACGGTGCCTGGCTGCGGTCGAGCAGACGCGGCGTCGTGCTGGTCACGACCCGGCACCGGGACGCCCCCGAGTGGCGCCGCGGTGCCACCCATCGCCTGGACGTCCTGGACCTCTCCCATGCCGTGGACGTCCTTCGGGATCTCGCGGTCAGCACGAAGGACGTGGCGAAGCTGGAGCTGCTGGCACGGCGGCTCGGCTGTCATCCGCTCGCGCTGTCTCTCTCCGGCGCCTACCTGGGCCGACAACTCCTGGAGGCGGTCTCCGTGGACGAGTACCTGAAGCGCCTCGACTCCGACCCGGCGCTCCTCGACCGCGGGGCGGCGCCCGGCGAGCAGGAACTGCGCCGACTGATCACCAGCACCTGGCAGGTCTCCCTCGACGCGCTCTCCGAACAGGGTGTGCCCGAGTCGACGACACTGCTCAGGCTGCTGTCGTGCTTCGCTTCGGCGCCCCTGCCGGTGGGTGTTCTCGCTCCGGCCGGTATCGACGGCACAGGGCTGCCCGATGCCTGTCCCCCGCTGACCGGCGATCGCGCGAACCTCGCTCTGGAACGGCTCGTCTCGCATTCCCTGGTCTCGATCCTGGACGCGCCGGCCGGGTCAGGACGTGCCGACGTCCGCAGCGTGCAGGCCCACCCGCTGCTTCTGGAGACGGTCGCGGCACGCATGCCGGCCGACCAGCGAACCCTGGTGCTGGAGGCCGCCGCCGATCTGCTGCGGCGGCTCCTGTCGACGGCCCCCGGCCACTACGTCGACACGCACACCCTGCGGTTGTTCACGCCGCACGCCTCCGCCCTGCTCGGGCATGCCGCCGCGCTGCGCGCCGGGACCGCCACAGAGGCGGCGTTGTCCATCGTGCGCGACCTGCGTGACCAGGCGTTCGTACGCGGGGACTTCCCCACCGCGCGGGCGCTCGCCGACGACGCGGTCCGGGTCGCGCGCGACCCGGATGCCGAGGACGCGCTGACCGACCGGCACGAGCGCGGGCGCGCGCTAGCGGCCCTCGGCCGCTTCGACGAGGCGGCCGAGTTGCACCGGGCGACGTTGCGGGCCCGGGAGGACCTGCTGGGCGTTGATCATCCGGACACCCTGGACAGCGCCCACGCCCTGGGCATCGCCCTGTACGGCCTGGGCCGGTGGGCGGAGGACGAGGAGTACATGGGCCGGGCGGCAGAAGGCCGCGCGGCGGTCCTCGGCCCCGCGCACCCGGACACGATCGACAGCCGAGGAAGGCTGGCCGAGGCGATCGGGCAGCAGAAGCGCTGGTCCGAGGCCCGCCGGCTGGCAGCGGAGAACCTGACGGTCAGCGAGCGGGCGCTGGGCGCCGATCACCCCCACACGCTCCTGAGCCGGATCGCGCTGGCGTGGGTGCTCGCCGGCACCGGGGAGTGGGACGAGGCGGAGACCCACACCCGCGCCACCCTGGAGGGCAGCGAGCGCGTCCTGGGGCCCGATCACCCGCGTACGCTCGCCGCGCGGCAGCGCCTCGCGGACGTCCTGTCCCATCTCGGCCGATGGCAGGAGGCGCTGGAGGCGGCGCGGACGGTACGTGCGGTGCGGCAGCAGGTCCTCGGTCCGGAGCATCCGCACACCCTCTCCGTCGAGATCGTGCTGTCCCGGATCCTGTGCGGAATGGGGCGCTCGGACGAGGCGAGGGAACTGGCCGCGCGTACGCTCGCCGTCTGTGCCCGTGTGCTGGGAGACGATCACCCGGACACGCTGGCCTGCCGGGCGGCGGGCGAGGCGGCCGCGGAAGCAGTTCACTCGACGCCGGAGCGATCCGGCACCGTTGACCAGGAGGACCAGGAGTCGTGACCGAGCCGATACGGGTGTGGCGCAAGAGCAGTTACAGCGGCGCCGACAACGGCTGCGTCGAAATCATGTTCCCCCCCCCCCGCCGGAACGGGCCCCGATTCGTGACTCGAAGGTGCCCGGGGGTCCGGTGATCGACTTCGTGGATCACTCGTGGGAGTTCTTCGTCGAGGCCGTCCGGCGCGGCGAATTCGCCAGGCCCTGACCGAGTCACCTCGCGGGACCGCGTCACCTCGCGGGACCACGTCAACTCGTCGTGCAAGGACTCCCGTTGAGCGCGAAGTCGGAAGGCGCCCGGTTTCCGTCCCGCCACGTGCCGACGAACCCGAAGGTGAAGGCCGAGTGGGCGGCCACGGACTTGTTGTAGTCGCGGGCGGCGGCGGTGACACGGGCGCCGTCCTGACGGGCGGCCGCGTCCCACATCCGGCCGACCTCCTGGCCGTCGCGGAAGGTCCAGCCGACCTGCCAGTCGGTGAGTGCCTCGTCGGTGGTGACCGTCAGGGAGGCCTGGAAACCGGTGCTCCACTCACTGTCCAGGTGGTAGGAGACCCGGCAGGTGGTGGCGGAGGAGGCCGAGCGGCCAGGGGTGGGGGTGGAGGTGGGAGTCTCGGCGGAGGTGCCCTGGGGTGCGGGCTCCGGGTTCCTTTCGCGGGTTCGGCCCCCCGTACGGGTCGCGGAGGGGGCGAGGGAGGGGCCGGACGACGGGGCCGAGGGGGCGGGACCGGATGCGGTGCCGGAGGTGAGAGTGCCGGGGTCGGCGACCGTCTGCCGGTCGTCGTGGGCGGCGGCCCGGTCCTCGCCGGAGCCGTCGAACGGCATCATCGAGACGCCGAGTGCCAGCGCGGACAGCAGGACGGCGGCGGCGAGCAGCCCGCCGCGCAGGACGCGGTGGCGGCCCGCGTTCTCCTCGGAATCACCGGTGCCGCCCGGCGTGGGGCCGTCCGCGCCGAGGCGGACCTCGGCGGCGCGGCGCCGGCGTTCCAGATAGGCGAGGCCGCCCCAGCCGATGACCCCGCCGGCCAGCGCCGCGGGCAGGCCGCCACCGTGCAGACGCAGGCAGGCGGCCGCCTCGGCGCACCGCACGCACGTGGCGAGGTGCCGGGAGAGGTCCTCGGGCGTGTCGGCGGCGGGCGAGCGGGTGACCCCGTCCAGCAGGCGGGCGTAGCTGCGGCACCGCGCGTCCATCGGGGTGTCGCGGTGGGCGCGCTGGCAGCGGTCGCGGAACAGCACGCGGACCTGGTCGAGTTCCTCGGCGGCGGTGTCCGGGTCCAGGCCCAGGCGGCGGGCCACGGTGGGCAGGGGCAGCGCCTCCACCTCGGCGAGCCAGAGCAGTGAGGCGTCCGCCTCCTGCATGTCCCTGAGGCCGCGCAGGGCGATCGGGCGCTGCAGGGGAGGTCCGGTGTAACGGGCCGCCTTGCCCGAGTTGAGCCACAGCCTGAGGTCGGGGTCGAGCTTGTCGCCCTGGCCGTCGGCCTCCCACGCGGCGGCCGTGGCACGGACGGCGGTGAGCAGTTCCGGGATCATCGGCAGCCGTGCGGAGCGCCGGCCCGGACCGCGTAAGGACGAGCCCGCGGCGCGCACCTCGCGCATACCGGCCGTGAAGGCCTCGGTCGCCAGCTGGTGCGCCGCCAGGGAGCCGGCGGTGCACAGGTCGGCGTAGGAGAGCACCGCGTCCCAGCACTCGGAGAACAGCGCGGACTCGGTGGCGTCCTGAGGGGCCGGCAGGTCGGGCATGGGACTCCTGCATCCACGAGCGAGGTCAACTCGCCACAGAACAATGGGAGTTGAGGGGAGACCTCGCGGCGGGCAGGAGCCTTTCACGTCATCCACACAACTGACAAGCGGCATCTGCGAATACGGTGACCGCTCGTCGCTGGGCGTGACCGCGAAACGCCCGGCCCGCAACTCCGGCGTGGAGTACGGACGCGGGCGTCCCGGTGTTCAATGTGCCGGCGGTTCTCTGTCCGACGCCTCGCCGGCTCGCGCCGGCTCAGACCTCCGCCGGCTCAGACCTCCGCCGGCTCAGACCTCCGCCGGCTCAGACCTCCGCCGGCTCCTCGGCGGGCAGACTGTCCATGAAGGAGCTGACGGAGAACACCGCGCGGCCGGGGCCGGGCGGGCCGTAGCCGGGCGGGGAGGAGAGGCCGAAGTCCTCCATCGTCGACCGGTAGGCCTCCAGCAGACGGATGTGGTACTCCAGCGGCGCGCCCTGCGGGTTGGCCTTGCCGAGCGGGGTGGTGGGCTCGGGGCACCAGGTGGTGAAGCGGGGGGTGATGCCCTGCGACATGAAGAAGCGCAGGCCCTCGGTCGTGGAGGCGATGGCCTCGTCGACGGTGGTGAAGCCGAACGGCTCGGCCATCTCCACGCCCGCCACGAAGTTGGGGATCACGTTGCGCGCGCCGAAGATCTCCGCCGAGTCGAGGATCCGCTTGTGCCACTCGTCCCGGCCGACGTAGCGCTCCTTGCCGGGGCAGTACAGCTCGAACAGCCGGCGGTCC
Organism: Streptomyces sp. NPDC002520; assembly: GCF_053595235.1. Taxonomy (NCBI): domain Bacteria; kingdom Bacillati; phylum Actinomycetota; class Actinomycetes; order Kitasatosporales; family Streptomycetaceae; genus Streptomyces; species Streptomyces sp. NPDC002520. The sequence goes on along the minus strand of NZ_JBSFXG010000001.1, from coordinate 402,515 downwards.
CACACCTCGAAGTTGGGGTGGTAGATCTGCACGCCGTAGTCCTTGAACCGCTGCACGTCGTCCTTGGGCAGCGCCTGCGCGACGACCTTGCCGATCCAGCGGCCCGGGAAGCGCTCCTCGATGGCCTTGGCGTAGTGGCCGTAGAAGTCGGCCTCGTCCCGCCCGGCGACGGTCTTGGTGATGGCGCCGCCGGTGAGGGTGTAGGCGGTGGACGTCTTCTGGGTGTCGTACCGGTCGATGATCTCGAGGGCCTCGAGGACCTCCTCGACGTCCTTCACACCGGTGTACGGGCGCCCGGCCGCCTTGTGCTGGCGCCAGTTGTGGTTGATGTCGCAGTACTGGCACTCCTCCTTGGCGCCGAAGTACTGGCAGACCCGGAAGACGGTCAGGTAGATCAGGTAGCCCCACTGGATGGTGGGGGCGACCTCCATGACGGACTTCCCGTTGGAGAGGGTGTGGCGGTAGTACTCGGGCATCGGCGGCACACCGACGTCGGCGATCCGCTTCCCGTCGAGGTAGAGGCCGAGCAGCCCCTCGTCGTCGGCGGCGACCCGGTACGGCGAGGCCGGATTCACCCGTACGGAGACCACCGTACGGCGCAGGTCGTACGGGCCGCCCGTGAGGATGATCTCCTCCGGGGGCCGGCGCAGCGCGGCCTCGCCCAGTTCCGGCAGGGTGCCGTGGTCGAAGGAGAAGATGAAGTACGACTTCGGCTTGACCTCACCGCTCTCGTTGTCGCTCAGGGCGGACGGGTCGAAGGCGACACCGCCCCGGAGCAGGTCCTCCTTGAAGACGGCTTCCCTCGGCACGTGCGGGAAGCGCTCCATCAGATCCTCGACCAGCGCGGTACGGCTGCCCATCCCGTTTCTCCTCCCGGCTCAGGCGTACGGCTCCTCACGGTATGCCCCCGCCCGCGCGTCAGCCGTGGCGGGTCCCCTCTCGCCGCGCGATGTGTCCCGGAACCGGAACGTCCGGCGGCAGCACCGGGTCGGCCACGGGGGTGCCCCAGACGGTGGTCAGCGGCAGGGTCCCGGCCCACAGCCCCAGCTCGGCGTCGGGTCCGTCGCCGTCCTCGGGGGCGCCGGTGCGGATCTTGACCGAGGCCTCTTCCAGGGAGAGGGCGAGGAGGGTGGTGGCGGCGAGTTCCTTACGGTTCGGCAGGCGGGCGTACGACCATTGACCGGGCGTGGCGTGCTCGGTGAGCCGGCGCAGGCCCGCCAGCTTCTCCTCCGGGTCGGTGACTTTGCGGGCCTCGCCGTGGATCACGGCGCTGCGGTAGTTCACCCCGTGCTCGAAGACCGACCGGGCCAGCACCAGTGCGTCGACGTGCGTGACGGTGACGCAGACGGGAACGCCGCCCGCGAGACTGCGGCTCGCCACGGACCCGTGGAGGTACAGCTGCCGCTCGTCGCGGCCGTACACGGTCGGCACGACCAGCGGCCGCCCCTCGACCACCACACCCAGGTGGCAGACGAACCCGGCGTCCAGGATCGCCTCGAGATCGGCCCGCTCCCGGCTGCCCTGCTCGCGCAGGCGACGGTGCCGGGTGAGGTCGGTCTCGGGGAGCTGCGAGGGGAGGGCGTCTGAGGTCATGGCCGGTCAATCTACTGAAAGCGCAGTCAGAGAGCCATGAATTTGCGAAAACGCTTTATCGGCGGCAATTGATCAACGAAATCCGCGCCCATCCGATCCTGCGCGATCCGCTGTCCCGCCGTCCGATCCTGCGCGATCCGTCGGATTCACGCCGTCCGATCCAGATCCGCAAGGCCGACTGCGTGCCGGAGACCGTCGCCCGCCACCAGGAGCCCGGCCTCCTCGACCACCGTCCGCCCGAGCCGGGCCAGTTCGTTGCCCTCCGAGCCGGCGAGGTTCGGCGAGCTCGGCACCGGGCGCCTGAGCGCCGTACTCGATGTCACCGACCCCAACTCGGGACTGCAAGGGACCGCTCGGGACCGCTGAGGAACGGCCCCGCGGCGACACGGCCACGGCTCGCGGCGACTCGGAGACGGCGCTCACGGCGACTCGGAAACGGCGCTCGCGACGGCTCCGGACGTACGGGACGGCAACCGGTCTCCACCGTAGGTCGCCGCGGATGAGAGGGTCAACGCGGACGCACTCTCCGGGAAGGACGACAGCGATGACGGATTCGCCGCAGGCGGTCACCAACTGGGCGCGCAACATCACTTACACGGCCGGGGAGTTCCACCGGCCGGACTCCCTCGACGCGCTCAGGGCCCTGGTGGCCGGCAGTGCGAAGGTGCGGGTGCTGGGCAGCGGCCACTCGTTCAACCGCATCGCGGATCCGGGCGGTGAGGGCGTGCTGCTGTCGCTCGCCGCTCTTGCGCCGGTCGTCGACGTGGACACCGCGGCCCGTACGGCACGCGTCTCGGGCGGCGTCCGGTACGCGGAACTCGGCCGCACCCTCCACGCGCACGGCCTCGCCCTGCCCAACATGGCCTCGCTGCCGCACATCTCGGTGGCGGGCTCCGTGGCCACCGGCACGCACGGCTCGGGGGTCGGCAACGGACCGCTCGCGGCGGCGGTGCGGGAGGTGGAACTGGTCACGGCGGACGGCTCGACGGTGACGATCGCCCGCGGCGACGCCCGCTTCGACGGGGCCGTCACCTCGCTCGGCGCGCTCGGCGTGGTCACCGCGCTCACGCTCGACCTGGAGCCGTCGTACGAGGTCGAGCAGCACGTGTTCACCGAACTGCCGCTCGCCGGGCTGGACTACGAGAGGGTGGCGGGGGCGGCGTACAGCGTGAGTCTGTTCACCGACTGGCGGGAGCCCGGCTTCCGGCACGTGTGGGTGAAGCGGCGCACCGACCAGGCGCCGGTGGACTTCCCGTGGGCCGAGCCGGCGGCCGAGGCGGTGCACCCGGTGCCGGGGATGCCCGGGGTGAACTGCACCGCTCAGTTCGGGGTACCGGGGCCCTGGCACGAGCGACTGCCGCACTTCCGGGCGGAGTTCACTCCGAGCAGCGGGGCGGAGTTGCAGTCGGAGTATCTGATGCCCCGGTCGACCGCCCTCGATGTGCTGCGTGCGCTCGACGGCATCCGGCCCACGATCGCCGGTGTGCTGCAGACCTGCGAGGTGCGTACGGTCGCCGCGGACCCGCAGTGGCTCAGCCCGGCCCACGGCCGCGACTCGGTCGCGGTGCACTTCACCTGGGTCGCGGACGCGGCGGCGGTGCTCCCGGTGGTGCGCCGGGTCGAGGAGGCGTTGGACGCCTTCGATCCCCGCCCGCACTGGGGCAAGGTGTTCGCGATGCCGGCGGCGGCCGTCCGTCGGCGCTACGCACGCCTGACCGACTTCCGGGCCCTGGCCGGCACCCTCGACCCCACCGGCACGTTCACCAACGCGTTCGTCCGGGACATCCTCGGCGACTGACGCCTGCCCGCGCCTGGCCGCACTCGGCCGCGCTGCCCCGCCCCAGCTCCTTCATCCCGGCCCCCTCCCCGGCACGCCCGGCTCCTCCTGGCTTCCCCAGGCTTCCCCGGGTTTCCCCCGGCTTCCCCGGGTTTCCTCCCCCGCTTTTTCCACCCCCTTTCGTAACCCCTTGTCGAAAGTCCCCCCTGGCCCTAGCCTGGCGCCGGCCGGTGCTCCTGACGCACCGGCCGCCGCAGGAGGGGTTGGGAGGGCAGCTCCGTGAAGCGCACCTCACGGGACATCCGCACCGCGAACCGCTACGAGGTGCTGCGCCAGATCATCGCCGTGTCGCCCACCTCCCGGCAGGAGCTGGCGGCGGCCACCGGACTGAGCCTGGCCACGGTCGCCACGCTCGTCGGCGAGCTGCTGGGCCTGCGGCTGATCACCGAGGTCGGCTTCGAGGACTCCTCCGGGGGCCGCCCCCGGGGCCTGGTCGCCGTCGACACGTCCGGGGGCGCGCTGATCGGTGTCGACATCGCGGAGACGTACGTCCATGCCGAGCTGTTCGACCTGTCGCTGAACGTGCTGGCCCGCGCCGAGGAGGAGGTGCGGCCCGGCGCGAGCCGCCCGGAGCAGGTGGCCGGCCAGGTCGTCGCCGCCGTCGGCTCGGTGGTCGCGCGGGCGGAGGCCGGGGCGGCGACCCGAGTGCTGGGGGTCGGTGTCAGCATGCCGGGCCAGGTGGACCGGGACACCGAGGTCGTGGAGTACGCGGCCAACTGGAACTGGCGCGACGTCCCGTTGCTCGACCTGCTCGGTGAACATCTGCCGTATCCCCTCTACTTGGACAATCCGCTGCGCGCCTGCACGGTGGCCGAGCTGTGGTTCGGGGCCGCGCGGGGCCGTACGGACGCCGTGGTGGTGAACCTGGGCACCGGTGTCGGCGCGGGGCTGGCGCTCGGCGGCGGCCTGCACCGGGGTGTGAGCAACAGCGCGGGCGAGTGGGGGCACACCACACTCGTGCTGGACGGCCGGCCCTGCCACTGCGGCGATCGGGGGTGCGTGGAGACGTACGTCGGCGCGCCGGGCATCATGCAGAACCTGCGCGAACTCAGCCCGCGATCCCCGCTGTTGCACCCCGGGAACCAGACGGCCACGATCGACGCGCTGGCCGGGGCCGTGGCCGCGAACGACCCGGTGGCGCTCGACGTGCTCCGGGACACCGCCCGTTACCTGGGCGCCGCGATCTCCGACCTGATCAACCTCCTCAACCCCGAAGTGGTCGTTCTCAGCAGCTGGGTGGCGGCCCGGCTGGGCGAGCCGCTGCTCCGGGAGGTCCGTGCGGCCGTCGCCCGGCGCGCGCTCGGCCGTCCCCTGGCCGCCACCGAGATCGTCCTCTCCCCGATTCCCACCGACCCCGTGTCCCTCGGCGCGGCCACCTTCGCGCTGGAGGGGGTCCTGCGGTCCGCCGGGCAGCGGACCGGTCCGAACGCCGCGCCACCCGCCGGCCACCCGCGCGCGGCGGGGCGGCAGAGCCGTACATCGCTGTTCCCTCGTGCTGAGCTAGGAGACCGATGGCTTCCCTGACCACCACCGACTACGTCGAGGACGTCTCCCCGGGCAGCGGGGCGCTGCCGCCCCGGGCCTGGTACGCGTCCTCGGACGCCAAGGCCCTCTCCCTGAACGGCGACTGGCGCCTGCGGCTGTCCGGCACGGCCGACGCCGAGGACGACTCCTTCGCGCAGGAGGGGTACGACGCCGACGGCTGGGCCGAGGTGCCGGTCCCCGGGCACTGGGTCCTGCAGGGCCACGGTTCCCCGATCTACACCAACCACCGCTTCCCCTTCCCCGTGGACCCGCCCCGCGTCCCGACGGAGAACCCGACCGGCGACCACCTGCGCGTCTTCGACCTGCCCGGCGACTGGCCGGACCTCTCGGACGGCGGGGCGGTGCTCCGCTTCGACGGCGTGGAGTCCTGCGCCCGCGTGTGGCTGAACGGCACCGACCTCGGCGAGTTCAAGGGCTCCCGGCTGCCGCACGAGTTCGCGGTCGGCCATCTGCTGAAGCCCGCCGGCAACGTCCTGGCGGTCCGGGTCCACCAGTGGTCGGCGGGCTCGTACCTGGAGGACCAGGACCAGTGGTGGCTGCCGGGCATCTTCCGTGACGTCACCCTGCTGCACCGCCCGGCCGGCTGCGCCCTCGACTACTTCGTGCACGCCTCCTACGACCACGTCACCGGCACCGGCACCCTGCGCGTCGACTCCGACGTGGACGGCCGGGTGACCGTCCCCGGCCTCGGTGCCGACATCGCGACCGGTGAGTCGGTGACCGTGCCGGTCGAGCCGTGGTCGGCCGAGACGCCGAGGCTGTACGACGGCGTACTGGCCACCGAGGGCGAGCGGATCCCGCTGCGCATCGGCTTCCGCACGGTGGAGCTGTCGGACGGCCTGATCAAGGTCAACGGGAAGGCCGTCCTCCTCAAGGGCGTCAACCGGCACGAATGGCACCCGCGGAAGGGCCGCGCGCTGGACCTCGCGACCATGCGCGAGGACGTGACCCTGATGAAGCGGCACAACATCAACGCCGTCCGCACCTCCCACTACCCGCCGCACCCCGCCTTCCTCGACCTGTGCGACGAGCTGGGCCTGTGGGTGATGGACGAGTGCGATCTGGAGACCCACGGCTTCACCGAGCAGGGCTGGCGGGACAACCCCGTCGACGACGACCGCTGGACCCCGGCCCTCCTCGACCGCGCCGCCAGGATGGTCGAGCGGGACAAGAACCACCCCTCGGTCGTCATCTGGTCCCTCGGCAACGAGGCCGGCACCGGCCGCGGCCTGACCGCGATGGCCGAGTGGATCCACGACCGTGACCCGGCGCGGCTCGTGCACTACGAGGGCGACATCGACTGCCGTGACACGGACATGTACTCACGCATGTACGCCGACCACGCCGAGGTCGCGCGCATCGGCAGGCGCCAGGACGGCGGCACCCACAAGCGCCGCGAACTCCCCTTCATCCTCTGCGAGTACGCCCACGCCATGGGCAACGGCCCCGGTGGACTCGCCGACTACCAGCGGATCTTCGAGTCGTACGACCGGCTCCAGGGCGGATTCGTCTGGGAGTGGATCGACCACGGCATCGAGGACGAGCGGTACGGCCACGCCTACGGCGGCGACTTCGGCGAGGAACTGCACGACGGCAACTTCGTCTGCGACGGCCTGCTCTTCCCGGACCGGCAGCCCTCCCCCGGGCTGATCGAGTTCAAGAAGGTGATCGAGCCGGTCACGATCGAGGGCGTGGGCGTCGGCGGCACGGTCCGGGTCACCAACAAGTACGACTTCGCCGACCTGTCGGCGCTGGCCTTCACCTGGTCGTACCAGGTGGACGGGGAGACGGTCGGGACGGGCGCCCTGACGGTCCCCGCGCTCGCACCCGGTGAGTCGGCCGAGGTGAAGCTGCCCGATCCGCCGGTCACGGCCCCGCAGGGCGAGGCTCTCTGGACGGTACGGGCGCTGCTCGCGACCGACACCCCCTGGGCGGCGAAGGACCACGTCGTCGCCTGGGGCCAGTTCACCGTGTCGCAACGCCGGGCCCCGTCGCTCGAGCCGACGGCCGCGCCGGTGTCCGGCACGGCGAACGGCCGGATCACGCTCGGCCCCGCGTCCTTCGACGCCCGCTCCGGCGCGCTGCGGACGATCGGCGGGGTGGACGTCACCGGACTGCGCCTGGACGTGTGGCGGGCGACGACCGACAACGACGACGGCGCCCCCTGGCAGCCCGACCTCCGCCACGGCCTGCTGTGGCGCGGACTCGGCCTGCACCGTATGCGGCACCGTCTGGACGCGGTGGACCTGGACGACGACGCGCTGACGGTCCGCACCCGGGTGGCGCCGGCCGCCGCGGAGATCGGGCTGGCCACGGTGTACCGCTGGACGTCGGACGGCGACCGTCTCCGGCTGACCGTGTCCGTCACCCCGGAGGGCGACTGGCGCGTACCACTGCCCCGGCTCGGCATCCGCTTCGCATTGTCCGCGGCCGACCGTGTGCGCTGGTACGGCGGCGGGCCGGGCGAGGCCTACCCGGACAGCGCACTGGCCTCCATGACCGACCTCTGGCAGTCGACCGTGGACGACCTGCAGACCCCGTACGTCCGTCCCCAGGAGAACGGAGCCCGCGCCGACGTCCGCTGGGCCGAGCTGGGCGGCCTGCGCGTCGAGGGCGACCCGGAGTTCTACTTCACCGCCCGCCGCTGGACCACCGAGCAACTGGACGCCGCCGGGCACCGCACCGACCTCAGCCCCGGCGACACCGTGTGGGTGAACCTCGACCACGGCCAGCACGGCCTCGGCTCCCAGTCCTGCGGCCCCGGCCCGCTCCCCCAGTACTACCTGCGGGCCGAGCCCGCCCGGTTCTCCTTCGTCTTCTCCCCGACCGAAACCCCGAAGACCGACTGACCGACCCGACCGACCCGACCGACCTGACCAACTGCCCGACTGCCCGACTGCCCGACTGCCCGACTGCCCGACACAAGACCACCGACCCACCTCCTAGACACTCTAGGATCCAGCCTAGGAATCCTAAGAACGTCCAGGAGGTGGCTCGTGGCGCGAGCAGGGCTCACCGTTGACCGACTGGTGGCGGCCGCCGCCGAACTCGCCGATGAGGCGGGCTTCGAGAGTGTCACCCTGTCCGCGCTGGCCCGGCGGTTCGGTGTGAAGGACGCGAGTCTGTACTCGCACGTCCGGAGCCTGAACGACCTGCGGACCCGGCTCGCGCTGTACGCGGGCGGTGAGTTGATCGACCGGATCGCGGAGGCGGTGGCCGGGTGGGCGGGCAAGGACGCGTTGACCGCGTTCGCGAACGCCTACCGCGCCTACGCCCTGGAACACCCCGGGCGGTACGCCGCCACCCAGATCCCCATCGACCAGTCCCTGATCGCCGACACCCCCGCCCTGCGCCGCACGGCCGACATCACGTACGGCATGCTGCGCGCCTACGACCTCGACGAACCCGACCTGACGGACGCCGTACGCCTGCTGCGCAGCACCTTCCACGGCTACTGCGCCCTGGAGTCCACGGGCGGCTTCGGCGCGGACCGGGACGTCCGGGCCTCCTGGGACAAGGCGGTCGACGCCCTCCACCTCGCCCTCACGCACTGGCCCCGGGAAGGGAAGAACGATGACTGAGGAGACCTCGTACGCCTACGACGTCACGCGCAGCGGTCCCGTCCTGCTGCCCGCACCCTCGATCACCCCGTGAAGGTCGTCGACCTGCTCACCGAGACGCTCCTCTCCAGCGCGCACACCTCGTCGTAGGAGGGCGTCGCACCGCCCGGCGCCCGGCCGGCCGCGATGTCGGCCATCGCGTCCAGGGCCGCGCCCAGCGCCCGCCGGTAGAGCAGCGAGCCGAGGCTGACCCTGCGGACGCCCAGGTCGGCGAGCTGGGCAACGGTGGGGCCGGCGGGCGAGTAGAGGATGTTGAGCGGGGCGTCGAGGTGCCGGACGAGGGTCTCGATCCGGCCGGGGTCGGTCAGGCCGGGCACGAACACACCGTCGGCGCCCGCCTGCCGGTAGGCGTCGAGGCGGCGCAGGGTCTCCGCCTCGGCGTCCCTGCCGTGCCCGTCGCCCAGCCAGTACGTGTCCGTACGGGCGTTGACGAAGAGGCCGGGCACGGCCGCCTTCACCGCGGCGATCTTCGCGGCGTGCCGAGCGGCCGGGCCGAGCCCGTCCTCCAGGTTGATACCGACGGCGCCGACGGACCACAACTCGCGTGCGAACTCGGCGACTTCGCACGGGTCGTCGGAGAATCCGTCCTCCGCGTCGACGGAGAGCAGGTAGGGCTCGGAGCCGAGCGTGAGGGCGAGCCGCAGGGTGTGCTCGCGGGTCGCGGCCTGACCGTCGGGGAGGCCGACGGCCGCCGCCACGGCAAGGCTCGTCGTGGCGATGGCGGCGAAGCCGCGGGCCGCGAGGGCGGCCGCCGAGGCGTGGTCCCATGCGTTGGGCAGGAGCAGTGGCTCGCCGGGGCGGTGGTGGAGTGCGGCGAACGATGTCACGGCTTGTTCTGCGGTCATACGTCCACGCTAGGCACCGGACGTTTCGGCGCCCGCCGAACCGTCACCGGGACGTGAGCCATGCGACGAGACCGCTCCCCGTGGTCGCCCTATGTCCACGCCCGACGCGCCCAGCCGGGCCCGGATCCCGGCTCCGCCACTCCACCTGACCTCCAACTCCCCTGCGCCGTCCGCCTCTACGGACACCAGCTCGGCCAGGGGCCGCGGCTGCGGCTCGGCGGTCAGCCGGGCGAGCGCGACGAACAGGGTGTCCCCCTCTCCCGTTTCCCCGGTGAGCGTCTCCGACAGGCCGACGGCGGGCAGGAGTTCGGCTCGGGCGCCGTTCCGTGCGGCCCACCCGGTGATCCGTACCGGGGTCCCGGGAGCGGCTCCCGATACGAGGTGGGCCCGCACCTCCGCCGCGCCCTCGGCGAGCACCAGACTCGTCACAGTGACGACATCACCCACGGAGTGCCGGGAGGCGATCCAGCCCGGCCCCGTCCCCAGCGGCACGATCTCCGTGCGGCCGGGGTCGTCGCCGACGATCACGCTGTTGTCGTACGACGGTGCGGGCCCGGTCGCGGTCGAGTAGGCGAGCCGGGTGTAGTACGGGGCGTAGCGGGCGTCCTCGCTGCCGTGGTTGTGGAGGCGGACAAGGCCGTCCGAACGGGTCGACTGGAGCAGCCAGTTGGGGGCGCTCACGGACCTGACCTCGTCCGTGCGCTCGGCCGGGCCCGGCTCCTCCGTCTCCGTCCACACCTCGTGGTCCGGCGGCAGCAGCAGGCCGAGGAACCCCTTGCTCGCCCAGTACGGGGAGGCCGGGCCGGAGTAGCTCTGCGCCAGCGACTCGTCGGGGCCCAGCCAGCCGAGGGACAGCAGGCCGTGCTCGTCCACCGCGCCCCCGTCCAGGAAGTAGCGCAGCGCTCCCGAGGCCAGCCTGCGGGTCTCCCCGGAGGTCAGCGGGGTGCGGCCGGTGAGGGCGCCGAGCCACAGCGGGGCGGCGGTCGCGAACCGGTAGACGAGGGAGCGGCCCTGCAGCATGGGAGCGCCGTCGCCGCCGAACAGGCGGGCGTAGTCGGCGAGATGGGCCTGGAGCCGGCCGCCGTAGAGGTCGAGCAGCTCGGTGTCGTCGGCCAGCCAGGCATGCAGCACGGTGTAGAGGTGCAGGGCCCAGCCGTTGTAGTAGTCGAACTTGCGGCCGTCGCCGTCGGTGTACCAGCCGTCGCCCACGTACCAGCGCTCGACGCGCTCCAGGCCGCGGTCCATCGCCTTGCGTGCCGCCTCCGGTTCATGGCCGATCTCGTTCAGGAAGCCGCCGACGGTGACCGGGAACAACTCCCAGTTGTTGGGCCAGGCTTCGGCGGTGAGCGCGTCCGCCAGCCAGGCGGCGGTCCGCTCGCGTACCGGTTGGTCCAGGCGGTCCCACAGCAGCGGCCGGGTCAGCCGCAGGGCCAGTGCGATCGAGGCGGCCTCGACCAGGGGCTGGCTGCGGTGGTCGATGCGGGGCCAGACGCCGCCGGGGCCGGTCACGAGGCCCTCGGCGTAACGGCCGAGCACGGTCTCGTCCTTGCGGAAGGCGGCGAGGAGGAACGTACGGGCGTACCCCTCCAGGCCGTCGGAGAGGTGGCCCGAGTGGCTCACGTGGTCGCCGGGGAGGTGGTAGAGGGCGCGGTCGGGGGTGGCGTGGGGCTCGACGGCGGCGAGCAGGGCGTCGGCGGCGGCTTCCCAGTGGGCGCGGGTGTAGCCGGTGTACGGGCTCGGGGTGCGGTCGTCGGCGGGCAGGTTGATCACGTCGGGCCGTTCCTTTCTGACGTCCGGCGGGTCCGGGGCAACCCCAGGGGATCTGGAGCGGACAGGGCCGGCGGCTGGACCGTACCGCTCGGGAGCAAGCGCTTTCTAGAGGCCGTCGCAGGGTGGATTGGACTAGCGTCGTGACATGAACAGCCACTCCTCCCCCGGCCTCGCCGAAGCCCTCACGACCGGAACCGTCGTACTCGACGGCGGCATGTCCAACCAGCTCGAATCGGCCGGGTACGACCTGAGTGACGACCTGTGGTCGGCACGGCTGCTCGCCGAGCGGCCCGAGGCGGTCACCGAGGCGCACCTCGCGTACTTCACGGCGGGCGCGGACGTGGCCATCACCGCCAGCTATCAGGCCACGTTCGAGGGCTTCGCCCGGCACGGGATCGGGCACGAGGGTGCGGCGCGACTGCTGGCGTCGAGTGTGGAGTCGGCCCGCGAGGCGGCACGGCAGGCGGAGGACGCCGGGGCCGCGCGGCCCTTGTGGGTGGCGGCATCGGTCGGGCCGTACGGGGCGATGCTCGCGGACGGCGCCGAGTACCGGGGGCGGTACGGGCTGAGCGTGGCCGAGCTGGAGCGCTTTCACGGGCCGCGGATCGAGGTGCTGGCCGGTGCCGGGCCGGATGTGCTGGCGCTGGAGACCGTGCCGGATGCCGATGAGGCGGTCGCGCTGCTGAGGGTCGTGCGGGGAATGGGCGTGCCGGCGTGGCTCTCGTACACGGTCGACGGTCGGCGGACGCGGGCGGGGCAGCCCCTGGACGAAGCGTTCGGGCTTGCCGCCCAGGTGGACGAGGTGATCGCGGTCGGGGTCAACTGCTGTGCGCCGCGGGACGTGGAGTACGCGGTGGAGACGGCGGTGCGGGTGACCGGTAAGCCGGTCGTCGTCTACCCCAACAGCGGGGAGTCGTGGGACGCGCAGGCGCGGGCCTGGGACGGTCGGGCCACGTTCAGCGCCGAGCAGGTCAGGGGGTGGCGTGAGATGGGGGCGCGGTTGATCGGGGGGTGCTGCAGGGTGGGGCCCGAGGGAATCGCCGCGATTGCGGGGGCGCTGGGTGGGGTTGCGGCGCCGTAGGGGCGGGGGGGTCTCGCCGGTGCGGGCGGTCTGTGGCTGAGCGCGCAGTTCCCCGCGGGTGCGCGGGGCTGGAAGGCGGGGCGCCGTAGGGGCTCGGGAAGTACGGCTGGTGCCGGTGGCCTGTGGCTGAGCGCGCAGTTCCCCGCGGGTGCGCGGGGCTGGAGGCGGGGCGCCGTAGGGGCTCGGGAAGTCCGGCCGGTGCCGGTGGCCCGTGGCTTGGGGCGCTTTTGGTCAGTGGCGGCGGGTGGTGACGGAGCGGCGGAGGCGGCGCGCGGCGGAGGTCGGTTCGGTGGATGGGGTGGGTTCGGGGACGGTGGGGGTGGTGGACCAGAGGGCGAATTCGGCGTCTCGTGGGCCGTGGGCGATCTGCGGTCGGCCGGCGTCGAAGACGCATACCGGATGGGTCGCGTCCCAGTGTTGCCAGCCGGGGTCGCCGGTCCTGGCGAACCGTACCCAGGCGCCGTGCATGGCGGTGGCCAGCTCTTCCGGGGCACCCTCGCCGGCCAGTCTGGCGGACTCGGGGACGTCGCCGGAGTCGAAGACGAAGCCGAGTTCGAGGGCGTGGCATGCGCCGAGGCCGGGGAGGCGGGAGGGCCAGGCGAACTCGTAGAGGTGGGAGGTGCCGGGGCGGGCGTCGGCGAGTCGCTGGAGGGGGATGCGCAGGATGCGGTCGGTGACCATCTGTCCGACGATCTCGGCGGCTCCGGCGTCCGGGTGCAGGGCGCGATAGCCGCGCGGGACCTCGTGGCCGGCGCGGCAGCGGGCCATGGCGCCGGCCAGGGCGACCGGGCCGAGCCGGTCGACGTGGTCCACGAGTCCCCCGGGCACGAGCCACAGCCGGTACTCGTCCCGGGTCCAGCCCATGAGGAGGTCGATGTCCGGGGCGGCCTCCCCGTCGATCAGGGCCTGCAGCGGGTCGCGGGGCACGAGGTCGCCGTCGACGACGATGCCGAACGCCGGGCCGCCGAGAACGGGGCTGCTCAGCCGCCCCACCTCGGCCTGGGTGCGCAGCAGAAGGTCACGGTCGACGGCACCGAAGGCCGCTGCGGTGGCGGGGATCTTCAGCCGGGTGGCCATCCGGCGGACCATGCGCCGCACCTTGTCGCGTTCCGAGGCCTCCGGTGGCCCGCTCTGCAGGACCGCCCGTCGGACGAGGCCCTGGGCCTGGGGCGCGGCGATGAGGGCACCCGTGCTGATGGCGCCGGCGGACTGTCCGCACAGGGTGATGTTGTCCGGGTCTCCGCCGAAGGCCGTGATGGCCTCGTGGACCCATTGCAGGGCGGCGAGCTGGTCGCGCAGGCCGGGGTTGGGGGGTGCGTCCGGGAACAGTCCGTAGCCCTCCACGCCCAGTCGGTAGTTGACCGAGACACAGACGACGCCGTCGCGCGCGAAGGTGCTCCCGTCGTAGACCGGAACGGCCGAGGAACCCCTGGTCAGAGCGCCGCCATGGAGCCAGATCAGGACCGGGAGGCGGGCACCTGGGTCGGGATCGGGAGTCCAGACGTTGAGATTGAGACAGTCCTCGCCCGGGATGACGGGGTCGGAGAGGTACTGGGCGAACGCCTCGGAGTACGGCGGTTTCGGCGCGGTCGGCCCGAAGGCGCCGGCGTCGCGGACTCCGTCCCAGGGTGCGGGCGGCTCGGGCGGCCGGAACCGCCGGGGGCCGAAGGGCGGGGCGGCGTAGGGGATGCCCCGGAACGCCGCGATGCCCCGCTCGTACCTGCCGCGTACGGCCCCGTGGGGCGTCCTGACCACGGGGCCGGTCTGTTCTGCCGTCATCGCCCACCAGCCCTTCGCCGAGCTCGTGCACCGTTCACATCAGAGCACCACACCGCGCGGATGTATTCCGGCGCACGGACTTCGTTTACGGCCGAACGGTGTACGGCGGGGTGTCCCGCCGGGGCCGACAGGAGGCACGGGCACATGGGCATATGGGCACACGTGGCGGAGAGGGCACCACGTGGCGGAGAGGGCACATGGAGAGGGGCACGTGCCGTCGCACTGCTCACTCGAAGCGCCGTACCGCCCAGTCCAGACCGCCGCGCAGGTGGGTCAGGAAGTGCGGGTCGCGATAGGCCGATGCGGCGTGTCCGAGTGCCGTGTAGAACACCCGTCCGGTTCCCTGCGCGCGGCACCAGGCCAGCGGATGGTCGGCGCCCATCCCGCCGCCCTCGTACGACTCCTCGTCGGCCCGCAGCAGCACCCGTGCACGCTCGCGCGGGCTGGAGCGGAAGTCGTACCACTCGTCGGTGAAGTCCCAGACGGCGGGCAGCCGGCGGGTGGCGGGGTGGGCGGCGTCCTCGACCACGGCCCGGCCCGGCTGGTACGCGGGGTGGCGGGCGAAGCGGGCGCCGAGGAGGTCGCCGTAGTACGGCCAGCCGTACTCGGTGCAGGCGGCCGCGTGCACTCCGGCGAAGCCGCCGCCCGACTCCACGTACCCGGCGAGGCGCTCACGCCCGGCCGGGGTCAGCACGTCGCCGCTGGTGGAGAGGAAGACGACGGCCGCGTACGGCTCCAGCGGCCGCTCCAACCGCGCCGGATCCTCGGTGTGGTCGACGGCGAAGGCACTCATCGCGCGTACGGCGGCGACGGCGGCGGGGATCGAGTCGTGGCGGTAGTCGGTGGTGCGGGTGTAGAGGAGCAGTCGGGGAAGCATGGCGGCGACCCTATGCCCGGTGGCGGGGCCCACGATGTGCGGCGGTGGCGGCGGAGCCCGCCGTCCCCGGTGGCGAAGTCCGCGGCCGGACGGAGTCCGCCACCGTGTCCGATTCCTTCAAGACGTGCCCGCCGCCCCCTGCCTACGGTGTCCGGCATGACTCCACGATTCGCCGTGATCGGCGTGGTGGCCTCCGACCTGGCCGCCTCGCTCGCGTTCTACCGTCGCCTCGGGCTCCGCTTCCCGGCAGGGGCCGAGGAACAGCCGCATGTCGAGGCCGAGTTGCCCGGCGGGCTGGTGCTCGCCCTGGACACCGAGGAGACCGTCCGCTCCTTCCACCCGGGCTGGCGGCCGCCGTCCGGTGGGGGGCGGGTCGGGCTCGCGTTCCGGTGCGGCTCACCGGCCGAGGTCGACGCCGTGTACGAGGATCTGGTGGGCGCCGGGTACCACGGGGAGTTGAAGCCGTGGGACGCCTTCTGGGGGCAGCGGTACGCGACCGTGCACGACCCCGACGGCAACGGCGTCGACCTGTTCGCCCCGCTGGGCGGCGAGTAGTTCGCCGAGCGTCGTGCCGGCCAACTCCCGTACGTCCCGGGCGAGATGCGGCTGGTCCGCGTAGCCGGCGCGGGCCGCCGTCTCGGCGTACGGCACTCCGGCGCGGGCGAGGGCCAGGGCGCGTTGCAGACGCAGGATGCGGGCCAGGGTCTTGGGTCCGTAGCCGAAGGCGGTGCGGCAGCGTCGGTGCAACTGGCGGGCGCCGATGCCGAGTCGGTCGGCGGTCGCCGCCACCGGGCGGCCCTCGTCCAGCTGCTCCACGAGGCGGTGCAGGAGCGGGTCGGGGCCTGCCGCGGGCTGTGCGGCCCGGTCGAGGGCGACGGTCTCCAGGCCCGTCGCCGGGTCGGGCGCGGCGGCGACGCGGTCGAGCAGGCGCCATACCCGGGCGGCGGGCCACAGGTCGGCCAGGTCGACGCGGCTGTCGCGCAGTTCGTGGGCGGGGACGCCGAGCAGGGCGGGCGCGGTGCCGGGGAAGAAGCGGACACCCGCCCAGGAGCGCGGCGGGCCCTCGACGACGTGCGCGCGGGTGTCGGGGCCGGCGACCAGCAGCCGGCCCTCGCTGAACAGCAGATCCATGCAGCCGTCGGGGAGCACCGGCCGGGCCGCGCGCCCGTCGGGGGTGTTCGTCCACACGACCGCGCCGGTCAGCCGGGACGCCCGCTCCGTGTACACGTCCGCCAGGGTACGTCGGTGCGGGGGCGGCGCACGGTGCGGAGCCGGTCAGGCGCCGCGGGCGCGGTGTTCCTGGGGGCTGACGCCGTAGACGCGTTTGAAGGCGCTGGAGAGGGCGAAGGGGCTGCCGTAGCCGATCCGGCGGGCGAGGGAGTCGAGGGTGTCGTCCGTGTCGCGCAGCCGGTCGGCGGCCAGGGCGAGACGCCAGCCGGTGAGGTAGGTCATCGGGGGCTCGCCGACGAGGTCGGTGAAGCGGCGGGCGAGGGCGGCGCGGGAGACGCCGGTCTTGGCGGCCAGCGAGGACACCGTCCACGGGTGCGCCGGGTCGTCCTGCAGCAGGCGCAGGGCGCGGCCGACGACCGGGTCGGCCATGGCCCGGTACCAGGCGGGTGCCTCGGCCTCCGGCCGGGAGAACCAGGCCCGCAGCGCGGAGATGACGAGCAGGTCCAGCAGCCGGTCGAGGACGACCTCCTGGCCGGGCTCGTCCCGCACGATCTCCTCCGTGATCAGAGGGGTGAGCGGGCACGTCCACAGGTCTGAGGTGAGGGTGAGCAACGGGGGCAGCGCGGTCAGCAGCCGGCCGCCGATCTCGCCCTGCATCGGGTAGGTGCCGATCAGCATCACCGTGGAGCCGTCGAGGCGGTCGCCCCAGGTGCGCACGCCGAGGTCCATGGAGCCCTTGAGGGAGGTGCCGTCGGGGTAGCCGCACTCGCCGCCCGGGAGGATCAGTGCCTGCGGGGCGGTGGTGGGGTCGTCGGCGCAGGTGTACGGCTCCGGGCCGCGGGCGATGGCGAGGTCCCCGGCCCGCAGGCGGACGGGGTCGCCGCCGTCCGGCAGCACCCACGACTCGCCGCGGGCCTGGACCATCACGGTCAGCGGTGCCCGGTCCTCCACGCGCACGGCCCAGGGCGGGTCGAAACACGCCCGGATCATGAAGGCGCCCCGGGCGCGGGGGCCTTCCAGGAGGCCTGCGAGTGCGTCCATGGGGTCAGCGTAGACGGGCGCGTATGGGAATGAGCCGTTCGGCGACGGGCCCGTGCGCAGAGCGGCAGTTGACTGGCGGACATGACGGAGAACAGGACGCGAAGGACCCGCATGACGATGACGACGACCGTGGTGGTGACCGGTTCGTCCGGGCGGACGGGGAGCCGGGTGGCGCGGGCCGCGCGGGCGGCCGGGCTGCGGGTCCGGGTGCGCGAGCCGTTCATCGACGTGGGGGATCTCGCGGACGTGGTGGTGGCGGCGCTGGCGGCCGAGGACGGCCGGTACGTCGGGCGGACCCTGGAGGTGTCCGGGCCTCGGCTGCTGACGTTCGGCGAGGCGGTCGCGGAGATCGCGGCACAGGCCGGGCGGGAGCTGACGTACCGGGCGGTTCCGGCGCGCGAGTACGGCGAGCGGCTGGCCCGTTTCGGGGTGCCGCCCGAGGAGGCCGGGTTCCTGGTCGAGCTCTTCGGGTCGCTGCTCGACGGACGGAACGCGCACCTGAGCGACGGGGTGCGTCAGGTGCTCGGCAGGGAGCCGAGGGACTTCACCGAGTTCGCGAAGGAGGCCGCGGCGGCGGGCGCGTGGACGCGGTGAGCGCCGGCGGGGGAAGCGGGGTCGGGGAAGGGCCCGGGGCCCGGGCGAGGGAGCCGGTGGACCCGAAGGAGGCGGAGGCCGCCCCCTGCCTCCCCCCGGTCGCGGCCCCGCTCCTCACTGATCCGGATGTGCCGTGTCCGTCGCGCTCTTGTGGCCGGCGTGGGTGTGGTGGTGGGGGTTCTTGGCGTGGGTGCGCAGGCGGGCGGTGACGTCCTCCGGGGGGAGGAAGCGGGACCAGCGTTCCGGGAACTCGGACGGCATGTCGGGGTCCTCGGGATCGGTCTCGCGGGCGGCGGCGACCCGGCTGACGTACTCGACGACCTCCGCCTCGCGCAGCCGCTCGTTGGCCGCGCGGGCGGCGGCCGTGGCGGCGGCCGGCCACACCCGGTCGATGGCGGCGTTGACCGCGGCGCCGACGAGCACGGCGAAGGCGCCCACACCGATCCACAGGAGGACGGCGACGGCGGCGGCGAGGGAGCCGTAGATGGTGGCCCCCTCGATGGTGTGGGTGAGGTAGATGCGCAGCAGGAAGCTGCCGAGGACCCACATGGCGAGGGCGACCAGGGCGCCGGGCACGTCCTCGATCCAGGGGGAACGGACGGGCACCGAGACGTGGTAGAGGGTCGTCAGGAAGACGATGGACAGGACGATGACGACCGGCCAGTACAGGACCTGTACGACCGTCTCCGACCAGGGCACGACCCGGACCACCGCGTCGGGCCCGGCCACCATCAGCGGCAGCGCGACCGAACCGATCAGCAGGGCCACGATGAACAGCAGGAAGGACATCACCCGGGTCCTGACGATGCCGCGGACGCCGTCGAGGCCGTACATGACGGTGATGGTGTCGATGAAGACGTTCACCGCGCGGGAGCCCGACCAGAGCGCGAACAGGAAGCCGATGGAGATGACGTCGGGGCGGCCGCCCTTGATCACGTCGTGCAGGATCGGCTCGGCGATCTCCTTGACGCCCTTGTCCGACAGGATCGTGCGGGCGGCGTCGAGGATGTTGGTCTGCAGGCTCTGGATGGTGTGGGCGCCGGTCCAGGCGTCGACGTAGGCGAGGAGGCCGATGAGGCTCAGCAGCAGGGGCGGCACGGACAGCAGCGTGAAGAACGCGGCCTCGGCCGCCAGGCCCAGGATGCGGTACTCCATGCAGGAGTTGACGGTGTCCTTGACCAGCAGCCAGGCGGTCCGGCGCTTGGAGACGTTCCGGTAGAGGACTCTGGCGCGGTGGAGGCGGCCGGGCGGCCGTTCGGGGGTTTCACTTGCTGGCTGCACGACCTAACGGTATCCGCCGAACGGGGCCGCCCTCACCTCCCGGGGCGGGTGCCGGGCCCCGACGCGCAGACGGGCCGCGCTGTGCCACGCTGAGTCCATCATGGCCGCCGTCCCGGATAGGTTCGCAACCATGGCAGGCATCTCCACCCACACCGTGACGAACCAGCCGCCCCCGCTGGTCGGATACGACGTCTTCACCGCCGACCGCGCCCTCGTCGAGGCGGTGCGGCGGTACACCGGT
Source organism: Streptomyces sp. NPDC002520 (assembly GCF_053595235.1). Lineage (NCBI taxonomy): Bacteria > Bacillati > Actinomycetota > Actinomycetes > Kitasatosporales > Streptomycetaceae > Streptomyces > Streptomyces sp. NPDC002520. Next base: position 383,241 of record NZ_JBSFXG010000001.1, on the reverse strand, counting down.
CCCGGGCCGCGGGAGGAAGTGCTCGCCGAGCTGTCCGAGCTGGGGCGGGCCGCGGGCTCGGCGCAGCTGCAGGAGTGGGGGGTGCAGGCGAACGAGCATCCGCCGCGGCTGCGCACGCACGACCGGTACGGCCACCGCATCGACGAGGTCGAGTTCCACCCGGCCTGGCACCGGCTGCTCGGCAAAGGTGTCTCGGCGGGGCTGACCGGCGCCTGGACGCGGCCGTCCGGGCATGTGCGCAGGGCGGCCGGGTTCCTGGTGTGGACCCAGGTGGAGGCGGGCAACTGCTGCCCGCTGTCGATGACCCACGCGGCGGTGCCCGCGCTGCGGACCGATCCGGAACTGGCCGCCGAGTGGGAGCCGCGGCTGACGTCCACGATCTACGAGCGCGAGCTGCGGCCCGCCGGAGCCAAACCCGGCGCCATCTTCGGCATGGCCATGACGGAGAAGCAGGGCGGCAGCGACGTACGGGCGAACACCACCGAGGCCCGGCCGCTCGCCGAGGAGGGGACGTACACCCTCACCGGGCACAAGTGGTTCTGCTCGGCGCCGATGTCGGACGGCTTCCTGGTGCTGGCCCAGGCCGCGCAGGGGCTGACCTGCTTCCTCGTCCCGCGCGTCCTCGCGGACGGCACCCGCAACGTCTTCCTCGTCCAGCGGCTCAAGGACAAGCTGGGCAACCGGTCGAACGCCTCCGCCGAGGTCGAGTTCGACGGCACCTGGGCCCGCCGGGTGGGCGAGGAGGGGCGCGGGGTGCGCACCATCATCGAGATGGTCGCCGCGACCCGCCTGGACTGCGCCCTCGGCTCGGCCGGCCTGATGCGGCAGGCCGTGGCGCAGGCGATCCACCACTGTGCCCACCGGGAGGCCTTCGGCGGCCCGCTGATCGACAAGCCGCTGATGCGCAACGTGCTGGCCGACCTCGCGCTGGAGTCCGAGGCCGCGACCGCGCTCGCCCTGCGCCTCGCCGCCGCCTACGACGACGGCTCCGAGCAGGAGCGCGCCTTTCTGCGGCTCGCGGTGCCGGCCGCGAAGTTCTGGATCACCAAGCGGTGCGCCCCGGTGGCGGTCGAGGCCGCGGAGTGCCTGGGCGGCAACGGCTACGTCGAGGAGTCCGGCCTGCCCCGGCTGGTGCGCGAGTCACCCCTGAACTCCGTCTGGGAGGGCGCCGGCAACGTCCAGGCGCTGGACGTCCTGCGCGCGCTCCAGCGCGAACCGGGCGCACTCGACGCCTGCCTCGCCGAGATCGGCCGGGCCCACGGCGCCGACCACCGGCTGGACCGCGCCGTGAAGGACCTCTTCACCGAACTCGCCGACCTGGACGGCATCGAGGGCCGGGCCCGCCGCCTGGTCGAACGCCTCGCTCTGGTCCTCCAGGGCTCCCTCCTGGTACGTCACGCCCCGACCGAGGTCGCCGACGCCTTCTGCGCCTCCCGCCTGGGCGGCGACCGAGGCGCCTGCTTCGGCACCCTGCCGACGGGCCTGGACCTGGCATCAGTGGTGGAACGGGCGCGCCCGACGGCCTGAGAAGTCCAGCGATCCGACACCGGGCGGACCAGCCGGCCCAAGGGGCGCGGGGAACCGCGCGACAAGCCGAAACGGACCCGCACCCGGCGCGCGTCGACCCGCACCCCCTGCCGCGCCGGCCGAACCGCCTGCCGCGCCGGCCGAACCGCCTGCCGCGCCGGCCGAACCGCCTGAGGCAGGGGTGGTGCTGCGCCGACACGGCACCACCCCCACCTCATGGGGCCAGTTGAAGGCCAGGAGCGCCACCCGTGGGCGGTGCCGGAGTCAAGTCTCAGCCAGTCCCCGACCGTCCACCAGGGTTGCAGGGGGTTGCAACATGTTGGTGATTGTGCGCGGACTGTGTGCCTCCGGCATGCGCCGAACGGCAGTATGTGGGGAACAGACGGACCGGAAGCGCCGCCCGGACGGCTGGACCAGTGTGTTCGACAGCCTTCCGGGAGGGCCCCAGTGGTGAACCCGTCGATGAACGTGACGCGTCTGGCCGCCGTGGACGCGGCGCAGGCGGCACGGGTGCTGAGCGAGGTGCGCGACGCGACGCTCGCCGGACAGCGTGCGCGGATCGCGCCCCGGCCGGTGATCGAGCAGTCCTGGGGGCGGATGCTGCGCGGCGGGGTGGACCCCGAGCACGACTTCAGATCGGGGCTGCTGTCCGCAGAGGAGGTGCAGCGCCGGCGGGAGGAGTCGCCGCTGCGGCACGTCATGCCGGTGCTGCGCGAGGGCCTGCTCTCGGTCGCGGACGTCGCCCAGCACATCATGGTCGTCGCCGACGCGGACGGTCGGGTGCTGTGGCGGGAGGGCTCCTCGCAGGTGCTGCGCAAGGCCGACGGGCTCGGCTTCGAACTCGGGGCGGACTGGCGGGAGGACGTCGTCGGCACCAACGGCGTGGGCACCCCGGCGGTCGTACGACGGCCCGTCCAGGTGTTCGCCTCCGAGCACTACGTACGCTCGCACTCCACCTGGACCTGCTCGGGCGCCCCGATCACGGACCCCAGGGACGGCCGGCTGATCGGTGTGGTGGACGTCAGCGGTCCGCTGGAGACCATGCACCCTGCGACCCTCGCCTGGGTGGACTCGGTGGCCAAGCTCGCCGAGGCACGCCTGCGCGAGCTGCACCTGGCCTCGCTGGAACGGCTGCGGGCGGTGGCGGCGCCGGTGCTGGCCCGGCTGGACGAGCGGGCGCTGGTGGTGGACCGGAACGGCTGGACGGCGACGGTGACCGGGATGCCGTACGTGCGGCGCGTGGCGCTGCCCAAGTCCCTTCAGCCGGGCCGCCGGTGGCTGGCCGCGCTGGGTCCGTGCGCGGTGGAGCCGCTGGCCGGGGGGTGGTTGCTGCGGGCCGCCGAGGATCCGCAGGCGTTCTCGGCCGCACGGATCGTGCTGGACCTGACCCGGCCGGCCCACTGCTCGGTGACGGTGACGTCCACCGCGGGCTCGTGGTCGCGTGAACTCAGCCCCCGGCACGCCGAGTTGCTGTATCTGCTGGCCGAACACCGCTCCGGGCGCGGGGCGTCGGGGCTGGCGGAGGACCTCTTCGGCGATCCGTCGCGGACGGTCACCGTGCGGGCCGAGATGTCACGGATCCGACGATATCTGGGGGATCTTCTACAGCATCGGCCGTATCGTTTCCGCGAAGACGTCGAGGTCGAGGTGCTGGCGCCCGACGACCCCCGTGACCTGCTGCCTCAGTCGACGGGACCGGGGGTGGCACGCAGACGGGTGGTGTCCGACGCCTGAAGAGGGACGAGCCGTCCGCCACCCCGAAACCCCCTCCCCTGGGGAGCTCTTACCTCACATTTGCGGGGTCTTCGCCCGGCGGCGCACCCCACTGCCGTAGCATCCCCTGACGGGCCTTCCCTCCTGCTCCTCGGTCAACGTACGGACCATCAGGCGCAGTTGGCCCGCCTCGGGAGGAGACATGAAGCATCGCGGCAGACACCGCAGGCGCAGGCGGGGCGCGGCCCTGCGTGCGGTCCTGGCCGGTACCGCGCTGGCACTCACCGCGGCGGCCACCCTGATCAGCGCCTCGCAGGCCACGATCGCCGGGGACCCCGGGGCGCTCGCGCCGCTGACCTCCCCGTCGGACACCGGCGCGCTGCGTCTGAAGGAGGACCTGGTTCCCGCCCGTACGCTGAACCGGCTCGCCGCGTCCATGGGCCGCCCGGTCGGTGTGGACGCCGTACTGCGCAGCGCCGACCGCAGGATGCGCGAGGCCGCCCACTGCTCATCCGGGGACCGCGAGTCCCTTCCCGTCGCCCCGGCCCCCACCCACGCCTACTGCTGGGACCGGGCCGACGGTGCGGACACCGCCTGGCAGCCGGCCTCGGTGACGACCCCCGGGGACGCCGACGACGACGGCGCCTGGGGCACCCACCGGGTGATCCTCACCGGCTGGACCCACAGCACCACCAAGGGCCCCGCCCCCGAGCGAGGCCTGGCGAGGGTCGCCTTCGTCGACGCGGACGACCCCGCCCGGCCGGTGTACCGCTGGGTGCTCCTGGTGGTGCCCGTCGACGGCGGCCGGGACTACCGCGGCCTGTCCTCCCGTGTCTCCGGCATGGTCTGGTACCAGGACAAGCTGCTGGTCACCACCCGGACCGGCAGCGCCGACGCGCTCCACGTCTACGACCTGGACCGCATCCAGCGCACCACCGTGGACGGCCCCGCGATCGGCCGGGTGCCGGGCGGCTGGTCCGCCGACGGCTACGGGTACGTGATGCCCGCCGTGGGTTCCTACCGGCTGCCCGCCGGTCACTGCACGGCGTCCGGGGCGCGGCCCTGTCCCGGCACGCTCTCCCTGGACCGTACGACCGCGCCCGACAGTCTCGTCGCCGGCGAGTGGACCGCCCCGGGGGGCGAGCGCCGGACCCGGCTGTGGCGGTACGCGTTCAGCGACGCCCCGGAGCGCGGCGGGCTGCTGGCCACCGACGCCGCCGGGCTGGCGAAGCCGGTCGAGGCGTACCGGACGCGGGCGGGCGGCATCCGGGGCGTGCTGGCGTACCGGAAGGCCGGCGCGTCGCGCTCGTCCTGGTATGTGGGACAGCTGTCCGGATCCCCGGACCGCCACGGCGCGCTGTGGCGGCAGGACACCGGTGGCGCGAGGACCGCGCGCTGCGGCTCGGACGACGCCCACCACTGCTGGGCGCGGTCCACCGGCTCCCTCTCCTATTGGCAGGAGACCGGCGAGGTGTGGTCGCTGTCGGACCGGATGCTGTTCTCCGTCCCGCTGGCGGCACTGGACCGGTCGCTGGGGTGAGCCCCGCCGGCCGAGGACAGCGGCCGGCGTGACACGTGAGACCGACGGACCGCGAGGCGGCCGGCCGCGTGACGGGAGCGATCGACAGACCGTGGGACGGGATGATTCCCTGGCCCGCATGAACAGCGTCCCTGTCACCATCTGGTCCCTGGAACAGACCTCCCCGAGCGATCTCCTGCCGGCCGCCGCACCCGAGGGCGACGACGTGCGGATCGTGCGCGCCGAGGTCCCCTCCCCCGAGTTCAGCCGCTTCCTGTACGCCTCGGTCGGCGGTGACATCCACTGGACGGACCGGCTCGGCTGGGACCACAAGAGGTGGCAGGAGTTCCTGGACCGGCCGGGTGTGGAGACGTGGGTGGCGTACGACCGCGGGACGCCCGCCGGATACGTCGAGCTGGAGGCGCAGGACGAGGGCGTGGTCGAGATCGTCTACTTCGGCCTGATCGCGGCTTTCCGCGGCCGCCGTATCGGTGGTCATCTGCTGTCGCACGGCATCGCGCGCGCCTGGGACCTGGGCGAGCGGTGGCCGGACCGGGCGCCGACCAAGCGGGTGTGGCTGCACACCTGCAGCAAGGACGGCGAGTTCGCGATGGCCAACTATCTGCGGCGCGGGTTCAAGCTGTTCGACACCAAGGTCGAGGAGGAGGCCGAGGTGGCCACGCCCGGTCCCTGGCCCGGCGCCTACCCTGCCTGACCTGCCGGGACAAGCCGTCCCTCCGTACGTGTGACCGACGACACCCTTGTTCCACATTTCGGGACAAGGGTGTCCGCATGTTGGATAAAGCTGGACTGTGTCCAGATCGCCGTGCCACGCTTCCGTCATGTCTGGAACTGGAATTGCCTTGGTGAGTCGGCGGCACGTCGACCTCGGCCGCATGTCCAGCGCCATCTGTCCGGCGAGCTGAACTTTCCAGCACCGCCGATCCCACCGCACCTCCTCGCCTGCCGCGCGATGACGCGCGCCTATGCACGCATGCGCCCGCGTGCGCAGGTCAGGGCCTCCCGCCCGCCGCCCGACCACCCCCCCCTCAAGGACGGCGCTGCGCGCCGACCCCATCCGTCGCTGTCCCGAAGGACGTAGAACCATGGCCGCCACCCCACCGAACCCTGCCGCCTCCGCGCCCCGACGCAAGGTGAGCCGTCACCGCGGCGAGGGTCAGTGGGCCGTGGGTCACCTCACCCCGCTCAACGGCAACGAGCAGTTCAAGAAGGACGACGACGGTCTCAATGTGCGGACACGCATTGAGACGATCTACTCCAAGCGCGGCTTCGACTCGATCGACCCGAACGATCTGCGCGGCCGTATGCGCTGGTGGGGGCTGTACACCCAGCGCAAGCCCGGGATCGACGGCGGCAAGACCGCGATCCTGGAGCCGGAGGAACTGGACGACGAGTACTTCATGCTGCGGGTCCGCATCGACGGCGGGCGGCTGACCACGGAGCAGCTGCGCGTCATCGGCGAGATCTCCCAGGAGTTCGCCCGGGGCACCGCGGACATCACCGACCGGCAGAACATCCAGTACCACTGGATCCGGATCGAGGACGTGCCCGAGATCTGGAACCGGCTGGAGGGCGTGGGCCTGTCCACGACCGAGGCCTGCGGTGACACGCCCCGCGTCATCCTCGGCTCCCCGGTCGCCGGCATCGCCGAGGACGAGATCATCGACGGCACCCCGGCCATCGAGGAGATCCAGCGCCGGATCATCGGCAACAGGGCCTTCTCGAACCTGCCCCGCAAGTTCAAGTCCGCGATCTCCGGCTCGCCGCTGCTCGACGTGGCGCACGAGATCAACGACATCGCCTTCGTCGGCGTGAACCACCCCGAGCACGGCCCCGGCTTCGACGTATGGGTCGGCGGCGGCCTGTCCACCAACCCGAAGATCGGTCAGCGTCTGGGCGCCTGGGTCCCGCTGGACGAGGTCCCGGAGGTCTACGAGGGCGTCATCTCGATCTTCCGTGACTACGGCTACCGGCGACTGCGGACGCGGGCACGCCTGAAGTTCCTGCTCGCCGACTGGGGCGTGGAGAAGTTCCGGCAGGTGCTGGAGGACGAGTACCTCGAGCGCAAGCTGGTCGACGGTCCGGCGCCGGCCCAGCCCGTGGAGCGCTGGCGCGACCACGTCGGCGTGCACCGGCAGAAGGACGGCCGTTTCTACGTCGGATTCGCGCCGCGCGTCGGCCGCGTGGACGGCGCGACCCTGGCGAAGATCGCCGACCTCGCCGAGACCCACGGCTCGGGCCGGGTCCGTACGACCGCCGAGCAGAAGATGCTCGTGCTGGACGTCGAGGAGGACCGGGTCGACTCCCTCGTCGAGGGCCTGCAGGCGCTGGACCTCACGGTGCACCCGTCCCCGTTCCGGCGCGGCACCATGGCCTGCACCGGCATCGAGTTCTGCAAGCTCGCGATCGTCGAGACGAAGGCGCGCGGCGCCTCGCTGATCGACGAACTGGAGCGCCGCATCCCGGACTTCGACGAGCCGATCACCATCAACCTCAACGGCTGCCCGAACGCCTGCGCCCGTATCCAGGTCGCGGACATCGGTCTCAAGGGCCAGCTGGTCCTCGACGACAACGGCGACCAGGTCGAGGGCTACCAGGTGCACCTCGGCGGCGCGCTGGGCCTGGAGGCGGGCTTCGGCCGCAAGGTCCGCGGTCTGAAGGTCACCTCGGACGAACTGCCCGACTACATCGAGCGGGTGCTCAAGCGCTACCAGGCGGAGCGCGAGGACAGCGAGCGGTTCGCGACCTGGGCGGCGCGTGCCACCGAGGAGGCCCTCTCGTGAGCGAGCGGGCGGCACCCTTCTACTGCCCCTACTGCGGCGACGAGGACCTGCGTCCGAACGAGCAGGGATGGGGGTCCCCCCGCGCGAGCGGAGCCGAGCGTGGGGGAGGCGCCTGGGAATGCGGGGCGTGCAACCGCGCATTCCAGCTGAAGTTCCTCGGGCTGCTCGCCCGCGGGCTGAAGCACGCCGACGACGGAGGGGACGAGCAGACATGACGACGACTCAGCAGGAGCGCAGCGCCGACGCGTTGAGGGCGCTCGCCGAGCAGGCGGGCCGTGACCTGGAGGACGCCTCCGCGCTGGAGATCCTCCAGTGGGCGGTGGACACCTTCGGCAAGCAGTTCTGCGTCACCTCCTCCATGGAGGACGCGGTGGTCGCCCATCTCGCCTCCCGGGTGATGAAGGGTGAGGCCGCCGTAGATGTCGTCTTCCTGGACACCGGCTACCACTTCCCGGAGACCATCGGCACCCGCGACGCGGTGGAGGCCGTGATGGACGTCAACGTCATCACCCTCACGCCGCGGCAGACGGTCGCCGAACAGGACGCCCAGTACGGTCCGAAGCTGCACGACCGCGACCCCGACCTGTGCTGCAAGCTGCGCAAGGTGCAGCCGCTGGAGGAGGGGCTGAAGGGCTACGCGGCCTGGGCGACCGGACTGCGCCGCGACGAGTCCCCGACCCGGGCGAACACCCCGGTCGTCGGCTGGGACGAGAAGCGGCGGAAGGTCAAGATCTCCCCGATCGCCCGCTGGACCCAGGACGACGTGGACGCCTACGTCGCCGAACACGGCGTACTGACCAACCCGTTGCTGATGGACGGCTACGCGTCCGTCGGCTGCGCCCCGTGCACCCGGCGGGTTCTGGAGGGCGAGGACGCGCGCGCCGGCCGCTGGGCCGGCCGGGCCAAGACCGAATGCGGGCTGCACGGATGAGCGACGACCAGATTCAGGAGAACGACGTGACCACCGGAGCCACCGTCTGGCTCACGGGTCTGCCGAGCGCCGGCAAGACCACCATCGCCCACGAGCTGGCCGGCCGGCTGCGCGGGGAGGGCCACCGCGTCGAGGTGCTCGACGGCGACGAGATCCGCGAGTTCATCTCGGCGGGCCTCGGCTTCTCCCGCGAGGACCGGCACACCAACGTGCAGCGCATCGGCTTCGTCGCCGAACTGCTGGCCCGCAACGGCGTCAAGGCGCTCGTCCCGGTGATCGCGCCGTACGCGGACAGCCGCGACGCGGTGCGGGGGCGGCACGACGAGAACGCGACGCCGTACCTGGAGATCCACGTGGCGACCCCGGTCGACGTGTGCTCGGTGCGGGACGTGAAGGGGCTGTACGCCAAGCAGGCCGCGGGCGAGCTGAGCGGGCTCACGGGGGTCGACGACCCCTACGAGGAGCCCGAGAAGCCCGACCTGCGGATCGAATCGCAGCACCAGAGCGTGCAGGAGTCCGCGGCGTCGGTGTACGCCCTGCTCAATGAGAAGGGACTGGCATGACGACCGTGGCGAAGACCGAGGGCGGTACGGACACCCCGTACGCCGTCTCGCACCTGGACGCGCTGGAGTCCGAGGCGGTGCACATCTTCCGCGAGGTGGCGGGCGAGTTCGAGAACCCGGTGATCCTGTTCTCCGGGGGCAAGGACTCCATCGTCATGCTGCATCTCGCGCTGAAGGCGTTCGCGCCGGCCGCGATCCCGTTCTCGCTGCTGCACGTGGACACCGGGCACAACTTCCCCGAGGTGCTGAAGTACCGGGACCGCGCGGTCGCCCGGCACGGACTGCGCCTCCATGTGGCGTCCGTGCAGGACTACATCGACCGCGGTGTGCTCAAGGAGCGTCCCGACGGCACCCGGAACCCGCTGCAGACCCTCCCGCTGACGGAGAAGATCCAGAGCGAGAGGTTCGACGCGGTCTTCGGCGGCGGCCGCCGTGACGAGGAGAAGGCCCGCGCCAAGGAGCGGGTGTTCTCGCTGCGCGACGAGTTCTCCCAGTGGGACCCGCGCCGGCAGCGCCCCGAGCTGTGGAACCTGTACAACGGCCGGCACGCCGCGGGCGAGCACGTGCGCGTGTTCCCGCTCAGCAACTGGACCGAGCTGGACGTCTGGCAGTACATCGACCGCGAGGGCATCGAGCTGCCGGAGATCTACTTCGCGCACGAGCGCGAGGTGTTCCAGCGGTCCGGGATGTGGCTGACGGCCGGCGAGTGGGGCGGCCCGAAGGAGACCGAGACCGTCGAGAAGCGCCTGGTGCGCTACCGGACCGTCGGTGACATGTCCTGCACGGGCGCCGTCGAGTCCGACGCGACCACGCTGGACGCCGTCATCGCCGAGATCGCCGCCTCCCGGCTCACCGAGCGCGGTGCGACCCGCGCCGACGACAAGCTCTCCGAGGCCGCGATGGAAGACCGCAAGCGCGAGGGGTACTTCTAAGCATGAGCACGACCACGACCGAGGCGCTCTCGGCCACCACGCTGCTGCGGTTCGCCACCGCGGGCTCCGTCGACGACGGCAAGTCCACGCTGGTGGGCCGGCTGCTGCACGACTCCAAGTCGGTCCTCGTCGACCAGCTGGAGGCCGTGGAGCGGGCGTCCGCGAGCCGCGGCCAGGACGCGCCCGACCTCGCGCTGCTCACCGACGGCCTGCGCGCCGAGCGGGAGCAGGGCATCACGATCGACGTGGCCTACCGCTACTTCGCCACGCCCCGCCGCCGGTTCATCCTCGCCGACACCCCGGGCCATGTGCAGTACACCCGCAACATGGTCACCGGAGCCTCCACCGCCGAGCTGACGGTGGTCCTGGTCGACGCCCGCAACGGCGTGGTCGAGCAGACCCGCCGGCACGCGGCGATCGCCGCGCTGCTGCGTGTCCCGCACGTGGTGCTGGCCGTGAACAAGATGGACCTGGTCGACTACCAGGAGTCCGTGTTCGCCGCGATCGCCGAGGAGTTCACGGCGTACGCGACCGAGCTGGGCGTCCCCGAGGTCACCGCGATCCCGATCTCGGCGCTCGTCGGTGACAACGTGGTGGAGCCGTCCGCGACCATGGACTGGTACGGCGGCCCGACCGTCCTGGAGCACCTGGAGACCGTCCCGGTCAGCCACGACCTGGCGCACTGCCACGCCCGGCTGCCCGTGCAGTACGTGATCCGGCCGCAGACCGCGGAGCACCCCGACTACCGGGGCTACGCGGGCCAGATCGCGGCCGGCAGCTTCCGGGTCGGCGACCCGGTCACGATCCTGCCGTCCGGCCGTACGACGACGATCTCCGGCATCGACCTGCTGGGCAAGCCGGTCGACGTGGCCTGGACGACGCAGTCGGTGACCGTGCTGCTCGCTGACGACATCGACATCTCGCGCGGCGACCTGATCGTGCCGACGAAGGACGCGCCGGCCACCACGCAGGACGTGGAGGCGACCGTCTGCCACGTCGCCGACCAGCCGCTGACGGTCGGGCACCGGGTGCTGCTCAAGCACGGCACCCGCACGGTGAAGGCGATCGTGAAGGACATCCCGTCCCGGCTCACGCTCGACGACCTGTCCCTGCACCCGCATCCGGGGCTGCTCGTCGCCAACGACATCGGCCGGGTGAAGATCCGCACTGCGGAGCCGCTGCCGGTCGACTCGTACGCCGACTCCCGGCGCACGGGCTCCTTCATCCTGATCGACCCGAACGACGGCACCACGCTCACCGCGGGCATGGTCGGCGAGTCGTTCGCGTCCCCGGAGCCCGTCAAGGACGAGGCCGAGGACGACGGATGGGACTTCTGACATGAGCCCGAACGACGTCTACTCCACGTTCGCGAAGGAGGGCGGCCGCGTCGGCAGCGGTGCCGTCGGCAGTGGGCAGGGCGGAGTGGCGCGATGTGCGTGCTGACGTACGCGCACCGCATGCGCGCCCTCAGTCCCCACCGCCGTAGACGCAGACCTGCCGACCTCCCGGCCACGACCTGAGAGACCGTGACCGCCGGGCCGACGAGAGGAACACCTCCCGTGCCTGCCAATTCAGCCCTCCGTCGCACCCTCGCGGTGGCAGCCGCGCTCCCCCTGCTCGCCCTGGCCGCCTGCGGCTACGGGTCCCAGGCCAAGGGCGACACCTCCGGCGCGCAGATCGCCGCCGGGGCGAGGAAGACCGACGGCCTCGACTCCGTGCGGATCGGCTACTTCGGCAACCTCACGCACGCCACCGCTCTGGTCGGCAAGCAGAAGGGCTTCTTCCAGAAGGAGCTGGGTGCCACCAAGGCCGAGTACCAGGTCTTCAACGCCGGTCCGTCCGAGATCGAGGCGCTGAACTCGGGTTCCATCGACATCGGCTGGATCGGCCCGTCCCCTGCGGTCAACGGTTACACCGCGTCCCAGGGCAAGAGCCTGAAGATCATCGGCGGTTCGGCGTCCGGCGGCGTGAAGCTGGTCGTGAACCCGGAGAAGATCGCGTCCCTGAAGGACGTCAGGGGCAAGAGGATCGCGACGCCTCAGCTGGGCAACACGCAGGACGTGGCGTTCCTCAACTGGGCGGCCCAGCAGGGCTGGAAGGTCGACGCGCAGAGCGGCCAGGGCGACGTCTCGGTCGTCCGCACCGACAACAAGGTGACCCCGGACGCCTTCAAGTCCGGCTCCGTCGACGGCGCCTGGGTGCCGGAGCCGACCGCGTCCAAGCTGGTCGCCGAGGGCGGCGAGGTGCTGCTGGACGAGTCCTCGCTGTGGCCGGACAAGAAGTTCGTCATCACGAACATCATCGTGTCGCAGAGCTTCCTCAAGGAACACCCGAGGGCCGTCGAGGCGGTGCTGAGGGCATCCGTCGACACCAACAAGTGGATCAACGCCAACCCGGACCAGGCGAAGGCCGCGGCGAACAAGCAGCTGGGCGTCGACTCCGGCAAGGAGCTGCCGGCCGACGTCCTGGACCCGGCCTGGAAGTCCATCCGGATCACCGACGACCCGCTGGCCGCGACCCTCGGCACCGAGGCGCGGCACGCGGTCGACGCGGGTCTGCTGGAAGACCCGAAGCTGGATGGCATCTACGACCTCACTCTCCTGAACAAGGTCCTCGTGGCCGCGGGTGAGCGCTCCGTCAGCGACGCCGGTCTCGGCGCGAAGTAAGTCCGGATCCGAGTTCCCAGGAGGTGACGACCATGGCAACCGCCCTCGCCAAGGCCGCCGAAGCAGAGGCAGTCGAGTACGCGGCCCGCATCGAGCACGTCTCGAAGTCCTTCCCCGGGCCTGCCGGGCAGCAGCTCGTGCTCGACGACATCAGCCTGGACGTCGCGCCGGGCGAGTTCGTCACCCTGCTGGGGGCCTCGGGCTGTGGCAAGTCGACGCTGCTGAACCTGGTGGCGGGCCTCGACAGGCCCTCGGCCGGCGGCATCGCGACCCATGGGCGGCCCGCCCTGATGTTCCAGGAGCATGCCCTGTTCCCGTGGCTGACCGCGGGCAAGAACATCGAACTCGCCCTGAAACTGCGGGGAGTTCCGAAGAACCTGCGGCGCGGCCGGGCCGAGGAGCTGCTCGAGCTCGTCCGGCTGGGCGGCTCGTACGACAAGCGGGTGCACGAGCTGTCCGGCGGTATGCGCCAGCGCGTGGCCATGGCCCGTGCGCTCGCGCAGGACAGCCAGCTGCTGCTGATGGACGAGCCGTTCGCGGCGCTGGACGCGATCACCCGCGACCTGCTGCACGACGAACTGACCCGGATCTGGACGGAGACGGGACTGTCCGTCCTGTTCGTCACGCACAACGTGCGTGAGGCGGTGCGGCTCGCCCAGCGGGTCGTGCTGCTGTCGTCCCGGCCGGGCCGGGTGGCCCGCGAATGGCGGGTGGACCTCCCGCAGCCCCGGCGCATCGAGGACGCGCCGGTGGCCGAACTGTCCCTCGAGATCACCGAAGTACTGCGTGGGGAGATCCGCCGACATGGCCAGCACTGAGACGAAGACCCCCGCGGACGCGAAGAACGCCGACGCGGGGAGCCCCGACGCGGGCAGCGTCGAGGCGGGCCTGGACGCCCTGGCGACGACCGTCACCGGACGTACTCCGCTGCGGAAGACGTTCGTCGACAAGATCCTGCCGCCGCTCGTCGCGACCGTGCTGGTCCTGCTCGTGTGGCAGGCGCTGATCTCGTTCAAGGTCGTCGACGATCCGACGAAGCTGCCCTCCCCCGCCGATGTGGGCGCCGAGTTCAAGAAGGCCTGGCTCGAGGGCACGCTGCTCGGCTACATCTGGACCAGCGTCTCGCGCGGTCTGCTGGGCTTCCTGTTCGCGCTGGCCATCGGGACCCCGCTGGGCCTGCTGGTGGCCCGGGTGAAGTTCCTGCGTGCCGCGATCGGCCCGGTGCTGTCCGGCCTCCAGTCGCTGCCCTCGGTCGCGTGGGTGCCGCCGGCGGTGATCTGGCTGGGCCTGGACAACAAGATGATGTACGCGGTGATCCTGCTCGGCGCGGTCCCGTCCATCGCGAACGGTCTGGTCTCCGGCATCGACCAGGTGCCGCCGCTGTTCCTGCGGGCGGGCCGCACGATGGGTGCGACCGGTCTGAAGGGTGCCTGGCACATCGTGCTGCCGGCGGCGCTGCCGGGCTATCTGGCCGGTCTGAAGCAGGGCTGGGCCTTCTCCTGGCGCTCCCTGATGGCCGCGGAGATCATCGCCTCCTCGCCGGACCTGGGCATCGGCCTGGGCGCGCTGCTGGAGAACGGCCGCAACGCCAGCTCCATGGCGATGGTGTTCGAGGCGATCTTCCTGATCCTGTTCGTCGGCATCGCGATCGACCTGCTGATCTTCAGCCCGCTGGAGCGGTGGGTGCTGCGCAGCCGCGGCCTGCTGGTGAAGGGCTGAGGCACACCATGCGCACGCCGGTCCGCCCCGTCCTCGTGGTGATCGCCCACGGCAGCCGCGATCCGCGGCACGCCGCGACCGTGCACGCCCTCGTGCAGCGGGTGCGGTCGCTGCGGCCGGGGCTGCGGGTGGAGACCGGCTTCCTGGACTTCAACGTCCCCTCCGTGCAGGGCGTACTGGAGTCACTGGCCGAGGAGGAGGTGCGGGACGTGGTGGCGCTGCCGCTGCTGCTGACCCGCGCCTTCCACGCGAAGGCCGACATCCCCGCCGTGCTGCGCCAGGCGCCGCCGCGGCTGCGGATCCGGCAGGCGGACGTGCTCGGCCCGTCCCCGCTGCTGCTGTCCGCGCTGGAACGGCGGCTGTACGAGGCGGGGCTGACGCCCGCCGACAAGTCCTCGACCGGGGTCGTGCTGGCCTCGGCGGGGTCCTCCGACCCGGAGGCGATCGCGGTGATCGCCGATATCGCGCGGGAGTGGTGGCACACCGGTTGGTGCGCCGTGCGACCCGCGTTCGCCTCCGCATCTCTCCCGCGCACCGAGGACGCCGTACGGGAGTTGCGCGCCGCCGGCTGCGAGCGGGTGGCCGTCGCCCCGTACGTACTGGCCCCCGGTTTCCTCCCCGACCGCATCGTGCGGGGAGCGGCCGGCGCGGATGTGCTGGCGGACGTGCTGGGCCCGGCGCCGGAGGTGGCGCGGCTGCTGCTGGAGCGCTACGACGAGACCGCTCGGTCGGTCCCGTTGGCGCTGGGCGCCTGACCCGGTTCCGTGTGCCCCTGATCCGAGTCGGCGGCCCCTGACCCGATTCCGTGGGCGCCCGGAGCTTTCCTGGCGGCGCCGGGCGGACGGCCCCGCGGCGGTGGGGCCGTCCGACGCTCACAGGTCCAGCTCGTGCAGGGGCTGCCGGCAGATGCCGAGGCTGCCGGTGCCGGCGCGGGCCACGGTGAGGGGCGCACCGCCTGACTCCCTGGTGCCGCAGACGTCACCGAGGACGCGGGTCGCCCTACCGACTCCTTACCGTGGACCTGTGTGCCGGGTGCGTGGGCAGAGGGCCGAAAATCGCCACTCATACGGGTGAACAACACCCGTTGGCCCGGCCGTGCCTCCTGCTTTCGCGCTGCCCTCGCGCCTCCGTGGGCGCGTGACGCGCCCGGGACGGCGCGGCGGGTGGGTCACGGGGTTCGTGCGGGTCGGGTCCGCCGCGGGCGGCCGGAATCGGGGACCGGTCGCGGTCCGGCGCTCCCCTGTGGCGTCGGACCGCGATCGGCTCTACCTTCTGCGTCACATCGGGCCTGCGTGTCACAGGGAACGGCCCGTCGTCGCCGCCGATGGACGGATATCGGCCAAGCTCGCGACAGGGCCCCGGTGTTGACACCTGGGCCGCCGTTGTGCCGGCGCATCAGTCGAACCGGAGCGCTCCCGTACGGGTGCGCTTCAGCTCGAAGAGGTCGGGGTGGCGGGCCAGCACCCGGAAACTGTCGAAGAGTTCCGCCGCGTCGGTGCCGCGCGGAACGGCCCTCAGGACGGGGCCGAACCACACGGTGCCGTCGACGTGGATGGTGGGCGTGCCGACGTAGCCGCCCGACTCCAGCTCGACACCCGCCTCGTGACCGCGGCGCACCGCGTCGTCGTACGACGGGTCGTGCGCCGCGTCCGCCAGTTCGGCCGGCAGCCCGAGTTCGGCCAGGGAATCGGCGACCACCACGTCGAAGTCCTCGACGCCCTGTTCGTGGATGCGGGTGCCGAACGCGGTGTACAGGTCGCGCAGCACCTTGTCGCCGTGCCGCTCGGCGGCGGCCACGGCGACCCGCACGGGGCCGATCGACCGGTCGACCAGGTCCCGGTACCAGTCGGGGAGTTCGTTGCCGGTGTTGTGCAGGTACAGGCTCATGACGTGGAAGCGGAGGTCGAGCGGACGGGCGCGCTCGACCTCCAGCATCCAGCGGGAGGTGATCCAGGCGAACGGGCAGGCGGGGTCGAAGTAGAAGTCGACCCGGGTCGGGGTGGTCGTACGGCCGTGCTCGGAGTGCGTCATGGCGACGACGCTAGTGCCCGAGTGGCACAGACTCCCGGTCCAATTGCCCTCGCTGTCACTGGTCCACTTCGGCCTCCGGGGCCCCGGCGGACGGTTCCTCGTCCCGGGCCGCGACGTCGATCTCGATCGGCGACACCGACCTCGTCGGCCAGCAGCACCTCGCGGGCCGGGTCGCCCGCACACGGACCCGCGGCTCGCCGTGCCTGCGGAGGTCCTGTCACCGACGCGGTTCCACGGGCTGCGGAAGGTCACGCCGCCCCGGCCGACTCCATGACGAGGGCGACCAGGTCCGCCAGGACCTCCGGGGCGAGGAGCGCGAGCGCCTCGACGGTCGGCACCCAGTTCCCGGCGGCGAGGGCCTCGGCCACCAGGGCACGGGCCTCGGCACCGATCTTCGACGCGGGCCCCTCGTCCGCGTCGGCGCGGTCCGCCCCGGCGAGGGCGAGCGCCGCCCCGACGAGGGCGCGCGCGGTGACCTCGGAATCGGGGGCGGCGCGGCCGAGGTCGACGGCCTCCCGGGTGAGGGCGACGGCGTCGTCGGTGTCACTCTCCTCGGCCAGGACGCGGGCGACGCACAGGAGAGCCCGCACCCGGTGGTCGGCGTGGGTGAGCGTGCGGGCCACTTCCAGCGCCTCGCCGGTACGGCCCTCGGCGGCCGAGAAGCGGACCAGATTGACGAGTTCGTACTCCTGGCGGTCCGTGTGGGTCATCGTCCCGATCAGTTCCAGCGCCTCAGTGAGGCGCCCCTGGTCGGTCAGGGCGGCCACCACGGACACGAACGCCTGCGCCTGCCGGTCGGTGTAGGTGATGCCGCGGGCCAGTTCCACGGCCTCGTCCGTGCGGCCCTCCTCCGCCAGGGCGCGGACCACGTCGGACATGGCCTGGGCCCGCACCTTGTTGTCGGTGACGCTCGCGACGCGTGCCATGGCCTCGTCCGCGCCACGGCTGCGGGCCAGCGCCCGTACGACGACGGCGTGGGCGGCGGAGCGGGCCCGGGCCCCGGGGATGCTCCGGGCGACGCCGAGGGCGCGGTCGAACCGCTCGTCCGCGACCAGGGCCCGGACGACGGTCTGCGTCGCCTGGGCCCGGTGCTCCGGGTGCTCGATGGTCCGGGCGAGGCGGCCCGCCCGGTCGGGCCGGCCGGTCAGGGCCAGCGCCCGGACCACGGCGGACAGCACCCGGGCGCGCGGCTCGGCTTCGGTGATGCCGTCGGCGAGGGCGCACGCCTCGTCGATGCGGTCGGCCTCGGCGAGTGCCTGGGCGAGGGCGACCATGGCCTCGGCCCGCCGGTCGGGCTGGACGATGGCCCGCGCCAGTTCACGGGCCTGCGTCACCCGGCCGGCGCGGGCCAGTGCGCGGGCGGCGACCACCAGGGCGGAGGCACCCTTCTCGGGGTCGTCGACGGTGCGGGCCACCGCGTGGGCGTCGTCGGGCCGGTCGGCCTCGAGCAGGGTCCGGGCGAGGACCGTCAGCGCGTCGGCCCGCCGGTCGGACCGGGCGATCGTCCGCGCCAGCTCCTCGGCCTCCCTCACCCTCCCCTCGCGTGCCATGGCACCGACGACGACCACCAACTGGGCGGCGGACCGGCCGGGATCGTCGATCAGCCGGGCCGCGTCCGCGGCGATGCCGGTGCGGCCGGCCTCGGCGAGGGAGTGGACGACGGCCGCCTGGGTCTCGGAGCTCTGGTCGTGGTTGCCGGCGGCTCGGGCCACGGCCATGGCCTCGCGGGCCCGCTCGGTGGCCGCCCGCGTGCGTTCGGCGCGGGCGAGCGCCCACGCGGCGGCGGACAGCGCGGCGGCCCGCCGGTCCGGATTGCTCAGGGCCGGGATCAGGTCGACGGCTTCCCCGGCCAGGCCGGCGGCGGCGTCCAGCGCCCCGGACCGGGCGAGGGCGCGAGCGGCGGACGCCAGCACCTCGGCCTGCCGGTCGGGGGTGCCTGCCGCGCGGGCCAGGGCCGCCACGTCGTCCGCCCGGCCGGGGTCCTTGGCCGTCGTGCGGGCCACGCCTTCCAGAACCTGTGCCCGCAGGCCGGCCTGGGTGATACCGCGGGCGAGCGCGAGGGCCTCGTCCAGATGGCCGGCGTCGACCAGAATGTGCAGGACGGTCACCAGCGCCCCGGCCCGGCCGCCGCCCTCGCCCAGCGCGCACGCGTCGCGCACGATGTCAACGGCGAGCGCGACGGCCTGCGCGGTACGGCCGGCTCCGGCGAGTGCCTGGGCGACGACCACCAGTGCCTGGAGCCGGGTCTCCGGGTCGTCGATCGTGTACGCACGGGCGAGGGCGTCGTCCGGGCGGCCCGCGTCGGCGAGCAGCCGGACGACGTCCACCAGAGTGCCGGCCGCCCGGTGCGGGCGGCGCGTGCGGCGGGCGAAGTCGATGCTCTCGTCGGCGAGTTCGGCCAGCTCCCCGGCGACGCCGACGGCCTCGTCGATGCGGCCGGCACCGATCAGCGCCTGCGCGACGGCCTTCAGCGCGGGGGCCCGCCGAGCCGGGGCGACGGTGCGCGCACAGGCGTGGGCCTCGTCGACAAGGCCGCCCTCGGTCAGTCCGAGCACGACGCCGTTCAGGACGTGCGTCCGTGCCGCGGGCTGCAGTTGGGAACGGACGAGGCGCACCGTCCGGTGGGCCAGGGCGAGCGCTTCCGCGGTGCGGCCGGCGCGGGCGAGGCTGCGAAGGACGCAGTTCTGCGCCTCGGCCCTGTGGCGCGGTCCGTCGATGGTGCGGGCGCACTTGCCGGCGGTGTCCGGGTCGTCGGCATCGGCGTGGGCCCGCACGACGTGGAACAGGGCGACGGCACGGTTCGCGGGGTCGTCCACGGTGCGCGCGAGCGCTTCGGCGGCGTCGGGCCGGCCCGCTCCGGCCAGGATGCCCGCGATGCGCTCGTAGGCGTGGGCCGGCAGGCCCCGCGGGGGAAGGCCGGCGAGGAGGGCGAGGGCGTCGTCCGCGAGACCGGATTCGACGAGCGCCTCCACGACGTGCGCGAAGGGGTGCGGCGCCGGTCCCGGTCCGGTCAGCGTCAGGGCCACCGCGGCGGCCTCACGGGCGAGGTCGACGGCGGCCTCCGCACGGCCTGTCCGGGCCAGTGTCCGCACCGGGACGAGCAGGGCCTGCGTGCGCCGGACGGGGTCGCTGACGGCGCGGGCCGCCTCGGTCGCCTGGGCCACGATGTCCGGCCGGGCGTCGAGGAGAAGGATCTTCGACAGCAGGTCCACGAGCCTGGCGGGTTCGTTCGCGGACCGCGCCAGGGCGATGGCCCGGCGTGCGCGGCCCAGTTCGGCCCACGTCAGGATCACGTCGTCGGTGACCCGGCCGCCGCGCCCGCGCAGGGCCTCCCGGTGCAGGGCCAGCCGCAGGCAGGCGTGCAGGTCGGGTTCGGGGGCGCGGACATGGAGGCGGAAGGCGTCGGCGATCTCGGACAGGGCCTGCGCGTCCGCTCCCGTGGTCTGCCACAGGCGTTCGTGCCGTACGGGATCGGTGGCCAGGTCGGTCAGGCGTGCGACGTCGCCGAGTTGGCGAAGCAGCACGGGGTAGCCGACGAGCACGTACTCGGGCGTGTCCGCGGGCCAGCCCGCCGCGCGCCAGGTGTCGGCGTAGGCGTGCACCCGGGCCCGGTAGGTGTCCAGCGAGGCGGTCATCCGGCCGAGGACGGCCTGGTCGAGTTCGTCGTGGCCGAGGGAGAACAGCGGCTCCGGTTCCGCGCCGTCGACCGTCCACTCGGCCTGCCGGCGGCGGAAGGAGCGCCCAGCCTCACCGGCGAGGGTCTGTCCGACCTCCCACGCCGCCCAGCGGGGCCGGTCCTCGCCCGCCGCGCGTGCCATGTGCGCCAGGTCGGCGGCGCTCAGTCCGCCTCCCGCGGCCGCGGTGACGCAGGCCACCTCGAGGCCCAGCGGCGGTCCCGCCCACAGCTCCGTCATGGCGCGGTCGGCCGCCTGCCGGGCGACCCGGGCGGCCGGGGAGACGTCGAGCGGGTGATCGATGGCACGGTCGTGCAGCGGGTGTTCGTCGAGTACGTCGCTGGGCACGGGCGGGTCCGGCCGTCCGGCGACGAGGACGCGCAGCCCGGCGGCCGGCCGGCGCGGCAGCAGTGCGGCGATGCTGTGTCCGCTGCCGCCGTCCGGGACGCCGGTGTCCTCGTCCAGACCGTCGACCAGCAGGACCAGCCGCCGCCCCGCCGCCCGCGCCTGTTCGGCGGCCCGCTCCAGTCCGTGCAGGAACTGCCCCTCGGAGGTGCACACCAGGCCGGGGTCGTGGAGGTACTCGCGCAGCCGGCTCTCCATGACCGCCAGGAAGGCGGTCTGGTCGGAGCGGCCGAGCTGGCGGCGGGTGACGAAGAACGCCAGGACGTCCACGCCCTGCGGCGGGTCGACGACGAACTGGGCCATCAGGGCGGTCTTGCCGGACCAGGCGGGGGCGAGCCAGCGCCAGTACCGGGGGGCCGCGGGGTCGTCCGCGGTGCAGAAGTCCGTCATCCGCGCCAGTTCCTCGCCCCGGCCCTCGAAGGGATCGGCGGCGAACTGCTGGCGCACCTCGAGCCGGTATCCCGACGCGGGCACGGGCGGGCGGCCGTCGACCGCGACGAGCACCGGCGCGCCCACGCCGTGCCGGCGCAGGTGGTCGGTGAACGCCGTGTCGGTGGCGAAGGTGTGGACGGGTACGGCGCGCAGCCGCCGGTTCCCGTGGCGGTCGTCGTTGTAGATGGTCACACCGACCAGGCGGTCGCGGCAGAACACCGCGGCGCCCGAGACCCCGCGCCAGGCCTGCGACCCGTCGGCGGGCACATCGGGGCTGGCGCCCAGGTCCAGTGCGTAGAGGTCGTTGACGCCCGAGCCGCCCGTGATGGGCTGCAGCCGGCCGCTGAACGCCTCCACGCCCCGCTCGCCGTTCGCGGCCTTGCCGTGCCAGGGGAAGCCGCTGCCCGTGTAGGAGATGGGTTCGCTGCCGTCGGGGCGGCCCCACAGGACCGTGCCCGGCGCCTCGACCCGCTGGGCCAGTTCCAGCAGGGCCACGTCCAGACCGCCGGGACCGATCCAGCGCACGGTGCCGTCGCACCGGTGCACCGCCGTGTCCAGCCGGGGGTGTCCGACCCTGACCCTGATCTTCGGGTACGGCCGCCCTGTCTCCTCGGACACGACGACGTGACGTGCCGTCAGCACGAGGCCCGGCGCGACGAGATAGCCCGACCCGGAACGCAGGGCCCGGCCGTCCCGGCCGGCGCTGCCGCAGCGGATGTACGCCAGGCGTTCCGGGTGGTCCTCAGTCATCCTCGTCCCACGGCTCGCCCTCGCCCTCGTCGCTCACCTCCGCCAACTGCCCGCCGACGGCACGGTCCTTGACCTTCAGCTTGAGCACGAGCTTGTGCGTGCGGGCCGAGCCCTGGCTGCCGTTCGCGTCGACCGTCGCCACGCCGAAGCTCACCTTCCCGCCGAGCTGCCCCTGTTCGCGCAGCTCGAGCGTGAGCTCCAGCTGGGCTTCCTCGATCTCGAACGCGAACTGCTCGCCCACGCCCTCGCTCTGGGCGTCGTAGAGCTCCTGCCGCAGCTCGGCGATCGCCGCCGCCAGTCCGACCTCGGCCACCGGATCCCCCCTGCGCTCCTCGGCCGGTGTCCCGGCCGCCACCTGACAGACCCCTCCGATCTTACGTGCCGTCAGCAACCGCGACGACCGGCCGCGATGCCGTCCGGATCAGGCCGGACGGTCCGTCAGTTCTCCGTCATCTCGACGAGCTTGAGCACGGTGTTCCAGTTCCGGGAGGTGGCGATCAGCCCCTTGGCGACCCGGGGGCGGGACAGTGCCTCGCCGAGCTTGGAACGGCCGAGACCGTCCGGGGCGTAGAGGTACAGGCAGCGGTCGCCGAGGCGGAACTCCTCAGGGAGGTGGGCGGCGGGGTCGATCTCCGCGTAGCGCTCCGCGGCGACCGGCGCGGAGAAGTACGTGACGTGGAGCTGCCTGGGTTCCAGTTCGGCGGCCGGGAAGGGGCAGGCGTCGGCGACCGCCTTCAGATAGGCGTGGTCGCGCACGATCACGTCGACCGGGAACCCGAACCGCTCCTCGACGGCCCGGCTCAGCTCCGCCGCCAGGGAGTCCTCGTCGCCGTGGTCGGTGGTGAAGACGGCCTGGCCGCTCTGCAGATGGGTCCGTACTCCGTCGTGCCCGAGGCCGGCCATGAGGGTCCGCAGATCGGCCATGGGGAGCTTCTTGCTGCCGCCCACGTTGATTCCGCGCAGCAGCGCCGCATAGGTCGTCATCCCCACACCATAGGGCGGCCGTCGTGCCCCGTGGGGGCGAGCACGACGGCCGCACCCGGGGCGCGCCCCGGACTGCGCGAAACTCTGTCCGATCAGGCGGGCACGGATCAACATCTACACGCGGCTGTGACTTGTTCAACAAGGTTTCGCAATCACAAAGCGCCTGTCTGTCGGCGGATCGGACACGGGAGCACCCCGAGAGGCATCCCCGAGAATCACCGATAGATGTAAGGGGCCGACGTACTCCCCAGCGGTGACCCGGGCCGCGCGCACCTCACCGGGCAGCACGACGAGACGCTCTCGTCCGGCCCATACCGTCGAATCGAACGAAGCGAACCAATCGGATCAGCGTGGCGGCTGGGGGCCGCCACCGCACACAAGGGGGCAATTCCGTCATGGGGAACGGAGATTCGCGGGTGCGGGCGCGGGGGCTCGCCGCCCGGGCCGGCGGCTGGAGCGCGCGGCACCGCTGGGCCGCCGTCGGCATCTGGGTGCTGTTCGTGGTGCTGGCGATGGGGCTCGGCTCGGCGGCGGGCCGGGTCGACGTCGACGAGGCCGACCAGCTCAAGGGCGAGACGCACACCGCTGCGAAGATCATCAGTGACGCGGGGATCAAGCAGCCCGCCGGTGAGACGGTGCTGATCCAGGCGAAGGACGGTTCCGTCAAGGCCACGGACGCGTCGTTCAAGGCCGCCGTCGCGGATGTCGTCAAGGCCGTCGACGGCACCGGCAAGGTCACGTCCGTGACGTCGCCGTACAACACCGGGACGATCGCCGAGGACGGGCGCAGCGCACTGGTGCAGTTCGACATGCGCGGCGACGCCGACACCGCCGCCGACCGGGTGAAGCCGGTGCTGGACGCCGTGGCCGGGGTCCAGAAGGAGCACGGCGCGCTGCGGATCGAGGAGATCGGCGGCGCCAGCATGCAGAAGCAGTACCAGGACGCCTTCGGGGACGACTTCCAGAAGGCGGAGTACTCGGCGGTGCCGGTGGCGCTCGGCATCCTGCTGATCGCGTTCGGCGCGCTGGTGGCGGCGCTGCTGCCGGTGGGTCTGGCGATCACCGCGATCATGGCGACGATGGGTCTGATGGGCCTCGTCAGCCATCTGCAGCCGATGAGCGACACCGCCAACTCCGTGATGCTGCTGGTCGGTATGGCCGTCGGCGTCGACTACTGCCTCTTCTACCTGCGCCGCGAGCGGGAGGAGCGGGACGCCGGGCGGGACGCGGGCACCGCGCTGCGGATCGCCGCCGCCACCAGCGGCCGGGCGATCATCGTCTCCGGTGTCACGGTGTGCGTGGCGATGGCGGGCATGCTCTTCACCGGGCTCGCCGAGTTCGAGGCGATGGGCCTGGCCTCCCTGATGGTGGTGGCCGTCGCCATGGTCGGCTCGGTCACCGTGCTGCCCGCGCTGCTGTCGCTGCTGGGCGAGCGGGTGGAGAAGGGCAGGATCCCGTTCCTGCGCCGGCGGCGCAGGCCGGGCCCGGACCAGGGCAGCCGGTTCTGGACCGCCGTGCTGCGCGGTGTGCTGGCCAGGCCCCTGGTGTCCGTCGTGGTCGCGGCCGGCGCGCTGCTCGCGGTGGCGGCTCCCGCGCTGGGCATGAAGACCCAGCAGCTCACGCTGGACCAGGAGTTCGGCGACTCGCTGCCGATCGTGCAGACGTACAACCGCGTCAACGACGCGTTCCCGGGCGGCTCCGAGCCGGCCCAGGTGGTCGTCAAGGCCGACGACATCAAGGCGCCCGAGGTACAGAAGGCGCTGGCGGACTTCAAGAAGCGGGCGATCTCCTCGGGCGCCTCGCGCGGCCCGGTCGACATCAGGCTGCACGAGGCGCAGAACGTGGCCCTGATCTCGGTACCGCTGGTCGGCGGCTCCGACATGGACCGGGCGGTCGCAAGCCTGCACACACTGCGCGACGAGGTCCGGCCGGCCACCCTCGGCAAGGTCGGCGGCGTCCAGGCGCCGGTCACCGGGCAGGTCGCGGGCAACAACGACTTCAACGACCAGCTGGCAGGCTCGGTCGTCCCGGTCTTCGTGTTCGTGGTCGCGTTCGCCTTCCTGCTCATGCTCCTGTCGTTCCGCTCACTGACGGTCGCCATCACGTCGATCGTGCTCAACCTGCTGTCGGTGGGCGCGGCCTACGGTGTCCTCGTCGCGGTCTTCCAGCACGGCTGGGGCGCCTCGCTGGTGGGCGCCGAGGGCGTGGGCGCGATCGTCACCTGGCTGCCGCTGTTCCTCTTCGTGATCCTGTTCGGGCTGTCGATGGACTACCACGTGTTCGTGGTCTCCCGGATCCGCGAGGCGCGGATGCGCGGCCGCGGCACGAAGGACGCGATCCGGCACGGCGTGGTCACCACGGCCGGCGTCGTCACCAGCGCCGCCGTCATCATGGTCGCCGTGTTCGCGATCTTCGGGACGCTGTCCATGCAGTCCATGAAGCAGATGGGCGTCGGCCTGGCCGCGGCCGTCCTCATCGACGCGACGGTCATCCGCGGTGTGCTGCTGCCGGCCGTGATGGCGCTGCTCGGCGAGCGCAACTGGTACCTGCCCAAGTGGCTGCACCGCCTGCCCGACCTCACCCACGACGAGTCGCCGGAGCCGGTCCCTGCGGCCGCCCCGGTGCACGGTGAGAGCGAGCGGCTCGGGGTCTGATCCCGATCGCTCGCGGGAAGGGCCCGTCGGCTTCCTGGAGGGAGCCGGCGGGCCCTTCGCCGTGCCGGCCCGAGGGGCTCTGACGATCCCTTCGCCATGCCGGGGCGAGGGGGGCCGACGGGCCGGTCAGCCCTGGCGTCGTCCGGGCAGTTCCGCCTCGATCAGGTCGGCCGCGCGCCGCGTGCCGCCCTCCTCGGCCATCCCGGCCTGGACGTCCTTCAGCCGCCGGGCGACTTCGGGGTCGTCGACGAGGGCGAGGGCCGCCTCGCGCAGCCGGTCCGCGGTGGCCTCCTCGGTGGCCAGTCGCCGGGCCACCCCGAGGGACCGGAGCATGTCCGCGTTGCCGAACTGGTCGACCGCCTGCGGTACGGCGATCATCGGCGTCGCGGTGGCCAGCCCCTCCTGGCTGCCGCCCGCGCCGGCGTGCGTGACGAACAGGTCGGCCTGCCGCAGGACCGCCAACTGCGGTACCCAGTTGCACACTTCGACATCGTCCGGTACGTCGCCCAGGTCGGCCGGGTCCACGTGCCGGCCGATCTGGAGGACCAGGTGCCAGCCGGGCAGGTCGCCGAAGGCGCGCACGCACTCACGGTAGAAGGCGGTCTGCTTGGTGAAGGTGGAGCCGAGGGAGACGAGGACCACCTTCTCGGCGCCGGCGGGCCGCTGCCAGTCGCCCTGCTCGGTGCGGTCGCCCTGGCAGGCGCCGACGAAGGTGTACACGCGCTCGTCGACCCGGTCGGCGTTCGGCTGCAGGGCCTTCGGGATCAGGACGAGGGAGCGCGCGGGACGGCCTGCGAAGGAGTCGGGGTCCTGGGTGATGCCGTTCTCCTTCAGCCAGGCCTCGAACCGGGCGTAGTACGCCTGCCCGCGCTCGGTCTTCTTCGGCTCGGCCCACATCGGCTCGGCGACCTCCTTCTCGTACCCGTCCCAGGCGACGAGGTTCGGCGAGAGGGAGATCGCGGGCACGCCCCAGCGGTGGGCGAGGACGCGTGCGGGATAGGAGGCGATGTCGTGCAGGACGAGGTCGGGTTCGTCGCCGTCGTACGCCTCGATCAGCTGCGGCAGCGCCTGGATCGCGTCGTTCAGGAAGGGCTCCACGTTGTCGAGCAGGGTGCTCCCCCACGCCTCGGGGTCGGCGTCGGGGCCGGGCAGGACGGACGTGTACGGCACGGGGCGGGCGCCGGTCGCGGCGACCTTGTCGGCGAAGGCCGGCGGGATGCCGTACGTGACCCGGTGGCCCCGGGCGACGAGTTCGCGGATCACCTCCAGGCTGGGGTTCACATGGCCGTGGGCGGCGATGGAGAACATGGCGATATGGGCGGGGGTGGTCGTGGCGTTCATGACGCCGAGGCTAGGCGAGACGATACGTCTCGTTCAATTCAATTAGCTCGAGCGGCGGTCGCCGCGACCGCGAACGCTCAGCGCTGGTACCGGGCCAGGACCAGGTTGCCGTCCTTCTCCAGGCGACCGCGCAGGTCGTCGAGGCCGATCGAGCCGCTGTAGTACTCCTGGAAGGCGGGGGTGGCCACCTTGTCCTTCCACTCGGGATAGCCGCGCACGGACTGGGCGGGCGCGGGGCGCAGGTGCGCCGCGAGGGCGGTGCCGGTGGCCCAGCCGTTCTTCGCGGTGTGCAGGTCAGGGTCCTTCAGGGCCCGGGTGCCGGTGGGCAGCATCCAGTCGCCGAGGGCGAGACGGACCATGTTCCGCGGCCGCAGCAGGAAGTCGATGAACGCTGCGGCCTCCTTCTTGTGCGGGCAGTCCGCGGCGATGGACAGGGTCTGCGGACTGACGCCCTGGGTGAGCCCGTCCGCGCCCGCGGGGGCGGGCAGCACCTCCCACGCGAAGCCCTTGGGGGCCTGCTGAACAATCTGCTGGCGGTAGGAGAAGCCCAGCGGGACCATCGCGTACCGGCCGCCGAAGAAACCGGGCAGCGTGTCCGAGCCGCCGCTGCCGAGCGTCGAGGCGGGGGCGCTGTGATCGACGGCGACCTGGTCGTGGACGGTGCGCGGCACGACGGCGTCGCCGTCCCCGAAGCGCACGGTCACCTTGCCGTCGGCGCCCCGGTGGAAGAGGCCGCCGCCCGCCGAGAGGGACAGGTTGAGGGTGGCGGAGACGGGCTCCTTCAGCGGCCAGGCCACGCCGTACTTCCCCGCACCGCTGAGCTTCTTGGTGACCTGCCGGAACTCGGCCCAGCTCCACGGGTGTTCCGGGGTCGGTATGCGCACCCCCGCCGTGCGCAGCCACCGGGTGTTGGCGATCAGCACCCGGGGTTCCTGGAGGAAGGGCACGCCGTAGACGCCGTCCCCGAAGGTCGCGGTGTCCCAGCCGCTCCGCGGGATGTCGGACCTGAGCGTTGCGGGCAGCAGCTGGGTCAGGTCGGCGAGGTAGCCGCCGTACGCGAAGTCGGCGAGGTCGTCGGAGGCGTCGTGGATGACGTCCGGGGCCTCGCCGCCCTCGAAGGAGGTGAGCAGCTGGTCGTGCACGCTGTCCCAGCTTCCCTGGACGTACTCGACCTTGACGTCCGGATGGCTCGCGTTCCACTCCCGCACGAGTTCCTTGTTGGCGGCGACGGACTCCTGCTGCCAGGCCAGGGACTGGAAGCGCAGGGTGACGGGGCCGCCCTTGCCGTGCCCGCCCGAGGAGCAGCCGGCGAGGAGCAGCAGGAGGACGAGAACGGCGGTCGTGATCCTGGTCCGCATCAGCTCTTCACCGCCCCGGCGATCAGGCCGCCCGTGATCCGCCGCTGGATGAGGGCGAACACGAGCAGGGAGGGCAGGGTGGCGAGGAACGCGGCGGCGGCCAGCGGACCGAGGTCCGCGGCGCCCTCCGCGCCGATGAAGTGGGTGAGGACGACCGGGAGCGTCTGCTTTCCCGGGCTCTTCAGCAGCACGAGCGCGAAGAAGAACTCGTTCCACGCCGTGACGAACGCGAACAGCGCCGTCGCCGCGATGCCCGGTGCGAGCAGCGGCGCGGTCACCGACACCAGGGTCCGCAGCCGCCCGGCGCCGTCGACGGCGGCCGCCTCCTCCAGCTCGGCCGGCACGGCCCGCACATGGCCGACCAGCATCCACAGCGCGAACGGCAGCGCCCACACCACGTAGACCAGCACCAGTCCGGGCAGCGAGTCGATCAGCCGCAGGTTCTTCAGCACCAGGAACAACGGGATGATCAACAGCACGAACGGGAAGGCCTGGCTGACCACCACCCATCCGCTCGCCGCCCGCGAGAGCAGGGTGCGGCGCCGTGCCATGACGTACGCCATCGGGGTCGCGACGAGCACGGCGACGACGGCGGCGCCGAGCGCCGCGAGCAGGGAGTTGAGCGCGGCGTGCAGCAGCGGCTGTTCGTCGAAGGCCTGGCGGAAGTTGGCCAGGGTGGGGTGGCGCGGGATCCAGGTGGGGTGGAGGCTGCCCAGCTCGCGCGGCGACTTGAACGCGACGGACAGCAGCCACAGGAGCGGGAAGGCCAGGAAGAGGAGGTAGGCGAGCAGGGCCGCGTACTGGCCGGCCCGGGCGGCGGGGCGGGTCCTCATGCGTCCTCGCCTCCCCGCAGCCGGCCGGCGAGGAACACCGCGAGCAGGATCGAGATCACCGCGACCATCACGCATCCCATCGCCGCCGCGTAGCCGAACTGGCCGTAGCGGAAGGCCTCTTCGTAGGCGAACAGCATGGGCAGGCGGGTCTTGCCGCCGGGCCCGCCGTTCGTGAGCACGTACACCAGGGCGAAGGAGTTGAAGTTCCAGATGAGGTTGAGCGCGGTGATCGCGAGGGCCACCGGTCTGAGGGCGGGCCAGGTGACCGTGTGGAAGCGGCGCCAGGCTCCGGCGCCGTCCACGGCCGCCGCCTCGTGCAGTTCGCGCGGGGTGTTCTGCAGTCCGGCGAGCAGGGCGACCGTGGTCTGCGGCATGCCCGCCCAGACGCCGACGACGATGACGGCGGGGAGCGCGGTGCCGATTCCGCTCAGCCAGTCCCGGCCGTCGCCGAGGCCGAGGTCGTGCAGGGTCTCGTTGAGGACGCCCGCGTCCGGGTTGTAGACGAGGCGCCACATGATGCCGACGACGACCTCGGGCATGGCCCACGGCACGATGGCGAGGGCGCGGGCCGCCCAGCGCATCCGTAAGTCCTGGTTGAGCAGGAGGGCGAGGCCGAGGGCCAGCAGGAACTGGGGCACCGTCACGCCGATCGCCCACAGCAGGCCGATCCGGAACGACTCCCAGAACAGCGTGTCGTGCAGCAGGTCCTGGAAGTTGAGGCCGCCGATCCACCGGGTGGGCGCCGTCCGGCCGGACTGGGAGTCGGTGAACGCCAGCAGGATGCCGTACAGCAGCGGGCCCACGCTGAGGACGAGGATCGGGATGAGAGCGGGCAGGACCAGGAACCAGGCGCCGGGACCGGCGCGCCGGGTCGGCCCTCTCGCTTCGGCCACTGATGTCATGGAATCAGCCCCTTTGCCAGATCCGATTGGCATGCTCATGGTCGTAAAGCGGCCGGGCCTCGTCAAGGGCCCGCGCACACGGCCCGACCTGTGCGAATGCGAGACTGGCCGGGGACCGGGCACGCACGGCACGGGACGAACGGCACGGAGGCGGACGATGGACGAGGCACGGGCGCGGGACGTACTGGCCGCGGCGCGGGTGCTGCCGGGCACGGCACGGGACGCGCGGCTCCTCGCCCTCGGCGAGAACGCGGTGTTCGCCTCGGGCGACCTCGTCGTCAAGGTGGGCCGCGACGCCGAGCTGCTGGACCGGGCCCGCCGGGAGCTGGAGATCGCCGGCTGGCTGGAGCAGGCGGACGTACCGGCGGTGCGGTCCGCCGAGCCGAAGCCGCTGCTGGTCGACGGACACCCGGTGACCGTGTGGCACCGACTGCCCGAGCCGGTACGGCCGGCCGAGCCCGGGGACCTCGCCCGACTGCTCCGGATCGTGCACGCACTTCCCGCTCCCCCCTTCGCACTGCTGCCCCGCGACCTGCTGGGCGGTGTGGAACGCTGGCTGCGGCTCGCGGGCGACGCGATCGACCCCGAGGACGCGGCGTATCTGCGGGAGCGCCGGGACGGCTTCGCGTCCGCCGCGGCCGCACTGACGCCCCGTCTGGCGCCGGGCCCCATCCACGGCGACGCCCTGCCCCGCAACGTGCACGTCGGCCCCGAGGGTCCGGTCCTGGTCGACCTGGAGACCTTCTCCGCCGACCTGCGCGAGCACGACCTGGTGGTCATGGCCCTGTCCCGCGACCGCTACGGCCTGCCCGCCGACGCGTACGACTCCTTCACCGGGGCCTACGGCTGGGACGTACGCGAGTGGGAGGGCTGCGGCGTGCTCCGCGGGGCCCGCGAGACGGCCAGCTGCGCGTGGGTCGCCCAGCACGCGCCGACCAACCCGAAGGCACGCGCGGAGTTCGAGCGCCGGGTGGCTTCCCTGCGGGACGGGGACGAGACGGTGCGGTGGTATCCGTTCTGAGGGCGCTCGGGCCTGGGCGCCGTGCGACCCGGCGCTACGGGGCGCCGGCTGCGCCGTGACGGCGGGCGGCACCGCAGCTCCCCAGGGGCGCGGGGCTGTGTCGATGTGCGGCTCCGCCGCGTGGGCGCGACCGGCCTCGACGAGCCCGCGGACGAAGTACTACGCCGGCTGCCCCTCGGAGAGCTCTCGCAACGGCCACGTCCCGTCGATCACCGCACCGGCTTCCCCCTTGCGGCGCAGGAACGTCTGGAAGTCCGCCGCCCACTGCGCATACCACTCGATCTGGCGGCGGTGCAGTTCAGCTGTTCCCATGCCGGCGATCTTGGGGTGCCGGGACGCTATCGCCGAGGCGAGGCGCGCCGCGGCGAGGGCGTCGGCCGAGGCGTTGTGCGCGGCGTCGAGGACTATGCCGTACTCGGCGCAGACCGCTTCCAGGTTGCGCTTGCCGCGGCGGTAGCGGTCGACGCGACGGTCGATGGTGTAGGGGTCGACGACCGGTGCGGGCTGTGCGCCGCCCAGTCGGTCCGAGAGGGACGGCAGTCCGTGGCGGCGCAGTTCGGCGGAGAGCAGGGTGAGGTCGAAGGCCGCGTTGTAGGCGACGACCGGCACGCCCGTCTTCCAGTAGGAGACCAGCACGTCCGCGATGGCGTCGGCCACCTCGTCGGCCGGGCGGCCCTCGGCCGCCGCGCGTTCGTTGCTGATGCCGTGCACCGCCACCGCGTCGGCCGGGATCTCCACGCCCGGATCCGCCAGCCATTCCCGGCGCCCGACGGGTTCACCGGCCTTGACCTCGATCACCGAGCCGGTGACGATGCGCGCCTCGTGCGGATCGGTCCCGGTCGTCTCCAGGTCGAAGCCGATCAGCAGCTCCTGGTGCCAGCCCATGGGCGGCCCCCCTTCTCGATGGTGCTTTCCCCCAGTGATCTCCACCATCGCACGCGGCACTGACAAACCGAGGGCCGTGTTCCGCTTACCCGACGGACAGTTCAGGACACGGGGCGCGAATCCACCCAGGCCAGCTCGAATTCCTCGCGATATATGGGGAAGAGCCCTGATTCGCCCGCGTCGTCGGACTTCACCACCCGGCTGCCGCCCCGCAGCACCAGCACCGGCGACTCCATCCCGCGCGCCCCGCGCAGATAGGACTGCACGACGCCGATGCCGTCGGCGCCGTCGCCGTCCACCAGATAGGCGGTGAACCGGGGCGTCTCGTCGTACACCTGGATCTGGAAGGCGTCCGGGTCGCGCAGCCGGGACCTCACCCGGCGCATGTGCAGGATGTTCATCTCGACCGAGCGGCTCAGTTCGCCCTTCTTCATGCCCAGCTCGCGCTCGCGGCGCTTCACCGCGCTGGAGGCCGGGTTGAGGAAGAGCAGCCGCACCCGGCAGCCGGTCTCGGCGAGCCGGACCAGACGGCGGCCGGAGAAGTTCTGCACCAGCAGGTTGAGACCGATGCCGATGGCGTCGAGGCGGCGGGCCCCGCCGAAGAGGTCCTCGGCCGGGAACTGCCGCATGAGCCGCACCCGGTCCGGATGGACCGCCACGACGTCCGCGTACCGGTCGCCGACCAGGTCCTCGACCGCGTCCACGGGCAGCCGGCGCGCGGAGGGCACGTCGCCGCCCGCGCCGAGCAGCTGCAGGAGCCGGGCCGCGGCCCGCTCGGCCTGCCCCAGCACGGCCTCGGACAGGGCACGGTTGCGGGAGACGACGTTGCGGGTCACCTCCAGCTCGTCCAGGGCGAGTTCGAGGTCCCGGCGCTCGTCGAAGTACGGCTCGAAGCACGGCCAGTGCTGCACCATCAGCTCGCGCAGCTGGGGCAGCGTGAGGAAGCTGAGCACGTTGTCGTCGGCCGGGTCGAGCAGGTAGCCCTTGCGGCGGCTGACTTCACGGACGGCGACGGCCCGCTGCACCCACTCCTGTCCGGCCGGGCCGGCCGCGGCCACCACCCATTCGTCGCCGTGGACGGGTTCGTAGATGGGCCGCAGGACGGCGGCCACGACCGCGCGCAGCCGCTGTTCGACAAGGTTCAGCCAGATGTAGGCCCGGCCGGCCCGCTGGGCGCGGGTGCGTACCTCGCGCCAGGCGTCGGCGCCCCAGTCCAGTTCCGGTCCGATGGAGCCCGCGTCCATCGGACGGGCGAGGGACACCGCGCCGGGCGGGACGTCCGTGGAGTTCCCCTCGTGACCCTCGTCACCAGGGGGCAGCTCCAGCCCTCCCGACCCCACCCGCGCACCGCCTTCCGTCCCCGGTCATTCCCCGTCCCAACGATCAAGGAAGGGTACTCCGGGAGCGGTCGGCGGTGCAGCCGGATGGACAGGTCGGTTTCTCAACTGCGTGGCCGCCAATGGCCGTTCTGCCAGCCGAGCTCGTCGGGAGTGAGCGGATTCATAGCGGTGACGTCCCTGGGAGCGATGGCGAAGCCCTGCCAGTGGATCGGCATGGGCTGCTGGTCCTCGTCGCGGGCGATGTGGTGGAAGCCGACGTTCATCCAGACCACGGGGTGAGTGAGGCTCTGGCCGTTGACCCACGCGTCGACGGACTTGCCCGCCCCGGCCGGGCAGGTGCCCGGGTTGTTGCTGGCGAACTGCTCGCACTTGTTGTACTCGGTGAAGTACACGTCGTGCCTGGTGAAACTGCGGCCCGGGTACTTGGTGGTGGGCCCGGGGACGATCTCGTACGAACGGGCGTGCCCGTCCTTGTTCTTGCCGGTCTCGCTGACGACCCGCCACCAGCGGTACGTCTTGTAGTCACCGGCGAGTTCCTTGGTGACCTTGGTGCGCGTGGTCTTGTTGGTGGGTGCCTGGCTGCCGCGGGCGGGCGGGGTGACGGCCGAGTCGTACTGCTCGACCTTCGTCCTGGACGAGCCGTCGAGGCCGAAGTCGAGCCGCCAGAAGACGTTGTGACTGTGGCTGGTGGCGTAGGCCTTGGCGCCCTTGCCGATGGGCCAGCCGCGGCCGTCGCCGGCGTCGTAGTCGTCGTAGGACAGGCTGCCGGTGGCGCCGACGTTCATGTCGACGGTGCCGTCGTCCTGGAAGCGCCACTCGGTCATGTACTCGTACCAGCCGACCTGGTTGACCGTGTAGACGAGCAGGTCCTTGCCCTGTGCCTGGAAGACCTTGTTCGCGCTGTCGCCCTGCATGCGGTAGGCGTGGCCGCGTGAACGTGTGGTCGTGCACAGGCCGTTGACGTTCGGGTGCCGCGGGTCCCAGGCGCTCGGGACCTTGACGGTCTTTATGGTGCCGCCGGGGCACTCGCCCGGTGCCAGGTTCACCAGGCCCTGGGCGAAGCCGAAGCCGGTGAGGTCGTCGTACTCGACGCTGCCGTCGTCGTAGGGGACGTCGATCTGGGCGAGGCGGGCGCTGTTGAGGACCTTGATCGGCTTCGGCTCGCCCTTGGGCTGGTAGGAGACGTTCTCCAGGACGAGTCCGGCCTTGCTGTCGTAGCGCCAGCACATCCGCCAGGTGGTACCGCTGGAGAGCTTCTGCTCGATCCGGTAGGCGGCGCTGCAGTCGGCGGCGGAGGCGGCCGTGGCGGCGGTGGCCGTCCTGGGCTGGGCGACGGCCGGGCCGGCGCCGGCGGTCGCGCCGGCGGCCAGGGCGGCGACGGTGAGGCCGACGCCCGCGCGCGTGCGGGCACGGCGCATCGTGTTGTCACGCATGACGAGGAGACTCCCTTGCAGAAGGCGCAAGTCGGAAAATTTGATGGGCTGCCGGACTGCCGGGCTGCCGGGCTGCTGGGCTGCCGGGCTGCCGGGCTGCCGGACTCAGTGGCGGTCGAGCTTCGCGACCTTGCGCGCGCTCAGGTCGACGACGAACCACCGGGCGTCGATCCAGGGGCCGTTCACGACCTTCGGGAACAGCCGGACGCAGCGGTGCTCACCGCACTTGTCGAGCACGGCGGGCTGCCCGCCCGGAATGGCCCGGTAGACCGCGCCGTTGAGCAGCAGCTGGTCCGGGGAGGTCAGCTCGCGGCCGGTGGCGTCCTTGTAGTCGGCCCTGAGGCCCGCGCCCAGCGGATCGGCGATCAGCAGCTTCGCCGCCTCGGCGTTCTCGGCCCGGCTCAGGGGCGGCTGGACGCCGTGCCGGCGGGTGGTCTGCTCGACCTTGCCGGTCTCCAGGTTCACCGTCCTGGTGACCAGCTCGTCGCTCCGGTAGTCGTAGAAGGTCACGTCGGCGCGGCGCGGCGCGCTCGGGTCGTCCAGTTCGTCCGCCGTGGCCGGGTCGGCGAGGTCGACGCCGAGGCGCTCGGGTCCCCGGTCGCCGTCGACGTTCTCGCCCGCGCTCAGCATCTGCCTGTCCACGGCGATCTTCTCGACCCGCCGGATCTCGTCGTCGGTCAGCGGGTCGCGGCCGGTGCCCTTCTCCCCCTCGGCCGGCGCCCGCTCCACCACGCCCGGCCGAACCGCCGGCGCACCCTCTCCCGCCTGTCGCGCGGCCTGGGTGCCGCCGCCCTTGCCACCGGTCTCGTCCGCCCCCGCCGTGCCCGGCAGGGTGATCCCGACCATCACCGCGGTCCCGGCCACCGCCAGAGCCGCCCCCGCCATCACCTTGCCCAGATGGCGGTGCACTGTCTCACGCACATCTTCCCCCTGCTCCCCGTACGTCCCGGGAGTACGTCTTTACCCCACTGGTTCGGCGCACGGCGGGTAGTCAGGCCGCCGTGCGCACCGGTCGGCCGGTAAGAGGGGCGCGACCGGCGGGCGGTTCCGTCATTTTCGGGCAGACTCGGGGCCGAAGGCGGCCCCCTCGGGCGGCACACCTGGGAGAGTCGTCCCCATGCAGGTCTGGCCTGGAGAGGCATATCCGCTCGGCGCCACCTATGACGGCGCGGGAACCAACTTCGCGGTCTTCACGGAGGCCGCGGACCGAGTAGAGCTGTGTCTGCTGCACGACGACGGCTCGGAGACGGCGGTGGAACTGCGCGAGAGCGACGCGTTCGTCCGGCACGCGTACGTGCCGGGCGTGATGCCGGGACAGCGGTACGGGTTCCGGGTGCACGGCCCGTACGACCCCGGCCGCGGGCTGCGCTGCAACTCCGCGAAGCTGCTGCTCGACCCGTACGCGAAGGCGATCAGCGGCGCGATCCGGTGGGGCGAGGAGGTGTACGGCTACCACTTCGGCGCACCCGAGCGGCGCAACGACCTGGACTCGGCGCCGCACACCATGACCTCGGTGGTGATCAACCCGTACTTCGACTGGGGCGACGACCGGCTCCCGCGCACCGAGTACCACCACACGGTGATCTACGAGGCCCACGTCAAGGGCCTGACCATGCGTCATCCGGGGCTGCCGGAGGAGCTGCGCGGCACGTACGCGGCGCTCGCCCACCCGGCGGTCATCGACCACCTGACCACGCTCGGCGTGACGGCGCTGGAGCTGATGCCCGTACACCAGTTCGTGAACGACCACCGGCTGGTCGACATGGGCCTGAGCAACTACTGGGGCTACAACACGGCCGGCTTCTTCGCCCCGCACAACGCCTACGCCTCCTGGGGCGACCGCGGCCAGCAGGTACTGGAGTTCAAGTCGGCGGTCCGGGCGCTGCACGAGGCCGGGATCGAGGTCATCCTCGACGTCGTCTACAACCACACGGCCGAGGGCAACCATCTGGGTCCGACGCTGTCCTTCAAGGGCATCGACAACCCGTCGTACTACCGGCTGGCCGCCGATCGTCGCTACTACACGGACACCACGGGCACCGGGAACTCGCTGCTCATGCGGTCCCCGCACGTACTCCAGATGATCATGGACTCGCTGCGGTACTGGGTGACCGAGATGCATGTCGACGGGTTCCGCTTCGATCTGGCGGCGACCCTGGCCCGGCAGTTCCACGAGGTGGACCGGCTGTCGTCGTTCTTCGACCTGGTCCAGCAGGATCCGGTGGTCTCCCAGGTGAAGCTGATCGCGGAGCCGTGGGACGTGGGTGAGGGCGGCTACCAGGTGGGCAACTTCCCGCCGCTGTGGACCGAGTGGAACGGCAAGTACCGCGACACCGTGCGCGACCTGTGGCGGGGCGAGCCGCGGGCACTCGCCGAGTTCGCCTCCCGGCTGACCGGTTCGTCGGACCTCTACCAGGACGACGGGCGCCGCCCGCTCGCCTCCATCAACTTCGTGACCTGCCACGACGGCTTCACGCTGCACGACCTCGTGTCGTACGACGAGAAGCACAACGAGGCCAACGGCGAGGACGGCCGGGACGGCGAGAGCCACAACCGGTCCTGGAACTGCGGCGCCGAGGGCGAGACCGACGACCCGAACGTCCTCGGGCTGCGCAAGCGCCAGATGCGCAACTTCGTCGCCACGCTGATGCTGTCCCAGGGCGTGCCGATGATCAGTCACGGCGACGAGTTCGCCCGTACCCAGCGCGGCAACAACAACGCCTACTGCCAGGACAACGAGCTGACCTGGCTGGACTGGTCCGAGGAGAGCGGCGACCTGCTGGAGTTCACGCGCGCGATGGTGTGGCTGCGCCGGGACCACCCGGTGTTCCGGCGCCGGCGTTTCTTCCACGGGCGGCCGGTGGAGGGCACGCACGACGACCTGTCCGACATCGCGTGGTTCACACCGGAGGGCGAGGAGATGACCCAGCGGGACTGGGACTCGGCGCAGGCGTCCGCGCTGACGGTGTTCCTGAACGGCAACGCCATCTCCGAGCCGGGACCGCGCGGGGAGCGCATCGCCGACGACTCCTTCCTGCTGATGTTCAACGCCTCGCCGGACCCGCTGGACTTCGTCGTGCCCGTCGACCACGGACGGCAGTGGCAGGTGGCCGTCGACACGGCCGACCCGGACGGGGTGCCGTCGGGGACGGGTGCGAAGGTCGCGGCCGGCGACCGCATCACCCTGCCGGACCGCAGCCTGACGGTGTTGCAGAGGCCCGCGTGAGCGGCCCGGTCGAGGGGTGGGTACAGGACCTCGTTCAGGGGGTCGCGCGGGGTCGATGACACGAAAGGGGGCGGGCTGGGTACGTAGGGTTGCATGACTTCTGCGCGACCCGGCCCGGGGGTGCCCACGGCCACCTACCGGCTGCAGCTCCAGCCCGCGTTCCCGTTCGCCGCCGCCGCGGCGGCCGTCCCGTACCTGGCGTCGCTCGGCGTCTCGCACCTGCACCTGTCCCCCGTCCTGGAGTCCGTGCCGGGTTCCACGCACGGGTACGACGTCGTGGACCACGCGCGCGTGCGCGAGGAACTCGGCGGCGAGGTGGGCCTGCGCGCGCTGGCGCGCACCGCGCGGGAGCACAGTCTGGGCCTGGTCGTGGACATCGTCCCGAACCACATGGCGATGGTGCCCCGGCACAACCACGCCCTGTGGGAGGTGCTGCGCGAGGGCCCCGGTTCGCCGTACGCGCGCTGGTTCGACATCGACTGGGAGGCGCGGGGCGGGCAGGTGCTGGTGCCCGTGCTCGGCGGGCCGATCGGGAGCGAGCGGGAGCACCTGGTGGTCGACGGCGGCGTCCTGCGCTACCACGACCACGTCCTCCCGCTGCGCGAGGGCACCGAGGAACTGCCGCTGCCCCGGCTGCTGGACGCGCAGTGGTACCGCCCGGTGTGGTGGCGTCTGGCCCGCACCGAGCTGAACTACCGGCGCTTCTTCAGCATCTCGGAACTGATCGGGGTCCGCGTGGAGGACCCGGAGGTGTTCGAGGCCACCCACGCAAAGATCCTCCAGCTGCTGGCGGAGGGCGTGGTCGACGGGCTGCGCGTCGATCACCCGGACGGGCTCGCCGACCCGGACGGCTACCTGGAGCGGCTGCACGAGGCGACCGGCGGCCGCTGGATCGTGGTGGAGAAGATCCTCGCCGACAGCGAGCACCTGCCGGCCTCCTGGCCCGTCGCGGGCACCACCGGCTACGACGCCCTGCGCCACGTCGACGGCCTGTTCACGGACCGGGCCGGAGCCGGTGAACTCCTGGACGGCTACCGGGCCTTCGCGGCCCCGCAGACGGACCGGGGCGGCGACTGGGCGGCCACGGTGCGGCGCGCGGCCTACCTGGTGCTCACGCACGAGCTGGCCGCCGAGACCGACCGGCTCACCCGGGTGACCGCCCGGCTGTGCGCCGCCTCGCCGGACCTCTCGCTGCGCGACCGGGCTCCGTGGGCGCTGCGCACCGCCCTGGAGGAGCTGCTGGTGCGGATGCGGGTGTACCGGCCGTACGCCTCGGGTGACGCGGCCGCCGTGGTCACCGAGCGGGCGGCCGAGGAGGCGCGGGCGGCCTTCCTGGTGCCCGAGGAGGCCGGGGCGGTCGGGGTCGTACGCCGGCTGCTGGTCGAGCCCCCCGACGACGGTCCTGCCGAGGACCGCGCCGGCCGGGCGGAGCTGTGCGCCCGGTTCGCGCAGACCGCGTCGGCGCTGCGGGCCAAGTCCGTGGAGGACACGGCGTTCTACCGGTACGTGCCGCTGCTGTCGGCGACCGAGGTGGGCGGCGATCCGGGCCGCCCGGGTGTGTCCCCGGAGGACTTCCACGCGTACTGCGCGCGCGTGCAGCGCGACTGGCCGCTCACCGGCACCGTCGTCACGACGCACGACACCAAGCGCAGCGCGGACGTGCGGGCGGCGCTGGCCGTGCTCACCGAGTGCCCCGGCCGCTGGGCGAAGCTGCTCGCCGAGGTGTCCCGTGACGAGGACGCCGTCCCGGACGGGCAGTTGGCCTGGGCCGCCTGGCAGACGGTGTTCGGGCTGGGCCCCGCGGACGAGGAACGGGTCCGGCGGGCGCTGCTGAAGCACGTGCGCGAGGCGGGCCTGTACACCAGCTGGACCGAGCAGGAGCCGCCGTACGAGGAGGCGGTGGCCGCCTTCGTCGCGGCCGGGCCGTGCGGGCCGCCCGGCGAGCGCGTGGCCGCCTTCCGCAAGGCCCTGGAGCCGCACATCCGGGCCAACGTGCTGGGCATCGCCCTGGTCCATCTGACGATGCCGGGGGTGCCGGACGTGTACCAGGGCACGGAGAGCGAGTACCGGGCGCTGGTGGACCCCGACAACCGGCGGCCGGTGCCGTTCCCGGCGGCGGCGCCCGGCGAGAAGGACGCCCTGACGGCGGCGGCGCTGCGGCTGCGCGCACGCCGGCCCGGCGCCTTCGGCGCGACGGCGGCGTACGCCCCGCTGGCCGCCGACGGCCCGGCGGCCGGTCACTGCGTGGCGTTCACACGCTCCGGTGAGGTGGTGACGGCGGTGACCCGGCTCTCGCTGCGGCTGGCTCAGGCGGGCGGATGGCGGGAGACGAGGCTGGCCCTGCCACCCGGGCGGTGGGCGGACGTGCTCACACCGGGACGGGAGTTCACGGGGCACGCGCGCGTGGCGGAGCTTTTCGAGGGGGTTCCGGTGGCGCTGCTGGAGCGGGCCGGGGAGGGCGGCGGGGCGAGCCCGGGCGGCTGAGGGGATTCAGCCCTTCCGCGCCGCCGTCGGCTCACGGTCGGCGTTCGCACCGGGCGGCGTGGCGGTGGCTCCCGGAGAGGGCCAGGCGGTGTGCGTGAGGGCCACGAACGCCGCCGCGGCCCGGGGGGGGCGGTACGCGCGCGTGGGCACCAGGCGGACGTGAACACGCTGCCGCCGACCGCCGTCGCCAAGGCGACGGCGCGCGGACGGGGCGCAGTGGTGAAGGTCGTCGCCGAGGCCGGCGGCCGCCAGGTCCTCGGCGTCCATCTGATGGGTCCGAACGTGTCGGAGACGATCGCCGAGAGCCGGCTGATCGTCGGCCGGGACGCCCGGCCCTCGGACGTGGCCCGGCACGTGCACGCGCATCCGACGCTGTCGGAGGCGATGGGCGAGGTGTTCTTGACGCTCGCGGGCCAAGGCCCGCACCAGCGGTGAGCCGCGCATCCCGGCGCCCCCTGGTGCGTCCCCCACCGTGTCCTTGACAGTTCACCCATGCCGTGCGGCACTGGGAGGGCGAAGCCGGGCGGACACGAGTCGGGGGTGAGTCTCCTGCCGGTGCTGCGCTATCCCAGCGTTCCCGAACTGGTCGCCTTCGCAGGGGCGTTGGCCGCCCAGGAGCCCGGTCTGTGCGCACTGCGACAGGTGGGGCTCTCGCGGGCCGGGCGGCCCCTGCACCTGCTGTCGGTGGGGCACGCCCGCCGGTCGGTGCTGGTGGTGGCGGGCGCCCATGCCAACGAGCCGACCGGGGGCTCCACCCTGCGGACACTGGCCGAACGGGTACTGGTGGACAGGGAGTTGCGGACCGCGACGTCCTGGCACTTTCTGCTCTGCGCCGATCCGGACGGCGCGACTCTGCATGTGACGCCGGCGCCGCGCAGCCTGCTCGAGTACCACCGCGGCTTCTACCGGCCGACGGGCGCCGAGCAGCCCGAGTGGGCTCCGTCGGTGCTGCCCCCCGACCGGCTGCCGCCCGAGACCCGCGCGCTGACCGGCGTGATCGACGAACTGCGCCCCTATCTTCAGGTGACCCTGCACGGCACCGATCTGGGCGGCAGCTGGGTGCAGTTGACGAAGGACGTGCCGGGGCTCGCCGAGCCGTTCGCGAAGTCGGCGGCGGAGCTGCACATTCCGGTGGAGACGGGCGCCGCGGACGCGGCGGGCTGGCCGGCCTCGGGGCCGGGCGTGCACGTCATGCCGGGCCCGGACTCGCGCGCCGCCTACCCGAGCATGCCCGACGACGCGCGGCGGAGCACCTGGTACCACGCGCACCGCTACGGCGGTCTGACGGCGGTGGTGGAGGTGCCGATGTGGGCCAGCGACCTGGTGGACGACCCGGCGCCGCACCCGGCGCCGGCCGCGGCGCTGCGGCGGGTGGCCGCGCGGCTGCTGCGGGACGCGACGGAGGTGGAGGGGGTGCTGGCCGAGGCGCTGCCCCGGCTGGACGGCGCGGACGGGCCGCTGCTGCGGGCCGCCCGCTGGGCACTGGAGCTGATCCCCGGCCTGGCGCAGGACTGGAGCGACACCCAGCCGGCCGGGACGACGATGGCGTACGTCGGCAGCGTGGACGCCTTCGGACGGCGGCTGCCGCTGCGGGCGGCCGCGATGCTGCTGCGGGTGCTGCGGGAGACGGACGACCGGGCGGTGCCACGGCTCGAACACCTCGTCGCCTCCTGGTGCGAGGCCTTCGCGGTGCGCTTCCGGGCCCGCTGGGTGCCGTTGGAGCATCAGGTCGAGCATCAGGCCAGGACGGTGCTGGTGGCGGCGCAGCAGGCCCGTGAGCGGGTGGCATGAAGGCCGTACGCCACCCGCTCGGTCCGTCGGCGCGGCTCAGCGGTCCAGGGCGAACACCGATCCGGTCCGCGCGTTCATGACGCAGGCATTGGTGTACGTCTCCCGGAAGTCGACCGCCCGTCCGTTCCACCGCCCACGGGCGTGGGCGGTCACGGGGGCGTAGATCATCGTGCAGAAGACGTCCTTCTGCGGGATGCGTGCGATGTCGCCGCCGGCCGCGGCGAGTTCGGCGCACGCCTCGGCCGCGTGCGGGTGACCCGCGGGCGGGTCGCACAGCAGCAGGGTGCCGCGGGTGCCGCCGGCCGGGGCCTCGCCGCGGGTGACGGTCAGGAAGAGCCAGTTGCCGGCGCGTGCGTCGCGGGGCGCCGCCTGGGCGGGGCCCGCGGTGAGGAGGCCGGCCGCGGCCAGCAGGGCGCCGGCGGCCGCTGTCGCTCGGGTGAGGTACGTCATTCCCGATGCATCGGCACGGGCGCCCGTGTTCCCCACCCGACTCACCCGAACGGGATCCCACCCGGCTCACCCGAACGGGATCTCACGCGCGCGTTGCGGGTGACCGCGAGCGTGTCAGTGGGCCGACAGCCGGAAGGCCATCTCCCCGAAACCGACCATGTCGCCCTCGGACACGACGACGGCGCCGACCACGCGGCGGCCGTTGACCGTGGTGCCGTTGGTGGAGCCGAGGTCCCTGAGGACCCATGTGCCGCCTTGGCGGCGCAGCTCGGCGTGCACCCGGGAGACCGTGTCGTGGTTCAGGCGCAGTCCGCTGGCGGGGTCGCGGCCTATGCGCAGCGGATACCCGTGCGCCGGGTGCGGCAGCAGCAGCTTGGGCAGCCGCTCGGCCTGCCACGCGCGGCGCAGCCGTACGGTGAAGCCGGAGAGGGCCTCGACGGTGCCGATCACCGCGCGGGAGAAACGGTTCTCGTTGGGCAGGTCGGCGGTGAGCACGGCGAGTTCGTCGGCGCGGCGCGCGGCCAGCGCCAGCTCCATGCGACGCACGAACGTGTCGTGCGACAACCGGCCCATCGCGACGCCGTCTCGCAGCACCTGCAGCACCTTGTCGCGCTCCGCGTCGGAGAGCCGAGCCGCATATGTGGGGAACTCGAAGGAGGACGACGTCACGTTGGTGATTGTCGGCCAGTGAACCCCGGGTGTCCAGGAAAGGGGGGAAGGGCGGCCACGCGCGGGACTTCCGCGACACCCGCCGGGAAAGGCCGGATTCGAAAGCGGATTGATCGTTTTCGCGGCACGATGGACCCGCTACATCACGGTGAGCAGACGAAGGGGAACCGTCCGTGCAGTTCGAGGTGTGGGCACCGAAAGCAGACCGAGTGACGCTCCACTGCGGCGACGCCACGCGCGCGTTGGAACGCGATCCCGGACGGGCGGGATGGTGGGCCGGGGAGGCGGCGGGCGAGGACGGCACGCGCTACGGCTTCGCGCTGGACGACGGCCCCGTACTGCCCGATCCGCGCTCGCGCCGCCAGCCGGACGGTCCGGACGGCCCGAGCGCTGTCGTGGATCACGAGCGGTACGCGTGGCGTGCCCCGTGGGCGGGGCGCGGGCTGCCGGGAGCGGTGCTCTACGAGCTGCACGTGGGGACGTACACGCCCGAGGGCACGCTCGACGCCGCCGCGGGCCGACTCGAGCATCTCGCCGAACTTGGCATCACCCATGTCGAGTTGATGCCGCTGTGCCCCTTCCCCGGGCGGCACGGCTGGGGGTACGAGGGGGTGTCGCCGTGGGCGGTG
Organism: Streptomyces sp. NPDC002520; assembly: GCF_053595235.1. Lineage (NCBI taxonomy): Bacteria > Bacillati > Actinomycetota > Actinomycetes > Kitasatosporales > Streptomycetaceae > Streptomyces > Streptomyces sp. NPDC002520. The sequence goes on along the minus strand of NZ_JBSFXG010000001.1, from coordinate 339,575 downwards.
CACGAGCCGTACGGCGGTCCCGAGGCACTGAAGCGGTTCGTGGACCGGGCGCACGAGCTGGGCCTCGGGGTCGTCCTGGACGTCGTGCACAACCACTTGGGCCCCTCCGGCAACCACCTGCCCGCGTTCGGGCCGTACTTCACGGACACGCACCACACGCCCTGGGGCTCGGCGGTGAACCTGGACGCGCCCGGCTCGGACGAGGTGCGCGCGTACTTCCTGGGCAGCGCGCTGGCCTGGCTCAGGGACTACCGACTCGACGGGCTGCGCCTGGACGCCGTGCACGCGCTGCACGACACGCGCGCGTGCCACTTCCTGGAGGAGCTGTCGGCGGCGGTCGACGCCCTCGCCGACGAGGTGGGCCGGCCGCTGTTCCTGATCGCCGAGTCCGACCTGAACGACCCGCGGATCATCGCCCCCCGCGAGGAGCACGGTCTCGGGGTGCACGCGCAGTGGAACGACGACTTCCACCACGCCCTGCACACCGCGCTGACCGGCGAGTCCCAGGGCTACTACGCGGACTTCGCGCGCGCCTCGCTCGGCGCGCTCACCAAGACGCTCACCGGTGGCTACTTCCACGACGGCACGTACTCCGGCTTCCGGGGCCGCGGCCACGGCCGGCCGCTGGACCGCGCGCGCGTGGCCGCCCACCGGTTGCTGGGCTACAGCCAGACCCACGACCAGGTCGGCAACCGCGCCCAGGGGGACCGGCTCGCGGCCCACCTCTCCCCCGGTCTGCTGGCCTGCGCGGCCACGCTCACGCTGACCGCGCCGTTCACACCGATGCTGTTCATGGGCGAGGAATGGGCGGCGGGCACGCCCTGGCAGTTCTTCACCGACCACACGGACCCGGAGCTGGCCGAGGCCGTACGGCGGGGCAGGCGGCGGGAGTTCGCGGCGCACGGCTGGGCCGAGGAGGACGTACCCGACCCGCAGGACCCGGCGACCCGCGACCGGTCCTGCCTGGACTGGTCGGAGCCCGGACGCGAACCGCACGCGCGCGTGCTGTCCTGGTACCGGCGGCTGATCGCACTGCGCCACGACGAGCCGGACCTCACCGACCCCGATCTCGCGGACACGAAGGTGGCGTACGACGAGGAGCGGCGCTGGCTGGCGTTCCGCCGCGGGGACGTCCGGGTCGCGGTGAACCTGGGCAAGGACCCGGCGGCGATCCCCCTGGGCACCGGCCGTGTCGAGGTTCTCGCCGCCTGGGACCCGGTGGAGGCCCCGGGGCCGGACGGCCTGCTTCAGGTGCCGGGCGAGTCCTGCGTGGTGCTGAAACAGCCCTGAGGGAGGTCGTACCGGGCGCCCCGGACGAGCGGACGGGGCGCCCGGCCGCGGCACGCCCGGCCACCGGTTGCCTTCACGGGCGGCCCGGCCGGAGGGGCTTCCTAGGACTCCGCCTCGTCGTCCTTGAGCTCGCTGACCCACTCCAGCATGATCGGCTCCCAGGCGCGGCGCAGCCGGGTCCTGAGCAGCGGCAGGTCGCCCGGGGCGCGGCCCTCGACGTGGTCGGTCAGGCGCATGACGGTGTCGCAGCGGGCGAGCCACAGGCCACGAAGGCAGGGGCGGGCGCCGTAGCCGGCGAGGGTGGCGGCGCGGACGGCCGCCGGTGAACCGACGGCGACGGCGAGCCCGGCGATGTCCTCGGCCGGGTCGCCGATCGCCGCCTCGGTCCAGTCCAGGATGCCGCGGACCCGCCCGTCGGCGCTGACCACCACGTGCTCGCCGACGAGTCCGTGATGGGTGAGCACGGCGACTCCGTGCTGTGCGGCGAGCTGCGCGGCGCCGGGCGGGGTGAGCTGGTGCAGCCGCGCGGCGTCGAACTCCTCGGCGGCGGCGAGCCGTTCGGCCGCGTGCACCGCCATACGGCGCAGCGCCTCCAGGGAGCGTGGGGCGACACGCGGCACGCCGAGTGTCTCGGCCTGCCGTACGGGCACCGCGCGCAGACCGGTGAGCAGCCCGGCGAGGTCGGCCTCGCCGACGGCGGAGACGTCGTGCTCGTCCGCGGTGCCACCGGGCAGCAAGGCGTCGAGCGTGTAGGCGAGGCCGGGTGCCCAGTCGCCGTGCGCGACGCTCGTCGGCACGGAGACCGGCACGTGCGGGCGCACCAGGTCGCGCAGCCGCAGTTCCCGGCGGCGGCGCACGGAGGCCTCGCGGTCGGGTGCGAGCCGCAGCACATGGCGGGTGCCGACCCACCAGGTGTGCTCCCGGCTCCTCGTGACCGGGCGGACGTCGGGGCCCGCGGCGCCGTTCGCCGTCTCCGTGCCCTCCTTGAGCAGCGAACGGACCAGTCTGCGCACGGTGTCCGCGGTGGGTGTCGGTGCCTGGGTCATGGTCGCGTCGTCGCCGTTCCCGGATGTCGTCCTGGTGTGTCTCCTGGCTCTGTCAGTCCACTATGACCATCTCACGGGTGGTGTCGTTGAGGCGGCGGCCGCCGTCCTCGGTCACCGTGACGATGTCCTCGATGCGCACCCCGAAGCGGCCGGGCAGGTAGATGCCGGGCTCCACGGAGAAGCACATGCCGGGCACAAGGGGCTGTTCCTCGCCCTCGATCATGTACGGCGGCTCGTGCGTGGTGACGCCGATGCCGTGCCCGGTGCGATGGATGAAGTACTCGCCGTACCCGGCGTCGGTGATCACCGCGCGCGCGGCGCGGTCGACCTCCTGGCAGGCCACCCCGGGACGCACGGCCCGAAAGCCCGCTTCCTGCGCGGCGCGCACGATGTCGTGGACCCGGCGTTCCTCCTCGGTCGGTTCGCCGACGTGGACCGTGCGCGTGGTGTCGGAGCCGTAGCCGTTCTTGAGGCCGCCGAAGTCGAGGACGACCATGTCCCCGTCCCGGATGACGCGGTCGCCGACCTCGTGGTGCGGATTGGCGCCGTTGGGGCCGGAGCCGACGATGGTGAAGTCGACCTGGGAGTGCCCGAAGCGGCGCAGCAGGTCCGCGAGGTCGCCCCCGACGTCGGACTCGCGGCGGCCGGCGAAGGGAACCTTCCGGATCTCCTCGAACGTTGCGTCGGCAGCCGCTCCCGCGGCTGCCAGGAGCTCCAGTTCGGCCGCGTCCTTGACCGCGCGCAGCATGGGCAGGGCGTCGGTGAGGGAGGCGTAGGAGCTGTCCGGCAGCGTGCGCTGGAGGCCCAGCAGGTGCATCGCCCAGGTGTTGTCACTGATGCCGAAGCGTCCCCGGTCCTCGAGGAGGCCTGCGGTGACCGCGTACGGGTCCGTGCCGTCGGTCCAGTCGCGCAGGGTCAGCGCGGTCGCGCCGGCCGCCGCCTCCGCGTCGGGTGCCTCCAGGGTGGGCACGACGAGCACGGGGGCGCGGCCGGGGGCGAGGACCAGCACGGTGAGCCTTTCGGTGACCGCGGTGGGCGTGTACCCGGTCAGCCACACCATGTCCGGTCCCGGCGCCACCAGCAGTCCCGCGAGACCGGCGTCGGCCGCGGCGCGCGCGGCGCGCTCCATGCGGGCCCGGTAGTCGTCGGCGGTGAAGGGCGCGGGAGTCGTACTGGTCATCCGGGCCTCCGAGCGCGGTCGAGGTGACAGGGGCGAAGCGGTCTCGGGCAGCATCCTGCCCGGCCGAACAGGGCGACGCGAGCCGATCGCGGGGTCCCGCGACCGCGGCTTGCGGGGCCGGCGATCGGCACGGGGCCATGATGACGCGCGGGGCGGGGTGTGACCAGCGGGTTTCCGGGTGAGGCGGGGCTCGGGGTGATGGTCGGGTGTGGGGGCCGGCGATCGGATGGTCCGGCCGGTGGTCGCGGTATTCGGAACCTGCGCGCTCATTCCGGGGAGCGATCGGAAATTGCGGCCGAAGCACGTAAATATGGTCGATGGTTCGGAGAAACGGTCCGGTGGTCGGCCATACGCTCCGGCGCGCGGCCTGCGGTCCACCGGCCGGGCGAGCGGGCGGGACCCCGGCCTGCCGTCCGGTGCTTGGGAACTGATCCGGAGTCCGGCCCGGAGTCGGCGCTCGGGCCGCGGTCCCGCGGCCCGGCGCCGGTCAGGTCAGCACGCCCGGGACCACCTTCAACTGCTGGTAACCGCCGCCGTGGTGGCGCACGGTGAGGGTCACCTCCGTACCCGGGCCGGCCTGGGCGACGGCTCGGGCGAGGTCGGCCGCGGCGTTGACGCGGGTGTTGCCGAACTGGAGCAGGACGTCGCCGCGGACCAGGCCCGCCGTGTAGCCGGGGCCCGGCACGTGGACGCCGGTCACCAGCGCCCCCGCCTTCTCGGCGTCGACGACCTCCACGCCCAGGGTGGCGCCGGGCCGGGCCCCGGCCGGACCCGGGGCCACGGGAGCGGCGGACGCGGCGGGCGCGGCGGGTGCAGCGGGTGCGGCGGATGTGCCGGGTCCGGTGGGCGCGGCCTTGGGCGGGTCGGCGCCCGGCGGCGCCTGCTGCCGCATCTCGGCCAGCTTGCTCATGCCGATCACCGTGGCGCCGACGGTGCCGAGTCCGACCCCGCAGAGCACCAGGGCGGTGCCGATGAACAGGCAGAACAGCAGGGCTCTGATCCGCCGGCCGCGGCGCCGCGCGGCATGCGGGCGCCGGACGGGAGCGGCCGTACCCCCGCCCGCGCCACTGTCCCTCCGTTCCTGACCGGGCATCGGCTTGGGACGCAACGCAGTCTGTTCCATGGTTCGCTCGCCTCCGGCTGGTGCTTACCCGGGGCGCCGGGCCGCGACAAGACACGAACGAGTGAGACTGGCCGGAGGGTGGCGGAGGGTAGCCATGGAGGGTCCGCGTGGAGGATCCGCAGGGAAGGCGCCTGGCAGGTCCCCCTCGGACCCAGGATCCACCCTCGCTGTCAGTGGCGGCTGTTACGTTCGGTGACATGACCGATCACGCGCTGCGGATGCTGCGACAGCACCGGAACCTCGCCGAACTGGCGGCGTTCCCCTTCAACTTCGACCTGGAGCGTGCCCGCCATGGCGAAGCGGTGCGCCTGGCCTCCGGCGGCCCACTGGAGGTGCTCGCGGGGGACGACACGGGAGGCACGTACTTCCGGTGTGCGGACGGTTCGATGCTGTACGCCGACTCGGAGGGTTCGGCCGGGATCATCGGGACGAGCGTCGACGAGGCGCTGGAGATCATGATCGCTCTGCCCGGCTGGCACGACTACCTGGACCTGTCGCCGGCGGACGGTGAGGAGGCGATCCTCGCGTGCGTGGCCGAGACCGAGGACGACATCCGCGAGTCCTACGGCATAGACGCCGAGCGTACGGAACTGCGCACCGCCCTCGGCCTGCCCGAGCGGTCCCCGGTCGAGCTGATCGGGCTGCTGCACTCGGCACTGCTGCGCACGGAACCGGACCACGTGCTGCTGCTCGACGCCGAGGAGAGCCTGGCCTACAACCTGCTCGACCGGCATCCCCGCCCGCCACTGTGGGAGCCGGTGCTGCAGCGCGGCCGTACCGACCTCGCGCTGCTGCGCGCCGGGGACGCGGCGGCCCGCGCGGCGGTGGCCGGTGATCCGGTACGCCGCCGGCTGGTGCTGCGCGCCGCCCAGTTCGACCGCTCGGACGACGACCTCGCCCTGCTCCGGGAGCTGCTGCCCCGGGAGGCGGAATCGTCGATGACCGACGAGCTGCGCCTGGCCGCGGTCCTGGTGGGCCTGCACGGGGACCCGGCGGACCTGACGCTGCTGAACGAAGTGCGGGAAACGGACTTCGACACCTATTGCGGCCTGGGCGGGATACCGGAGCCCGGCGCCGGCGGGGCGGAACTGCGCCGCTGGGCGGAGGACTTGGACGCGTCCCTGTTCGGCGCGGATCCCGCCGACGAGCCGCAGTCGACGTGGACGGACCTGGCCGTGGCCCAGGGGCTCACCGAACTCGCCCGGGTCACCCTGATCCGCCGGCTGGACGCCCTCACCATGAACCAGTCCCTGCTGCGGCGCCCCGGTGCCCCCACGCGGCTCGAACCGGCCCCGCTGCGCGGGCTTGCCCACGACCTGGAGCGCCTGGGCGACCTGGAGCAGGCCCTGCGCGCACAGCGCCTGTACAACGCGCTCCAGGAGACCGCCCGGGACCGCGTGTCGGCCCGGCGGGACCTGGCCCGTCTGGAGCGGGAGACGGGCCGGCTCGTCCCGGCCGCGCGGACCCTCGCCGCGCTCCGCGACATCCTGGGCGTCCCGGACGACGGCACCCTGGAGATACCCGGCCTGGACGTCCCCGGGGACACCTCCTTGGCGCACTGGCGGGAGGTGAACCTCGGCCGGTTCGTCGCCCAGGAGCACTACGCGCTGGCCCGCGCCCTGGCCGACGCGGACCTCGTCGAGGAGGCCCGCGCCGTCCTGGCGGGAGCGGACGCGATACGCGCCGAACTGCGGGGAGCGGCCGTCCAGGGGCTGGACGATCTCGCGGCGGAGGCGGTGGAGCGAATCGGCGACGTCGGCTGACCGGACCTCAGCCGACCAGCTGGACGGGGGCCGGGGCCCGGTCGGGCAGGAAGCCGTGGGTGCGGCGGCCGAGCCACTCGGCCTTGTAGCGGTCCACGGTCCGGTGCCAGTGCAGTATGCCCGCGAGCCAGTTCCGCAGGTCGTGGACGTAGGCGTCCAGCGCCGTACGCGCCTGCCCGGAGAGCTGGAAGTCCTCGTGGAGGACGGGCAGTTCGTGTGCGACGACGTGCTCGAACTGCTCCATGCGCTGGGTCATCAGGTCGTGGATCACGGCGAGTGCGGCGGGGTAGTCCACGCCGAAGAAGTTCTGCACGACGAGGATCGCGTTGTGGATCTCGCCCTCGTGCTCGATCTCCTTCTGGTACGAGAAGACGTCGTTGATCAGGCAGGCGTAGTCGACTGCCGCGTTCTCCAGGGAGCGCACGGGGCCACTGCGGTACACCTCGGGCGGGATCGCGGGGCCCTGGCCCATCCGGCACAGGCTCAGGGTGAGGTCCGAGCCGAAGGTGGCGCGGCGCATCTCCAGGTAGTCGATCGGGTCGGGGATGCGGTTCTGCAACTGGTTGGACAGCTCCCAGACCCAGCTCTCGGTCATGCTGTCCACGGCCGTCTTCAGGGTGCGCCGCTGGTCGGCGGTCATCTCCGCCGTCGTACGCGCCCACAGGTCGATCAGCCCGCGCTCCATGGCGTTGGCCGGAGCCAGGGTCGGCGCGCCCTCCAGCGGCATGCACCGGGAGAGGCGGACCGTGGTCAGCCGGGCGGCGGTCAGGTCGCGGCGGTGGCCGAAGACCAGCGGGTAGTAGTCGTCGCCGTACGTCCCCCAGGCGAGCCACTGCGCGCTGAGGTCGAGGGCCTCGGGGGTGCCGTCCGGGTCGATGCCGGCGGAGCAGAGCGCGAGGTCGCAGGCCGCGAGCTTGTCCTCGTCCCAGACGCCCTCCTGGACGATGCCCATGCGCCGCGACCACTCGACGAGGTTGCGGCGGGTGGCCTCCAGGTGCGGGCTCAGGGTCAGCGGGAACGGCATGTGGAAGTCGGGCAGCAGGGAGGGCCCGACCTTCTGGAACGGGACATGGGAGTAGGCGCGCCGCCTCCCCCACTGCCCGAAAGACGTGGGAGGTGCCCCCATGGCCGCCGCCGAGGCCAGCAGCGCGCCGACGTCGGCGGCCGACATGCCGGCGCCTCCGGCGAGCTGCCACGGCGAGTCGGACCTGGCCCCCTTGTTCATGTAGCGGCTGGAGCGCAGATGCCATTCGTGGCCGCCGGACTGCCAGTCCTGGAGTCCCTTGGTGTAGGCGGCGACCGCGGCCACCTCGTCGGCCCTGAGCCCCTTCTCCAGGGCGAGGGCCGGGACTTCGGTGAGCGCGGTGTGCTCGAACTGGTGCAGGCGCGAGGTGAGGATGTCGTTGACGGTGTCGGCGGCCTCCTGGGTGGAGCAGCCGAAGAAGGTCTCCAGGACGAGCACGCCGTTGCTGTTCTCACCCTCCTCCTCGACCTCCCGCTGGTAGGAGAAGAGGTCGTTGCGCAGGTGGACGGCGTCGGAGAAGGTCTCCATGAGCACCCTGAGCGCCCGGCTCCCGGCGACGGCGGTGGGCACCTCGGCGGTCGCGTACTCCACGAGCCCCGCCGACCAGGGGGCCCCGCCCACCTTGCGGCGCATCTCGATGTACTCGACCGGGTTGGCGATGCGCCCCTCGTTGATGTTGGACAGTTCCCACAGCGACTCGTTGAGCAGGTGCTCGGTCGCCACGGAGAAGCGCCGGCGCCAGTCGGCGGACATCGCCGGGACCGTGCGCCTCCAGAGGTCGGCGAGACCGGCCTCCACCGGGTTCTCCGGCTCCGGCACCGGCGTCGCGGGGGCCGGCGGCATGAAGAGCGGCAGGCGGTCGAGGTGGGCCTTGCCGGCGGCGCGGTCCTGGGTGCGTTTGAACATGTCGAGGAAGTGGTCGTCGAAGAAGAACACCCAGACGTACCAGTCGGTGATGAGCGAGAGGGCGGGGCCGTCGCAGTCGGGGTGGGTGTAGGCGCACAGGAGCCCGTAGTCGTGCGCCTCCAGGTCGGCCTGTTCCCAGATCCCGGAGCCCTCGAGCATGCCCATCTCGCGCGCCCACGCGGTCGAGTGGGCACGGGCCTCGTCGACATGGGGGTTGAGCCGCGCGGGATACGGCATGTAGAAGTGCGGGAGTTCGAACGGCTGCGTCATGGCCGGGCCCTACCCGTGGCCCGGGACCCGCATCCGCCCGGCGGGACATGATCACACCATCGCGTGAAAGGCCGCCGAATCGGTGAACTGCGCGCATTCCGTGTGACGTTGAGAAGGACACGGTGGCATGGGCGGGAACGGCCGGCCGGGGCCGGGCCGTCAGCGGGTACGCCCCGTCCGCGCTCTTGCCGAGCCTGCGCGCGCGGTCCACGGTAGGCGCATGACCTCCTTCGTGCTGCCTCACGAGGTGCATGGCGACGGCGCCCACAAGGTGTTCGCCGTGCACGGCTGGTTCGCGGACCGTTCCGCCTACGCGCCCGTCCTGCCGGATCTCGACCGCACCGCGTTCACCTACGTGCTGGTCGATCTGCGCGGCTACGGCGAGGCCCACGACGCCGTGGGTGCGTACACGACCGCCGAGGCGGCCGGGGATCTCGTGGAGCTGGCCGACCGGCTCGGCTGGGACCGGTTCTCGGTGATCGGGCACTCGATGGGCGGCGCGGTGGCGCAGCGGCTGCTGTCGATGACCCCCGGGCGGCTGCGCCGGATCGTGGGCGTCTCGCCCGTGCCGGCCTCGGGGGTGCCGCTGCCCGGCGAGCAGGGCGTGCTGTTCGCGGACGCGGCGCACAAGCCGGAGAACCGGCGCGCGATCCTCGACATCACCACCGGCGGCCGCCGCCCCGACGCCTGGCTGGACCGGATGGTCGACCGCTCGCTGGAGCGTAGCGACGCGAAGGCGTTCCGGGCCTGGCTCGACTCCTGGGCGAGTGACGACTTCCGCGCGGACGTCGAGGGCAGCGAGGTCCCGGCGCTGGCGGTGGCCGGGGAACTCGACCCGGCGCTGTCCCCGGCGCTCATGCGGCGGACATGGATGTCCTGGTATCCGCGCGCGGAGCTGGTGACACTGCCGTGCGCCGGGCACTACGCCATGGACGAGACGCCGCTGGAGCTGGTCTCCGTGGTGGAGGACTTCCTGCGGGCGGATCCCGCCGGCGCGGACGAACCGGCGTGAGCGTGCGCCGGACGCACCCGGTACCCGATGTCTTCGACCCGCGCCGGTACGCCGCGGGGGTGCCCTACGACGACTACCGGGTGCTGCGCGAGGAGCATCCCGTGGCCTGGCAGGACGAGCCGGAGGTGCTGGGCTGGCCGGCCGGGCCCGGCTTCTGGGCGGTGACCCGGCACGCGGACGTGGTCCGGGTGCTCAAGGACGCGACGACGTACTCCTCCTTCGTCGGCGCGACCCAGATCCGCGACCCCGACCCGGACGACCTGCCGTTCATCCGGCGCATGATGCTCAACCAGGATCCGCCGCAGCACGGCCGGCTGCGGCGGCTGGTGAGCCGGGCGTTCACGCCGGGCCGGGTCGACCGGTTCGCGGCGCTCGCCCGCGACCGGGCGCACGCCCTGCTCGCGCGGGCGGTCGACCGGGCCCGCGCCGGCGACGGCACGGCCGATCTGGTGGCCGCCGTGACCGACGAGTACGCCCTGCTCAACCTGGCCGATCTGCTGGGGGTGCCGGAGAGCGACCGGCGGCTGCTGCTGGACTGGACGCAGCGGGTCATCGGCTACCAGGACCCGGACGAGGCCGGTCCGGCGGTGCGGGACGAGGCGGGCAGGCCGGTCAACCCGCGCTCGCCGGCGATGCTGCGGGACATGTTCGCCTACGCCCGGCAGCTGGCGGCCTACAAACGACGTCATCCGTCCGACGACATCATGACGGCGCTCGCCCTCCCCCGGTTCTCGGCTCCGCTGGGACCGGGCGGTATCCCCGCCGCCGAACTCGCCGCATCCGAGCTGGAGATGTTCTTCTTCCTGCTCACCGTCGCGGGCAACGACACGGTGCGCAGCGCGGCTCCGGGCGGGCTGCTGGCCCTGGCCGAGCACCCGGAGGCGTACGAGCTGTTGCGCGCCGGGAAGGTGGGCCTGGCGTCTGCGGTGGAGGAGTTGCTGCGCTGGCATCCGCCGGTGCTGACCTTCCGCCGGACGGCGGCGCGCGACACCGAGCTGGCGGGCCGGCGGATCCGGGCGGGCGACAAGGTCGTGGTGTTCCATGCCTCGGCCAACCGGGACGAGCGCGTCTTCACCGAACCGAACATGCTGGACCTCGCCCGCGCCCCGAATCCGCACGTGTCCTTCGGCGACGGGCCGCACGTGTGTCTGGGCGCCCACTTCGCCCGGCTTCAGCTGCGGCTGCTCCACGAGGAGGTGCTGCGCACTCTGCCCGCGCCGCGTCTCGCCGGGCCGCCGCAGCGCCTCGTGTCCAACTTCATCAACGGCATCAAGTCACTGCCCGTGCACGTTGTTTGAGGCGTTGACCTGGATCAGGGCGTGGGTGCCGCCGGTGCGCCAGCCCTGCCCCTCCGCCGCGTCCAGTTCTGCCTCGGCGGATGCGGACAGGCCGGTGATCACGTCGGACTTCAGGGTGCGCAGGGCGGCGACCGGGCCCGGGAAGTAGCCGGTGACGTCCGCGAAGGGCGTGGTGGGCGGCCACATCCGGTCGCCCACCAGGCGCCGGTAGTTGAGGTCGCCCTTGACGATCGTCAGGGTGGCCGCGGCGAACCCGGCACGCAGGTCGTCGGGCATGTCGGTGTACGGCAGCGGGGCGGCGGCGAAGGGGTGGGCGTGCACGGTGAGACGGCCGTCGGCCATCGCCGACCAGAGCACAGCGCCGTAGGAGGCGGCCGCACCCCGCACCGCCCTGAGCCGGCTCAGCGCGTCGACCACGTCGGAGACCGTGGCGTCGGAGACGTAGTACGGGTACGGCTTGACGTGCAGCGATGCGCGGGCGATCCGGCCCTCGGCGAGGAGGTGGGCGATCAGCAGCAGGTCGGGGACGAGTTCGCGGCCGGCGTTGTCCGCGACCAGGCAGAGCGTGCCGGTGCCTGAGGGCGGCAGCAGCGACCAGAGGGTGTCGCTGTCGTCGGCGACCAGCCCGGGTACCGGTTCGTGGTCCGCGGCGCCACCGGCGGAGAGGCGGAAGCCGAGGTCGGCGCGGTTGCCCCACAGTGAGCCGTGCAGCAGGGCGCGGTCCCGCTCACGCACCGGCCGCTGCTGGAGCGCGTCGAGCGCGGCGAGTTCCTCGTCGGTCTCCCGGGAGTCGAGTTCGGCGCGTTTGAAGGGGCGGAAGGGGTCGATGCCCTGCCAGGCGCCCGGCCTGACGTAATCGACGGCGTCGAGCAGCCGCCGGTAGAAGTAGCTCTCGGACCACAGCCAGGGCACGTCGAACCAGGACTGCCCGGCGTAGGAGTGCAGTCCCCACTGACGCCACCGGTCGCGGTCGCCCGCGTCCTGGGGCAGCGGTTCGATCACGCCTTCGGCGCAGCTCTTCAGCAGCTCGTCCAGCGCGCGGTGCTGCCCGGGGCCGTACGGGAAGGCGTCCCGCACCTGCCCGATGATCGCGGGGTGCCGCTCGGCCAGCACGCTGTGCGGGAACGAGCCGGGTTCGTCGCCGAGGATCACGGGCGCGCGGGGGGTGTCGGGCATGCCCGTCACCGTATCGCGCGACTTCGCCGGTCAGCCGGTTCTGATCTCCCGTTCCAGCTGCGTGGCGAGGGTCAGATAGCGCGGCCGGCGGTGCACCGGGACCAGGCCCCGGATCATCAGGATCCACATCTCGACGACCCGGCGGGGCAGTCGTCCGACCGGTTCGAGGGAACGGCCGGCGACCCGGGTTCCGACGAAGAAGAAGACGAGGGAGTGGGCGACGGCACCGACGTCGATGTCGGCGGGCACGTCGGCATCCTTGACCGCCCCGTGGAACTTGCGGGTGGCGAAGTCCAGCCACTCGGTGAAGGGGTGCCTCAGCGGCGCCCGTACGACGATGTCGGCGGTGGCGAGGCGGAGTCCGGCGCGCGGCACCGGGTCGTCGACGGCGAGCCGGGCGATCCCGAAGGTGGTGCGCATCAGGGCCTCGAGCGAGGAGCCGCCGCGGGCCTCGACGTCGGCGACCAGCCGCTGCGCGGCCGCGGCCTGGAGTTCCAGAATGGCGTGGGCCAGGTCCTCCTTGGCGGCGAAGTGAAAGTACAGAGCGCCCTTGGTGACCTTCGCGTGGCTGACGATGTCACTCAGACTGGTGGATTCGTAGCCTTGGCGGTCGAACAGGTCGGCGGCGGCCGTGATGATCGTTGCCCGGGTCTGCTCAGCACGTAACTGCCTCGCCATCGACCGACCCCTCTCTCAGCCCACGAACGAACGGGACACGCGGTTTGTTTTCACTGCCTGCATACGATAACTCACCGACCGGGAACGGGAGTCAGTTGGGCGGCGCGAAAATCCGGCACCGTTCATGAGCCGTTCAGGCCGCGCCTCTCGGAGGGTGCGGGGCCTCCCGGGGCGAATCCGGAGCGGTTCCGGAGCGGGGGGCGTGTACAGGGCGCACAACAAAACCGCAGGACCGGTCCGTGTTCGGCGAGTGGATCGCCATCGCCGGCCCGCCCAGCGGCTGTTCTACTCCCTCACCGGCATCCTGGTCTCCCTGGGCACCTGGCTCACCTCCAACCTGGGCGGGTTCTTCCTCGGCCTGCTCCTCGGCGCCGTCGGCAGCTGCCTCACCTTCGGCTGGCTGCCCGACCAGGAACCCCGGATCTCCCGGCGGCGGCGCAGGCGGGCGCGGGCCGCGGAGCGGGGCGGCGGCCTGGGCGAGGGCGCGGGGGAACCGGCCTGAGGCTCGGGGGAACCGGCCGGGTACACGGGAGAACCGGCCTGGCACACGGGAGAACCGGTTTGCGGCACGGCTTCCGGTCGCGCCGTCCCCCGATCAGGTGACGCGGGCCCGTGGGTCGGGAACTTCGCGGACGTCGTGGCGAGTTCACCGGGCAGCGGGGCGGTGATGGCACACTCCCTGCGACGGTACGACATCCGACGGGTGAAGGAGCTACGGCGTCATGGTGTTCAAACGGCTGCTGGGGGCGGTCGGGGCAGGCGGCCCCTCCGTGGACACGGTGCTGGACGGCGGCGCCGTACTGCCCGGCGGGACACTGACGGGCCGGGTCCTGCTGAGGGGCGGCGGAGCGAGCGTGGAGGTCGAGCACATCGGCCTGGACCTGCTCGCGCGCGTGGAGGCCGAGCACGAGGGGGGCGAGAGCGAGGGCGCCGTCGTCTTCGAACGCTTCACCGTCGCCGGCGGCTTCCGGCTCGGCGAGCACGAGGAGCGTGCGCTGCCGTTCAGCGTGCCGGTTCCGTGGGAGACCCCGCTCACCGAACTGTACGGCCAGCCGCTCGGCATCGTCCTGGGTGTGCGCACGGAGGTCGCGGTGGCCGGCGCCCGCGACAAGGGCGACCTGGACCCGCTCGCCGTCCGTCCGCTGCCCGTGCAGGAGGCCGTCCTCGAGGCCGTCGGCCGACTCGGCTTCGGCTTCCGCTCCGCCGACCTCGAGTACGGCCACATCCGCGGCTCGGGCCAGCGGCTGCCCTTCTACCAGGAGATCGAGCTGATCCCGGCCCCGCAGTACGCCCACGCGGTGAACGAGATCGAGCTGACCTTCCTGGCCTCCCCCACCGGCGTCGAGATCATCCTGGAGGCCGACAACCGCGGCGGCCTCCTCACCTCGGGGCACGACGCCGTGAACCGGTACGTGGTCCGCCACGAGGACGCCGTCACACGCGACTGGACCGGAGAGGTCGACGGCTGGCTCCGCCGTCTGACCGAACACCACCAGCCCCACGGCAGCCACGCGGCGCACGGCTACGGCCGTGGTCACGGCCACCACGAACCGCACTACGACCACGACTTCGACGATCACTCCGGACCCGGCCTGGGCACGGCCCTGGCCGCGGGCGCGGCGGGCCTCGCCGTCGGCGTGGTGGGCGGCATGGTCGCCGCCGAAGCCGTCGACGAGATCGGGGACTTCTTCGAGGACGACGGGGACGGTGACGACGGGGACGACGGCGACGGGGACTGGTTCTGACACCTCGGGGACGGACCCGGCCACGGCCGGGCACGACGAACCCGATGAACCCGATGAACCCGACGAGCACGTCGAACACGAAGCGGGTGCCCCCGGTCTCCGGGGACACCCGCTTCGTCGATCCGGGTATGGGCCGCGCCGTGACCGGTCAGCCGAGGCCGGTCAGCCGAGGCCGGCGGACTTCAGCCAGGCCTTGGCGACGTCCAGCGGGTCCTTGTTCTGCGACTGCACCTGGGTGTCCAGGTCCCGCAGGGTCGCCGTGTCCAGCTTGGCGGAGACGGCGTTGAGCGCGTCCACACCCTTGCGCGGCAGGGCGCTCTTGTTCACGAGGGGCTGGACGTTCTCCAACCCGAAGAGGGCCTCCGGGTCCTGCAGGACGACGAACTTCTCCTTGGCGACGACCGGGTCCGTGCTGAAGATGTCCGCGGCCTGCACGGCGTTCTTCGTCAGTGCCGTCTGGGTCAACGGGCCGCCCGCGTCCAGCGCCTTGAAGGACTTGAACTGGAGGCCGTACACGTCCTTCAGGCCCAGCAGGCCCTGGTGGCGTGTCTGGAACTCCGGCGAGGCGCCGAAGACCAGGTCCTTCGCGACGTCCTTCAGGTCCGCGATGGAGGACTTCTCCGTGAGCCCGTACTTCTTCGCGGTCGCCGCGTTCAGCGTCACCGAGTCCTTGTCCTCGGCGGGCGAGGGGTCCAGCAGGGTCAGCTTGGAGTCCAGCTTGGCCTGGATGGCCGAGGTGGTCGCCTCGGCCGTCTTCGGGGTGGCCTTCGGGTCGAGGTACGCGAGCAACGCGCCGTTGTACTCGGGCAGGACGGATATGGAGCCGTTCTTCAGCAGCCCGTAGGTGGTCTCGCGGCTGCCGATGTTCGGCTTGTATTCGACCTTGATTCCCTTGGCCTTGAGAGCCTCGCCGTAGATGTCCGCGAGCAGAATGCTCTCGGCGAAGTTGTTGGATCCGACGACTATGGTGTCGCCGCTTGCCTTCTTGTCCGTCAGAGGGTTGGCGTTGTCGTCGGAGGAGTTACAGCCCGTCAGCAGCGCCGTCGCCGCCGCGAGTGCGACCACTGCCGCGCCTCGGTTCCTCCGGATGGGCCTGCTGATGCGGTTCGTGGAAGTCACTCACTGATCCAATCCAGCCAGTAATTCGACAGTCAAGTATCTTCAGGTCACCGATTGGCCTCGATGTACGCGCAGTTGGCCGCACGGGGCTCACCTGTCAGTTGCTTCGCCGTACCCCCGGCGACACCGCGACGCGGCCCACCGCCCAGAACACCACGAGGGTCGCGAGGGCCATGCCGGCGACCAGGGTGGCGCCGCCGACGACCTTCTCGTAGTTCTTCTGGTAGAGGCCGTCGATGATGTAGCGGCCCAGGCCGCCGAAGCTGACGTAGGCCGCGATGGTGGCCGTGGAGACGATCTGGATGGCCGCCGTGCGCAGCCCGCCGAGGATCAGCGGAAGCGCGACCGGGATCTCCACCTGGAGCAGGATGCGCGGCTCGGGCATCCCGAGGCCCCGCGCGGCGTCCACCGGCGACGGGTCGAGGGAGCGGATCGCCTCGTAGGTGGTGACCAGGATCGGCGGTACGGCGAGCACGACCAGCGGGATCATCACCGGCAGCGTGCCGAACCCGAGCCAGATGAACATCAGCACCAGCAGACCGAAGCTGGGCAGGGCCCGGGCGGCGGTGGCGATCAGCGCGAGGGCGTTGCCGCCCCGCCCGAGGTGACCGGTGACCAGGCCGACGGGCAGGGCGATCACGGCGGCGAGAGCGAGGGCCTCCAGCGAGTACCCGATGTGTTCCAGCACGCGGGTGGGGATGCCGTCGTAGCCGTGCCAGTGGGAGCCGTCGGTGAAGAAGGCGCGGGCGAAGTCCACAATGTTCACCGGGTGGCACCCTTCTTCGGCATCCAGGGGGTCAGCAGCGCGCGGACGAGGACCAGCACCGCGTCGACGAGGATGGCCAGGACCGCGGTGGTCAGCACGGAGTTCACGGCGAGCTCGGGCCGGTGGTAGAGGTTGGCGTCGTTGAGCAGGTTGCCGAGGGCGCCCTGGTTGCCGATGAGCATGCCGACACTGACGAGGGAGATGCTCGACACGGTGGCGACCCGCAGGCCCGCGAAGATCGCGGGTACGGCGATCGGCAACTGCACCTGGAGATAGCGCCGTACCGGCCCGAATCCCATGGCCCGGGCCGCGGCCAGGGTCTCCGGCGGCACCGAGCGGACGCCGTCCACGATCGCCGGGACGAGCACCACGAGGCTGTACACGGCGAGCGGGATCATCACCGTGGTCTCGCTCTGGCCGGTGTAGTCGATGAGGATGACGAAGAAGGCCAGCGAAGGGATGGCGTACAGCACGGTGGTGACGCCGAGGACGGGCGGGTACAGCCAGCGGAAGCGGACGCAGAGCTGGGCGACGGGCAGCGAGACGAGAAGCCCGGCCAGTACCGGCACCAGGGCCTCGCGCAGATGCAGGCCGATCAGCCCGAAGTAGCCCTGCTGGAGGTCGCTGGGGAGGTCGAAGAAGCCACTCATCGCACGGCCTTCGCGTCCTGCTGCTCCCCGGCGTCGGCGGCCCGGTCCGCGCCGTGAGCGGTCTGCTCCTCGGTGTGGGCGGCGCGGATCGCCTCCCCGATGGCCTGCTGGGAGACGACTCCCACCGCGCGCCCCTCGCCGTCCACGGCCACGGCCCAGCCGGTGGGCGAGAGCACGGCTCCGTCCAGCGCGGTGCGCAGCGAGTCCCGGCCGGGCACGAACGGCCTTCCGTACGGCAGCAGTCGGTCGCGGTCGATGTCCCCTGGGGCGAGCCGCTCCGGCTCGCCCCAGCCGAGGGGGATGCCGTCGGTGTCCGTGACGAGGAGGTAGGGGGCCCCGTCGGCGGCGCCGCGTACGGCGAGCCTGTCGGCGTCCGCGTCGATCGGGACGACGGGGGCGGTCTGCAACTCCAGTTCGTCCGACGCGAAGAAGGAGAGCCGGCGGATGCCGCGGTCGGCGCCGAGGAAGTCCTCGACGAACGGGTCGGCGGGCGCGGTGAGCAGTTCGGCGGGCGGGGCGAACTGGGCGAGCCGGCCACCGGTGCGCAGCACCGCGACCATCGTGCCCAGCTTGACGGCCTCGTCGATGTCATGGGTGACGAAGACGATGGTTTTGCCCAACTCCTCCTGGATCCGCAGGAGTTCGTCCTGCAACCCCTTGCGCACCACGGGGTCGACGGCGGAGAAGGGCTCGTCCATGAGCAGCACCGGCGGATCGGCGGCCAGGGCGCGGGCCACGCCGACACGCTGCTGCTGCCCGCCCGAGAGCTGGTACGGGTACCGCTTGGCGAGCGCGGCGTCGAGGCCGACCCGCTCCATCAGCTCCCCGGCCCGCTCCCGTGCCTTCTTCTTGTTCCAGCCCAGCAGGCGGGGGACCGTGGCGATGTTGTCGAGAACCGTGCGGTGCTGGAAGAGTCCCGCGTTCTGGATGACGTAACCCATCGACCGGCGCAGGGAGTTGACCGGTTGGTCCCTGATGTCCGCGCCATCGAGGAGGATGCGGCCCTCGGTGGGCTCCACCATCCGGTTGATCATCCGCAGGGTCGTCGTCTTGCCGCATCCGGACGGGCCGACGAGGACGGTGATCGCGCGGTCCGGTATCTCCAGTGACAGTCCGTCGACGGCGACCGTTCCGTCCGGGTACCGTTTCGTTACTGCATCTATCCGTATCAAAACGCCGCGTACCCTTCGGATTTGGCAGATGTCTGCCCACTTTCGGCCACGGTCCGGGGTGCGGAGGCCGCTGCGGGCCGAGTCTAGACCGCTTGTGTTGCAGCATTTCTGCGACGGTGTGGCGGGTCCGTGCGGGCACCTGCGCAGGCGGAGCGGCGCCGCGCCTGTCTCCCGGTCCCACGCACCCTTCCGCTTCCCCCGTGCCCTCCGGTCACGTCTCGCGCTCCCGCCGACTCCCCCGCACCCCCGGTCACGCTATGTCGCCGGTATCACCCGCGCGGCGTCGTCCTCCGGTCCGGGCGCCGGCTGCCTCGCGTGCGGCCGGGCGGCGAGGACGGCCACGTCGTCCTCGGCGTTGTGGGCGTCCAGGCGCGTGAGGATGGTGTCGAGGAGGTCGTCGACGCGCCGGCCCGGGGTGAAACGGAGGGTGGCCAGCCGGGCGAGGGAGCTGTCGATGTCCTCGCCCCGGCGTTCCACGAGGCCGTCGGTGAACAGCAGCAGCGTCTGCTCGGGCTCCAGCGTCGCGGTGGACGACTCGTACCCGCCGAACCCGGTACCGAGCGGCGGACCGACCGGGACGGACAGCAGCGAGGCCTCGCCCTCCTGGCTGATCAGCACGGGCGGCAGATGCCCGGCGCTGGCCAGGGTGAGCTGGCCCCGGCCGGGATCCACGCGGGCGAGCAGACACGTCGCGGGCCTGCGCTCGGCCTCGCCGGCGGCGATGTCGTCCATCTGCCGCAGCACCCGGTGCGGGGGCAGCTCGGAGGCGGCGATGTAGCGCAGCGAGGAGCGGTAGGCGCTCATGTCGACGGCGGCCTCCAGGCCGTGCCCCATGACGTCGCCGACGACCAGCAGCGTGCGGCCGAAGTGCAGCCGCACGGTCTCGCACCAGTCCCCGCCGACCAGCGCCCGCTGCCCGGCGGGGAGGTAGCGGACCGCGACGTCCATGTTCGGGTGCGGCCGGCCGGGCTCCGCGAGCAGGGCTCGCTGCAGGTCACCGGCGGTACCGCTGATCTGCTCGTAGGCCCGCACCTCCCGGATGTGGGAGGCGGCGCGCTCGACGAGGAGGGCGAGCAGCTCGGCTTCGGGCAGGCTGCACGGCTCCCCGTCCCGCGCCCAGACCAGCACGCCGTACTGGTCGTCTCCGCTGGCCAGCGGCAGACAGAGCGCGGCGCTGGTGGTGGCGCCCGTGTACTCGACCCATGGCCGCGCCTTCTCGTCCAGCGTGGGCAGAGCCGTCTCCCGGGCCACAGCGGCGGCCCACCGGGCATCTGGCAGCAGTCCGGAGTCGCCGGCGATCTGCTCGTACTCGGAGACGGTGTGCCCGCTGCGCCGCATGACGGCGGCGGCCCCGCCGACCAGCCGTACGACGACCCGGGCCAGCTCGGCTCGGGCGGCGTCCTCGTCCGGCTCGTTCCCTATGCCGGCCGCGGCGGTCCGCAGCGCGCTCAGCCAGGCCGCCGCATCCTCGGACGCGTCGTCCGCCCGTCGGTGGCTGCCAACGGGCAGCGGCCCACGACGGGCCTGGATCCAGCGCGCGACGCCCATCACACTCACAGAATCTCAAACCGGAGCGTGCGCGGCAGCAATCTCACGAGCCCCTCACACCCCGGCCGTCCCACGAGCCCGTGGAGCCCCGGGGGCATCAGGGCTGCAGCGGCTCCATCCGCAGCGAGATGCTGTTGATGCAGTACCGCTGGTCGGTGGGGGTGGCGTAGCCCTCGCCCTCGAAGACGTGCCCCAGGTGTGAGCCGCAGCGGGCGCAGCGGACCTCGGTACGGACCATGCCGTGCGACCGGTCCTCGATCAGCTCGACGGCGTCGGTGTCCTTCGGGTCGTAGAAGGACGGCCAGCCGCAGTGCGACTCGAACTTGGTGTCCGAGGTGAACAGCTCGGCGCCGCAGGCGCGACAGGAGTAGACGCCCTTGGTCTTGGTGTCGGTGTACTCACCGGTGAAGGCCGGCTCGGTGCCGGCCTGGCGCAGTACCCGGTACTCCGCCGGCGTCAGCTCCGCGCGCCACTGCTCGTCCGGCTTCTCGACGTCGTACGACATGACTCTCAGCCCCTCAATTCTGCGACAGGCGGTCCAGGATCCGCGGGCCCAGGTCTGTCACGTCGCCCGCGCCCATGGTGAGAACGAGATCACCCGGCTTCGCCATTCCCGCGATCACCTCGGGGATCTCCGCCTTGTCGGACACGGCCTTGACGTCGGCGTCCGCCGCGCGCGCGGCGTCGATGATCAGCTCGCTGGTCACCCCGGGGATCGGGTCCTCGCGGGCCGGGTAGATGTCGAGCACCACCGAGGCGTCCGCGAGGGCCAGCGCCTGGCCCATCTCCTTGCCCAGTTCCTGGGTGCGGGAGAACAGGTGCGGCTGGAAGACGACGAGGATCCGTGCGTCGCCGGCGGCGGCCCGCATGGCCTCCAGATCGGCGCTCATCTCCGTGGGGTGGTGGGCGTAGGAGTCGATCACCTGGACGCCGGCCGCCTCGCCCTTGAGCTGAAGGCGCCGCTTGACACCGGTGTAGGCGGCGAGCGCGGGCGCCAGCTCCCCGGCCGGGATGCCGAGGGCGGTACCGGCGACGAGCGCGGCGACGGCGTTGTGCGCGTAGTGCCGGCCGGGGACGGAGACCGTGAAGGTCAGCTCCTGGCCGTCCAGCTCAACGGTGACCTGGCTCTTCAGCCCCTGCGGCACGACCGAGAGAACCCGCGCGTCGGCGTCCTCGGCCGCGCCGTACGTCACGGTGCGCACCGAGTCGCCGAGCCGGCGGGTCAGCTCGCGGGCGCCCTCGTGGTCGGCGGAGATCACCAGGGTGCCACCGGGCACGATCTTGCCGGCGAAGGTCTCGAAGGACTCGTAGATCTCGTCCATCGACGCGTAGTTCGCGTGGTGGTCCAGCTCGACGTTGAGGACGATGGCGACCTCGGGCGCGTACTTGTGGAAGCTGCGGTCCGACTCGTCCGCCTCGGCGACGAAGATCTCGCCCTCGCCGTGCTGGGCGTTCGAGCCGGGCGCGTCCAGGTCGCCGCCGATGGCGTACGACGGCGAGCGGCCCAGCTCGCCGAGGGAGACGGCCAGCATGGACGTGGTCGTGGTCTTGCCGTGCGTGCCCGCCACGGCGATCGGGCGCAGCCCCTCCATCAGCGCGGCCAGCGCGTCGGACCGGTGCACCACCAAAATCCCCAGCTCGGCGGCGCGGGCCAGCTCAGGGTTGTCCTGCCGGATCGCCGACGACACCACGACACAGCTGGCGTCGTCGGCCAGGTGCTCGGCGGCGTGCCCGATGTGCACGGTGACCCCGAGCGCCCGCAGCGCCTCCGCGGTCGCCGATTCCCTGGCATCACTGCCCGCCACCTTGGCGCCACGCTGCGCGAGGATCTTGGCGATGCCCGACATCCCGGCGCCGCCGATGCCGATGAAGTGCGGTCGGTCCATGGCGGTAGGAAGGCCGGGTGCCATGTGGTTCTCCCCAAGATTCCGGTACGAGGCTGAGCGGGCCCTAGCCTATGCGCACAAGCACCGGGCTCCTCGCAACGCCGGGCGCCGGCCCGACCCAGGGGGCGCCGGGCTCTGCTGATATGCGGCTCCGCCGCGCGGGCGCGACAAGCCACAACGGACCGCCGGCCGCGAACTCACCGCACCCCCGACGGCGCCCAGGCCCGCCTAGGCCTTGCTGTGCGAAAAGAGCTTCAGCACCGGCACCCCCACCCGGTGCCGGGCCCGGGAGGCCCAGTCCCGGTGGAAGAACTCCTCCACGTAGTGCGGATCGGTCAGCACGATCACCTCGTCCGCCCCCACCTCGGCGACCAGTTCCTTCAGCGCGTCCAGCGGGTGGTCCTCGACCAGCCGCCCCTGCGCCTCGCACCCCGCCGCCCGCAGGGCCTGCACGGAGACGTCCAGCGCCTGCTCCCCCATGCCCCGCGCAGCCTGCCCCTCCGGTGTCCCGCCCTCGTGGACGGCCTCGTCGAGTTCGCCGAGCGCGATGTCGTCGATGGCCCGCAGCAGTCGGTCCGCCTGATCGCCGCGCGGCTGGAGCAGCACGTGGAAGGTGACCGGCTCGTCCCCGTGCAAGGTGGTGACGAACTCCACGTCGGCAGACGTCAGGGCCTTCTCGATCATCAGAACGCTTGTGAACACCAGGCGCCTCTTCTCCTTGGAGGGCCCGTCGGACCCTCTGTCTTCCGTGGGCCCGGTCAGGCCCTGCGGAAACCATCCTGCCCTGTGATCGCGCGGATGCTGCCGGACTGAGTGTGCCCGCCGGACATTAAACGGAACGGTAGATTCCAAGGTTTTCAGGAGCGTCGGTAACGACCGAACAGATATCCGTCCTCTTCCAGCAGATACGCGAGTTCGAAGCGGCGCGGAACGGTCACCGACGGCCCCCCGGCGATACGCTGCGCGTCCCCCGCCGTGAGCATCGGCGAGAGCGTCAGGCACAGCTCGTCCAGCACGCCCGCGGCCACCAGCTGGCCGAGCAGCCGGGGCCCGCCCTCGGTCAGCTGCCGGGTGTGGCCGAGGTCGGCGAGGGCCTCCACCGCGCGGCCGGGGTCGACGCC
The DNA here is from genome assembly GCF_053595235.1 of Streptomyces sp. NPDC002520. Taxonomy (NCBI): domain Bacteria; kingdom Bacillati; phylum Actinomycetota; class Actinomycetes; order Kitasatosporales; family Streptomycetaceae; genus Streptomyces; species Streptomyces sp. NPDC002520. The sequence goes on along the minus strand of NZ_JBSFXG010000001.1, from coordinate 316,802 downwards.
CGTGCCGTCGCCGGCGACGATCACCCGGGCGCCGGCCCGCTCCGCGGCGGCGACCCGGTCCGCGGGCGCGGCGGCGCCGGTCAGGACGACCGTGGGCACCAGGGGCGAGGTGAACAGCGGCAGCGAGAAGTCCAGGTCCAGGCCCGCGGTGACGATCGCGATCGCCGGGGCCGGGCCCTGTCCCGCCGCCTTCCGGGCCTCGGCGAACTCCTCACGCGCGCGTGCGGGCCGGTACCCCTCCTGGCGTACCGTCTCCGCGCCGACGAGGACGACGTCCGCGAGCGCCCGGAGCGTGCCGAAGATCCGCATGTCCGCGGCCGAGGAGATGGGCTGGGAGCGCCCGTCGTGCTGGGCGGCGCCGTCGAGCGTGGAGACCATGTTGGCCCGCAGCCAGGACCGGGGGCCGCCGGGGGCGGGCTCGGGGTAGGCGTAGGCGGCGGCCAGCTCCGCGAAGGTCCACTCCCGCCCCACCCCCTCGTCCTCCACACCCTCGCCGGGGGCCTGGGCTGCTGTTTCGTAGGTCACAGGGAACAGGCGTCGCATTCGTGCAGTGTGACACGGCGCTTAGCATGGGTAACCGTGTCGTCCTCCACCACCGCCTCCGGTTCCGTCCCTCTGACCGACGCGGGCCCGCTGTCCCTGTGCGAGCGCGAGCCGCGCGTCCCCGCCGACCGCCTGGTCGCCGAGATGGTGCCGCCGCCGCGGTTCGACTCGGTGCGCTTCGCGACCTACATACCGGACCCGAACCAGCCCAGCCAGAGCGAGGCCGTACAGGTCCTGGAGGGCTTCGCGGCCGGGCTCGGCGGCGCGCACGCCTCCGGCGCCGGCAAGCGCGGCTTCTTCGGTCTCGGCCGGACGAAGGCCCCCAAGAAGCCGGCCGGTCCGCGTGGCGTCTACCTCGACGGCGGCTACGGCGTCGGCAAGACCCACCTGCTCGCCTCCCTCTGGCACGCCACCCCCGCCGAGCCCTCCCGCAAGGCGTTCGGCACCTTCGTGGAGCTGACCAACCTGGTGGGCGCCCTCGGCTTCCAGCAGACGGTGCAGACGCTGTCCGGGCACAGCCTCCTGTGCATCGACGAGTTCGAGCTGGACGACCCGGGTGACACCGTGCTCGTCTCCACCCTGCTCGGCAAGCTGGTCGACGCCGGTGTGGCGCTCGCCGCCACCTCCAACACGCTGCCCGGCAAGCTGGGCGAGGGCCGGTTCGCGGCCGCCGACTTCCTGCGCGAGATCCAGGGGCTGTCCGCCCACTTCCGCCCGCTGCGCATCGACGGCGAGGACTACCGCCACCGCGGCCTGCCCGAGGCTCCGGCGCCCTTCTCCGACGAGCAGGTGACGAAGGCGGCGTACACGACCGAGGGCGCCTCCCTCGACGACTTCCCGCATCTGCTGGAGCACCTGGCCCGGGTGCACCCGAGCCGGTACGGCGCCCTGACCGACGGGATCAAGGCGGTGTGCCTCACCGATGTCCGGCCGGTGCCGGACCAGTCGACGGCGCTGCGGCTCGTGGTGCTGGCGGACCGCCTGTACGACCGCGAGGTCCCGGTGCTGGCCTCGGGGCTGCCCTTCGACCAGTTGTTCAGCGAGGAGATGCTGAACGGCGGCTACCGCAAGAAGTACTTCCGCGCGATATCCCGGCTCACCGCGCTGGCGCGGGACGCGAAGGGCCTCGTCACCTCCTAGCGGACGCCCCGCCCTTCCCTCCATCGGCGCACCCCGGCCGGGCACTGCGGCCGGGGGGCCGACGCCCCTGGGCACCCCGGCCCCGCCGTTCCGCTCCGGCCATGGCCTTAGCCTCCGCCCGGAACTATCGTTGCAGCAGCGGACACAAAACGCGGACCTCTCGACGAGGAGGCCGTCATGCTCCAGGACCTGTTGGGTGCCCTGGCGGCACTCGGTTCCGTGGGCGTCGTCTACCTGGCGATGGCAGCGCGGATCGTCAAGCAGTACGAACAGGGTGTGCTGTTCCGGCTCGGCCGGGTCAGCGGTGACGCACGGTCGCCGGGCCTGAACCTGGTGATCCCGTTCGTGGACCGGCTGCACAAGATCAATATGCAGATCGTGACGATGCCGATCCCGGCTCAGGAAGGCATCACCCGCGACAACGTCACCGTGCGCGTGGACGCGGTCGTCTACTTCCGGGTGGTCGACGCGATCAGCGCGCTGATAAAGGTCGAGGACTACAAGTTCGCGGTCTCCCAGATGGCACAGACCTCGCTGCGCTCGATCATCGGCAAGAGCGACCTGGACGACCTGCTCTCCAACCGGGAGAAGCTCAACCAGGGCCTGGAGCTGATGATCGACAGCCCGGCCGTCGGCTGGGGCATCCAGGTCGACCGGGTGGAGATCAAGGACGTGTCCTTGCCCGACACGATGAAGCGGTCCATGGCCCGCCAGGCCGAGGCCGACCGGGAGCGCCGGGCGCGGATCATCAACGCCGACGCCGAGCTTCAGGCCTCGAAGAAGCTGGCCGAGGCCGCGCAGCAGATGTCCGACACCCCGGCCGCGCTCCAGCTGCGGTTGCTGCAGACGGTGATGGCGGTGGCGGCCGAGAAGAACTCGACGCTGGTGCTGCCCATCCCGGTGGAGCTGCTGCGCTTCCTGGAAAAGGGCCCTCAGCTGCCCGCGCCGAACGGTGAGCGGGCGGTTCGTCCCGGCTAGCGTGCGGGCATGCGCAAAGGTTGGCTGGCGGCCGTGGCCGCGATGGCCGTAACAGCGGGGTGCGGGGACGGCGGCGGCGCGGCCCCCGCACCCTCCTCCCCCTCCGCCTCCGCCTCCGCGGGCCACCGGCTCACCGTGATGAGCACGGCCTTCGGGGACGGCGGCACCATCCCCCGCCTCTTCACCTGCGACGGCGGCAACATCTCGCCCCCGCTCGCGATCGGTGGCGTCCCCGGGAGAACCTCCAGCCTGGCCTTCACGCTGGAGGACCTCGACGCCCCGCACGGCGCCTTCACGCACTGGCTGGTGTGGGACATCGACCCGCACACCACCCGTCTCATCGCCGGCGAGCGCCCCAAGGGGGCCGCCGAAGGCCGCAACGACTTCCGCACCACGGGATACAGCGGCCCCTGCCCGCCCCGGGGCGACCGGCCGCACCGCTACGTCCTCACGGTGTACGCCACCGACCGCCACCCCGACCTCGCCTCCGACGCCACGCCCGCCGACCTCCGGCGGGACCTGTCGGGCCACACGCTCGCGACTGGCACCCTGACCGGACGCTACGGACGCTGACGCGCGGAGCCTCCTCGGGCACCCCGTCAGGAGACTCCATGAAGGGCCTCCACGGAGGGACCCCCATGAGGGGCCTCCACGAAGGGCCTCCGTGAGAGGCCTCAGTGAGGGGCCTCCGTGAGGGACCTGATTCCTGCCGACCGGCAAGCGCCTCCCCCGGACCTACCACCGCACGAGTGACCGTACGGCCACGCTCACGGTCAGATAGTCATACAAGCAATGCATTAGTCCTATTTTCGTACGGTGATTGCACATGCACGCCGTATCGCCGTCGTCTGCGCCCTCGGCGCGACCCTCGCCGCCTGCGGTTCCGCGGGCAGCTCCGGCAGCGCGCACCCGGCACACGCCAAGCCCGCCGCCACTCCGTCCCCGTCCGCCTCCCACCCGCCGACCCTCACCCCGGGCCCCGGCGCTCTGACCCCGGTGTTCGACCACGGGCCGCGCACCCTGGGCAAGACCGTCGCGCTGACCTTCGACGCCGACATGACCGCCGACGAGGGGCCGCGCGCCGCGGCCGGCGAGCACTTCGACAACCCCGAACTCATCGGCACCCTGCGCACGCTGAAGGTACCGGCGACGATCTTCATGACCGGCCGGTGGGCCGACCAGTACCCCGCCCAGGCCAGCTCCCTCGGCCACGACCCCCAGTTCGAGGTGGCCAACCACTCCTACAGCCACTACGCGTTCACCCCCGACTGCTACGGCCTGCCGACCGTGCCCCCGGACCGGATGCGCTCCGAGGTCGAGCGGGCGTACTCGTCCCTCCGCAAGGCGGGCGTACCCAACCCGATGCCGTACTTCCGCTTCCCGGGCGGCTGTTACGACCAGCAGGCACTGCGTACGCTCAGCACGGTCGGGATCACCGCGGTGCAGTGGGACGTGGTGAGCGGTGACGCGTTCGCCACGGACGCCGACGCGGTCGCCCGGCAGGTACTCGACGGGGTGAAGCCGGGGTCGGTGGTCGTCATGCACTGCACCCGCAGCGCCGCCCCGACCACCGACCAGGTCGTCCGCACCGTGGTGCCGCAGCTGCGCAAGCAGGGCTACCGGTTCGTGAAGGTCTCCGAGCTGATCGGCGAGACGAACGACCACCGCTGACCGTCCGCCTCCGAAGCACCACCGCGAGGGGCGACGAGCCGTCCGCGCGGACCGGCGTATCCGGTCCGCGCGGACGGCTCGTAGGGTTGTTCCTCGTGAGCCAGCTTCCAGACGCCCCCGGTGACAGCCCCTTCCAGGCCGAACGCAACCCTCGCGACGAGGCGCCGCAGTTCGTGCTGCCGCTCGTCGTGCGGATCGAGCGGAGCGCTCCGCCTGCCCGCACCGACGCCCTGGAGACCGCCGCGCGTGCCGTGCTCGTGCTGCTCGGCGACGAGCGGTCGCTCGGCGACGGCGAGTGGGCCGCGGCCGTACGGAACTGGGAGGACGCGCGGATCCGGAAGGTCGTACGGCGGGCCCGGGGCGCCGAGTGGCGGCGGGCCGAGGCACTGCCCGGGATCACGGTGACCGGCAAGTCCGCCGAGGTACGGGTCTTCCCGCCGGTCCCGTTGGACGGCTGGCCCAAGGACCTGGCGAAACTCCAGGTGTCCGGCACGGACCTGGACGACCCGGAGCCGCCCCTCGACGCCGACCGCGCACAGCCCGTGCTGTGGCTGAACCCGGAACTGGAGATGTCGGCCGGCAAGGCGATGGCCCAGGCCGGGCACGGCGCCCAGCTGGCCTGGTGGGCCCTGGACGACGAGGCGCGCACCGCATGGCGCGAGGCGGGCTTCCCGCTGGCCGTGCGCAGCGCCGATCCCGCCGAGTGGCGCCGGCTGACCGACAGCGGGCTGCCGTTGGTACGCGACGCGGGCTTCACGGAGATCGCACCGGGCTCCTCCACGGTGGTCGCCGACCACCCCGCGCTGCGCTGAGCGGGTCCGGCGAAGTCCGGTGCGGTTCGGCAGCGCCCCGAAGGGGCGCGGGGCTGTATTGATGTGCGGCTCCGCCGCGTGGGCGCGACCGGCCACGACCGACCCGCGGATGACGCACCAGATCTCCAGCGGAGCGCCTGGCGGGCCACGAAGCCGCCGGATCGGGAACCGGGAACCTCAAATGTTGCTCTGAAGGCGCGGGCGCGGGGATTCGGGACCGGCCGGCGCGGCCATACCCCCGTCATCCGAAGGCAGGGGGACGAGCCATGGAGCGACTGGGCACGGGGATCGGCTGGCGGCCGGAGATCGCGGACGTCGTGGAGGACATGCCGGGTGTCGACTGGGTGGAGGTCGTGGCGGAGAACGTCTGCCCCGGCCATCTTCCAAAGGCGCTGGTACGGCTGCGCGAGCGCGGGGTGACCGTGGTCCCGCACGGTGTCTCGCTCGGCCTCGGCGGCGCGGAGCGGCCCGACGAGGGGCGCCTGGCGGCGCTCGCCGAGCGGGTGGAGGCGCTGGGCGCACCGCTCGTCACCGAGCACATCGCGTTCGTCCGGGCGGGCGGCGCGCTCACCGCGTCCCCGCAGCTGGAGGCGGGCCACCTGCTGCCCGTGCCGCGCACCCGGGACGCCCTCGGCGTGCTGTGCGAGAACGTGCGCGTCGCGCAGGACGCGCTGCCGGTGCCGCTGGCCCTGGAGAACATCGCCGCGCTCTTCTCCTGGCCGGACGAGGAGTTGACCGAGGGCCAGTTCCTGTACGAACTGGTCGAGCGGACCGGCGTACGGCTCCTCGTCGACGTGGCCAACCTGCACACCAACCACGTCAACCGGGGCGAGGACCCGGCCGAGGCGCTCGGCGAACTCCCGCTGGAGGCCCTCGCGTACGTCCATGTCGCCGGCGGCTTCGAACGGGACGGCGTCTGGCACGACAGCCACGCCCACCCCGTGCCGCGCCCGGTTCTCGACATCCTGACCGACCTCGCCTCCCGGGTCGCACCGCCCGGGGTCCTCCTGGAGAGGGACGAGAACTTCCCGGAACCTGCCGAGCTGGAGGGCGAGTTGGAGGCGATCCGGCGGACGGTGGCGACTGCCGGAAGTTCCCGGGAGTCCCTGGCGACCGCCAGGGCGACCGACGCCCCCACCGCAGGACGGGCCGAGGCGGGCGGCGTAGCAGTCCTGGCGCCCCCGCAGGCCCACCAGCGGCTCGGTGTCGCGCAGGCCGCGGTGCTGTCCTGCCTGGTGGCCGGGACGCCGGTGCCCGAGGGGTTCGACCGTGTCCGGATGCGGGTGCAGGCGCGCGCGCTCGCGGCGAAGCGGGCGGGTGTGGTGGCCAAGGTGGCGCCCGAGTTGCCGGTGATCCTCGGCGACGGGTACCGGGAGATGTTCCTGGCGTTCGCGCGGGAGCGGCCGATGCGCGGTGGCTACCGGCAGGACGCCCTGGACTTCGCCGCGCAACTGCTGAAGACCGGCAGGCCGACGGACGCGCGAGCGCGCCGCCACCTCCACGACTGGTGGGTGGACCGCTCCGGCCCCGCCCCGTGTCCCCGGAACCTGGCGGCACGGGCCCGCCGGGTGCTGCGACGGAGGACCTGACCGGACATCCGGCGCCGACCCCGAAGCGGTCGCACAGCCACGACGCCCACACAGCGGACGGACCTGCAACTCCCCAGGCACACGAGGAACTGCGCGGCGCGACCAGCCACCACCCACTCGCAGCCGAAAACCCCAGCCACCCAGCCACCGCGCCCACACAGCAGACGGAACTCCAACTCCCCAGGGGCGCGGGGCCGTGTCGACGTGCGGCTCCGCCGCGTGGGCGCGAGCAGCCACCACCCACCCGCAGCCGGAAACGGCCCGCACCCGACCGCGCGGTAACCCGCGTCCGACTCCGCAGTAATATGCCAGCCCGCACCCAGGCGCATCGGAGTGCGGTGCAGGAGGCACCATGCGATCGCGACCCCACATCCAGGGCCGAGGCATATTCAGCGGTACCGGACTCGTCATCACAGCCCTCACGGCGACAGCCGTCGCGCTGCTCATACCCCTGTGGTCGTACGCCGGCCGACCGGACGCGGCGGACACAGCGGCGGCGAGCACGCTGAGCGCGCAGACCGTGACGACTCCGTACGGCCCGCTGTCCGCGCAGGACCGGGACTTCGTCACGAAGGTCCGCCTCGCGGGGCTCTGGGAGCTGCCCGCAGGCCAGTTGGCCCTGCGCAAGGGGACCACGCCCGCCGTACGCGAAGCGGGTCAGCACCTGGTCGACGGGCACACCTCCCTCGACACACATGTCCGCATCGTCGCCGGCCGGCTCGGCGTACCCCTGCCCAACGAGCCCAACGCGCAGCAGAAGCAGTGGCTCGACACCCTCCGCTCCGCGCAGGGTCAGGACTTCGACCGGAAGTTCACCGGCATCCTGCGCCTCGCGCACGGCCGGGTGTTCTCGCTGGTCGCGCAGGTCCGCGCCGGCACCCAGAACTCGCTGGTCCGCGATCTCGCCGACGACGCCAACACGACCGTGCTGGACCACATCAAGATCCTGGAGGCGACGGGGTACGTCGACTTCTCCGCGCTCGCCCGCGACTTGGCGGCATCCCCCTCCCCCGTGCCCTCCCCTCCCGCGGTCGACCCGGCCGCCGCCGTCCCGGTCGCACCCTCGCCGTCCGCGTCGTTCGCGCTGCCGCCCGCCACCGCCGAGCCGCCGTCGTCCGCCACCCCCTGACCTGCGGGAAAGGCGGAACGTCACATACCGGCAACACTCTGTCCGGATAGTGAACCGGGCATGGCGTTTCCTGGGCAACTGGCATAGAAACGCGTCATGTTCTGGGTCCTTCTGCTGCTTCTCGCCTGCGCGTTCGCCGGAGTCGCCTGCGCCCGGCTGTGCCTGGCCGCGGTCCGTACGGCGGCCGAGGACAGGGAAGCGGCGCCCGCGGTGGACCTGGGACCCGAGGCGACACGACGCGATCTGACGCTGTACGAGGCGGCGTTCCTGTCCGGCGGCCCCACGCGGGTCGCCGATCTGACCATGGTGTCCATGGCCCGGCAGCGGCGGCTGCTGCTCGCGCACACCGGCTGGGCCACGGTGGTGGACCCGCAAGGCCGCGACGAGATGGAGCGGTCGGTCATAGGGGCGATCGGGCCCGAGGGCCAGTCCCGGATCGCTCCGGTACGCACCGCCGCGGCCGGCGCCGAGGCCGTGCGCCGGCTCGCCGACGGGCTCGTACGTGCCGGGCTGGCCGTGCCCGACGGCGCCCACACGACCGTGGCGGCCGGGATCCGCCAGGTGCGGGCCGCCGCGGTGGCCGTGCTCGCGCTGGGCGTGACCGCGCTGCTGATGCCCACCCAGACCGCGGTGCCGCCCACCCTGGTCGCCCTCTGGTTCGCGCTGCCGCTCGTCCTGACCCTGAGCTGCCTGGCCATCGCGCGGGTCGAGGTGCACCCGTACTCACCCTGGGCCTCCCCGGCGGGGCAGCGGCTGCTCGTCACCCTGACCCGGCAACGGCCCGGACACGGCGACGAGCGCTCCTTCCTCACCTCCGTCGCCGTACGGGGCGTCCGCGCGATAGGCGAGCCGGACCTGCGGGCCGCCTTCACGCACCGCGACCAGCCCTGGCGCGAGTGAGGGGCGTCCCGGGGGCGCATCGGGAGCATTGAGGCCGACACCGGCCTGACGGTGCTTGCCTTCACCGACAACCGTACGAAATATCCCTTTTGTTGTTGCCGGGCCGTGGCAGCCGTGCCATCGCCGCCGCGCACCGAAGGGATTCGCGATGAGAACTGCCGTCCTCTACTCGGCCGCCGGTTCCCTGCTCCTGACGGCCCTGGCCGCGGCCCCCGCGGCACCGGCTGCCTCCGCGCCCGGCGCGGCCGAGGCGCACGGGACCGCCGTCGCCGCCGCGCGCGCCCGCGCCGGCGGTATCAAGTTCGGCGCCTGCCCCGCCGGCCAGGAGGGGCCGGCCGGTATGCGGTGCGGCACCGTGCGCGTCCCCCTCGACTACGCACACCCCTACGGCAGGCAGATCGAGCTGACGGTCAGCCGGGTGCGGGCCACGCAGAAGGACCCGCGCAACAGCAAGCGCAAGGTGCCCCGGCAGGGCGCCCTGGTCTACAACCCGGGCGGCCCCGGTGCCTCCGGCATGAACTTCCCGATGATCGGCGTGCTGCCCGAGTGGAAGCGGATCGCCGCCGCCTACGACCTGGTCGGCTACGCCCCGCGCGGGGTGGACCGTTCGGCCCCGCTGTCCTGCGTGGACCCCAAGCGCTTCTTCAGGGCGCCCACCCAGGCGCCGGCCCGTCCCACCGAGGCGTACAAGCGGCAGCGCATCGCGCAGGCGAAGGCGTACGCGCGCGGCTGCGCCGAGCGGTCGGGCAGCAAGCTGCGGTTCTACACCTCCGTCAACAACGCCCGTGATCTGGACGTCCTGCGGGCCGCGCTGTGGGAGAGCCGGCTGACGTTCGTGGGCGCGTCGTACGGCACCTACATCGGCGCGCTGTACGGCACGCTGTTCCCCTCGCATGTGCGGCGCATGGTGCTGGACTCCGCGGTGAACCCGGACCCGGCCCAGGTCTGGTACCGCGACAACCTCGACCAGTCGGCCGCGTTCGAGCAGCGCTGGACGGACTTCCGCGAGTGGATCGCCCGCCACGACGACGTGTACGGGCTCGGCTCGACGGCGGCGCGGGTGCGGAGCAGTTACGACACCGCGAGCGCCCGGCTGGCCACGAAGGCGGCGGCCGGGAAGGTCGGTCCGGGGCAGCTGCACAACGCGTTCCTGACGGCCGGGTACTACGACGACTTCTGGCCGAGCCGGGCCGCCGCGCTGTCGGCCTATCTGAAGGGGGACGCGAAACCCCTGGTCCGGCTGGCCGAGCCGAGCCCGGAGACGGCCACCGAATCGGAGAACAGCAGCGCGGTGTACACGGCCGTCGAGTGCAACGACGCGTCCTGGCCGACGAACTGGGCGGTGTGGGACCGCGACAACACCCGGCTCGCGCGCGTAGCGCCCTTCGAGACCTGGGACAACGCGTTCGCGAACCTGCCGTGCGCCTACTGGCCGGCGCCCCGGCAGCGGCCGGTGGACGTGCGGACCGGGCCCGGTGAGCTGCCGCCGGTGCTGATCCTCGCGGCCGAGCGGGACGCGGCAACGCCGTACGCCGGGGCGCTGGAGATGAACCGGCGGCTGGCCGGCTCGGTGCTGGTGACCGAGCGGGACGCGGGCACGCACGGGATCGGCGGCAGCCAGAACAGTTGCGTCAACGCGCACCTGGACACCTACTTGTTGGAGGGCCGCTTCCCGGTGCGGCACGCGTCCTGCGCACCGCACCCGGAGCCGCAGCCGGCCGCCGAGGCCGACCGCACCGCCCAGCAGGCCCTCAGGGACTCCCTGAAGGGCAAGAGCGACGACGCCTAGGCGAGCCCGGCAACCAACTCGGCCACCGACCTGCGGCGCCCCGTGCCGCATCTCCCGGGGGACAACCCCCGGACCCCCGGCCGGGCAACCGCGCCGCTGACTGTCAGGCGAGCCCGGCGACCAACTCGGCCACCGACCTGCGGCGCCCCGTACCGCATCTCCCGGGGGACAACCCCCGGACCCCCGGCCGGGCAACCGCGCCGCTGGCTGTCAGGCGAGCCCGGCAACCAACTCGGCCACCGACCTGCGGCGCCCCGTGAAGAACGGCACCTCTTCGCGGACGTGCATGCGGGCCTCGGAGCCGCGCAGGTGGCGCATGAGGTCGACGATGCGGTACAGCTCGTCGGCCTCGAAGGCGAGGACCCACTCGTAGTCGCCGAGGGAGAACGAGGCGACGGTGTTGGCGCGCACGTCCGGGTAGCCGCGGGCCATCTTGCCGTGGTCGGCGAGCATGCGGCGGCGGTCCTCGTCCGGCAGCAGGTACCAGTCGTAGGAGCGCACGAACGGGTAGACGCTGACGTAGTCGCGGGGCGTCTCGTCGGCGAGGAACGCCGGGATGTGCGAGCGGTTGAACTCGGCGGGGCGGTGCAGCGCCATGTTCGACCACACCGGCTCCAGGGCACGGCCGAGCCGGGTGCGGCGGAAGAGGTTGTACGCCTCCTGGAGCTGGTCGCTGGTCTCGGCGTGCCACCAGATCATCAGGTCGGCGTCGGCGCGCAGGCCGGACAGGTCGTAGGTGCCGCGGATCGTCACGTCCTTGGCGGCGAGCTGGTCGAACAGCTCCTGGACCTCGTCGGCGTAGCCCGCGCGGTCCTCGGGCAGCACGTCCTTCAGCTTGAAGACCGACCACAGGGTGTAGCGGATGACCTCGTTGAGGTCCTTGGCCAGCTTGCCCTTGTTCGGGATCCTGCCGGACTCGGTGGTGGGGGCATCGTCACTCATGGTCCCTATTCTCCCGCTCCGCCGTGCAGGCTCTGCACCGGGTGGGCCGTCAGGGCCGCGACCCCTCTCAGGTCGCCCTCCAGCTGGTCCACCGCCGCGTAAGCGCTCGCGATGCAGGCGGGGATCCCGACGCCGTCGTACTGCGCGCCGCACACGGCGAGGCCGGGCAGTTCGGCGACGCGCGCGCGGATGCGGGCCACGCGCGCGTGGTGGCCCACCGGGTACTGCGGCAGCCCGTCGGTCCAGCGCGTGACGCGGGTCGCGAGGGGTACGGCGGCCAGGCCGGTGGCCTCGCACAGGTCGTGCCGGGAGATCTCGACCAGGTCGGCGTCCTCGCGCTGGAGCACCTCGGTCTCGCGGTGGCGGCCCACGGAGGTGCGCACCACCACCACGTCCGGGTTCTCCTCGGCGATCCAGCCCCACTTCTGGGAGGCGAAGGTGGAGGCCTTGATGGTGCGGCCGTCGACGGGCGGCACGAGGAAGCCGCTGCCCTCGGGCAGGGCGAGGTCGGCGCGGCGGTAGGCGTGGGTGATCAGGGCCATGGAGGCGTACTCCACGCCGGCGAGTTCGCTCGCGGCGGCCGGGGCCTGCGCGCGCAGCAGGTCGGCGGCCGCACACGCGGGGACGGCCAGGACGACGGCGTCCGCGTGCAGCACCCGGTCACCGGCCACGACCCGCCAGCCGCCGTCGGCCCGTGCCTCGCCGGCGGCCCGCGCCCCGTCGGCGCCCGCGCCTGCTGTCACCTCGGCCCGGCGCAGCTCCCGGACCGGCGTCCCGGTAAGGATCTCGCCCCCGCGCGCCCGCACCGACTCGGCGACGGCGAGCGGCAGTCGGCCCACTCCGCCCTCGATGCCCATGAACACCGGGCCGTCCTGCGGGTTCGCCGCGGCCTTGGCCTGGATGTCGCGGACGGCGGCCGTCAGGGAGTCGTGGGTGCGGGCCGCCTGGAAGAGCTGCGGAACGGCCGAGCGCATCGAGATGGCGTACGCGTCGCCCGCGTACACCCCGCCCAGCAGGGGCTCGACCAGCCGGTCGACGACCTCCCGGCCGAGCCGCGCCGCCACGTACTCGCCCACGGCCACGTCGTCGCCGACCTCCGTGCGGGGCAGTTCGGCGTCGCGCGCGATGCGGGCCAGGCCCTCGTCGGACAGCACGCCGGTCAGGGCGGCGGCGGTGCCGGGGACGCCCATCACATGCCCCTTGGGCATGGGGCGCAGGGCACCGCGCGTCCAGATCGACGCGCTCGCGGTGGCCGGGGGCCGCAGCCGGTCGGCGAGCCCCACCTCGCGCGCGAGGTCCACCGCCTCGGGGCGGCGGGCGAGCATCGACTCGGCACCAAGGTCCACCCGGACGCCCGCGATCTCCCCCGGCAGCAGCTTGCCGCCGACCCGCTCGGAGGCCTCCAGCACCGTCACGCGCGCGCCGCGCCGCAGCAGCCGGTGCGCGGCGGCCAGTCCGGCCACGCCGGCTCCGATGACGACGACATGCCCCGTGCCCGTACCCGTTGCGCTCATGCACCCACTCTCTCAGAACCCTCCGACACTCCCTCCGGGGCCCGGCGTCACCCCGGTCAGGCACCCGTTGACCGGGGCGTGTCCGGACCGTGACCGCATCGGGACCGCGGACGCCCAACGCTGCCGGGGGCCCCGGCGTCGAAGAAGCGTCACCGTCACCGCCCCGGGGGTACCCCATGCGCACACCACACTCCGCACGCCCAGCACGCCCCGCCCGTCCCCTGCCGTCCGCGCGATCCGTCCGGGTCCTGGCCGGGGTCCTCCTGGCCGCCTCCCTCGCGCTCGCCGGGTGCGGCGGCGCGAACGATTCGAGCGGCGACTCGAAGTCCGCCGCCGCCGGGGAGGCGCGGGCGGGCGCGGCCGGCGGCAAGGCGGACAGCGGGAGATCCGCCCGCAGGACGCCCCGGCTCACCCCGAACGCCATCATCCGCACCGCCTCCCTGACCGTCGAGGTGAAGGACGTGGTCAAGGCCCTGGCCGCGGCCCGTACGACCGCCGAGAACGCGGGCGGCTACGTCGGCGACGAGACCACGAGCGTGGACTCCGACGGCCACGAGCAGACCCGGGTCGTGCTGCGCGTGCCGGCCGACGAGTACGACGATGTCCTCACCGGCCTCCAGGGCGCCGGCAGGCTGGTCGAGCGCACCGCGAAGGCGCAGGACGTCACCGACCAGGTCGTGGACGTGGACAGCAGGATCAAGTCCCAGCGGGCGAGTGTGGCCCGGATCCGCGAACTGATGGACAGGGCGTCCAAGCTGAGCGACGTCGTCACCCTGGAAGGGGAGCTGAGCAGCCGCGAGGCCGACCTGGAGGCGCTGCTGGCCCAGCAGGCGTCCCTGAAGGACCGTACGAGCCTGGCGACCATCTCCCTGTCGCTGTCCGAGAAGCCCGCGCGGAAGGCCGCGAAGGACGACACGCCGGACTTCCTGGACGCCGTGTCGGGCGGCTGGCACGTGTTCGTGACGATGCTGCGCTGGATCGCCCTCGCCCTGGGCGCCGTCCTGCCGTTCGCGGTGCTCGCCGCGCTGCTCGCGCTGCTGTGGCGGCGGATCGTCCGCCCGCGGCTGCCGCGCCGGGCGGAACCGGCTCCCGCGGCGACCGCCCTGGGCCCGCTGCCCCACGCGCGCCCGGCCGAGGAGACCACCGCTGCGGAATCCGGGGACGGGAGCTGACCGGGCGTGACATGACCGTGCCCCGTAGCGTGTTCGCATGAGCATGAACGGTGGGCGGGACGGCAGGGAACGACTGGTCGTGATCGGCGGCGACGCCGCGGGGATGTCCGCGGCGTCGCAGGCGCGCCGGCTGCGGGGGCCGGACGAACTGGAGATCGTGGCCTTCGAGCGCGGGCACTTCACGTCGTTCTCGGCGTGCGGGATCCCGTACTGGGTGGGCGGCGACGTGCCCGAACGCGACCGGTTGATCGCCCGCACCCCCGAGGAGCACCGCGAGCGCGAGATCGACGTGCGGCTGGGCACCGAGGTCACCGAGATCGACGTGGCAGGGCAGCGGGTACGCGCGCGTGACGTCGATTCCGGCGCCGAGTCCTGGACGTCGTACGACAAACTCGTCCTCGCCACCGGCGCCCGCCCGATCCGCCCCGACATGCCGGGCGTCGACGCCGTCGGTGTGCACGGGGTGCAGACCCTGGAGGACGGGCAGGCCCTCCTCGACACGCTGGAACGCACGCGTGGCCGGCGCGCCGTGGTCGTGGGGGCCGGCTACATCGGCGTGGAGATGGCCGAGGCGCTGATCCAGCGCGGCTTCGAGGTGACGGTCGTCAACCGCGGCAAGGAGCCCATGGCGACCCTCGACCCGGACATGGGCCGTCTGGTGCACCGGGCCATGGAGGGGCTCGGCATCACGATGGTCGACGACGCCGAGGTCACCGAGGTCCTCACCCACGACGACGGACGGGTCCGGGCGGTCGCCACGCGGGACGCCGAGTACCCGGCGGACATCGTCGTCCTCGGCATCGGTGTGCGCCCCGAGACCGCCCTCGCGCGCGCGGCGGGCCTGCCCCTGGGCACCCGCGGCGGGCTGCTCACCGACCGCGCGATGCGGGTGCGCGGGCACGAGAACATCTGGGCGGGCGGCGACTGCGTGGAGGTGCTGAACCTGGTCTCCGGCCAGGAGCAGTACGTCCCGCTGGGCACGCACGCCAACAAGCACGGCCAGGTCATCGGCAGCAACGTCGGCGGCGGCTACGCCACCTTCCCGGGCGTCGTCGGCACGGCGGTCAGCAAGGTCTGCGACCTGGAGATCGCCCGTACCGGCCTGCGCGAGAAGGACGCCGACCGCGTGGGTCTGCGGTACGAGACCGTCACCATCGAGTCCACGAGCCGCGCCGGCTACTACCCCGGCGCCTCCCTGATGACGGTCAAGATGCTCGCCGAACGCCGCACCGGCCGGCTGCTCGGCGTGCAGATCGTCGGCAGGGAGGGCGCGGCCAAGCGGGTGGACATCGCGGCGGTGGCGCTGACCGCGCAGATGACGGTCGAGCAGATGACCGCCCTGGACCTCGGGTACGCGCCCCCCTTCTCCCCGGTGTGGGACCCGGTTCTGGTGGCGGCGAGGAAGGCGGCGTCGAAGATACGGGCGGAGAACTGACCGACGGGCGGAGAACCGGCCGGTTCACGCGGCCCGTCCGGGGCACTAATCCAACGTGGTCATCCCCGTCCATGACGTGAACCCCGTGCGCCGCACCCCGTACGTGACGTACGCCCTCATCGCGGCCAACGTCCTCGTCTTCCTCACCATGCCCGGCATAGCCGGTTCCGTGGCCGGGGGGAGCGACCTGGCGCAGCTGTGCCACCTCCAGGCCTTCATGGACCACTACGCGGCGGTCCCCCAGGAGCTGATCCACCATCAGATGCCCCGGCTGGTACCGACGGGCGAGGTGGGCGTGGGGGCGCACGGTCCGGGATGTGTGGTGGCACCGCCCGCTTACGACAAGTCGCCGCCCGTGTCGGTCTTCACGGCGATGTTCCTGCACGGCAGCTGGCTGCACCTGCTGGGCAACATGCTGTTCCTGCTGATCTTCGGCAACAACGTCGAGGACCGGATGGGCCACATCCGCTACTTCCTCTTCTACGTCGTCTGCGGCTACGCGGCCGGCTACGGCTACGCGCTGCTGAACGCCGGCTCGGGCGATCCGCTGATCGGCGCGTCCGGCGCGATCGCCGGCGTGCTCGGCGCCTACATCGTGCTGTGGCCGACGGCCCGGGTCTGGGTCCTGGTGCCGTTCCTGGTCTTCCTGCCGCTGCGGCTGCCCGCCTGGCTGGTGCTGGGCTTCTGGTTCGGGCTCCAGGCGGTGTACTCGTCCGGGCACGGCGTCTCCGGCGCGGGCACGGTGGCCTACGCGGCGCACGTGGTCGGCTTCGTCGCCGGCATGCTGCTCGCCTGGCCGCTCAAGCCCGGCACCCCGCCCCCGCCGGAGCCGCCCCGCCTGCTGTTCGGCAGGCAGGCCAGGCCCCGTCAGGCGTGGTGACCGGCCGCGCTCAGCGGGCGCTCTGCGTGTGGACGTACTCCACGAGCCGGGTCAGGGCGTCCGGGTCGGTGTTCGGCATGACGCCGTGGCCGAGGTTGAAGACGTGCCCCTCCAGACCGGCGGCGGCGTCGAGGACCTCGCGGGCCTTGACCTCGACGGTGTCCTTGTCGGTGAACAGCACGGTCGGGTCGAGGTTGCCCTGGAGCGCCTTGCCGGGGCCGACGCGGCGGACGGCCTCGTCCAGCGGGATGCGCCAGTCGACGCCGACGACGTCCGCGCCGGCCTCGCCCAGAAGCTTCAGCAGCTCACCGGTGCCGACACCGAAGTGGATGCGCGGGACGCCGTAGCCCGCGACGGCGTCGAACACCTTCGCCGAGGCGGGCATCACGGAGCGGCGGTAGTCGGCCGGGGCGAGCGCGCCGACCCAGGAGTCGAAGAGCTGGATCGCGCTCGCGCCCGCCTCGATCTGCACCTTCAGGAAGGCGGCCGTGATGTCGGCGAGGCGGTCCAGCAGGTCGGCCCACAGCTCGGGGTCGCCGTACATCATCGCCTTGGCGTTCTCGTACGTCCGCGACGGGCCGCCCTCGACCAGGTAGCTCGCGAGGGTGAACGGCGCGCCCGCGAAACCGATCAGCGGGGTGGTGCCCAGCTCGCGGGTGAGCATGCCGATCGCCTCGGTGACGTACGTGACGTCCTCGGGGGTGAGGTCGCGCAGCCGGGCCAGGTCGGCGCGGGTGCGGATCGGCTGCTCGACGACCGGGCCGACGCCCGGCTTGATGTCGAGGTCGACGCCGATGGCCTTGAGGGGGACGACGATGTCGCTGTAGTAGATCGCCGCGTCCACGCCGTGCCGGCGCACCGGCTGGAGCGTGATCTCCGTGACCAGCTCGGGCCGCGTGCAGGATTCGAGCATGGGGATGCCCTCGCGCACCTTGCGGTACTCGGGAAGCGAGCGGCCGGCCTGACGCATGAACCACACGGGGGTGTGCGGTACGGGTTCGCGCCTGCACGCCTTGAGGAAGGCGCTGTCGTACGTGGCGGTCGGCTGCTGGCCCGTGCGGGCGTCATTGGCGGTCACGGGGCAAGTCTCGCACGACGCCGGTGCGCGCCCGGGGGCGGCAGCCGCTGGTGAGGGGGCGGGAAAACCGGGCGGGGTGTCTCGGCCCCCACCGGGCGCCCGTTCCCCTTACTCTTCCCGCATGGCTGCGGCTCAGGGACGAATGTCGGACAGCGCTGACGGAATGGACGACGTGTTGGACACCGAGGAGGCGGACCGGAACTCCAGTACTTCGGCTCCGCCGGCTTTCCGGGCCGCGGTCGAAGCCCTGCGCGGCAGCCGGCTGCGGCCGCAGGTCGAGGTGGAGCCGACGCCCGCGCCCCAGCGGCTGGCCCCGTTCGCGTACGCGCTGGAGGCCGTGGCGGTCGACGGCGAGCAGGACCTGGCCGACGGCCGGCTGGTGCTGCTGCACGATCCCGCGGGGCATGACGCCTGGCGCGGCATGTTCCGGCTGGTGACGCTGGTGCGTGCGGAGCTGGAGCCGGAGATGGCGGCCGATCCGCTGCTGCCGGAGGTGTGCTGGTCGTGGCTGACCGGCGCTTTGCAGTCGCGGGGGCTGGCGTGCGGAGAGCCGAGCGGCACGGTCACGCGCGCGAGCTCGCACTACTTCGGCGGGCTGTCGGAGCGGCCGGCCGCCTCTCAGATCGAGATCCGTGCGTCGTGGACGCCCCGCGAGGGTCTGGGCGGTGTCCCCGACACCGCTGCCCATCTGGCCTCCTGGTGCGATCTGCTGGCCCAGGTCGGGGGGCTGCCGCCGGCCGGGCCGGGCGACGCCTCGGTGGTGACACTGCCGCAGCGAAGGGATCCGCAGTCGCGTTGACGCAGGGGTCAGGCGGTCCGGTGACCTGGTCACCGGGCGCACTGTTGTGTCCCTCGGGTGCTCCGCACGGGCCCTCGCGATCGTTCTATTGACCATCTCTTTGTCGATACGGCCACTTTCCGCACTCGAATCGCACTGGCCCGAACCGATTCGATCTTCGGATGATCGATCGCGTGTCCGAATTGCACACATTGTGACTCACTAGATCGTGATCATTCTCTAAAGGCGGACGGGTTTGCTGCCGAAGACGACTGTGACCCTGAAAGCACGGTTCGTCCCGGCTTCTTCCCCCACAAGCCGGCCCCGTCCCCCACCCAGGAGGCCTGGTGTCCGTTCTCCTCGAGCAGCCCGCAAGCCTGGTCGCCTACCGCCCGAACAAGCCGACCGCCATGGTGGTCGTGGCCGACCCGCGCGTCCGCTCCACCGTCACCCGCCACCTGTGGGCGCTCGGTGTGCGCGATGTCATCGAGGCCTCGTCCATCGCGGAGGCTCGTCCCCGCATCGGCAACCCCCGCGACATCTGCGTCGCCGACGTCCACCTGCCCGACGGCTCCGGCCTGACCCTCCTGTCCGAGACCCGCGCCGCCGGCTGGCCCAACGGCCTGGCGCTCTCCGCCGCCGATGACATCGGCGCCGTCCGCAACGCCCTGGCCGGCGGAGTCAAGGGCTATGTCGTCACCGGCACCCGCACCAACATCGGGCTCCCCACCCGACCCGGTGCCGCCCCCCTCGGCGCCGCCTCCCGCATGCACCGCCGCCCCCCGGGTGCCCCGAGCCACCCGGGCGGTTACCGCGAGCTGTCGGGACGCGAGGTCGAGGTGCTCCGGCTGGTCGCGGAGGGCCAGTCGAACAAGGCGATCGGCGTCTCCATGGGCCTGTCCGCCCTGACCGTCAAGAGCCACCTGGCCCGCATCGCGCGCAAGCTCGGCACGGGCGACCGGGCCGGCATGGTGGCCGTGGCCCTGCGCACCGGGATCATCCACTGAGCCGTTCGGCGGCACGCACCGGTCCCTCCGGGGAACCGGAAGTTTCACCGACCTGACTGGTTTACGACCCTCCAGCGCCCGCCGACGGAACGTTCCGTCGACGGGCGCTGTCGTTGCACGGATACCCTTGACAGGTGACCGACGCCCAAGAGACCGCAGCAGACAGTTCCCTGCGTACCACCGGAGGCACTCCTCCGGACGACGCCGGATCTTCTGTGACGGGGGCGCCGACTCCCCTGCTGGAACCCCGCGAGGGCATTCCGCCGGTGATCGCCGACGGGACCGCCCTCGCCGACGTGATCGCCGCGTTCGCCGCCGGCTCCGGCCCCGTGGCCGTCGACGCCGAGCGCGCCTCCGGCTACCGCTACGGGCAGCGCGCCTATCTGGTGCAGCTGCGCCGCGAGGGTGCCGGCACCGCGTTGATCGACCCCGTCGCCTGCCCCGACCTGTCCGGTCTCGGCACGGCACTGTCCGGCGTCGAGTGGGACCTGCACGCCGCCACGCAGGACCTGCCCTGCCTGCGCGAGATAGGCATGGTGCCGAGCCGGCTGTTCGACACCGAGCTGGCCGGGCGGCTCGCCGGGTTCCCCCGGGTCGGCCTCGGCGCCATGGTCGAGAACGTCCTCGGCTTCGTCCTGGAGAAGGGCCACTCCGCCGTCGACTGGTCGACCCGCCCGCTGCCCGACCCCTGGCTGCGGTACGCCGCGCTGGACGTGGAGCTCCTCGTCGACCTGCGGGACGCCCTGGAGAAGGAACTGGACCGGCAGGGCAAGCTCGAATGGGCCCTGCAGGAGTTCGACGCGATCGCGACCGCGCCGCCGGCCGAGCCGCGCAAGGACCCGTGGCGGCGCACGTCCGGGATGCACAAGGTGCGACGGCGCCGGCAGCTGGCGGTCGTCCGGGAGCTGTGGCAGACGCGGGACCGGATCGCGCAGCGCAGGGATGTCTCGCCGGGCAAGGTGCTGAGTGACGCGGCCATCGTGGAGGCGGCGCTGGCGCTGCCCTCCGGCGTCCACGCGCTCTCCGCGCTGAACGGGTTCGGGCACCGGACGGGACGGCGTCAGCTGGAGCAGTGGCAGGCCGCCGTCGACCGGGCCAAGGCGCTGCCCGACACGGCGCTGCCGCAGCCGGGCCAGCCGGTCGCCGGACCGCCGCCGCCCCGGGCGTGGGCCGACAAGGACCCCGTCGCCGCGGCCCGGCTGTCCGCCGCCCGCGCCGGGGTCTCGGCGCTGGCCGAGCGGCTCAACATGCCGCAGGAGAACCTGGTCTCTCCGGACACTGTGCGCCGGGTGTGCTGGGAGCCTCCGGCCGCCGACGCGGAGTCCGTGTCGGCGGCGTTGGCGGGATACGGGGCGCGGCCGTGGCAGGTGGAGCTGGTCACGCCGGTGCTGGTGGCCGCACTGGCGAAGACGAGTGCCTGATCGCCGCCGCGGCTTCTGACACCGGGCGGCCGCCGGTTGACGTAGGCCGGTCGCTCCCCCACTCTCGACGCCTCCCCCATTCTCGACGCCTCCCCCACTCTCGGCTTCGCTCGAGCGGGAGGGACCCCCACCGCGGGAGGACCGCCATCGCGGGGGGACCGCCATCGCGGGGGGACCCCCATCGCGGCGGAGCCGCATGTCGATACAGCCACACGCCCCTTTGGGGCGCTCTTTCTCGGCCAAGATTTCGAAATGCTCGGTGTGACCTTCGCCGCTCCACCCGCCAGGGCTGTGCAGCTACGTTACTCAGCAGTAGCATGAGGTGAGCGCGCGCTCAGCGCATGCGTGCCGCAGCTGTGCCACCCCGCACCCTGGAGGAGAGCCATCGTGCCTCGTACCGTCAGGGACGTCGTCTTCGTCGACGGCGTCCGCACCCCGTTCGGCAAGGCGGGCCCGAAGGGCATCTACCACGAGACCCGCGCCGACGACCTTGTCGTGAAGGCGATCCGGGAGCTGCTGCGCCGCAACCCCGGGCTGGACCCCAAGAAGATCGACGAGGTCGCCATCGCCGCGACCACGCAGATCGGTGACCAGGGTCTGACCCTCGGCCGTACCGCCGGCATCCTCGCCGGTCTGCCGCAGTCCGTGCCCGGCTACTCGATCGACCGCATGTGCGCCGGCGCCCTCACCGCCGTCACCACCACCGCCGGTTCGATCGCCTTCGGCGCCTACGACGCCGTCATCGCCGGTGGCGTCGAGCACATGGGCCGCCACCCGATGGGCGAGGGCGTGGACCCGAACCCGCGGTTCGTCTCCGAGAAGCTGGTCGACGAGTCGGCTCTGTTCATGGGCATGACCGCCGAGAACCTGCACGACCGGTTCCCCACCATCACCAAGCAGCGCGCCGACGAGTACGCGGTGCGCTCGCAGGAGAAGGCCGCCAAGGCGTACGCCGACGGCAAGATCCAGCAGGACCTGGTGCCGATCTCCGTGCGCCGCACCAACCCTGAGGCCGGCGAGACCGGTTGGGGCCTTGTGACGGCGGACGAGCCGATGCGTCCGGGCACCACGCTGGAGAACCTGGCGAGCCTCAAGACGCCGTTCCGCGTCCACGGCCGGGTCACCGCCGGCAACGCGGCCGGTCTGAACGACGGCGCCACCGCCTCGATCATCGCGTCCGAGGACTTCGCCCGCGAGAACAACCTGCCGGTCAAGATGCGCCTCGTCTCGTACGCCTTCGTCGGCGTCGAGCCGGAGGTCATGGGCTACGGGCCGATCCCGGCCACGGAGAAGGCCCTCGCCAAGGCGGGCCTGTCCATCTCCGACATCGGTCTGTTCGAGATCAACGAGGCCTTCGCCGTCCAGGTCCTGGCCTTCCTCGAGCACTACGGCATCGCGGACGACGACGCGCGCGTCAACCAGTACGGCGGCGCCATCGCCTTCGGTCACCCGCTCGCCTCCTCCGGCGTCCGTCTGATGACACAGCTGGCCCGCCAGTTCGAGGAGCAGCCGCACGTCCGCTACGGCCTGACCACCATGTGCGTCGGCTTCGGCATGGGCGCGACGGTCATCTGGGAGAACCCGCACTTCGAGGGGGACAAGTGAGCACCACCGCTGAGCTTTTGAAGGGTGCGGCCGAGCTGTTCCCCGACGAGGTCGTGACGTCCGCGCACGTACGCCACCTCGACCTGCCGTTCGGCGCCGGGCGCTTCGCGCTCATCACGCTGGACAACGGCTTCGACCACACCAAGCCGACCACCTTCGGCCCGGCCTCGCTCGCGAACCTCAACACCGCGATCGACCAGGTCGAGAAGGAGGCCGCGGCCGGCGAGATCGTCGGTGCCGGCATCACGGGCAAGCCGTTCATCTTCGCGGTCGGCGCCGACCTCAAGGGCGTCGAGCTGCTGAAGGAGCACAAGGACGCGCTCGCCATCGGCAAGGGCGGCCACGAGGTCTTCAAGCGCCTCGCGGGCCTCGCGGTCCCGACCTTCGCGTACTACAACGGTGCGGCGATGGGCGGCGGCGTCGAGGTCGGCCTGCACTGCACCTACCGCACGGTGTCGAAGGCGCTGCCCGCCTTCTCGCTCCCCGAGGTCTTCCTGGGCCTCGTCCCCGGCTGGGGCGGCTGCGCCCTGCTGCCGAACCTGATCGGCGCCGACAAGGCCGTCTCGGTCATCATCGAGAACTCCCTGAACCAGAACAAGCAGCTGAAGGGCAAGCAGGTCTTCGAACTCGGCATCGCCGACGCGCTGTTCGAGGGTGCCGACTTCCTGGAGCAGTCGCTCATCTGGACGGCGAACGTCCTCAAGGGCGACGTCGAGGTCGAGCGCCCGGTGATCGACCGCGGCGAGGCCTGGGACCAGGCCGTCGCCAAGGGCCGCTTCATCGCGGACTCCAAGGTGCACGGCGCGGCCCCGGCCGCCTACCGCGCCCTCGACATCATCGCCGCCGCCAAGAACGGCGACCTCCAGCAGGGCTTCGACGCCGAGGACCAGGCGCTCGCCGACCTCATCATGGGCGGCGAACTGCGCGCCGGCATCTACGCGTTCAACCTGGTGCAGAAGCGCGGCAAGCGCCCCGCGGGCGCCCCGGACAAGAGCCTGGCGCGTCCGGTCACCAAGGTCGGTGTCGTCGGCGCCGGTCTGATGGCCAGCCAGCTCGCGCTGCTCTTCCTGCGCCGCCTCGAGGTGCCGGTCGTCCTGACCGACATCGACCAGGAGCGCGTCGACAAGGGTGTGGGCTACGTCCACGCCGAGATCGACAAGCTGCTCGGCAAGGGCCGGATCAACCAGGACAAGGCCAACCGCCTCAAGGCGCTGGTGACCGGTGTCCTGGACAAGGCCGAGGGCTTCTCGGACGCGGACTTCGTCATCGAGGCCGTGTTCGAGGAGATCGGCGTCAAGCAGCAGGTGTTCGCCGAGGTCGAGGCCGTCGCCCCGGCGCACGCGATCCTCGCGACCAACACCTCCTCGCTGTCGGTGTCGGAGATGGCGTCGAAGCTGAAGCACCCCGAGCGGGTCGTCGGCTTCCACTTCTTCAACCCGGTCGCGATCCTCCCGCTGCTGGAGATCGTACGCGGCAAGCAGACGGACGACGCCTCGCTCGCGACCGCGTTCGCCGTGGCCAAGAAGCTGAAGAAGACCGCGGTTCTGGTGAAGGACGCCCCGGCGTTCGTCGTGAACCGCATCCTGACCCGCTTCATGGGCGAGATCCAGAACGTCATCGACGAGGGCACCCCGGTCGAGGTCGCCGAGAAGGCCGTCGAGCCGCTCGGTCTGCCGATGTCCCCGCTGGTGCTGCTGGAGCTGGTCGGTCCCGCGATCGGTCTGCATGTCTCGGAGACCCTCAACCGGGCCTTCCCGGACCGCTTCACGGTCTCCCCGAACCTCGCGGCCGTCGTCAAGGCGGGCAAGCGCGGCTTCTACGTCTACGACAGCGGCAAGCCGGAGCTGGACCCGGAGGTCGCCGCGCTGCTGAAGCAGGGCGACGTCGTGCTGACCGAGGAGCAGGTGCGGGCGCGGGTTCTCGACGCGGTGGCGCAGGAGATCGGGCTCATGCTCGACGAGGGCGTCGTCGCCGAGGCCCAGGACATCGACCTGTGCCTGATCACGGGCGCCGGCTGGCCCTTCCACCTCGGCGGCATCACGCCGTACCTGGACCGCGAGGGTGTCTCGGAGCGCGTGAACGGGAAGAAGTTCCTGGCTCCCGGCGTGGCGTCGGTTCCGGCGTAACACCGAAGCGCGCATGAAGAGGGCCTCCGCCGAAGGGCGGAGGCCCTCTGTCGTTCACGAGCGCCAGGGCCCCAGCGGGCTTCCCACGGTCGGGGACAACTGGCGGCGGACGTGCAGCAGTCCGTCGGTCCCGATGACGGCCAGGACGAGGGCGCCCGTCGCGTCGTACGCCATGGACGGGGCGTGGGCGAACATCTCGCCCGACTCGCGCCAGTGCGTCCCGGAGACGTTCTTGTCCCGGTCGGGCAGGGAGGTCACGAGCCGGCCGCGGCTGCCGCGGTGGGCCAGGAAGGCCTCGCGGGCGCCGCGCTCGGGGGCCCACAGCGCGGCGACGGCGCCCGTGCCTCCGTGACCCCCGAGTCCGGCGCCGGAGCCGGGCCAGCGGCCGTCGGCGTGCTGGCGGTAGGCCATGACCTGCTGGGTGCCGGCCTCCCGCAAGTAGAGACAGGTGCGGCCGCCGCCCGAGTCGACGGCGGTGATCCCGCCGGTCGCCGGCCGGCCGGTCCGCAGGGTCTCGTCCAGCAGGAAGGGGCCGCCGGGCTCGGCCTGGTGCCAGCGCCACACGGAGTTCTTGCCCGGCACGTACAACTCCACGGTGCCGCGCTCGGTGGCCAGGGCGGTCCCGGCGTCCTGGACGAATCTGCCGCCGATGTCCTCCCACGGGGACCAGGTGCCGTCGATGTCCCGGCGGCGGACGCCGATGCCCTGGTCGAAGGTGCGGACGAAGACGTACAGCCGGCCGGCGGTGTCGACCGCGGCCGACGGAACGCCGGTTTCGCGCTGCCGGCGGCCGTCGCCGTGCGCCCACTCGGGGTTCTCCAGGCTCTGCCAGCCGTTGAAGCCGTTGCCGCCGGGGTCCTGGACGGTGTGCACGACGTCCACGGTCACCCCGCTGCCGACCACGTTCTGACGGCGCAGGGCCATGAGTTCGGCCGGTCCGCCCGGCACCCCGGTGACGGCGAGCGTGGGCGCGATCCAGCCGTCGCCGAGGACGAAGGGGCCCTTCCACTCGCCGCTCCCCGCAGCGGTCTCCGTCCAGAAGGCGAGCCGGCCGGCCAGCACCCCGAAGGCGTTGAGCCGCCCGCCCGGCCCCAGGCGCAGCCAGTCGGTGGTCGGGGAGTAGCGGTACGCGGCGCTCATCATGTGCGTGCTGCGGTACGGGTTCGGCCCCAACTGCCGGTCGCCGCAGGTCTGGCAGGTGCCGTGCGGACAGACCGCGGGGGCGTCGAGGCCGCCGTACGTGGCCAGGTACTCGGCCTTCTCCGCGGCCGCGGCCGAGTCGAGGTTGTAGCCCCAGAAGCGGTTGGCGTAGCCGCGATAGTGCTCGACGACCGGGTTGTGGCCCGCCTCCCGGTGCCGGGTGAGGGCGGCGACGGCGAACTGGGTGGTGGTGGTGTGGTCGACGTGGTCGGAGCAGACGAACTCGCTCCGGCCGCCGTCGTGTTCCGGGTCGGGGTCCATGGTGCGCACCGTTGTGGGCCGGACGTGGCCCATGAGGGCGGTCAGTGCGGCGATCACCTGCTCGCGGGTGATGTGCTGGACCTCGCCGACGGTGCAGCCGTGCACCGGCAGCGTGGCCTGGGTGCGCAGGGCGCCCTCCCACAGCTCGTGGAGCCGGGTGCGGGTGCCGCGCTCGGTGGGGGCGCCCATGTGCAGCTGGAGGAAGTAGAGGCACACGGAGTCGTCGCCGACGAGGGTGAACCGCTCCGCCGCGAACCCGGGCACGAGGTCCATGGGTTCGCGGCGCCAGGGATGATCGCGGTCGCCGGTGGTCATGCGGGCGTAGGCGGAGCGCAGCCCGCAGCCGCGCTCGGTGCTGTACCGGGCGAAGTCCGGTGTCACAGCGCCGCGCTCGGGGGAGTTGGTGTCGACGTTGATGCCGTCGCCCTCCCCCGCGGTGAGGACCACCGTCGTGATCCGGTCGCCGTCCTGGAGTGAGCGCACCAGGTCGGGGTTCATGAAGTAGAGGTCGTCGTCCTGGTGGGCCACGATGTGGAGGATCGAGCGGGTGGTCGTGGTCATCAGGCCTCCTCGGGCATGGTGTTCACCGGGGTCGTCGGTGTGGTCCGGCTCATCGGTCCACGACGTTCATCGCCATGGCCCCCGACACCGAACAGTACGGCCGTACCCACACGGGGCGGGCCGGGTAGACCACGACGTGCTCGGAGGCCTCGTCGCCCGTCAGTGGAACGGACGGGTAGACGTACGCGCCCTTGACGTCGGGGAAGTCCTCCAGCAGGTGGCAGATGCGCACCTTGCGGCGCTCGAAGGGGTCGGGCTGGAGCCACCAGTCCCAGTCCTCCCAGCGCTCCAGACGGTGGTCGACGACGCGGCGCAGCGGCACCTCGGCGCGGAACGACTGGCGGCCCAGGCCCTGGACGGGCACGGAGAAGCTGTGCCCGTGCCGGCCACGGCGGCTGACGGTGAACAGGGCGCCCGGCTCGATCCGGCGTCCCCCGCACAGCACGCCCCACAGTGTGATCGCGCCGTCGCCGGCCTCCACGCCGGTGCACTCGACGTGCTCCTCGCGCAGCACCGTGCGCAGCATCAGCCGGCCGTTGGGCTGCGCGTAGGGCAGGTTCCAGCCGACCGGGCCGGCCGGGGGGCGGGCGATCAGGCGGGCGCGGGCGTCGATGAGAGCGCGGGTGTCGCGGACGCCGGCCTTCATGTGAACGGGCGAGGACTTGGGGGCGCTCATCGTCACCTGCCAGCGTCCGTCGCCGAGTTCGTCGAGGGCCGTCGGTGTGAGGACGGCCGTGTAGCGGGTACCGCCGTTGTCCAGGTCCGTGCGGGAGGTGCGCAGCGGGAGGTCGGGGCGGCGGTCGCCGTCGGAGGGCTTGTGGCGCAGCACGAACTGCCAGCGGCGGCGGCCCTCGGCGGGCCCGTCGGCGGAGAAGCGCAGCCAGCCCGCGTCGGCGGCGGTGACGTCCACGGTGGCCGCGCCGAGGGAGACCGGCGCCACGGTGAGCTGGTCGGCTCCGGCCCTGCGGGGCCCGGCGGGGGCTCGGTAGCCGCGGTGGGCGGCGGCGCGGCGGCGGGCCGCGTCCTCGAACAGCTCCAGGTAGCGGTCGGCCACGGCCGACGGGTCGAAGCGGGCCGCGTTGCGCAGCGCGGCGGCGCCCATGGTGCGGCGCAGCGGCTCGTCGGCCATGAGCCGCCGCAGGCCCCAGACGATGCCCTCCACCTCGCCGTTGGGCACGAGGAAGCCGTCCTCGCCGTCGGCCAGGATCTCCCGGGGGCCGACGGGGCAGTCGGTGGAGACCACGGGCAGGCCGCAGCGCATCGCCTCGACCAGCGTCATGCCGAACGACTCGGCGCTCGACGTGACGGCCGCGATCGAGCCCTTGGCCCACTCGGACTCGATGGGCGAGAAGCCGCCCATGAACAACACCCGCCCGGTCAGGCCCAGTTCCGTGACCAGGGCGCGCAGCTTGCCGGCCTCGCCGCCGTCGCCGTAGATGCGCAGCTGCCAGTCGGGGAACTCCTCGGCCAGCCTGCCGAAGGCGCGGATCAGCAGGTCGTACCGCTTGATCCGGTGCATGCGGCCCGCGCTGACGACGACCTTGCGCGAGCAGTCGGACGGCGCGACGGACGGCTCGGGAACGCTGTTGGGGATGCCGACCACGGGGATGCCGGGGATCGGCGTGTTCTCCATGAAGGAGCGGGCGTCGGCCTCGGTGACCGTCGTGATCGCGTCCAGCCGCGGGTAGACCCGGGCCATCTCCGCACGCACCGCCGGCGGGATGGCCAGGTGGGTCATGTGCTCCTGGGCGACGCGCAGGGCGCCGTCGCGGGTGTGGGCCGCGACGAAGAGGTTGAGGCTGGGCCGGGTGCCGACCACCACGTCGGCGGACGTCTTCTGCAGGTCACGGATGATGCGGCTGTCGGTGAACCTGCTGTACTGCGCGGAGAACTCCTCCTGGCGCGGCACGACCTCGCTGGGTTCGTCGCTGCCGGCGGCACCGCGGTCGGCGGAACCCGGGCGCAGGTCGACGAGGGCGCGCACGGCGACGCGCGGGGAGATCTCGAACTTGGTGGCGGTGGCGCGCCGGAAGACCGAGACGATCTCCACGTCGTGGCGGACGGAGAGCGCCTCGGCGAGGTTGATGACGGTGCGGTTGGTACCACCGATGCCGTAGATGTTGTTGATCAGGAAGGAGATCTTCACCGGACCTCGCCCTCCTTGCGCTCGAAGGGACTCGGCACCGGGTAGTAGGCGCGCAGGAACGTGTTGAGCATCTCCGTCTGGCGGTCGACGTCGTGGCCGTCGGAGAGGGTGTCGTTGATGCAGAACGCCTGCCGGTCGCGGCGGGCCAGCAGGATGCCCAGCCGGCGCTGGATCTCCGGCTTGGCGAGGTCGAGGTAGGCGAAGGTGATGTTCGAGGGGACGGCTCGGCCGGTGAAGTAGGCGTAGTAGTGGTACAGCGAGGACGGGATGGAGATGTCGGTGGCGCTGCGGAACCTGCTGTGCGAGGTGTTCCAGTGCTCCTGCGCGAACTCGTGCTCGATCTCCTGCAGCACACTGCGCCGCAGCGCGTAGGGGGCGTGCCGCAGCTTCTGCACGATGGCGGTGCCGAAGTGCTCCAGCAGCAGGCGCCGGTTGTTCTTGCCGGCCGCGTCGACCGGGCGGTCCACGGGGCTGGGGTCCCACCGGGGCACCTGGGACGGCGAGAAGAAGGTGCGGGTCATGCCGTTGGACAGGAAGAAGTCCTGCGGGGTGACGGGGCTGCCCAGGAACATGTCGTCGTTGAAGTAGAGAAAGTGCTCGGACAGGCCCTTGATGTGGTGCAGGCGGCTCTCGATGGCGTGCGAGTTGAAGGTGGGCAGCGCGGCCGGGTCGTCGAAGATCTCCGAGTGGTCGACGACGGTGATGCGCGGATGGCTGTCGTTGAGCCAGGCCGGACGCTGCCGGTCCGTCACCAGGTAGACATGGCGCACCCAGGGGGCGTTCTGCTCCAGCGCGCGCAGGGAGTAGCGCAGTTCGTCGCGGCTGATGTAGCGGGCGGCGTTCGCCGACTCGCTGTGGTAGCCGCCCTCGCCGTACCCGCCGCGCCGCCGCTGCCAGGCGGGGTCGCTGCCGTCGACCCAGGTGTAGACGACGTCCACGGGAAAGCGCACGTCCTCGGGCAGGGGATCGGCGCAGGGACGAATGGTGCGCACCGAGCGGGTGCGGCGGGTGTGCAGGGCGGCGAAGCCGGTGAGCCGGCTGATCGGGACGGTGACCCGGGGCTCGTCGAGGGCGACGTCCTCGGTGACGCGATTGGGCCGCGGGGCCAGCAGGCGTCCGTCCGCGGGCTGCCAGAACTCGATGTCGCAGCCGTGCTCCAGACCGAGGACCAGGGAGCCTGCCGGGTCGCTCCACACCATCCCGACCCGCAGGACGGCGGCCCTGCGGGCGAGGCGCACGCCGGCGCGCGAGCCGGCCAGGACGGTGCCGCCCTGCGCGGCCTCACCGCGGCAGGCGCGCAGGTGGACGGGGCTGTGCTCGGCGCAGCGCGCCAGTACTCGGCCGACCCGGTCGCGGTCGGCCTCGGCGACGGCGAGGCAGGAGCGGAAGTCGGAGGTGCCGCGCACGGCGAAGTAGTCGACGCCCGCCTCCTCCAGGGCGGTGACGACGAGTTCGAGGTTGGCCTCGCGCAGGCCCAGCGGGGACACGGTCGGCCGGACCAGGGCGATCCGGGCGCCGTGCCCGGCGAGGGCGGCGAGCCGCTCCCCCGCGCCGAACAGGTGCGGCCAGCGGCGTCGGGCCCGCGCGCCACGGACCAGGCGGGCGCCCAGGTTGACGATGTGCAGTCGGCGCAGCAGCTGCTTGAGCGCCATGCGCAGGCGAACCGGTACCCGGCGTGCGATACGGCGTCTGAGGCCCGCGGGGACGAGGCTGCGGTACGCCCCGACCGCGGCGGATGCCTCCGGGTTGCCCATGCTCACGGCTGGTTGTCCGCCTCGTCGGTGTGGTGATCGCGCTCGAAGACGCTGGGGACCGGGAAGTAGCGGTGCAGGAAGCGCACGACGGCCGTGGTGCCACCGTGGAAGCGTGCCTCCTCGGTGCCGAGGCCGAAGAGCTGGATCTGCTGGGTGTCGCGGCGGACCAGGAGGCGTTCCAGCTGGGTGCCGATGCCGGGCAGCGCCGCGTGCAGCGCCACCGACGCCTCGCCCGAGGGGTCGGCCAGTCCGGCGGTGTGCCCCACGTGGTGGACCACGCCGTCCAGGGGGTGCGTGCCGGGTACGACGGGCAGCCGCTGCCCGTCGTCGAGGGGCAGCGGCGCGGCGCCGGACTCCATGAGACGGGCCAGCGTCTCGGCACGGTGCGGCTGCGGGCCGTGCGCGTAGCCGTGGGCTGCGACCCGCCCGGTGGCCGAGTACGCGGTGCGCGTCCACGGGGAGAAGGACTCCTCGGCGTTCCAGGGGCCGCGCCGGGGACGGGTCGAGCCGTGCGGGGTGAAGTAGTCGAAAGGACGGACCGGCCGCCCGAACAGGGCTCCGGGCCGCAGCAGCAGGAAGTGGTCGGCGAGGTCGGGCAGTTGGTGCAGATGCCACTCGGAACCCGGCCGGGCGCGGAGCACGTCGAGCCGGTCGCCGGGCTTCAGCCAGGCCGGCGGCTCCGCCTCGGCGACCACGTGGACGACGTCGACCCAGGGCGCGTACTGGTGCAGGGAGCGCAGGCCGGCCCGCAGCAGTTCCTCGCCCCACGGGGTGGGGTGCTGCCACAGCAGGACCGCGTCCACGGGGAAGGTGATCTCCTCCAGGCGCGGGACGTCGAAGCTCTCCAGCGTGATCGTCGGCTCCATGTCGCCGTCGATGTCGCAGTAGCCGGACAGCCGGTCGAGGCCGATCTCGACGCCGGGCGCGTCACTGGGCACGGCACGCTGGACCCGGTTGGGGCGGGGACCGATCAGCCGCTCGACGGGCAGATCGGTGTTGGCGGTCCAGAACTCGATCTCGATGCCCTGGTCCTCGCCCACCCAGAGGTTCCCGGTGGGCTCGGTGCGCAGCCAGGTCAGGCGGATCACCTTGGCCTTGCCGTACTGCTTCCACGCCTTGACATGGCTGCCCGGGAGGTCCGGGGTGCCGTTCTGGGCGGGCGAGACGGAGACGACGTAGCCGGTGTGTTCCTCCAGCAGCGCGCGGAGCACCCGGCGGACGGCGCCCTTGTCCTGCTGGTCGACGGCCAGGCAGATCCGGCGGTCGTCGAGGGCCGGGACCGCGAACCAGGGGATGTCGGCGGCGTCCAGGGCGTGCGTGACCAGGTCGTGGTCGAGCCGGCGGGCCCGGTCGACGGTGAGGCCGGTGTGCACGTGGCCGACCCTGCCGTCGGGTGCCTGGGTGCGGCGCTCGGAGTGACCGAACTCCACCCTGCGCACCCGGCGCAGGGCCCTGCGGTGCAGCCGTGCCTCGCGGCGGCTCAGGGTGCGGGCGAGCTGCCGCTTGACCTTGCGCCGGACGCCCACGGGCACCGTGGTCGCGGCGGCGGAGCGTACCGGCTGGGGAACGAGGCGTTTGTAGACGTTGGCCGCGGAGCTCATGGACGTCGGGTCCGGCACGTCATGAACTCCGTTTCATCGCTCGTGGGGGCTGGGTGTGGGGAAGTACGAATCGAGGAAGCCGTCCAGCAGCTCCGTCTGTGTCTCGATGTCCTCGGGTGTCGAGAAGGCGTCGTTGAGGCAGAAGGAGTCCTGGTCCCGGCCGTCGAGCAACCGTTGCAGCCGGTCCGCCAGGTCCGGCACGGCCAGCTGGAGGTAGGTGAAGGGCATCGAGCCCGGTTGGGCCCGGCCGGTCAGTGCCGCGTAGTAGAGCGCGAAGGACGAGGTCGGCGACAGGTCGGTCATCGCCCGGAACCTGCTGGCCGCGGTGCGTGCCCAGGCCTCGGGGAAGTCCCGCTCGGCCTCCTCCATCACCGAGCGCCGCAGGGCGTACGGGATGTGCTCCATCGGCTGGGTGATGACCTTGCCGAAGCGTTCCAGCAACAGGGCGCGATTGTTCTTGCAGGCCGCGTCGACCGGGGTGTCGGTCTCCACGACCGGGCCCTGCGGAATGCGGTTGCGTGACGGGAAGTAGCGGGCCGTGCCGCTCGGCGTGAAGAAGGCGTGCGGGGCCACCGGACGGCCGATGAACATGTCGTCGTTGAAGTACAGGAAGTGCTCGGCCAGGTCCTCGATGTGGTGCAGCTGCGACTCGATCGCGTGCGAGTTGAAGACGGGCAGCACCGAGCGGTCGCGGAAGATCTCGCGGTGGGTGGCGATGCGCAGTCCGGGCACGTCCTCGCTCAGCCAGGCCGGGACCTGGTCGTCGGTCACGATGTGGACGGTGCGGATCCACGGCGCGAACAGGTGCAGGGAGCGCACCGAGTACCGCAGCTCGTCGCGGCTGATGAAGCGGGCGTCGCTCGCGGACTCCGCGTGGTAGGCCTCGCCCTTCGCCTGCGCCTTGCGCCGCTGCCAGGCGGGGTCGTTGCCGTCGACCCAGGTGTAGACGGCGTCGACGGGGAAGGCGATGTCGTCCGCGCAGTTCACCAGGAACTCGGGACGCGTGGGCAGCGGGGGCGCGAGGTGGCGCGGGGTCCAGTCGGAGACGAACCGGCTGAACAGCCGGGCGGACCCGAGGACGTTCCCGCCGTCGGCGGCGACGGCCCAGGCGGCGCGGTTGGCGCGGGGCGCGAGGAGGTACGTGCCCTGCCGCTGCCAGAACTCGACGGCGCAGCCGTACTCGTGCCCGAGCAGCAGGTGCCGGCCCGGGTCGGTGCGGGACCAGCTGATCTGCAGGACGCGCGCACCGGAGACGTCGCGCCAGGCCTTGGGGTCGCGGGAGGAGACGGGCTTGGCCGGCCGGGGCGCGTCCGGATCGATCACGCTGAGGTGTCCCGGATACTGGCTCAGCCCGCGGAACAGCACGCCGAGCACGCGGTCCCGGTCCTCCTCGGCGACGGCGACGACCGTGCCGTGGTCAACGGTGCCACGGACGGCGAAGTGGGCGACGCCTTCCAAGTCGAGCAGCGCGGTGAGCGCGGAGCGGTTGGCCTCGCGGGCGGCAAGCGGTGTCAGTCCCGGCTCGACGTAGACGTCGCCGTGCTCCGCGGTGGCCGTGGTGGGGCCGGTGTCGGTGGGGCGCTGCCGTACGGCGCCGGTCGGCGGGGTGGGGCCCGTTGTGCCGGGCACCTGCCGAAGGGCGTGGTCGGAGACGGTCGTCACGCCGTTCGCCCTCCACGGGCCGACGCACGCACCAGCACAGCCACCCCTCCCTCTCCTCACCCCGGCCGGCCGGGCAGGCCAGGGGCGAGTACCGCGTAGCCGCTCGCCCTCGTGCCCCCCGGCTCGAATGCGCGGCCACGTCAACGCGACGGCACGGGCCGTCGCGAGTTCACACCGAAAATTTAACCTTCAAAGGACCGACCCATCATCATCAAGCGCTTACCTGGCTGTCAAGGCAGCCAGAAATGACACAGAACACATACAACCCTTACGCCCCCATGAACGTCTGATGACCGGTGGCCAACTGTCCACCGCCGCAGACGGGCCCGGTCTCTCTCCCCCCACTCGTGCCCTGAGCTCCTGAGGACCACGGCATCGAGCCGGTACGAGAGAGGAACCGAGGCAATGACGGATGCCCTGACGGAGACGGGCCCCCGGAGATCGCGACGTGCGCCGGCGGGCCGCCGGGCCAGGCCGCCACGGCGGCGCCGTCGCGTGTGGCGCTGGATCGCGCTGAGTCTCGTCCTGCTCGTGCTGGCCGCGGGCGGGGTCGGCTACTGGCTCTACAGCGGCCTCAACGGCAACATCAAGGGCGTGGACCTCGAGAAGGCGATCGGCGACGACCGGCCGCAGAAGCTGCCCACCTCGGGGCAGAACCTCCTGGTCCTCGGCTCCGACTCACGGTCCGGCGCCAACGCGTCACTCGGCACCGGCAAGGTCTCCGGCGCACGCTCCGACACCGCGCTGGTGATCCACATACCCGAGGGCCGCAGCAAGGCCGTAGCCGTGAGCATTCCGCGCGACACGCTGGTGACCCGGCCCGAGTGCACCGCGAAGGACGGCTCGGCGCTTCCTTCCGCGAAGCGTGTGATGTTCAACTCCGTCTACTCACAGGCCGGTCCCGCCTGTGTGGTCAAGACCGTCGAGGAGATGTCCGGGGTGCGGATGGACCACTTCGTGGAGATCGACTTCGCGGGCTTCAAGGGGCTGGTGGACGCGATAGGCGGGGTCACCGTCACCGTCGACCAGGACATCCACGACACGTCCAGCGGGCTGGACCTGACCGCCGGCACCCACCGGCTCGACGGCACCCAGTCCCTGGAGTTCGTCCGCACGCGGCACGGCATCGGCGACGGCAGCGACCTCGGCCGCATCGGGCTCCAGCAGCAGTTCCTGATCGCCCTGCTGAGCGAGATCAAGAAGCAGGACCTGCTGGGCAGCCCCACCAAGGCCTACCGGATCGCCGACCAGCTCACCGCGTCCCTCACCACCGACTCGGGCCTCGCCTCCCTCACCAAGCTCGCCGAGTTCGGGCGCAGCATGAACGGCGTCGATCCGTCGACCATGGAGACGATCATGCTGCCGGTGCGGTACGACACCCAGGACCCCAACCGCGTCGTGGCCGCCCAGCCGCAGGCCGGCCGGTTGTGGCAGGCGCTGCGCAAGGACCAGGAGGTCCCCGAGTCGGCGAAGAAGTCGCCGGCGACGGGGGGTTCGACCTCCTGACCCGGGGCGGAGCAGGCGTCAGACGCGGACCGAGGGCGACAGCGCCAGGCCGGGTCCGCCGGCCTGGCGGGCGATGTGGAGCGCACCGTCCGGTGCGATCACGGCGAGCACGATCCGGCCGTACGCGTCCAGAGCGAGCGCCGGGGCGCCGACGCCGTGCTCGCCGGTCGGCGACCACCACAGACCGGCCTGCTCGTTCTCCACGCCGCAGGCGGCGAGCACGACCTGCCCGTCCATGTCCCGATGGGCCAGCACCGCGCAGTCGTACCCGTCGAGCACCGCGCGCAGCAACGCGACGGGGTCCCCGGCCGGGGCGCCGCCGAGGGGGATCACCCAGCCGCCGGGCCGGTGGGCGACGAGGCCGCCGCTGCCGGGGTCTGCCCAGTAGTACGACGCCCGGTCCGGAGCCGTCTCCAGCGCCGACACCGTGCCCGGAGCCACCAGCAGCGCGATGTTGGGCTCCTGCCGGAAGTCGCCGTCGGCCTCCGCCTGCCGCCACCACATGACGTCCCGCTCGCCGGCCGCCAGCACCTCGATGCGTCCGGAGGCGTGGGCGATGGCGGCCGGCCCGTCGTGCACCCCGCTGCCCTTGAGGTCCTGCCACGGATCCCACTTCCCCGTGGGCCCCTCACGGCGCAGCATCAGCCCGCCACCGGCGTTGCGCGCGAAGACGTGCACGCGTCCCGAGGCGCTGACCGCGGCCACCGGGACGCCGAAACGGGCGGCCTTCTCCCGGTCCTTGTGCGGGTTGCCCAGCGACCGCCACTCGCTCACCGGGCGGCCGGTCTGGTACTGGATGGCGTGCACGATGTCGACGGCGGGCGGGCCCTCGCCCCGGGGGACCTCGCGCCGGCCGACGAAGTGGACGTAGGTGTCGGCCCCCTGGGCCACCGACAGATGGGTCAGGTCCGCCGCGGGGAAGAAGTCGGGGCCCGTCCAGTGCGGGCCGCCCGGCCGGGATTCGGTCCAGCGGAGCAGACCGGCGCGGGTGCGGGCGTAGGCGGTGAGCCGGCCGTCCTTGCCGAGCACGAGCCAGCGGCCCGACACGGTCGCCTCGGCCCGGTGCCGCTCCGTCGTGCGCGTGTGTGCGACGACGTGGTCGCCGGCTCTGCGCCGGGCGGCGCCGCGCCCGGATCCGGTCCGCATGACGTGACCCGCCCCTTCCCTACCGCCCGGCGTGACGGACCTGCCGATTCCCGAACACCTGTTGCACGGGGAGGCCGAGCGCGCCTCATCATAGGTCGAACGTTCGACGAACGCGGTGTGACGATGGCCTGCACGCCCGGCCGTCACACCTGTCGCCACGCCTCCAGCGCCAGCCCCGACTCGTCCTTACGCCGGGTCAGCAGAAGCCGGCCGGTCGACGGGGACAACGTTGCCGCGACCACCCGCTCGTCCTCGTCCACCGCGAGGCACACCCGTGCGTCCAGGGGCAGTTCGGGCCCGGACTCCGTCCACCAGGCGCCCGCCGACTCCAGTTCCGTCGGGTACGCGGCGAACGAGACCCGGCCGCTCGCCGAGCGCTGGGCCAGCAGCGTGCAGTCATGGCCGTCGAGTTCGCAGCGGACGGCCGCGACCGGGCCGTGGCCCGCCGCGGCCAGCAGCGTGGCCGGCTCGGTACCGGGGCGCCAGGCGCGCAGGCCGCCCGAGGTGTCGGTGTAGAAGAGGGTCGTCCGCTCCGGGGACGTGGCCAGGGCGCGCAGGGTGCCGGGGCGCACCGGGGTCTTCAGGGTCTCCCGGAGGACCGGCCGGGCGCCCGGCTCCTCCTGGGACCAGTGCAGGACGGCGCCCGGTGCGGCCGCGTACAGCTCGACCCTGCCGGACTCCCCCGTCACCGCCGCCAGTCCGTCCTGGACGTCCTCGCCCGACAGGTCCCGCCAGGGCTCCCAGCCGCCCTTCTCCTTCTGGGCGAGCAGGCTCACTCCGCCCTCGGCGTTGCGCACGAAGACATGGGCGCGGCCCTGCGCGTCCACCGCGACGGCGGGCGTGCCCGTGCGGTCGCCCTTCTTGTTCGGGTGGCCGATCGGGTTCCAGTCCAGGGCGGCGAGGCGCGCGCGGAAGTGGGTGGAGTGCACGAGGCCCGACTCGCTCTTGGCCGTGGGGCGCCAGGAGACCAGGTGGGCGTATCCGTCCGCGCCCTGGCCGACTCCGAGCACGGGGTGCAGTGTCTGGTCGCCGCCCACCGGGCGCGGCTCGGTCCAGGCGCCGCCCGGTCCGCGCTCCGCCCGGCACAGGACGGCCTCGCCCGACTGCTGGTAGACACTGAGCCGACCGTCGCGGCCGCTGATGAGCCAGTCGCCGTTCACCGGTTCACTCTAGTTCGCCCGTCGCCCCCGCCGCGGCCCGGCCCCGGCGCCCCGCACGGTGGTCACATCCGCTTCGCGCCGGCCGCCCCGAGGCGGGCGCCGCCCTCGTCGAGCGCGCGGCGCACCCGGTCACTGAGCATGCCGGTGCGTTCGCGCTCGTCGCTGACGGGCTCCCGCGGTACGGCGGCGGTGCAGTCGGCGCGGTCGAGCAGCAGCGGGGCCGGCCGGGCCGGCAGCAGCACCGCGCGGACGGCGAGCGGGGCGCGGGTGCCGATCCGGCGCGGGCCGTCCGGGCGCGGGTGGGACCGGACCGCCGATGCCGTCCACGTGCCGTTCCCGCACGCCGAGTTCGCCCCCGAGGTGCGCGCGGGTGGACCGCCCGGCGAGCGCGCGGCCTCCGCCGTGGCCGGGCGCATCCGCCGGTGGGCGACACGATGACGCACTGAGGGCACGGCATGGGCCTGCCCGCACGGGCGCCGGGCCGTGCTCCCGCGCGGGTGGCGTGCGACCCTGGTGCCATGGACGACGATCCCGGTTCCCCGGACACGGACGCCCCGTTGCTCGCGATCGTCGATGGCGCGAACGTCGTCGGTTCACGGCCCGACGGCTGGTGGCGGGACCGCAAGGGGGCCGCCGAACGGCTGCGGGACCGGCTGGCCGCCGGCGGACTGCCCGGCCGGCCGGATCCGGTGGAGATCGTGCTGGTCGTGGAGGGCGCGGCCCGCGGTGTGGAGTCCGTGCCCGGGGTACGGGTGGAATCGGCGCCCGGCAGCGGGGACGACCGCATCGTGGAACTGGTCGCCGGCTCCGCCGGCCGGGGCCTCCTGGTCATCACCGCCGACCGCGAACTGCGCCGCCGAGTGAGCGAGCTGGGAGCCGAGGTGGCGGGCCCCCGCACAGCCCTTTCCTGACCGGGCACCGCCCACCGGACGCCCGCACCGCCCGCCGGTCAGGACACGCGACACGGCCGCCTGTCGCCGCACCGCACCGGCACCGCCCGCCACAGCGCCGGGCCCACACACGCACCGCAGGCAACAGCGCCGGGCCCACACACGCGCCGCACGCCACACCGGCGGACCGGACTGCGATCGGCCGAACCGCCACCGGCGACAGGCATACGGTGATTCCGGGCCAGGGGGCGCAGGGCACGTGCGGCCGCCCCGCGCGGCCCGGCTCCTCCGCCCCCACCCCGACTTCGTACGTCCCCCTCCCCCTACTCCCCCACCACCCGCGCGTACAGCACCGCCCCGTCCACCCTGCCCACCTCCTCGTAGCGTGCCGACAACAGCCGGCGCAGGGTGGGGAGCCGGTCGGGGGCGTAGGGCTTGCCGCGGGAGTCGTCCACGACCAGGGCGGGGGCGTGGGCGGCGAGTTCGGCGCGGAAGACGGGCCAGGTTCCCTGGACGGCGTACTTCTCGCCCACCTCGGGCCCGTCGCGGCCGCCGCTGTAGTTGGTGAGCAGGCCCGCGGTGAGGTAGCGGGTGGCGGGGGTGCGGCCGGCCAGCCAGTAGGTCTCCGGGTGCATGCCCCACACCAGGACCCGGTCGTCGGGGCCGGTGCGGTGGGCGAGGGCGGTGGCGAGGCGCTGGGCGTGGGCGAGTTCGGGGCGGGGGGCGAGCAGTCCCCAGGCGAGGAACAGGGCGCAGGCGCAGGCCGAGGTGCCGAGCGCCGCGGTCAGCCGTTCCCGGGGCAGGGTCCGCAGCGCGGCGGTGGCCAGCAGGGCCGCGGGCGGGGTGAGTTGCAGGTAGTAGTGGCCGAAGAAGTGGAAGCCGAGGGTCACCGCGACGACGGAGGATGCCAGCCACAGCCACAGGTCGGCCGTCGCGGTGACCGCGGTACGCAGGGCCCGTACCACCGGCGGGACCAGGCCCGCGCAGGCCACTGCCAGGATCGCGGTGTTGGTCAACGCCCGGACCAGGACGTGGAGTTCGGAGCCGGTGAAGGTGGCGTACGCGGTGGATCCGGTCACCGTCCAGAACAGGAAGCCGGCGGGATCCGTCAGCTGGGCCACGGCGAGCACGGGGAGCGCGAAGCCGGCCGCCAGCCGGAGCGCTCCGCCGCGCGGGGTGTCCGATTGGTGCAGCAGCCAGGCCACCGGCACCAGCACCGCGCCGCCGGTCTGCTTGGTGAGGAAGGCGCAGGCGACGGCGGCCCCGGCGGCGCCCCAGCGGCCGCGGTCGGCGCACCACAGGGCGGCCGCCGTGCAGGGCAGTATGAACACCTCGAAGGTGGCGGCCTGCGCGTCCTCGGGGCTGAGCCCGACCGACACCAGCAGGTACAGCACCCCGGCGGTGC
Organism: Streptomyces sp. NPDC002520; assembly: GCF_053595235.1. NCBI lineage: Bacteria > Bacillati > Actinomycetota > Actinomycetes > Kitasatosporales > Streptomycetaceae > Streptomyces > Streptomyces sp. NPDC002520. Next base: position 277,001 of record NZ_JBSFXG010000001.1, on the reverse strand, counting down.
GGCCCGCGGTGTCGCCCCAGCGGCGCCGGGCCAGCGAGGCCAGCAGCACGGCGGTGAGCAGCTGGGCGAGGACCGCGAGCACCCGCACCGGGGTGAGGGAACCGGAGCCGCACACCGCGAAGGCGGCCTCGTACAGCCAGGGCACCAGCGGCGGTTTGCGGTCCACGACCGTCTCGTACAGCCGGCCGCCCTGGGCGAGCAGGCGTGCCTGGACGGCGAGGTAGCCCTCGTCGGGGTTCCACAGCGGCCGGACGAACGAGGGGATCCGGGTGAGGCAGGCCAGGGCCACGAGCGCGGGCAGCAACCGTCTCCAGTACGCCGTCCGGGTGGCCACGGTCGGTGCGGGGGCGAGGGGGACGGCGAGCATGGGGAGCACGCTATCCGGCCCCGCGGTCGCAGCCGAAACGAGACATACGGTGCCGTAAGGTCGGTGCGGGGTTACACGCCCGCCCGGGAGTGGTTACGGAGCGTTCGCGGGCGGCGCCGGGGGGACCTTGCCCGCCGGTGTCTTCTCGCCCTGGGCGAGGCGGCTGTGCGTGCGGCCGTAGAAGAAGTAGACGACGAAGCCGATGACCATCCAGATGGCGAACCGGAGCCAGGTCTCGGCGGGCAGGTTGAGCATCAGCCACAGCGAGGCGCACACCGACACGATCGGCAGGAGGGGGACCCACGGGGTGCGGAACGCGCGGGGCAGGTCCGGGCGCGTCCGGCGCAGGATGACGACGCTGATCGCGACGACGACGAAGGCGAACAGCGTGCCGATGTTCACCAGCTCGGCCAGCTCGCTCAGACTGGTGAACCCGGCGACGATCGCGATGATGACGCCGAGCAGGATGGTCGGCCGGTGCGGGGTCTTGAAGCGCGGGTGGACCCGGGAGAAGAAGCGCGGCAGCAGTCCGTCGCGGCTCATCGCGAAGAACACCCGGGTCTGGCCGAGCAGCAGGATCATGCACACGGTGGTCAGGCCGACGGCGGCGCCGAAGCTGATGACGCCCGCGTACCAGGGGTGCCCGATCGCCTTGAAGGCGTCGGCGAGGGGGGCCTCCACGGACAGCTGGGTGTACTTCTGCATGCCCGTCACGACGATGGAGACGGCCACGTACAGCACCGTGCAGATGACCAGCGAGCCGAGGATGCCGCGCGGCATGTCCCGCTGCGGGTTGCGGGTCTCCTCGGCGGCCGTGGCGACGATGTCGAAGCCGATGAACGCGAAGAACACCACCGAGGCGGCGGTGAAGATGCCCATCACGCCGAAGTTGGACGGCGCCCAGCCGAACATCAGCTGGATGAGCGGGGCCTTGAGGTTGCCGCCCGCCGGGACCGGCTGGGACGGGGGGATGAACGGCTTGTAGTTGCCGGCGTTGACGAAGAAGGCGCCGGCGATGATCACGATGAGGACGACGATCACCTTGATGGCGACGACGAGGGAGGTGATCCGGGCGGACAGCTTCATACCGAGGACGAGGATGCAGGTGAGCACCAGCACCAGCGCGGCGGCGAGGACGTCGAAGCCGAAGCCGGTGGCGTTGTCCCGGCCGGACAGGTAGTCGGGCAGGTGCCAGCCCGCGTTGTCGAGCAGGGAGCGGATGTAGCCGGACCAGCCGACCGCCACCACCGCCGTGCCCAGCGCGAACTCCAGGACCAGGTCCCAGCCGATGATCCAGGCGGGCAGCTCGCCCAGGGAGGCGTACGAGAAGGTGTACGCGGATCCCGCCACCGGGACCGTGGAGGCGAACTCGGCGTAGCAGAGCGCGGCGAGACCGCAGACGACACCGGCGGCGACGAAGGACAGGGCGACCGCGGGGCCGGCGTTGTTCTTGGCCACCTGCCCGGTCAGCACGAAGATGCCGGTACCGATGATGACGCCGACGCCGAAGACGGTCAGGTCGAGGGCGGAGAGGGACTTTCTGAGCGAATGCTCCGGTTCCTCGGTGTCCCGGATGGACTGCTCGACGTTCTTCGTCCGGAAGAGCGTGCTGCTCACGTACCTACCTCCCACGCTTGTCGTCCTCGACATGATCGAGAGGGCCGGGATGCGTATGCCCGGCACAGGCAGGTTCACGCAGACGGGCCGGTTCCGCCACCGGGAGGAGTGGCGGAACCGGCCCGTGAAGGCTCTTGCCGGCTGAGCCGGTCCGGCGAAAGTCCGGTGCCGTTCGGCAACGCCCCAAGGGGGCTCGAGGAACGGCGCGACCAGCCACGACGCACCCGCGGGTGACGCACCGGCTTTCCGGCGGGGCGCTTGGCGGAGCGCTCAGTCGCGGGCGGGCTCCACGGAGTCCACCGCGGCGTCCACTTCGGCGGCCGTACGGTCGAACCTGCCGTCGAGCTTGGCGACCAGGCCGGTGACCTGGCGGGCGATGTCCGGGGCGGTCAGCCCGATCTCGGCCAGGACCTCGGCGCGGGAGGCGTGGTCGAGGAAGCGCGGCGGGATGCCGAAGTCGCGCAGCGGCATGTCCACGCCCGCGTCGCGCAGGGCCTGCGCGATCGCGGAGCCGACACCGCCGACGCGGCTGTTGTCCTCGACGGTGACGACGACCCGGTGGCGCTCGGCGAGGGGCGCCATGGCCTCGTCGACGGGCTTGACCCAGCGGGGGTCGACGACGGTGGTGGAGATGCCCTGCTTGTCGAGCAGGCCGGCGATCTCCAGGCACATCGGGGCGAGGGCGCCCACCGAGACCAGGAGCACGTCGGGTGTGTCGGTGCCGGGCTCGCGCAGCACGTCCATGCCGCCGACGTGGCCCACGGCCGGTACGGCGGGGCCGACGGCGCCCTTGGAGAAGCGCACCACGGTCGGCGCGTCGTCGACCTGGACGGCCTCGCGCAGCTGGGCGCGGACCTGGTCGGCGTCGCGCGGGGCGGCGAGCCGGAGCCCGGGGACGACCTGGAGGATCGACATGTCCCACATGCCGTTGTGGGAGGCGCCGTCGGTGCCGGTGACGCCGGCCCGGTCCAGCACGAAGGTCACCCCGCACTTGTGCAGGGCCACGTCCATGAGGACCTGGTCGAAGGCGCGGTTGAGGAAGGTGGCGTACACGGCGAAGACGGGGTGCACCCCGCCGTGCGCGAGGCCGGCGGCGGACACGGCGGCGTGCTGCTCCGCGATCCCGACGTCGTACACGCGCTCGGGGAAGCGCTTGGCGAACTTGTCGAGGCCGACCGGCTGGAGCATGGCCGCCGTGATGGCGACGACGTCCTCGCGCTCCTCGCCGAGCCTGACCATCTCCTCGCCGAAGACGGAGGTCCAGTCGGCGCCGGAGGAGGCGATCGGCAGGCCCGTGTCGGGGTGGATCTTGCCGACGGCGTGGAAGCGGTCGGCCTCGTCCTGGAGGGCGGGCTGGTAGCCGCGGCCCTTCTCGGTCAGGCAGTGCACGATGACCGGGCCGCCGAAGCGCTTGGCGCGGGACAGCGCCGACTCCAGCGCCTCGATGTCGTGGCCGTCGATCGGGCCGACGTACTTCAGGCCGAGGTCCTCGAACATGCCCTGTGGGGCGATGAAGTCCTTCAGGCCCTTCTTGGCGCCGTGCAGGGTCTCGTAGAGCGGCTTTCCGACGACCGGGGTGCGGTCGAGGAGCTCCTTCGTGCGGGCGAGGAAGCGCTCGTAGCCGTCGGTCGTGCGCAGGGTGGCCAGGTGGTTGGCGAGGCCGCCGATGGTGGGGGCGTACGACCGCTCGTTGTCGTTGACGACGATGACCAGCGGGCGGTCCTTGGCCTCGGCGATGTTGTTCAGCGCCTCCCAGGCCATGCCGCCGGTCAGGGCCCCGTCACCGATGACGGCGACGACGTGGCTGTCCCTCTTCTTCAGCTGGTTCGCCTTGGCGATGCCGTCGGCCCAGCCGAGCACCGTGGAGGCGTGGCTGTTCTCGATCACGTCGTGCTCGGACTCGGCCTGCGCCGGGTAGCCCGACAGGCCGCCCTTCATCTTCAGCCGGGAGAAGTCCTGCCGGCCGGTGAGCAGCTTGTGCACGTAGGACTGGTGGCCCGTGTCCCACAGCACCTTGTCCTTCGGCGAGTGGAAGACCCGGTGCATGGCGATGGTCAGCTCGACCACACCGAGGTTGGGGCCGAGGTGGCCGCCCGTCTTGGAGACGGCCTCGACGAGGAAGGTCCGGATCTCCTCTGCCAGCTGGTCCAGCTCCTCCAGGCTGAGCCGGTCCAGATCGCGCGGTCCCGTGATGCGGGTCAGCAGCGGCACCCGTGCCTCCTTGCAGTTGAGCTGATCGAGCTGTTGCCGGGCTTGGAGAGTCTAATCTTCAGCATTTGCGGGACACGACAGTGCCCGGCACCTTGACGGCACCGGGCACTGGCCCTGCGGAGGAGTGTTACGCGCGACCAGCGGTCTTCTGCGTCTTACGGGTCACCGCGTCGATGACGACGGTCGCCAGCAGGACGCCACCGGTGATCATGTACTGGACCGGGGAGGCGATGCCCTGGAGGGCGAGACCGTACTGGATCGAGACGATCACCAGCACACCGAGGAGCGCGTTCCAGGTGCGGCCACGGCCGCCGAAGAGGGACGTGCCGCCGATCACGGCCGCCGCGATCGCGTTCATCAGCAGGTCACCGGCGCCGGCGCCCTGGTTGGCGGACGCGATCTTGGAGGCGATGAACAGACCGCCGATCGCCGCGAACGTACCGGAGATGGCGAACACCGAGATCCGGACCATGTCCACGTTGATACCGGCACGGCGGGAGGCCTCGACGCTGCCGCCGAGCGCGAAGATCTTCCGGCCGTACGCGGTGCGGCGCAGCACGAAGTCCGTGATGAACAGCGCGGCGACGAAGACCACCACGGCCAGCGGCAGGCCCTTGTACTGGTTGAAGACGATCGCCACGGCGAAGGCGACGATCGCCAGCAGCCCGGTGCGCAGGACGGTCTCGCTCAGCGGCCGGGACGGCACGCCGGCGGCCTCGCGGCGCTTGTTGCCGAGGAAGGAGCTGAGGAAGAACAGCACGGTCACCACGGCGGCGAGCCCGTAGGCGGCGGCCACGTCGGAGAAGTAGTAGCTGGTCAGCTTGGCGACCAGACCGTCGCTGTTCAGGTTGATCGTGCCGTTGTCGCCCAGGATCTTGAGCATGAAGCCGTTCCAGAACAGCAGACCGGCCAGGGTGACCGCGAAGGCCGGCACACCGATCTTCGCGAAGAAGAAGCCCTGGAGCGCGCCCGCGACCGTTCCGGTGAGGATCGACAGCACCAGCGCCAGGATCTCGTTCATGCCGTGGGTGATGTTGAGCACCGCGAAGGTGGCACCCGCGACACCGGAGAGCGAACCGACCGACAGGTCGATCTCGCCGAGCAGCAGGACGAACACGATGCCGACGGCGATCATGCCCGTGCCGACCATGGCGACGGAGATGTCGGACAGGTTGCCCGCCGTCATGAAGTTGGGGTTCAGACGCCAGAAGATCAACCAGATGACCGCCAGGCCGATGACGACCGGCATGGAGCCGAGGTCGCCGGCCTTCAGCTTCTGCTTGAACTCGGTCCAGTACCCGAGGAGGCCGTGCTCGCGCACCAGCAGGCGGGGGTCGACGGCGGTGACCGCGGCGGGCGCCGCGGCCGAGGCCTCGGTCTTCACCGCGGACGTCTCTTCAGGACCCTCGGGGGTCTTGCCGAGGTTCGCGGAGGTCTTGTCGATGGTCACTTGGAAACCTCCCCGTTCGAGCGCGCCGCACGACGGGTCACGGCGTTGTCCGTGGCGCCGGTGATGGCGGAGATGATCTCTTCCTGCGAGGTCGACTTGACCTCGAAGACGCCGTTGTTGCGGCCCAGACGCAGGACGGCCACCTTGTCGGCGACGGCCTTCACGTCGGCCATGTTGTGGCTGATGAGGATCACGGCGTGACCGCGCTCCCGCAGCCGTTCCACCAGGTCGAGGACCTGCGCGGTCTGCTCGACGCCGAGGGCGGCGGTGGGCTCGTCGAGGATGACCAGCTTGGGCTCGCCGAGCATGGAGCGGGCGATGGCCACGGTCTGGCGCTGACCGCCGGAGAGCGAGGCGATCGGGATGCGCACGCTCGGGATGCGGATCGACAGCGTGGTGAGCAGTTCGAGGGAGCGGCGCTCCATCTCCACCTCGTCCAGGACGCCGTAACGGCGCAGCTCCCGGCCCAGGTAGAGGTTGCCGACCACGTCGATGTTGTCGCACAGCGCGAGGTCCTGGTAGACCGTCGCGATGCCCAGGTTCTGGGCCTCGTACGGCTTGCCGATCTGGACGGCCTTGCCTTCCCATTCGATGACGCCTTCATCGATGGGGTGAACGCCGGCGATCGTCTTGACCAGCGTGGACTTTCCGGCGCCGTTGTCGCCCACCAGGGCGACCACCTCACCGGCGTGGACCTCAAGCTCTACGTCGGTGAGCGCCTGGACGGCACCGAACCGCTTGGAGACCCCGCGCAACGCCAGCACGGGCGTAGCGGACACGTGAACCATCTCCTTCGCCGCCTGACCCGGCGGAAGGTCGTACAGAAATTGGGGGGTGTTCCGTCCGGCGCCCCGCGCCGAGCTTGCGGGGCTGTCTGATGCGCGGGGCGCCGGCGGAGCTGTGGGGGCCTGCTTGCGCCCAAGGGAATCCACGAGTGAATCGCCTTGGGCGGAAGGGCCCGTGGGACTGCTTACTTCAGGCCGAGCTTGTCGCAGGCCGCCTTGTACTGCGCGGTGCAGATGTCGGCGATCGTGTAGACGCCGTCCTTGATGACCGTGTCCTTGATGTTGTCCTGGGTCAGCGCGGTGACCGGGACCAGGACCGAGGGGACCTGCTTCGTGGTCGGGCTGTCGACCTTGTCCTTGGCGACGGAGTCGAGCGGCTTGCCCTGGGCGAGGTCCACGGCCATCTCGGCGGCGGCGGCGGCCTCGGGGGCGTACGGCTTGTAGACGCTCATGTACTGGTCACCGGCGACGATGCGCTGCACGCCCGCCAGTTCGGCGTCCTGGCCCGTGACCGGGACCTTGATGCCGGCGGCCTTGAGGGCGGTGATGATACCGCCGGCCATGCCGTCGTTGGCGGAGTAGACGCCGATGACGTTCTTCTTGCCAAGGGCGGAGATGGCACCCTCCATGTTGGAGTTGGCGTTCTCCGGCTTCCACTCCTTGGTGTCGTACTCCTTGCCGACGTTCACCTTGCCGTCGAGGACCTCGTGGGCGCCCTTCTTGAACTGGGCGGCGTTCGGGTCGGTGACGGAACCGTTCATCATGACGATCTTGCCGGACTTGGCCTTGGAGCCGAGGGCCTTGAGGAGGGCCTCGCCCTGGGTCTTGCCGACGGTCTCGTTGTCGAACGAGGTGTAGGCGCTGATCGGGCCCTGCGCCAGGCGGTCGTAGGCGACGACCGGGATGCCCGCGTCCTTGGCCTTCTGCACCGAGTTCTTGATGGCGGCGGCGTCCACGGCGTCGATGATCAGCACGTCCACCTTGTTGGTGATCATCGTGTCGACCTGCTGGTTCTGCAGCGTGGCGTCCTGCTTGGCGTTGGCGTAGACGATCTTGCCCTTGCCGTTCGTCAGCTCCTTGACCTTCTTCTCGATCAAGGGGCGGTCGAACTTCTCGTAACGCGCGGTCTGGTTCTCCGGCAGGAGCAGACCTACCTTGATGTCATCGCCCTTCTTGGCGCTGTCGGACGACTTGGCGGAGCCGCCACCCGACTCCTTCGCGCTGCCGCAGGCGGCGAGAGAGACGGCCATGGCACCAGCAGCAACGGCGAAGGCCGCACGACGCATACGCGTGTTCACTCTTTGAACCTCCCTGACGAGGCCGCGTCGTTGCGGCCGAGGTGGCTGGAAGTCAACTCGGCCACACGTGCGACGTCAAGAAGTAAATCCTTAACGAGATGGCAACGGTGCCATCCGTTTTCTAAGTGAAGGCAGGCGCGACCGCGGGGAAGGTGCCCCCCACAGAGCCGTCCAAAAGGGTTGAATCACCCATCTCGCTGAGCGCGAGCGCGAGCGCCCCGAGCACCTCCGCACGGCTGCCAAGTGCCCCCGGAAGAACGGACAGTTGACGCGCCGCACTGGGGATCGCGTAGCGGCCGACGGACTCCCTGATGGGCCCGAGCACCAGTTCACCGGCATCGGCGAGATCACCGCCGAGGACCACCCTGCTCGGGTTCAGCAGATTGCAGAGATTGGCCACTCCGCTGCCGATGTGGCGTCCGACGTCGGCGATCACCCGCCGGCAGCCCGGGTCTCCGTCCCTGGCCAGCCGTACGACGCCCTCCATCGTCAGGTCGGTGCCATGGCTGGACCGGAGCAGCGGGAGCACGTAGCGCGCGGCCGTGAAGGTCTCCAGGCAGCCGCGGTTCCCGCACCGGCAGACCGGACCGGATTCGTCGAGCGTGATGTGCCCGATCTCCCCCGCGGTTCCGCCCGGCCCGCGGTAGATCTTCCCGTCGATCACCAGGCCGGCGCCGACACCGCTGGCAACCTTGATGTAAGCAAGATCACGCACGCCCTTGCCGCTGCCCCAGACCAGCTCACCGAGGGCGCCGAGGTTGGCGTCGTTGTCCACGTGCACGGGGACGCCGAGGCGCCCGCGCAGCTCCTCGGCGGGCTTGGTGCCGCCCCAGCCGGGGAGGATCGCGGTGGAGCCCAGGGTGCCCGATTCCACGTCGATCGGGCCGGGCACGCCGAGCCCGACGCCCGCCACCTTGGTCCGGTCCACCCCGGTCGCCGCGATCAGCCGGTTGACCAGCTGCTCCGCCCGGTCGAAGCCCTGGGCGGCGGAGGCGTCGACGTCCAGCGGCTCGGTCTCCTCGGCCAGCACCTGGTGCGCGAGGTTCCCGATCGCGACGCGCAGGTGCTCGTGTCCGAAGTCGACGCCGATCACGATGCCGGCGTCCCCGCTCAGCGACACGCTGCGGGCCCGCCGGCCACCGGCCGAGGTGGGCGTGACCTCGACGGTCCCGCCGTCCTTCAGCTCCCGCACGATGTTGGAGACGGTCGCTGCGGACAGGCCGGTCGTCCTCGCGATCTCCGCCTGCGTGAGCGACCCGGCAAGGCGTACGGCCCGTACGACCCGCTCCAGGTTGGCCCGGTGCAGCGACGACTGCGACCCTGGAGTCTCCACGACGACCTCCTGAGCGCGGGGCCGCTTCGGCGAGGCCCCGCGTATGTCCAACTAGTGAACTCTAAGCTGAGCCGTTCGGGGCGACTTACGTCAAGAGGTTGAACCGTTTCGGGACCCCGGACGCGGCTGTGCACGCCGCCTCGAAGGCCCGGAGCGGCGTGCACACGATCGGTCGCGGGGTGTCCCGCTACTTCAGGGTGGCCGAGGTCAGGCCCGCCTGCACCTGGCGCTGGAAGGACAGGTAGACGACCAGCATCGGGATCATCGCGATGGTGACACCCGCGAAGAGAACCGGCAGGTCGGAGGCGTAGCCCTGCTGCTGTTGCAGCTGGATCAGACCCTGGGTGAGGACGTAGCGCTCGGGGTCGTCGCCGCTCTGCGGCTGCATGAGCACCGTGGGCAGGATGAACTGGTTCCACTGGCCCAGCGTGTTGAAGATCCCCACGCTGATCAGGCCCGGCTTGGCCATCGGCAGCATGACCTGGAAGAACGTCCGGGTGTGCGAGGCGCCGTCCAGGATCGCCGCCTCGAAGACCGCCGTGGGCAGGGTCCGGAAGAAGGCGTGCATGAAGAACACGGTGAACGGCATCGAGTAGGCGACGTAGACCAGGATCAGACCCTGGTAGGTGTTCAGCATGTCCAGCCGCTTGACCATGAAGAACAGCGGGACGAGGGCCAGGAACACCGGGAACATCGCGCCGGCGACGAAGAAGTAGTACAGCGCCCGGTTGCCCCAGAACCGGTAGCGGGCCAGCACGTACGCGGCCATCGAGCCGAAGAGCATGGTCAGCGGCACGGAGAACACCAGTACGATCACGGTGTTCAGGAAGTAGTCCCCGATGCCCTTGTTCCAGGCCCGCCGGAAGACGTCGAAGGACCAGTCGTGCGGCCAGCCGAAGGCGGAGCCGCCGATCTGCGCGTCGGTCTTGAAGGAGCTGAGCACCAGCCACAGCAGCGGCAGCACGATCAGCAGCGCCCACAGGGCGAGGAACCCGTGCGAGAAGACGTTCAGGACCACGCCCTCGCCACGTCGGTCGCCGGCCCGGACGGGCATCTTGGCCACGGGCCCCTCGGCCGGGGCGGAGGCGGTCTCCTTGAGTGCAGTCATCGTCGTATCTCCCGCTCAGAACTCGATGCGCTCGCGGCGGGTGGCGCGCAGCGTGACCACGGACAGGACGAGGGTGAGCAGCAGCATGACCACGCCCATGGCGCAGGCGTAGCCGCTCTTCCCGTAGTAGAGGAAGTTGCGCATCATGACCGTCGACATCACGTCGCTGTCATGGTCGGGACCACCGCCGTAGGCGCCCATGTTCGCGGTCATCGAGGACACCAGCACGAACATGTCCATGGCGACGATGCCCAGATAGACCCAGGCGGTCTGCACGGTGTCCCACAGCAGCGGCAGGGTGATGCGGAAGAAGGACTGGTTGCGGTTGGCGCCGTCGATCAGCGCGGCTTCGTAGACGTCCCTCGGGATGGACTGCATGGCGGCGGAGAACAGCACCAGGTAGAAGCCGACGCCGTGCCAGACCACCACCAGCATGAGCGCCCACAGCACCAGGTTCGGCTCGTTCAGCCATTCCACCGGGTTGTCGGCGTCCACCAGGCCGGTCTTGATCAGCACACCGTTGAGCAGACCGCCGCCGTCACTGCGGTACACCGCGTTGAACAGCACCGCGAGAATGGCCAGCGACAGCACCTGCGGGAAGAAGTAGACGATCTTGTAGAACCCGGATCCGGCGACGCCCTGCACTCCGCCCGCCCTGCTGCGTCCGCCCGCATTGATCATGAAGGCGAAGAACAGGGCCAGCAAAATGGTGATCACCGGGATGAAGACCAGGAACAGGATGTTGTGCCAGATGGCCTTCAGGAAGATGTCGTCCTGGAACAACGCCCGGTAGTTGGCCAGTCCGACGAACTTGAAGGTCTGCGACTGCCCCTTCCAGTCCGTCAGCGAATAACCGAACGTCTGGATGTACGGCCAGATCACGAAGATCAGGTAGAGCGCCACGGGAATGAGGAGAAATCCCGCGACGAACCTGTACTGCCCTTTGCGCATGGTGTGCCTGCTCCTGGTGTCCCGTACCGGGCCGGGGAATCCCCGGCCCGGAATCCGGTCGAGTCGAGCGAGATCAGTCGCGGTGGTTCTTCTTGGAGGCAGGGTCCTTGGCCTGCTTGTCGACCGCGGCCTGACACCGCTTCAGCCACTCCTTCGGCTGAATGCGCTTGGCCATCAGCTCGTTGGACGCCGCCTCGATGGCGGTGCCCATCTCGCTGTACCACTCGGTGTACAGGTAGCGGAAGGTGTTGGTACCGGCCGCCTTGGACGCCTCGACGGTGGACTGGGTGCCCGGACGCAGCTGGACGCTCGGGTCGACACCGTCCTTGAGGATGGTGAGGGAGTTGGCCTCCTTGGCGAACAGCGTCGACCACTCCTTGGAGAGCATGCGCCGCATGAACTCCTTGGCCGCGGGCAGGTTCTTGGCCTTCGCCGGGATGACGAAGGGCTCGCCGGAACCGGCCCGGATCGCCTCGAACGGCAGCTTGCTGTCGGGCAGCAGCGGCATCGGCATGAACTTCATGTCGAAGTCCGTCGGCGTCTGCTTGAGCTGCTCGTTCTCGAGCCAGGAGCCGCAGGTGATGAACGCGGCCTTGTACTGGTTCCAGCGGGTCTGGGACTCGGTGTGGGTCAGGCCGTTGGTGCCGGGCATCAACAGGCCCTTCTCGACGATCTCGTAGATCGCCTCGATGCCCGCCTGCGCCGCCTCGGAACCCACGAACGCCTTGGGGTCAAGGTTGTCGATCGCCTTCATGGCGTCCAGACCGCCCTTCTTGGCGATCATGTCCATGATGGCGACGTTGATGTAGTACGGGTACTTGCCCTGGTGGGCGAGGCCGCCGATGCCCTGCTTCTTCGCGTCCTGGCAGATGGCGATGAAGTCGTCCCAGGTCTTGGGCTCCTCCCAGCCCTTCTCCTTGAAGAGCTTGCCGGAGTACCACAGACCCCACACCGTGTAGATGTAGTTGAGGGCGACGATCTTGCCCTCCTGCAAACCGGCGTCGAGGGTGCCCGGGATGATGAGGTCGCGGACCTTCTTGCTCGGGTCGTCGACCGCCGGCGCGTCCAGGACCTCGGAGAGGTCCAGCAGGTTGCCGTTCTTGTACAGGACGTCGATCTTGATCTGCTGGGCACCGGAGTCGTCGACGATGTCCGGCGGGTTGCCGGCGTTGAAGCGCGGCTGCAGCTTGCCGGTGATCTCCTGGGTGCCGGTGTGGGTCGAGGTGACGCCGAGCTTCTTGTTGAAGTCGGCCTCCCACGCCTTGGCGTAGTCGTCGCCGTAGCCGCCCTTGAAGACGACGACGTCGAGCTTGCCGCCCTTCTCCACACCGAAGGGGTTCGACTTGGACGTCTTGCCCTTGGCGGAGTTGCCGTCGTTGCCGCCGTCCCCTCCGCCGCTCGCGCAGGCGGAAAGGGCGGTCAGCCCAGGTACCGCGATCAGGCCGAGTGCCGCGGACCGCTTGATCAGATCGCGGCGGCCTACACCTTCGGAACCGTGGTTCCCAGGGGTGGTGGATCCCATGCTCAAGTCCTCGCCTTCTCCAGGACTCAGGCGGTGAACCGGATCCTCCCCGGCACCGCGGTCGGGTAGTGCTGGGTCTTGCAGGAAACGCCGACAGGTATAGTCCACTTCCCGCCAGCTGAGCAAGATCGAATGCAAGGTTCCCCAGTGGTCTTTTCCGAGTTGAGACCTCACGGAAATTTCCACGAGCCATTCGCGCTCCGCGCGAAATATTTCCGACATAGGCCCCTGAATGCCACACCCAACACCCTTGACACCAAGGGCCACTTGACGACCTACTGGTTCCTTGCGCAGCAGAGTTGACAACGTTGTCCACAGCGGAGTGCAGGAGGGGAATCCGTAGATGCAGCGGAGAACTCGGCACAGATACGGTCCGGCGGTCGTGCTCACGGCCGCCTTTGTCATGGCCGTCGGCACACAGGGCGCGGCCGTCGCCCTGCCCGCCAAGGCCCCGGCAGCCGGCGGGGAGTTCGCATCCTCGTTCGAGTCGGGCGATCCGGCGCCCGACTGGCTCAACACCGTCGACACGGGCGCGGACGGCGGCAAACGCGCCTCCGGCGTGGACGGCGGCTACAGCACCGGCATCCCGGGCAATGTCACCGACCATGTGACCGAGGTCCGGGCGAGCGGCGAGAACTCGGGCGCGGGCGAGGTGAAGGAGAACCTCGTCGACGGCGAGCCCGGCACCAAGTGGCTGACCTTCGAGCCCACCGGCTGGGTCGAGTTCGACCTGGACAAGCCCGTCAAGCTGGTCACCTACGCGCTCACCTCGGCCAACGACTACGACGCGCGCGACCCGAAGGACTGGACGCTCGAGGGCTCCACGGACGGCAAGGGCTGGAAGACGGTCGACACCCGCTCGGGCGAGTCCTTCCCGGACCGGTTCCAGACGAAGTCGTACGACCTGGCCGAACCGGCCGAATACCAGCACTTCCGGCTGGAGGTGACGAAGAACAACGGCGCGTCGGACATCCTGCAACTGGCCGATGTGCAGTTCTCCACCGGCGGCACGGGCGGCCCGGTGCCCCAGGACATGCTGTCGCTGGTCGACAAGGGCCCGAGCGGCTCGCCCACGGCCAAGGCGCGGGCCGGTTTCACCGGCACCCGGGCGCTGCGCTACGCCGGCCGGCACACGGCGAACGGGCGGGCGTACTCGTACAACAAGGTCTTCGACGTGAACGTGCCGGTGGCCGCCGACACGCAACTGGCGTACCGCGTCTTCCCGTCGATGGCCGACGGCGACCGTGACTACGACGCCACGAACGTCTCCGTCGACCTGGCCTTCACGGACGGCACCTTCCTCAGCGACCTCGGCGCGAGCGACCAGCACGGCTTCCCGCTGACCCCGCGCGGCCAGGGCGCGGCCAAGGTGCTGTACACCAACCAGTGGAACGACGTCACCTCGTCGATCGGCTCGGTGGCGGCCGGCAAGACGGTCGACCGGATCCTCGTGGCGTACGACTCGCCGAACGGACCGGCGAAGTTCCGCGGCTGGATCGACGACGTGGCAATCCGTCCGGTGGCGCCCGAGAAGCCGAAGGCGCACCTGTCGGACTACGCGCTGACCACGCGCGGCACCAACTCCAGCGGCAGCTTCTCGCGCGGGAACAACTTCCCGGCGACCGCCCTCCCGCACGGTTTCAACTTCTGGACACCCGTCACCAACGCGTCCTCGCTGAGCTGGCTGTACGAGTACGCGCGTGCGAACAACGACGACAACCTGCCCACGATCCAGGCGTTCAGCGCGAGCCACGAGCCGAGCCCCTGGATGGGCGACCGGCAGACCTTCCAGCTGATGCCGTCCGCGGCGGCCGGCCCCCCGGACACCGGACGGGAGGCGCGCGAGCTGGCCTTCCGGCACGAGAACGAGACCGCGCGGCCGTACTACTACGGCGTCCGGTTCGAGAACGGTCTGAAGGCGGAGATGACGCCCACCGACCACGCGGCCGCGCTGCGCTTCACCTACCCGGGCGACGACGCGAGCGTGCTGTTCGACAACGTCACCGAGCAGGCGGGCCTGACCCTGGACAAGGAGCACGGGATCGTCACCGGCTACTCCGACGTGAAGTCGGGGCTGTCGACGGGCGCGACCCGGCTGTTCGTGTACGGCGAGTTCGACAAGCCGGTGACCGCCGGCTCGTCCAGCGGGGTCAAGGGCTACCTGCGCTTCGCCGCCGGGTCCGACCACACCGTCACGCTGCGCCTGGCCACCTCGCTCATCGGCATCGACCAGGCCAAGGACAACCTGCGCCAGGAGATCCCGGACGGCACCTCCTTCGACACGGTGAAGCAGCAGGCCCAGCGGACCTGGGACAAGCTGTTCGGCAGGGTCGAGGTGGAGGGGGCGACCCCGGACCAGCTGACCACCCTGTACTCCAGCATGTACCGGCTGTACCTGTACCCGAACTCCGGCTTCGAGAAGGTGGCCGGCAAGTACCGCTACGCCTCGCCCTTCTCCCCCATGCCGGGCCCGGACACCCCGACGCACACCGGCGCGAAGATCGTCGACGGCAAGGTGTACGTCAACAACGGCTTCTGGGACACCTACCGGACCACGTGGCCGGCGTACTCGCTCCTGACGCCGTCCCAGGCCGGCGAGATGGTCGACGGGTTCGTGCAGCAGTACAAGGACGGTGGCTGGACCTCGCGCTGGTCCTCCCCCGGCTACGCCGACCTGATGACCGGCACCTCCTCGGACGTGGCGTTCGCCGACGCGTACGTGAAGGGCGTGGACTTCGACGCGAAGGCGGCCTACGACGCGGCCGTGAAGAACGCGACCGTCGTGCCGCCCGCGTCGGGCGTGGGCCGCAAGGGCATGAGCACCTCGCCGTTCCTCGGCTACACCAGCACCGACACGCACGAGGGCCTGTCGTGGGCGATGGAGGGCTATGTCAACGACTACGGCATCGCCAAGATGGGCGAGGCGCTGTACAAAAGGACCGGCGTGAAGCGCTACCAGGAGGAGTCGCAGTACTTCCTCAACCGCGCCCGGGACTACGTGAACCTCTTCGACTCCCAGGCCGGCTTCTTCCAGGGCCGCGACGCCCAGGGCAAGTGGCGCCTGGACTCCACGAAGTACGACCCGCGCGTGTGGGGCTACGACTACACGGAGACCAACGGCTGGGGCTACGCCTTCACCGCCCCGCAGGACAGCCGGGGCCTGGCCAACCTGTACGGCGGCCGCGCCGGACTCGGGGAGAAGCTCGACACGTACTTCTCCACCCCGGAGACCGCCTCGCCCGAGTTCGTCGGCTCCTACGGCGGTGTCATCCACGAGATGACCGAGGCCCGGGACGTCCGGATGGGCATGTACGGCCACTCCAACCAGGTCGCGCACCACGTGATCTACATGTACGACGCGGCCGGGCAGCCCTGGAAGACGCAGGGATACGTCCGCGAGGCGCTCTCCCGCCTCTACACGGGCAGCGAGATCGGGCAGGGCTACCACGGCGACGAGGACAACGGCGAGCAGTCGGCCTGGTACCTGTTCTCCTCGCTGGGCTTCTACCCGCTCGTGATGGGCAGCGGTGACTACGCCATCGGCTCCCCGCTCTTCAAGAAGGCGACCGTGCACCTGGAGAACGGCCGGGACCTCGTCATCAAGGCACCGGCGAACAACGCGAAGAACGTGTACGTGCAGAGCGTGATGTTCAACGGCCGCCCCTGGAGGTCCACGTCGCTTCCCCACCGGATTCTGGAAAAGGGCGGTGTACTGCAGTTCGCCATGGGCTCCGAGCCGTCCGCCTGGGGCACGGGCAAGAACGCGGCCCCGGTCTCCATCACCCAGGACGACAAGGTGCCGACGCCGCGCGCGGACGTGCTGTCGGGTGACGGCGCCCTCTTCGACAACACGTCGGCGACGAGCGCGACGGTCACCTCGGTGAACCTGCCGACCGGTGGTGCCGTCAAGGCCGTCCAGTACACGCTGACCTCCTCGGCGGACCACACGAAGGCGCCGGCCGGCTGGACCCTGCAGGGCTCCACCGACGGCACGACGTGGAAGACCCTGGATCGCCGCACCGGGGAGGCGTTCCCCTGGGACCGGCAGACCCGGGCGTTCACCGTCGCCGCACCGGGCTCGTACACCAAGTACCGCCTGGTCCTGAGCGGCGCGTCGACGCTGGCGGAGGTGGAACTGCTGGCCTGACGGTCTCCGGGCACCAAGAAGGGGCGGGTCCCTCGCGGGGCCCGCCCCGTCGTCGTGTGGCGGCGCCCGCGAGGGCGGGGGTGGCTCCGCGGGCAGACAGGGTGATCGCCCGGCGGCCACCCCGGGATCACCCGGTCGGGTGACCTCAAGTGAGTTGACATCGTTGTCGGTTGCCGCGGTAAAGTCATGTACAGACCATGAGATAACGTTGTCGCGCGCCACGCGTCCAAGCCGTCGGCACGCGCAGGAACCTCACCACCCGGGCGGGGATCCAACCCCCCTCACCCGCCCGGCTCGCGGACCCGGTGCGCACCGCCCACCGGGTCCGCCCAGAGCCACCCGCACAGCCCGCGAGACGCGTGTGCGACCGGCGCGGAATGCGACGGCAGGCCACGCGTACGCGCCACGGGAGCGCCCGAGGCCCCCGCGCCCCGGCTCCAAAACCCCGCCCGCATCCCGGGCCGACCATGGCCACCAGCATGCGCCCGTGCTACAAATGCCACATGTCGGACCTCTTCGGCCGACTCAGGCGCGTCTCATGGCGCTCGGTGATCGGCAAGAGCCCGCGCAGCGTCGCCGGGCAGGTCTTCCTTCTGCAGGTGGCCCTGGTGGTGCTGCTCGTCGTGTGCGCCGTCATCGCCCTCGTCCTGCAGTCGGACCGCGACACCAGCACCGAGGCCAAGCGCCGTTCCATCGCCGTCGCGCAGACCTTCGCGCACTCTCCGGGCGTCCTGGATGCGCTGCGGACCCCCGATCCGAGCAAGGTGCTCCAGCCGCTCACGGAGGCGGCGCGCAAGGCCGCGGACGTCGACTTCATCGTCGTCATGAACACCCGGGGCATCCGCTACACCCACCCCATGCCGGGGAAGATCGGAGAGCGGTTCGTGGGCCGGATCGGTCCGTCGCTGGCCGGCAAGGTCTACACCGAGAGCGTGCACGGCCCGCTCGGCCACGAGGTGCAGGCGACCGTCCCCGTCGACGACCCTCACGGCAAGGTGGTCGCCCTCGTCTCCGCCGGGCTCAAGGTCGAGAACGTGAGCAACCAGATGAACCGACAGTTGCCGATCATCCTGGGTGCCGGGGCCGGTGCCCTGGTGGTCTCGACCGGCGGGACGGCACTGGTGGGCCGGCGGCTGCGGCGGCAGACCCGCAGCCTCGCCCCGGACGAGATGACCCGGATGTACGAGCACCACGACACGGTGCTGCACTCGGTGCGGGAGGGCGTGCTGATCGTCGGCGCCGACGGTCGGCTGCTGCTCGCCAACGACGAGGCCAAGAGACTGCTGGAGCTGCCGCCGGAGGCCGAGGGACGGCACCTGCGGGAGCTGCCGGACCTCGACGCCGGCATGCTGGAACTGCTCACCTCCGGGCGCGAGGCCAGCGACGAGGTGCACTTCGCCGGGGGACGGCTGCTGGCGGTCAACCAGCGGCCCACCGACCGCGCGGGAGGCCCCGAGGGGACCGTGGTGACCCTCCGCGACTCCACCGAGCTCCAGGCGCTGTCCGGCAGGGCGGAACTGGCCCGGGAGCGGCTGGAGCTGCTCTACGACGCGGGCCTCGGCATCGGCACCTCCCTGGACGTGGTCCGCACGGCCGACGAGCTGGCGGAGGTCGCCGTGCCCCGCTTCGCCGACTTCGTGACCGTGGACCTGGCGGACGGCGTGCTGCACGGGGACGAGCCGGCCCCGTCCGCGACGGACATGCGACGCGTCACCGTGCACGGCATCCGGGACGACCATCCGCTCTACGAACTGGGCCGGCTGATCGACTTCCTGCCCTCCACCCCTCAGGCGCGCGGCTACGACTCCGCGCTCTCCGAGCTGGTGCCCGACCTGTCGTCCGCCGTCGGCTGGCAGGTCCAGGACCCGGAGCGGGCCCGGCAGATCGTGGAGTACGGCATCCACTCGCTGATCACCGCCCCGATCCGGGCCGGCGGGGTCGTGCTCGGCATGGCGAACTTCTGGCGCTCCAAGCGGGAGCCGTTCGACGAGGAGGAGGTCTCGCTCGCCGAGGAGCTGGTGGCCCGGGCCGCGGTCAGCATCGACAACGCCCGCCGGTACACCCGCGAGCACGCCCTCGCGGTCACCCTGCAGCGCAGCCTGCTCCCCCGCGCGCTGCCCGAGCTGAGTGCCCTGGAGGTCGCCTACCGCTATCTCCCGGCCCAGTCGGGTGTGAGCGGCGACTGGTTCGACGTGATCCCGGTGTCGGGCAGCCGGGTGGCGCTGGCCGTCGGCGACGTCGTCGGACACGGGCTGCACGCCGCCGCGACGATGGGCCGGCTGCGGACCGCGGTGCACAACTTCTCCACGCTCGACCTGCCGCCCGACGAGGTGCTCGGCCATCTCGACGACCTGGTCGGCCGCATCGACCAGGACGAGGCCCGCATGGAGGACGGCGGGGAGATCGTCGGCGCCACCTGTCTGTACGCGATCTACGACCCGGTGACCCGGCGTTGCGTGATGGCGAGCGCCGGGCATCTGGCGCCCGCGCTGGTGCATCCCGACGGCTCCGTCACCTATCCGGAGCTGCCGGCCGGGCCTCCGCTGGGCCTGGGCGCGATGCCGTTCCGGACGATCGAGCTGGAGCTGGCCGAGGGCACCCAGCTGGTCCTGTACACCGACGGGCTCATCGAGGACCGCAGGCGTGACCTGGACGTCGGCATGGAGCTGCTGCGCCGTGCGCTGGCGGGCCGGCCGGGGCGGTCGCCGGAGGCGAGCTGCCAGGCGGTGCTGGAGGAACTGCTGCCCGAGCGCCCCAAGGACGACGTGGCCCTGCTGATCGCCCGCACGAGGGCGCTGCCGGCCTCCCAGGTCGCCGACTGGGACGTCCGTTGCGACCCGGCGTCCGTGTCCGGGATGCGCGTCGCGGTGTCCGCCCAGCTCGACGAGTGGGGGCTGTCGGAGCTGGGCTTCGGCATGGAGCTGGTGCTGAGCGAGCTGCTCACCAACGCCGTACGGTACGGCTCCGAGCCGATCCACGTACGGCTGATCCACGACCGCACGCTGATCTGCGAGGTGTCCGACGGCAGCAGCACCTCGCCGCATCTGCGGTACGCCGCGACGACCGACGAGGGCGGCCGGGGTCTGTTCCTGGTCTCGCAGCTGTCCGAGCGCTGGGGCACCCGGTACACGCCCACGGGCAAGGTGATCTGGGCGGAGCTGGCCGTGCCGAAGTTCCCGGAGCTCGACGTCCCGGAGATCCCGCCGGACTGAGGGCGCTTCGGCGGTCGCGGCACGGGTACGGCGGAGGGCCGCACCCCCGGTCGCCCGGGAATGCGGCCCTCGTCCGTCGTGCGCTGCCGCCTACTTGCGGATCAGGTTGCGCAGCACGTACTGCATGATGCCGCCGTTGCGGTAGTAGTCGGCCTCACCGGGGGTGTCGATGCGGACGACCGCGTCGAACTCGACACCGGTGTCGGTGGTGACCTTGACCGTGCGCGGCGTGGTGCCGTTGTTGAGCTCCTCGACGCCCGCGAAGGAGAAGGTCTCCTCACCGGTCAGACCGAGGGACTCGGCGCTCTGGCCCTCCGGGAACTGGAGCGGCAGGACGCCCATGCCGATGAGGTTCGAGCGGTGGATGCGCTCGTACGACTCGGCGATGACGGCCTTGACGCCGAGGAGCGCGGTGCCCTTGGCGGCCCAGTCGCGGGACGAGCCGGAGCCGTACTCCTTGCCGGCCAGGACGACCAGCGGGATGCCCTGCTCGATGTAGTTGCGCGAGGCATCGTAGATGAAGGAGACCGGCGCGTCCGCCTGGGTGAAGTCGCGGGTGTAGCCGCCCTCGGTGCCCGGCGCGATCTGGTTGCGCAGGCGGATGTTGGCGAACGTGCCGCGGATCATGACCTCGTGGTTGCCTCGGCGGGAGCCGTAGGAGTTGAAGTCACGACGCTCCACACCGTGCTCGGTGAGGTACTTGCCGGCCGGGGTGTCGGCCTTGATGGCACCGGCCGGGGAGATGTGGTCGGTGGTGACCGAGTCACCCAGCTTGGCGAGCACGCGGGCACCGGCGATGTCGGTGACCGGGGCCGGCTCCATCTGCATGCCCTCGAAGTACGGGGGCTTGCGGACGTACGTCGACTCGGCGTCCCACTCGAAGGTGTTGCCGGTCGGGATCGGCAGGGACTGCCACTGGGCGTCGCCCGCGAAGACGTCCTGGTAGGACTTGTTGAACATGTCCTCGCCGATGGCGTTGGCGACGACGTCGTTCACCTCGGCCTCGGTCGGCCAGATGTCCTTCAGGTAGACCGGGTTGCCGTCCTGGTCGGTGCCCAGGGCGTCCTTGGTGACGTCCACCTTCATGGAGCCGGCGAGGGCGTACGCGACGACCAGCGGCGGGGACGCCAGGTAGTTCATCTTGACGTCCGGGTTGATCCGGCCCTCGAAGTTCCGGTTGCCGGAGAGGACCGAGGTGACCGCGAGGTCGTGGTCGTTGACAGCCTTGGAGACCTCCTCCGGCAGCGGGCCGGAGTTGCCGATGCAGGTGGTGCAGCCGTAGCCGACGAGGTTGAAGCCGACCTTGTCGAGGTACGGCGTCAGGCCCGCCTTGTCGAAGTAGTCGGTGACGACCTTCGAGCCCGGGGCGAGGGTGGTCTTGACCCACGGCTTGCGGGTCAGGCCCTTCTCGACCGCCTTCTTGGCCACCAGGGCGGCGGCGACCATGACGTACGGGTTCGAGGTGTTGGTGCAGGAGGTGATGGCCGCGACCGTCACCGCACCGTGGTCGAGGGTGTAGGTCGTGCCGTCGGGGGCGGTGACCAGGACCGGGTTGGACGGGGCACCGTTCGGGTGGACGGCCGGGGAGTCGGAGGCCGGGAAGGACTCCTCGCCCGCCTCGTCGGCGGTGGAGACGTAGTTGAGCACGTCGTGGGCGAACTGCTGGGCGGCGTTCGCGAGGACGATGCGGTCCTGCGGGCGCTTCGGGCCGGCGATGGACGGGACGACCGTCGACAGGTCCAGCTCGAGCTTCTCGGAGAAGTCGGGCTCGGCCGTCGGGTCCAGCCAGAGGCCCTGCTCCTTGGCGTAGGCCTCGACGAGCGCGACCTGCTGCTCGCTGCGGCCGGTCAGGCGCAGGTAGTTGAGGGTCTCGCCGTCGATCGGGAAGATCGCGGCGGTGGAGCCGAACTCCGGCGACATGTTGCCGATGGTGGCGCGGTTGGCAAGGCTCGTGGCCGCCACACCCTCGCCGTAGAACTCGACGAACTTGCCGACCACACCGTGCTTGCGCAGCATCTCGGTGATGGTGAGCACGAGGTCGGTGGCGGTGGTGCCCGGCTTGAGCTCACCGGTCAGCTTGAAGCCGACGACGCGCGGGATGAGCATGGAGACCGGCTGGCCGAGCATGGCGGCCTCGGCCTCGATGCCGCCGACGCCCCAGCCGAGAACGCCGAGGCCGTTGACCATGGTGGTGTGCGAGTCGGTGCCGACGAGGGTGTCGGGGTAGGCCTGCCCGCCTCGCACCATGACGGTCCGCGCGAGGTGCTCGATGTTCACCTGGTGGACGATGCCGGTGCCCGGCGGGACGACCTTGAACTCGTCGAAGGCGGTCTGGCCCCAGCGCAGGAACTGGTAGCGCTCCTTGTTGCGGCCGTACTCCAGCTCGACGTTCTGCTTGAACGCGTCGTTGGTGCCGAACTTGTCGGCGATGACGGAGTGGTCGATGACCAGCTCGGCCGGGGCCAGCGGGTTGATCTTGGCGGGGTCGCCGCCGAGCTCCTTCACGGCCTCACGCATGGTCGCGAGGTCCACCACGCAGGGCACGCCGGTGAAGTCCTGCATGATCACGCGGGCCGGCGTGAACTGGATCTCCTGGCTGGGCTGGGCCTGGGAGTCCCAGCTGCCGAGGGCACGGATGTGGTCGGCGGTGATGTTCGCGCCGTCCTCCGTGCGGAGCAGGTTCTCCAGCAGCACCTTCAGGCTGTAGGGAAGGCGCGCGGAGCCCTCGACCTTGTCCAGCCGGAAGATCTCGTACGACTCGTCGCCCACCTGCAGCGTGCTGCGGGCGTCGAAGCTGTTCGCCGACACGACAGTCTCCTTCATTGATGTGCGCGTTCCACCGCATCCTGCCGCCACGCCAACCCGCCCGATCCGCTAAGGTAAGGCTAAGTCAGGTAACCCTTACTGGATGACGGCCGCGGTGCGCCTCGCCAGATATCTCGATGTCGAGATAACACTAGTACATCACCCCCTCATGGTCATGTGTGCCCCGCGCCACGGCACGTGGAAGGCCCGGCCCGCCGGCGGTGCCCGCTCACCCGCCACGCCCGGTCAGGCGGTCTCGCCCTCCGTTCCGCGCGCACAGGCGACCAGGCAGACCGCGCTGATCGCCGCCATGGCCGCGAAGGCGACCGCGACCGGGGTCCAGGACTCGTGGAAGGCCGAGAAGAGCCAGCTGGTCGCGGCCGGGGCGAGGGTGCCGAGGAGGCCCGCGGTCTGGAAGCTCATGGACAGGCCGGTGTAGCGGACCCGGGGGGCGAACCAGCCAGAGGCGAGGGTGCCCAGGGAGGCGTAGGCGATGGTGCTGGCCAGCATCGGCAGGCACATCGCGAGCCACAGCCCGGCGGTGGACCGGGTGTCGGCGAGCCAGAACATGGGGAACGCGACGACGAGGTGCAGCAGGATGCCGACGAGCGTCACCCTGCGCAGCCCGAACCGGTCGGCGAGCAGGGCGCTGAGCGGCGTGAACACGATGACGACGACCGACGCGGCCGTGCCGGCGGCCGCCGTCTGCGCGTCCGTGAAGCCGAGCGTGGTGACGGCGTAGCTCGACATGAAGGTGACGACGATGTAGTAGCCGCCGACGGTGATGAGGAAGGCCCCGGTGGCGAGCAGCCAGGTCCGCCAGGCGTCGCGGATGACGCCGACCACGGGGGCGGCCTCCTTGCTCTCCGACTCGGCGGAGAGCTGGGCCGCCTCGAACTCGGGCGACTCGTCCATGGAGGAGCGGATGACCAGGCCGACGAGGACGAGCACGGCCGAGAGCAGGAAGGGGACGCGCCAGGCCCAGCTCACCAGGGCGTGGTGGCCCAGCAGCGAGGTCAGGGCGAACGCGCCGGTGGACAGGAAGTAGCCGACGCCGTCGCCGATCTGCGGGAAAGAGCCGAAGAAGGCCTTGCGGCGGGGCGGCGCGTGCTCCACCGCGAAGAGCACCGCGCCGCCCCATTCGCCGCCGACCGCGAGTGACTGGGTCATCCGGATGAGGACCAGGAGGATCGGCGCGGCGACGCCGAGGGAGGCGTATCCGGGGAGCAGGCCGATGCAGACGGTCGCCGAGCCCATCAGGGTCATCGACCAGATGAGTGCCTTCTTGCGGCCGTACCGGTCGCCTATGTGACCGAAGACGATCGCGCCGAGCGGGCGTCCCAGCGCGCCGACGAACAGGGTCGCGAAGGACATCAGGGTGCCGAGCGCGTGGTTCATCTCGGGGAAGAACAGCTCGGGGAAGACCAGGGCGGCGGCCGTCGCGTAGATCCCGAAGTCGTACCACTCGACACTGGTGCCGATCATCGAGGCGGTGGCGATCTTCCAGGGGCCGGACCGGCGCCGGGAGGCGGGGGGAGCGGAGGCGTCCGTGGTTGTGCTCATGTGCGTACTCCAACGGGGACGAAGGGGGTCGCAAGGGGTCGCAATTGGATCCGGGGAAGACCCAAAAATGTCGGGGCGACGCTAAGCGGGGGTTCGGCGACTGTCAATAGGGTTCGCCGTAAGTCCAATAGGCTGGGATCCGTGAGCAGCAGCGAGAAGCCCGCGGGCGACAGCGGAAAGACCCTGGGTGGCGACAGCGGCAGGAAGCCGGCGAGGGGCGGCGGCAAGAAGGCGGCGGAGAAGCCCGCGGGGATGCCGGCGGAGAAGAACGGGACCCGGCAGGCGCCCTCGCACGCCGTCGTGGCCGAGGCACTGCGCCAGCGCGTCGCGCTCGGCGGGTTCGGGCCCGGCGACAAGCTCCCCACGGAGCGCGAGCTGGCGACGGCGTTCGGCGTGGGCCGCAACACCGTGCGGCAGGCCGTGCGGGAGCTGGCCGAGGAGGGCCTGGTCACGACCACGCTGGGCCGCTCGGGCGGCACCCGTGTGGCGCCCGCGCGGCCCGGGGGGCGCGACGCGCGCGCGGCGATCGCGGCCGGGATCCGCGCCTCGCTGCGCGACTACATGGAGTACCGGCAGGCCATCGAGCCGTTCGCGGCCCGCCTCGCGGCCGAGCGCGGCGGGCGGGCGGCCCGGCAGGAGCTGGTCGGGATGCTCGACGCCAAGGTCGCCGACCTCGGCGCGTACCACCGCATCGACACGCGCTTCCACCTCGGCATCGCGTCCGCGGGCGGCAACGACGTGCTGGCGGAGGCGGTGACCCGGGCCCGTACGGAGATGTTCGTGGCGGGCAACGCGCTGTGGCTCGGCTCCGACTGGAGCGAGGTGTACCCGGCGGACCGGGACTTCGGGCTCGCGTTCCGCGAGGAGCACGAGGCCGTCGCGCTCGCCGTGCTGTCCGGCGACGGCGACGCCGCGGAGGCCCGGATGCGGGAGCACCTGCGCGAGTCGCACCGGCAGTTCCTGGTGCTGCTGGACCAGTTCACCGCGTCGCACTGAGCCTGCCGTACGGCATCGGACGGAGCACCGGACGGGCCTTCGCCGCCCGCCGGGTGCGGGCGGGACCGGATTGACGGCCGACCTGGGTCGGACTTAGGCTCCGAATTGGGTTCCACAGAGACCCAAATAGCCAGCTGATCCGATCCACACCACAGTCCGGCGCGCGCAAGCCCGCCGCCCAGCCCCCAGAGGGGAACCGCACCCGTGCACGCACCCGACGAGGACCTCACCCGGCAGGTCATGGACCACGTCCTGCACCGGCTCCGGCTCGACCCGCCGCCGCTCGGCCGCCTCGGCGAGGCCGAGGAGCTGTCACTCGCGCTGAAGGGGGCGATCGGCGCGGCGCCGCGCGACCCCGCCGCCGTTCTGCGGACGTACGCGGAGTCGCTGGAGCCGACCGTCGTGTCCTGCGACCACCCGGCGTTCCTGGCCTTCATCCCGGGCGCCCCGACGAAGGCCGCCGCGCTGTTCGACATGGTGCTGTCGGCGTCGTCGCTGCACGGCGTGTCCTGGCTGGAAGCGGCCGGCGCGGTGGCCGCGGAGAACCAGGTGCTGCGGCTCTTCGCGGATCTCGCGGGGCTGCCCGAGGGGGCCGGCGGCTGCTTCGTCAGCGGCGGTTCGGCGGGCAACCTGTCGGCGCTCGTCGTGGCCCGCGACACGGGACGGCACCGGCTCGGCCTGCCCACCTCGGCGCCGGTCCGGATCGCGGTCAGCGACCAGGTCCACTCCTCGGTCGGCAACACGCTGCGCATCCTCGGCGTCGAGCCACTGGTCGTGCCCACCGACGACCACCGGCTCACCGGCGAAGCCCTGCGCGCGGCGCTCGACGCGGCCGAGCGGGACGGCGGCGCCCCGGTCGTCGCGGTCGTCGCCACGGCCGGTACCACCAACGCCGGCATCATCGACGACCTGTCGGGCGTGGCCGAACAGGCGCGCGCCCGCGGCCTGTGGCTGCACGTCGACGCCGCGTACGGCGGGGCGGCGCTGTTCGTGCCGGAGCTGCGCGAGCGGCTGGCCGGGATCGAGCACGCCGACTCGCTGGTCGTGGACCCGCACAAGTGGATGTTCGCGCCGTTCGACTGCGGCGCCCTGCTCTACCGCGACCCGCGGCTCGCCCGCGCGGTGCACACCCAGGACGCCTCGTACCTCGACGCGATCCACGGCGCCGACGGGGCGGACGGCGACACCGACTGGAACCCGAGCGACTACGCGTACCACCTCACGCGCCGGCCCCGCGGACTGCCGCTGTGGTTCTCGCTGGCCGTCAACGGCACGGACGCCTACCGCGACGCCATCGCGCACGGGGCGCGGACCGCCGAGCGCACCGCCCGGCTCGTCGAGGCCACGGAGGGCCTGGAGCTGCTGCGCGAACCGGAGTTGACCGTCGTGCTCATACGCCGGGTGGGCTGGACCCCGGAGGACTACTACGCCTGGTCCAAGCGACTGCTGGCGGCCGGGACCGCGTTCATCACACCGAGCGTATGGGAGGGCGAGACCGTGGCGCGCCTTGCGTTCCTCCATCCGGGTGTATCGGAGGAAATGGTGCAGGAAATCATAAAGTCGCTGATCGGGGACTTTTGACGCATTATCGGATATGAAGAGAAGAGGGTGAAGCTACCCGCCACGAGAGCCCCGGTTGTCGCTCCATCTCATATCCGATATAGCCTCAACTCATGACCGACGACTACCTCGTACGCATCGGCAAGCTCATCCGTGACGCACGCCAGCATCGTGGCTGGACACAAACGCAGCTTGCCGAGGCGCTGGCCACAAGCCAGAGCGCCGTCAACCGCATCGAGCGCGGGAACCAGAACATCAGCCTTGAGATGATCGCCCGAATCGGTGAAGCCCTGGACAGCGAGATCGTGTCGCTGGGCTACGCGGGTCCGATGCATCTGCGGGTCGTCGGCGGCCGTCGGCTGTCCGGCGCCATCGACGTGAAGACCAGCAAGAACGCCTGCGTCGCCCTGCTGTGCGCCTCGCTGCTGAACAAGGGCCGCACGGTGCTGCGCCGGGTGGCCCGCATCGAGGAGGTGTACCGCCTTCTGGAGGTACTGAACTCCATCGGCGTGCGCACCCGCTGGATCAACGACGGGGTCGACCTCGAACTGGTGCCGCCCACCGAGCTGGAGATGGCCGCGATCGACGCCGAGGCGGCCGTCCGCACCCGCTCCATCATCATGTTCCTCGGCCCGCTGCTGCACCGCATGGACGCCTTCAAGCTGCCGTACGCCGGCGGCTGCGACCTCGGCACGCGGACCATCGAGCCGCACATGATCGCGCTGCGCCGCTTCGGGCTGGACATCGCGGCCACCGAGGGCCAGTACCACGCCCAGGTCGACCGCACGGTCCGCCCCGACCGCCCGATCGTGCTGACCGAGCGCGGCGACACCGTGACCGAGAACGCGCTGCTCGCCGCCGCCCGCCACGACGGCGTCACGGTCATCCGCAACGCCTCCTCCAACTACATGGTCCAGGACCTGTGCTTCTTCCTGGAGGCGCTGGGCGTACGGGTCGAGGGCATCGGCACCACCACGCTGACCGTGCACGGCGTGCCGAACATCGACGTCGACGTCGACTACTCCCCCTCCGAGGACCCGGTCGAGGCGATGAGCCTGCTGGCCGCCGCCGTGGTGACCGAGTCCGAGCTGACGGTGCGCCGGGTGCCGATCGAGTTCCTGGAGATCGAGCTCGCGGTCCTGGAGGAGATGGGCCTCGACCACGACCGCAGCCGCGAGTACTTCGCGGACAACGGCCGTACGCGCCTGGTGGATCTCACCGTCCGGCCCTCCAAGCTGGAGGCCCCGATCGACAAGATCCACCCGATGCCGTTCCCGGGCCTGAACATCGACAACGTCCCGTTCTTCGCGGCCATCGCGGCGGTCGCGCAGGGCAAGACCCTGATCCACGACTGGGTCTACGACAACCGGGCGATCTACCTGACGGACCTCAACCGCCTCGGCGGCCGCCTGCAGCTCCTCGACCCGCACCGCGTCCTGGTCGAGGGCCCGACCCGCTGGCGGGCCGCCGAGATGATGTGCCCGCCGGCCCTGCGCCCGGCCGTCGTCGTCCTGCTGGCCATGATGGCGGCCGAGGGGACGTCCGTCCTGCGCAACGTGTACGTCATCAACCGCGGTTACGAGGACCTCGCCGAGCGCCTGAACTCGATCGGGGCGCAGATCGAGATCTTCCGGGACATCTGAACAGCACGGTGTCGTGCCCCTTGGAGGCAAGGGGCACGACACCGCGACATGCCGGCTGACCTGCGGATATCCACCTTCGCGGCCCTTCACTGATCACTGTTGTTTTTCAGCACCTTGTGCAACGCACATGCAAGATGATCTTGTGTGGCTGGCGATGCGTCAGAGATGTCTGAGCATCCGTCATCCTTCACGGAGGGTTGTCGCCGAAGTAGCCTCGCAACGCTCGATGTCGGTCGCGTCACGCCAACCGCGTCTGGTCGACCATGGGCACCCACGTCTTCGCCCCCATCACGTTCGGCGCCACCGGCGGACCCGGCCTGGGCGGGGTCTGTGTAGCGTCCTGTCGTCAGGCGTTCTCGTCGTGGATCCGCGCCCCAGGTCCTCCGCCCACTCCAGCGCCCACATCCTGAGCTCTTCGATCTGCGAGGACGTGAGTCCGTACGCCGCGTAGTCCTCGTCCTCGTACCAGTCCGCGCCGGTGAGCCGGTCGCGGAGATCTTCGAGGTGGCGTTGACCGGGTCGGGAGGCGGGCGGCGCTGTCGGTGGGTGAAGCCCCAGACGGGGCCTGGTCCCCCACCACGCTCTCAGTAGGCTGGCGTAATGAACGAAGACTGGTTCGAGGTCGAAGATGAAGTGGACGATACACAGAAGGCTTTTCTGGATGTCTTGAGGCCGTATGCCAGAAGCTGGGTGGATTGCCCCCCGAGTCATGCCATCGCACTCGTGTTCGACGAGGACCTGGAGGAGGGCGATGAGGTGGAGATGCGGGCGGTCGTGGACGTGAGTGACGCGGCGGGGAACCGAATTCTGCTGAGCCTCGCGGCCTCCCTGGTCGGGAACACCATGCACTGCAGCGAAGTGCACACGCAGACGTATCTGCCTGAGGAAAGCAGGGACGGCGTGCGGGTGATCGAGGCCACCGGGGCCCCGGAAGACCTGGCCCGGACGGCCGCCGCCTGGTTCGACGAGGTGCTGCGGCGACCGGTGATCACCCCGGTGGGGAAGCGGGGGTGGTCCTTCGCCGACCCGGGCCGACCGCTCCCTGAGGGTTTCCGCCTGATGCGTGGCGAGATGCCGGGCCCCCGCGCATGAGACCGCGGGGCGCTCAGGGAGTTTTCCTGAGCGCCCCGCTTACGTCAGTCCCGTCGCCCGTTGTCCGCCGGGGCAGGGGCGTGGTCCGTCACTCGTCCTCGAGGCCCATCGCCATGCCTTCGGCCATGGCCTCCGCTTCCGCTTCGGCCAGTTCTTCGGCTTCCGCTTGCGCCAGTGCCGAGTTCGAGCCCTGCTGGAGGTCGAGGCGCCCACCGGGCCTGAAGTTCGCACCGGACGCCCTGAACTGCTCCAGTTCATGGGTGCCCTGGCACCGGAGACAGATCTCGACCTCCTGGCCCCCGCGCGGACCAATGGCCTTGGTGAACTGGAGATCCTCCTTCGCGGATCCGTTCTTCACCGCTTCCTGGTCGCACAGGTCCTCGGCGCAGTACGGGCTCGATCCCTTGTTCTGTGCCTTCAGGGCAGCCACATAGATCATGCCCTTCTTCTCATCCCAAGCAGCCGTGACGACGGTGAAGGACTTGAACTGCCGGTTGCTGATGGCTCCCGACTCGTTCAGTTCACGCAGTTGCGCGATCACACCGTCACGTGCCCGCTGGGCGGCGGCGAGATAGTCCTGCGTCTGCCACTTCTCGTCGCCGACGGCGAGTGCGTGGGCGACGGTGTTCACGCCGCTGACCTTGGCCGTGTAGACGTCCTCGCCGTACGCCTCCTGCGCCTTGGCCGCCTCCGCGAGCGCCGAGTTGGCATAGCTCGGCTTGGCCATCGGGTCGAAGCCCGAGCAGTTCTCCGCGGTGCAGTTGTCGCCGAGCCCTTCCTGATTGGCGAGGCTCTGCGAGATCGGTGCCGCATCCGGGGACGTGGGCTTGTTCATGGTGGGGTCGGCCCACCAGTTGTCGTGCCCGTCCAGCTCGATGTTGGTGATGGGGTTGCCGCCGCCGAAGGCGTAGCGGTTGCCGGTGAGTGGGTCGGTGGACAGGTTCATGTCGGCGAGGGCGCCGTTGTACATGTCCCGGCTGGTGAAGCGGTTCAGGCCCGGGTCGTAGGTCCGGAACCCCATGTCGTACGTACCGGCAGTGGCGTCCCAGCGCTTGGCGTTGAACCGGTAGGCGTTGTACGGCTCCTTCGTCGGGTCCTGGGCGTCGGGCTTGTCGATGCCCGTGAACTCGCTCTTGTCGTCGGCCCCGTAGGCGGTGTAGCCGTAAGTGGCCTCGGTGTTTCCGGAGCTGTCGGTCAGGGTCTCGACGTCACTGTGGCTGTCGTAGCCGTAGTAGCCGTCGGAGGTGGTGCCATCCGTGTTGTGGGTGATCTGGGAGAGACGTCCGCCCCACGGGGAGTACTGGTAGGACTTGGTGAGCTGGCCGGCCACCGTCTCGTCGAGGACCTGGCTGGTCAGGCCGAGATAGCTGAAGTCGGTGGTCTTGCCGCCGACGGTCTTGGAGGCGGTGCGGTCGAGTGGGTCGTAGGTGTAGCTGGTGGTGGTGTTCGTGGTCCCGTTGAGTTTGGTGTTCTTGGTGATGTGGTCGAAGCCGTCGTAGGTGTTGCGTTCGATGACGGTGCCGGCGCTGGTGACGGTGTCGAGGCGGCCGTAGGGGTCGTAGTTGTAGGCCCCGGTGGCGCCGCCGGAGGCGGAGGACAGCAGGCGGTTGCGGTCGTAGGTGTAGGTGGTGGAAGTGCCGCCGACGGTCTGGGAGATGACGTTGGCGTTGTCGTCGTGGACGTAGGTCTCGGTGCTCGCGCCGTTGCCCGTCTTGACGGCCTTGGCCAGACGGTCGACGGGGTCGTAGGTGTAGTCGGTGGTCGAGTTCAGGTATGCGCTGTGGTTGTCGGCGTTCTGCTTGCTGGCGATGTCTTCGGCTTTGTTGCCGTTGGGGTCCCAGGTCAGGGTGTGGTCGTCGACCAGGGTGTTGCCGGCGGTTTTCTCGGTCTGGGTGTGTGGTTCGCCGGAGGGCCAGTAGGTGTAGTCGACGGTGTTGTTGTTGCCCTTGGTCTGGCGTAGTTGCTGGCCGCGGGGGGTGTAGGTGTAGCTGGTGGTCTTGGGTGACGGGTCGGTTGCGGAGGTGCCGACCTTGACGTTCTGTACGAGTTCACGCAGGTCGTAGGTGTAGGCGGAGTACTGGCCGGGATGGTCGACGGTGGCCGGCTGGCCGTCGGGGTCGTAGGTGTTGGAGGTGTGGGTCTTCTCCGTGCCCGACGCCGACTCGGTGACCTTGGCGACCTGGTTCAGGCCGGTGTAGTCGATCGTGTAGGTGTCGACGGCCGTGCCCGGCGAGGTGTCGCCGATGGTGGTGAGGTTGCCGTTGGGGTCGTGGCTGTAGGTGAAGGTGTGCTTCTCGTTGTCGGTGTCCGCGCTGTTGTCGCGGACCAGTTTGACCGCGTCCGCGGACACGGTGCCGCCGGTGTTCTGGGCGAGGGAGACCGATGAGGTGCCGCCCTGGGTGAAGCTGTAGGCGCCCAGGGACACCCACGTGCCCGCGCCGGTGGTCTGGTTGACGGTCTTGGCGGTGTTGGTGCCGTCATGGGTGACCGTGTACGCGGCCGCCGTTGCCGCACCGGTGACCTGCGGGTACTTGGCGTAGACGGTGTAGGTGCCGTCCTGGGGGATGTTCAGCTGCCAGTTGAAGGCATCCGTACCGCTGCCTGCGGCGTGGGTGCGGTAGTCGTACCCCTGATGGTCCGTGCCCGTGGACGCGGTGGCCCAGGTGCCGGTCGTGGTGGTGTTCTGGGTGTCGGAGTTGTCGACCAGCACCACCTGCAGGCCGACCGGCACACCGTCGTCACTGCGCGAGGCCAGCGCCCCGTCGGGGTAGTACGACCAGCCCATCGTCCGCGACGACGACCCACCGGCCGACGTCAGCGTCCGCGACGTCTGCTGGCCCAGTTCGTTGTAGTCGTAGGAGGTGGTGATGTCCCACGGGTCGGTCGAGGTGTGGACCTGGCCGTCGTCGTAGTAGCTGTAGGTGGTGTCGTTGCGGACGCTCTGTCCGTTCGACGGTGGCGCGGAGGTCTTGGTCACCCGCCCGGCGTCGTCGTAGTACGTGTACGAGGAGACCGGGTGGTTGTACTTGGCGTCGTTGGGGTCGTACGGCTGGATCGTCTCCTTCGGGCGGTTCAGCTCGTCGTAGACGGTCTGGGAGATGAACGCGGTGGTGCTGCCCGCGGCCGTGGCGCGCGGTGAGTAGACCTTGGTGGTGTTGCCGACCTGGTCGTACTCGTACTTCGTCGTCCGGTACGTCGGCGCGCCGGCGCTGCCCTGGTAGGGGGCCTGGACCTGGGAGACCTTGCCCCGCTCGTCGTACGAGGTCGTGGTGGTGTTGTTGTCGGCGTCCGTGGACGTCGTCTTCAGGCCGTCCTTGTCGTAGCCGGCCTTGGTGACCTTTCCGGCCGCGTCGGTGACCTGGTACGGGCGGTGGTCGAAGTCGAAGGCAGTCTTGCTTGTGTAGTCGGTGGCGTCGGCGGTGGCGTTCTTGACCGGGTCGATGACCGTGGTGGCGTTCCCGACGTCGTCGTACTGGTACGACAGCTTGTCGCCCTTGGCGTTGACGGTGTCGGTCAGTTCACCGATGGAGTCGTAGGTGTTGGTGGTGACGTAGTCCGTCGGATCGGACGTGGTCAGGGTGCCCTTGGGCTCGGTGATGGTCTTCAGCTCACCCATGTTGTCGTAGGTGTAGCTGGTGGTGCGGTCGGGGTCGGTGGTGTGGTCCTTCGGCGCGGTCGCCGCAGTGACCTCGTCGGCGTTGTCGTAGACGGCGGTGGAGACGGCCCCGTTGGGAGCGGTGGCCTGGGTGACGTTGTCGTTGGTGTCGTACACCGGCGCCGGCGTGGTGATGTACACGCCGCCCGCCTGGTCCTTGGGCACCTTCTTCACCAGCGGCCGGCCGTACACGTCATACGTTTGCGTCGTGGTGTGGCCGAGCTGGTCGGTCACCGAGGTGACCTGCCCGAGCGGGTCGTAGGCGGTCGTGACCGGCTTGTTGTACGGGGCCGGGCCGGTGGTGGTCTGCGGGTAGCCGTTCGCTTCGAACGAGCTGTAGGTGGTGGTGTGCTGGTTGGCGTCCGTAAGGGTCGTCAGCTGGCCGTAGGAGTCGTAGGCGTAGGTAGTGGTGTAGTCCCCGGCGGTGGGGGTGGAGACGCCCTTGGGGTCGGTGACGGAGGTGAGGTTGCCGAAGGTGTCGTAGCCGAACTGCCACTTGCGGCCCTCAGGCGAGGTCTTGGTGTACAGGTCGGCGCTGTAGCCGTTCACGCGGGTCTGATACGTGTAGACCGTGGCCGGCCAGCCGTTCTTGACCGCTTCCGCGTCCTGCGACGTCAGCGGATAGCCGGTCTTCGGGTCATACGTCCACTTGCTGGTGGCGCCGTTGTCCTCGATCAGCTGGGTGACGTTGTTGTCCGCGTCCCAGGACAGTTTGGTGACCTGGTTCTTGGCGTTGGTGGTCTGCACCAGCCGCGCGAAGTCGTCCGTCACATACGTGGTGGCGTGTGACTGGGCATCGGTGACCGTGGTGTCGGTGAACGCAGGCGTGCCCGTGTCGGCCGCATACGCGAAGCCCGTCTGGTTCGTCAGCCGGTCGGTGATGGTCTTGGCCCACCAGTGGTACTTCGGGTCGTCACCGGTCTGCGGCGCGTAGTACGCGAGTTGCGTGGCATGCCCGCGCGGGTCGGTGATCTTGACGAGCTTGACGTTCTTCGTACCCTGCGTGGCGTCGTAGGTGAAACCGAACACCTTCGGCTGCGACGAGCCGGCACCATCGGTGAGCTGCGCCATCAGTCCCTGCGTGGTGTACAGGAACGTGACCTTCCGCGCCGGGTTGGTGCCGTCACCCAGAGCCGTCATCGACGCGACATGATCGATGATCTTCGGGTTGGTCAGGTTCGTACCCGACTGGACCGTGCCCGTGTCATCCACGTACTGGTAGGCGTCACCCTTGTTGTAGTAGGTGAGGGTGAGGGTCTGCCGGCCGGTCGGGTCGGTGATGTACTGCAGGAACTTGCGCGGTGCGTTGTTCGACTTGCGGACCGCGTAGGTGAACGTCTCGGTGTTGCCGTTCTTGTCCACGATCGAGGACGGGTAGCCCTCGCAGTCGTAGAAGAACCGGGTCCCGTCCGGCTTGGTCATCGACCACGCGTCCGGGGTGTCGTCCTTGTCCGGCGTGCAGGACACCCCGCCCTTCATCGCCAGCAGGTAGTGCACCCCCGCCGGCGCCTTGAACGTGCCATCGGCCTGCTTGGTGAACACCGACGCGGTGCCGTCACCGTCGGTCAGGGTGACCTCGGTCGGGTTGGGGTTGGGGTGGAAGTCCAGCGCGGCACCCAGCCGGATCGGTGCGGATGCCTGCGCGGACCAGCCCGGGCCCATCACCGTGTCGGAGGTGTCCAGCGAGTTGTAGGAGAACCGGCCGAACGTTCCAAGACCCCGGCCCGGATTGGTGAACGCGTTGTACGACCACACCGCATTGCCCGACGCCAGGTTGTCCATCACCGTCGAACCGGCACCGGTGTTCTTGCCCGCGTAGGAGTAGAACTTCTCCAACCCGATCGTGTCGGAGGTCGGGTCCTCGACGGTCTCGGCCTGCGTCAGACCGGCCACGCCGCCGGTCGCCGAATTCCAGGTGGAATTGGTCTTGTTGTAGGCGTCCCAGGTCAGCGCGTACGCGGTCCGCTTGTTCGTCGGCTGGCCGGAGTCGGCGTTGGTGGGTGCCTTGACCTGGGCGTGGACCAGGACGGTCTCGCCGGGTGAGATGTCCTGCGGCAGCGCGGTCTGGATCTGGTTGCCGCCGTTCGTGACATCGGTGCCATCCGCCAGCGTCCACCGGTAGGACAGCGCCTCACCAGCCGCCGTCCACGTGGTATTCGTCGTGTTCGTCAGCGAGACGTCGACGTTGTAGGTAGTGCCCGGCGTCATCCGGGCGGGTGTCGTGGGCGCGTAGTACGTCGAATCCGTCGTCGCGTCCACATAGGTGACATCCAGCTGCGGCCGCAGCTGCGCCTCGGACGTCTCGGAGGAGACGAAGACGCTGCGCTCCTGCGGGCCGGAGGTCGTCGACTCGTTGGCGACCTTCAGCAGCACGCCGTGGTTCGACGTGGGCGTGGTGATCCATCCCTGGGTGAGCGAGGTGGCGTCCCACCAGTGCCGCACCGGGTCATTGGTGACGTTCGCGACCGTGTCCGAGACCGTTCCGGAGTAGTCACCTCCCGCCGTGGTCCACGCGGTCGTGGAGGTGGCGTTGTTCCAGGTGGCGGTCGCCTCGTCGAAGTCCCGGTTGAGGGCGTGCAGTTCGTATGTCGCCTGGCCGCCGCCGCTGTTGGTGGTGATCGTCGACCACGCCTGGAACTGCGCGCTGATCACCCGCGCCGTCGACGGCAGCGAACTTGTCGGGAACTTCAGCACGGCCCGGGTCTTGCCGTACGTGGCCGAATTGTTGCCCACCTCCAGCCACTTCTGGTTCACACCGTCCGAAGCGATCGTGTCGTGCGCGGTGGTCGGCTCGGCGGAGGACAGCGTGGTGTCGGCGTAGCCCGTCCCGGCCTGGATGACCTGCGTGGTCTGTCCGGCTTTCGGCAGCTCCGCCAGCTGCACCGGACCGCCGATGACCTGGCCGCCCTTGGTCTTGACCGCGACCTCGTAGTAGACCGCGTGGAAGGGGTCCGTGGCATCGGCGGCCGTGGGTACCGCGGTGGTGTCGGTGAAGGACGTGGTCCCGGCCGCGACCGGCGCCACCAGCGTCGCCGAGGTCGGGGTGAAACCCTGGAAGACGCTGCGGTGGACCTGGTACTCGGCCAGGTCGTTCGCCGCGTCCCCGGTGGTGTTGGTGTACGCCGGCCAGGACAGCTCCGCACCCGTCGCATGGATGACGGTCGGCGGCTTCACCGCGACGCCGGGGGTGCCGTAGACGACGGTCAGCTTCGGGTAGGTAGCGGTCTCACCGCCGTAGCCGAACTCACTGGCCTCGTACAGCGGGCCGCCCTGGCCCAGCGTCGACTCGTCGGCGGCCTGCAGCACGAACCCGTTGTTCGCCGTCCCGTTGACCCACTTCTGCACGGTGTCGGTCACCGCGAAGTTGTGCCACTGGTCGTAGGAGCCGGCCGCCTTCGTCAGCGTCGTCCCCGGCTCGACCAGCCGTACCGCGTCCGCGATCACCGAGGTCGTCGTGGACGCCGGCCCGTCACCGAGCACGATCTTGCCCGCCGTGCCGGCCGAGAACGGCAGCGCTGTGCCGTTGTTCAGCGACCGCCACACCCCGCCGGTCCCCGCGGACTGGTCGACGGTGCCGTTGTAGGTGCCGCCGTTGTACGTCACCGTGTACGGCGCGTTCGTCGCCCGGTCGCTCGCAGGGATCGAGTGCACGTCCACCCGGTACGAACCAGCCGCCGGAACGGTCGGCTGCCAGGTGTAGGTGTCCCCGGCCACCGTGTCCTTGTTGTAGGCGTAGTCGCCGTTGACCGCGTACTGCGTGTACGCGGAGTTGGTCGAGTACGGCCACGAGCCGTGCGCCGCCGTCCCCGGGTCACCGTCGTCCAACTGCACCGTGGTACCGGACAGTTCACCCGACAGGCCGCTGGTGCCGTTCCACGTCGCCGTCGTGGCGTCCCACGCACTCGTTGCCCGGTGCGCCTCGATCTCCACGCTGTTGGTGTTGGAGGTGTGGACCTGGTTGTAGTACACGCCCAGCTGTGCCGAGGTGATCTTCGTGTTCGCAGGGATGCCCGTCAGCGGGAACTTCAGCAGCGACCGCAGCTTGCCGGTCGCCGTCGTGCCCACACCCAGCTGCCACGTGCCATTCAGGTTCGTCGTCGGCTGCGTGGAGTCCACCATCACGTCCTGCGACGTCGACGGGGTCGGCGAGATCATGACCGTCGGGTCCACGGTCACCGGGAAACGGCGGCCCTTCGCTCCCAGCCACCTGGCGTCAGGCGTCAGCGTGATCCGCCAGGACGATCCGTGACGGGTCAGCTTCTGCCCGACCCGGCCGTGCGTCAGATCCGCCACCGGGCCGTCGCTGTGCGCCGGCGCCTGGAACATCACCGCCGCCGGGATCACCATCAACGGCCGGCCCGACTCGGTGCCGCCGTACAGCCCGATCGAGCCATCCTTCAACTGCCGGGGAGTCAGCCCGCCGGTCTTGAGGGTGAAGGTGAACGAGGGCGGGCTGCTCGGGGCCCGGTTCAGGACGATGTTCTCCTTCACCTCACCGCGCCCGACCCGGTAGTCGACATCGGCACCGCCGGCCAGGCCGGGGTACGTGACGGTGTCGCCCTTGGCCACCGGGGAGACGGCCTTGTCCGCACCGGCCAGGCCCAGAGTGACGGTGTTCCCGTCTGCCTCGAAACGCAGTAGGCTCCCGCTTCGGGAACCGAAGTAGGCGCGGGCCAGGTTGGCAGTGTTGGCGTACTTGTAACCGGCCCGGCCACTCGCAGCGACCTTCGTGTCGATCGCCTTCCAGCCGTGTGCCGAACGATACGACAGCGGGACCGCGGAGACCTCAGCCTGCGTGGTGCCGTCCGACAGCTTCCAGTACCGCGCCGACGAGGTGCGCTTGGACGTCAGCTCCCGCACCCGATGCGCCGCCGGCGCCTTCTTGCCCGGCGGCAGCTTCTGCCGGTCGGCTATCGCGCCCTTCGGCCCGACCGGCGGCTTCGGCGCGGAATGCCCGCCACCGAACCAGCCCTTGACCGTGTCGATGATTCCGGGACCGCCGTCGCCCGACGACGGCGCGGACGCGAACGCCGGGGTCTGTAGGACAGAACCCAGCAACGCACCGGCCACCAGGGATACGGCAATCCGACTTCGTCTCGCCACTCACAACTCCTTGTCACGCATGCTCGACAAACAGCACGAGCGACCGCGCCTGCGCGTGATTTTCGGAGCGCGAACATCCCGAGACAGGTCGAAATGACCATTCCGGCATGCCCCCTCTTTCTCGAGGCTGTTGCCGGCGAGCAGGACAGACTGAACCGCAGCACCGTAAACCACGTACATAGACGCGCCCGCACAAAAACGGCCATGGCAGTTCCATAGCCGTT
This sequence comes from Streptomyces sp. NPDC002520, assembly GCF_053595235.1. Lineage (NCBI taxonomy): Bacteria > Bacillati > Actinomycetota > Actinomycetes > Kitasatosporales > Streptomycetaceae > Streptomyces > Streptomyces sp. NPDC002520. The sequence goes on along the minus strand of NZ_JBSFXG010000001.1, from coordinate 238,359 downwards.
GATGCGACCAGTGCTGGGGGACACCGAATCAACGGCGGGACTGTGACACGAAGATCGCGGCAAGGTCTAGCGGGAGCACCATTCGAGGAAAAACAGGACGAACCATCCATCCGGCCAGCCGAATCATCTGGTTCACCCGTTTCATGGGCTCAGATTCAGCCACAGGTTACACACAACCTTGGGATCGACTTGACCTTTACGGTCGACGCATTACCGAGTCGAGACAGCTATTTATCTGCACTTCAGGGATAAGCTGGCTCAGACATGGTGAGCCGCAGACACGAAAGGGACTTTCCGGTCCGGCACTTGCGCCTTTCAGTCGCCCTGGCTCTAATCGACGGGCACACTCCGAAGAACTCGAAGCCAGGCGTTCACGCCCATCCGTGCAATGGAAGTCGGCGATGGAAATCCACACAACAGCAGGACCCGAAACCCGCGAAAACAAGGAAACCGCAGCAGCTTCCGCCACCCGGCGCCGCGCCCGCCCTCTCGCATTCGGCGCCGCCCTCCTGTGTGCCGCCCTCGCCACCGTCGGCGCCCTGTTCGCCGCCCACAACGGGAACGCCAAGAACGACGCGGACGCCAGGCGCCACAGCCCCACCGTCCCCGCGTCCTACCAGATCACCGGCCACGGCACCGCCCGGATCAGCTACGCCGGACCCGACGGAAGACTGCACACCGTCAACGCCCACCTGCCCTGGCACGGCGATACCGACCTGACCGTCGGCGCCCCGGTAGTCGTCTCCGTCGTCCTGGGCAAGGAAGGCGGCAACGCCACCTGCTCCGTCAGCCTGCACGGCACAGTGGTCCAGCAGGCCACCGCCTACGGCTCATACGGACGCGCCAACTGCCAAACGGCATCGCGCTGACGTTGCCCCGGACGCAGAGGGGAGAGGGTGACAACGCCGTCCGGCAGGTTCCCGGTAGAGACGAACTGCCGCGAACACAGCCCAGACGGAGGTCGGATGTCGGCGGCACCGACTAACGTCCGTGCTCGCCGTCGATAGGAGAGCCGTGAACACGCGCGTGCACTGGTCGGGAGTTCGGGAACGTGTCATCGCAGTGGAGGAGGCTGAACGGCGAGCCCTTGGAGGCGGTCGCGCCGCGACGTACGGCCCAGACGCCTGCGCGGCGTCGGCCATCGCCCGACCTGCCTTCGTTTGCCGCCCACCCGGAATCTCGTGTACGGCCACCGGGTGGGCGGCTCCTTGGGTCACCTCCGCCTGCGCATCAAGCGGTCGCACCCCCGTCGAAGACCAGGTCGTGGCCGACGGCGAAGCCCGCCTCGGGTGATGCGAGCCAGAGCACGGCGGAGGCCGCTTCGTCGAGTGTTCCGACCCTGCCGATCGGCAGCATGCCCTTCATTCGTTCGGTGCGGTCGTCCTCGGTCTCGCCCGGCAGCAGAGACATGGGTGTTGCGATAGGCCCCGGGCTGAACGCGTTGATGCGGATGCCCTCCCCGATGTACTCCTTTGCGGCCGCCCGGCTCAGCGCGCTCACCGCCGCCTTGGAGGCCGCGTACGCGCCGAGGAACGGCAGCCGCATGTGCGCACCCAGGTTGGAGGCGGTGTTGACGATCACGCCGCCACCACGGCCGCGCATGTGGGCGATTTCGTGTTTCATGCTGAGGAAGACGCCGGTCAGGTTCACGGCCAACTGGCGGTCCCAGAGCGCCTCGTCCATGTCCGCAAGCGGCCCGGCCTCGAGAACTCCTGCGTTGTTGATCGCGATGTGCAGACCGCCGTGGAGCTCCACGGCGGTCGCGACAAGCCGGGCGATGTCCTGGGAGGAAGTGACGTCAGCAGTCACGGCGCCGGCCTCGCCGCCTTCGTCCTTGATCAGTTTCACTGTCTGCTCGAGCGGGTCGATGCTGCGCCCGGCGACTACCACGGTCGCGCCTTCCCGGGCGAAGGCAAGCGCGGTGGCACGGCCGATGCCGGAACCTCCGCCGGTGACGAGGGTCACCTTGCCGGCGAAACGTGCGGTCATTCCGCATTCTCCTTCGGTTACTCGGTGCGGCGAGAAAGCACCGAGAACAGGGGGTGACGAGCAGGGCGACTGCGGCGACGCGTAGAGCGAAGGCGTAACCGCTCGACAGGTGATGTGAGTGGGCGGCGGCAAGAGGGACCAGCACCGCGAGATCCCTGTCACCCGAGATCTCACCCTGTGCGCGCCCGCGTCAGCGCCGAGGTCATCACGGTCTCCAAAGTGCCCCGACTCGCCTCGACTGCCGCCAGGCGTTTCAGCATCCTCTTCACCGTCAGACCCGTCCAGCGAAGTGAGCGTTGAGATAGGCGTCCGTGTCTGGGCCTTCAGGATTGTCGAGGACGTGGCGCAGCCATGCCCGCCGCTCGAAATCGGTGACAGCCAGTTCCCAGACGCAGCCGATGGCCTCGCCCGGATGCGGCCGCAGCGCATGCGGCTGCTCCAGGGGCGCCGAGAACGGCCGCTGGTGAATCTCGTTCTCCCCCTGCCACCAGTCCACCAGCGCGAAACAGTGGTCGGCCGCATCGTGCACGATGACGCCGCCGTCATCAGCAGCCAGATCGCCGCAGCGGAGACGGCACTGGCCGACCTGAGGGAGGGACGGACAGGCCGGCTGTCGATTCTCTACTTCGCCACGATCGGCTCCACGGTGGTGGCGCCCGCGGTCGCGGATTTCGGTGAGCAGTACCCCGACGTGTGCATAGATCTGAAGATGACCGATCCTGACGATCCGCTGCTGGAGGTGGCGGAGGGGCGCGCCGACCTGGCTGTCGTGGTCACGGCGGAGGGACCGCGGTACGACCGTGTGCGCCTGGTGCACCTGCTCGACGACCCGTACCGCCTTGTCCTGTCGAAGGGGCACAGGTTCGCGTCGAAGCGGAGCATCGATCTCGGTGACCTCGCCGACGAGTCATGGGTGGGCAGCGAGCCGCCCGGCACATGCCGAGACACGGTGATGAACGCCTGCGCGGCCGCCGGGTTCAGCCCGGCCTTTGCCGTGGAGAGCGGGGACTACGTCACCGCGCAAGGGTTCGTCGCCGCGGGGCTGGGCGTGAGTCTGATCCCGGACACGGGTCTGGTCAGTCATCATCCTGGTGTCGTAGTGCGGAAGGTGCGCAATCCCGAGCCGGTCCGGTCCATCGATGCGGCGGTTCGCGAGGCGTCGGTAGGCCATTCGGCGCTGGACGGGCTCCTCCTCGCCCTGAGGAATGCGGCCGCCGCGGCAGGGGCACACTGAGCGTGCCGGATTGTCCCTCACCCGCATCGGTGGGTGGACCCGGCCGTGACCAGCGGTGAAACAGCCGAAAGACCATCTACACACCCCCGCGCTCCGCCGCGATCCGTCACAGCAGGGTGCGGGGGTTCCTGGTCTCTTCCGGGACATCTGACCCACGGGCCCTTCGGCCGCGTGCGGGATGTCACGCCTTCTCCGCGCGGCCGAGGACCTCCACCTCGGCCATGTTGAGTTCCACGGGCGACGTGCTCGCGAGCCAGACCCGCACGTAGCGGCCCTTGGCCGTCGTGTCGATGGTGGTGGGGCCGGCGGCCTGGGCGGTCTCGTGGTGGGCCCAGACGTCCGGGTCGGCGAGCTGGTCGGCGAGGGTGCCGGTGAAGGGCTGGTCGGAGACGAGGACGTAGTAGTCCTTGAGGCGGTCGGCGCAGCAGTCGGTGCGGTTGTAGATCCTGATCTGCTCCAGGTCGGCGCCGGCTCCCAGGTCGACCTGCCACCAGGGCTGTGCCTCCTTGCCGCTGGTGGTGGAGAAGTCGTAGCGGTCGCCGTCGACGGACTTGTCGGCGGAGAAGGGGAAGGCACCTCCCCAGTTGTAGTCGGAGCTCTGGGTGGCCGTCTTGCCGTGCGCGAGTTCGCGCAGGGGCGGCAGGCCCATCGACTCGTCGTGGAGGTCGCGCACACGGGCGACGAAGTCCTCGATGTACGGGTCGCCGATCTTCACCTGGCCGTGCTGGTGGTGCTCGGCCGGGTCGACCGTGATCGCGGTCGCGTCCGCCGCGCGGTCGTCCATGGCCGCGCGCTCCCTGGCCGCTTCGGGCGCGTCGCCCGCGTCGATCGCGGCGAGGGCGTCCAGTCCGTGCTCCATCGCCCGGCCCCACAGCTGCGTGGCGTCCAGCCAGCGTGCGGCGTCGGAGAGGAACAGCCGGTCGGTCACGCCGGAGCGGATGCGGGCCGGTGCCCCGGTGACGGTGCGCACGGACGGGCGGAGGTCCCGGACGGCCTGGTGCGGGTCGGTCGCGTAGTCCCGCCAGAACCGGTCCAGTTCGGCGCCGAACACCGGCGCCTGGGGCTGCCACGGCTCGGAGCCGAAGGTCGGGGCCATGTGGTTGAGGTCGACGAACACCTGGATCGCGTCGGCGGTCGCGGGGTCGCCGCCGGCGAGGTACAGGGCGGCCTGGCGTCCGGAGCGGTCCCGGTCGTAGCCGCGGTCGTTCCAGGAGAAGTCCGACATCGTGAAGACGGCGAGCTTGCTGGCGGCCTCCTGGTTCATCGGGTTGGAGACGATGCCGCTGACGTGGTCGGACAGACCGGGCTCACGCTTGTCGTAGGGCGCCAGCAGCAGCCGGCCCGCGGTCCGGGCGAAGTCGTTGACCGGGTAGTTGTCCCACACGAAGACCTTGCGGCCGAAGAGTTCGGCGGCCTTGGACGCCTGGGCGTTCGTGATCTCCCGGGGGACGACGTCGGTGCCGGTCCACATCACCTGCACAGCGGGGTCGAGCGTCCCGCGGAGGGTCTGCTTGTAGGCGGTGTCGGTCAGGTCGCCGTACTCGGTGGGGACCATCTGCAGCGGGTTGGTCCCCGGCCAGGCGGCGACGGCGTCGTGCTGCACGGTGTTGAGCAGGCCCACCTGGGCGCGGGCTGCGGGGCCGCGGCCCGGGGCGCCGAACTTCTGCTGGTCCGCGGCGCAGTTCCAGCGCGTGTAGCTGATGTCGTCCAGCGGGATGGAGAAGGAGCGTACGCCGACGTCGTACATGGCCTTCAGCTTGTCGGTGAGCGCCTTGACGTCGGCCGGGTCGGAGTAGCAGATGGAGGCACCGGGCGAGACGGCGAAGGTGAAGCGCACATGGTTGGCGCGGGCGCGCTCGACCAGGGTGCGCAGTTCGGAGAGCTTGTCCGCGGGGTAGGGCTCGCGCCATCGGTCGCGGTGGTACGGGTCGTCCTTCGGCGCGTAGACGTACGTGTTGGACTTCGTGTCGCCGAGGAAGTCCATCTGGTCCAGGCGCTCCGCCGTGGTCCACGGCGGCCCGTAGAAGCCCTCGATGGTGCCGCGCAGCGGCATCGACGGGTGGTCGGAGACGCCGGCGCCGGCGATCCGCGCCCCGTCGCCCCCGTCCCCGTCCCCGTCAGTGCCGACGATCAGTTGGCGCAGGGTCTGTACGGCGTAGAACTGGCCGGTGGCGTCGGTGCCGCCGAGGGCCACCGTGCCGTGCGCGGCCCCGGTCCCCCGGCGCACCCGCAGCGCGTACCCCTCGCTGTGGTCGGGGACCTCGGTGCCCGAAAGGGCCCGGGCCACGTCCGGGCGGCCGGCGGGTCCGAGGAGCAGGGTCAGCGGCGCGTGCCCCGAGGGGTGCCCGGTGACGTCGGCGCGCTGGACTCCGTGGGAGCGCAGGGTGCGGACGAGCAGGGCGCGGGCGGCGGCGTCGGTGTCGTCACCGACGACGACCTCGGCGGTGTCGGGCAGCACCAGGTCCTGGCCGACCCGGGTGATGTGCTGAGGCGTCGGGGAGACCGGGGGCAGTGCCCCGGCCTCCTGCTCCCCCGCGGCGGCGGGCCGGCCGCCGGCGCCCGGGGCGCCGAAGGCCGCGGGGGCCGTGGTCAGGGACAGTGCCGCCAGCAGGGCGGCGAGGACTCTGACGGAGCGGGACATGCTGCCTCCAGACGAGCGACGCTCGTGGTGCGGACGCTCGTAGTGCGGTCGGAAAGGACGTGCGGTGGGGGGTCCTCGCGGCCGTGGGTCTTCGCTGGGGCCGGTTCAACTCCTTTGTGTGGACGGGCTGGTGGAGGCCGGGGGCATGGCCGGGCCGGCGCAGGTACGGGTCGAGGCGGGCGAAGCCGTCGACGGGGTCATCACGGGTCGGGTGGCGGCGGCCGTGGCCCGTGCGCCGCCGACGGAGGTCACCGTGGCGCACACGGTCAGCGCGGGTACTCCGGTCAGCGGGCGTCGTGACACGGGCATGCGGTCCCTTCTCCTCACCGGCCGCGGGCCGTCATGACGGCAGCACCTCGACCTCGGCAAGGGACAGGGGTGCCGTGCCGGCGAGCTGGATCCGCACGTAGCGGCCCGTGGCGTTCACCGGGACGGTCGTCGGGCCGGCGGCGGTGTCGGTGCGGTGGACGGCGCTCACGTCCGGCCGGGCGAGCGTCGTGGCCAGGGAGTCGCTGGTGAACGGGGTGTCGGAGACGAGGACGTAGTAGTCGCTCAGGCGTTCCGAGCAGCAGTCCGTGCGGTTCCACAGCACGACGTCGGACAGGGACTTCGACGCGCCGAGGTCGACCTGCCACCAGGGCTCCGCGGAGCCGTCCTCGGCGGTGTGGGTGACCGAGCCGACGGTGAAGTTGCCGTCGGTGACGCCGTCGACGGCGCGCGAGGCCACGCCGCCCCAGGCGGTGGTCTTCTGCGTGGCCGGTCTGCCGTAGGACAGGGAGGTGACCTTGAGCGCGATCATCGTGCTGCCGAGGGACCGGCCGGTCGCCGTGTCGGTCATCCGGAACTCGACGGTGCGCGGGCCGGGCTTCGCGGAGTCGTCGGCGGTCACGGTCACCGGGGTGGTGGCACGGGCGCCCGCGGCGACCGTCAGCCGGCCCGAGGCCGGTGACACGCTCACGCCGGAGGGGGTGACGGCGGTGAAGGCGACCTCGGCCGGGGAGTCGGAGAGGTCGGCGGCTCCCACCCGCGCCTCGATGCTGCTGCCCGGTGCGAGGAGTGCGGGGCTGTCGTCGGGGAGCGTGGTGAAGGGCCGGACACCGGGGTCCGTGCTGCCGTGCCGGGGCGGCTGGTCGCCGCTGCCCCGGCCCCAGTCGGTGCTCGCCGGGTCCGTGGTGAGGCCGAAGTCGATGGTGCCGGCGCGGAGCAGATCGGCGTGGCTGATCCACGACTCGGTCCGGTCGGCGCCGCCCACGCGGACCGAGGACACGTACTGGAGCTTCGAGCGGTCGGCGCCGGGCGCGGTGATGTCGACGGGCCGTCCGCCCTGCGGCTGGATGCGGACCCGCTCGAACATCGGCGCGGTCATCACGTACTCGGCGGAGCCGGGCATCACCTCGTACATGCCGATCATGGACCAGACCAGCCAGGAGGAGAGGGTGCCGAGGTCGTCGTTGCCGGGCATGCCGTAGGCGTCGTCGGTGAACAGCGGCTGGGCCGCGCGCAGCACCGCGGAGGTCTTCCACGGCTGGTCGGTCCACGCGTACATCCACGGGGCGTGCAGGTCGGGCTCGTTGTTCGGGTTGTAGGCGAAGTTGTTGTGGTAGTCGTAGGCGCCGACCACCCATGATTTCCTGGCCACTTGGGTGTGGTCGCTCAGGACGCCCGGCATGTCGAAGAAGGTGTCGAGCCGCTGCTCCGCCTTGGCCTTCCCGCCCATCAGCGCGAACAGGCCGGGGGCGTCCTGCTGGGCCAGCCACTGGTACTGCCACGGGGTGCCCTCGTGGAAGCCGGTGCTCTCGGTCGGGTCGGCGCTGCCCACCCAGGTGCCCTCCGGGGTGCGGGCGCGCGGAAAGCCGTCGAAGCCCTTCGAACCGACCCCGTCGTCCCACTCGTCGGCGAAGTTCCCGCACCGCGCGTGCAGCACCCGTGCCTTCGCCGTCTCACCGAGGCCGTCGGCCATCGTGGCCAGACCGCAGTCGGCCAGCGCGTACTCCAGCGTCGCGGAGCCGGCCTGCCGGGAGTCGCCCCAGCGGTAGCCGCCCTTGTCCTGGTAGCCGATCCAGCCGTTGCTCAGATACGTGGGGTTGCCGTCGCGGCCACGGAAGACCGACTGGTCGGCGGGCACCTCGGTGACGTTCTTCCACAGCGCGTCGAACAGGGCCTTCGCGGTCGGCCGGTCGAGCAGCCCGCGCGCGTACAGGGAGGTGATGAACGGTGTCGGGCCCTCCCCGCTCATCACGTTCGTCTCGCTCGGACCGAGCCCCCAGCGCGGGACCCAGCCGCCGTCCTGGTAGACGCGCAGCAGCGACTTCGCGATGTCGGTGGCGCGGCGCGGTTCCAGCAGCGCGACCAGCTGGTTCTGGGCCCGGTAGGTGTCCCAGAGGGAGAACATCTGGTAGTAGGGCCGGTCGCTGTGGTGCACGGTCTTGTCGAAGCCCATGTACCGGCCGTCGACGTCGGAACCGACGGACGGGTGGAGCGTGGCGCGGTAGAGGGCCGAGTAGAAGGTGCGCCGGTCGGCGTCGCCGCCGCCGGCGACCTGGAGCCGCCGGAGCTGCCGCTTCCAGGTCCGGTGGGCGGCGGCCCGGACGGTGTCGAAGCTCTGGTCCGCGCTTTCGGTACGCCGGTTCAGCCGGGCGCCGTCGACGGAGGTGTAGGAGACGCCCACGGTCGCGCCGACCCGGCCGCCGCCCGCGCCGAAGCCGAGCATGGCGCCGCCGTCGGCCCGTGAGCCGTCCGAGGAGGTGCCGCTGATCGCCGCCGACCTGCGGCCGGTGCTGACCTGGCCGCCGTCCGCCCACGTGCCGAAGGAGCGGAACGGCCGGTCGAACCTGGCACTGAAGAAGATCTTGTACCGCTCCTTGCCGGTCTCCCAGCAGAAGTTGCCGCCGGTGATCCAGCCCTCGACGGTGTCGTCGCCGACGACGTCCACCTGGCCGCCGTACGTGTAGCCGTTGCTGGAGCCGACGTTGACGACCACCGTGTCCTGCGCGGCACCGGCCGGGAAGGTGTAGCGGTGCCAGCCGGTCCGCTCGGTCGCGGTCAGCTCCGCGGTCACCCCGCTGTCCAGCCCGACCTTGTAGTAACCGGGTTCGGCGTGCTCGTCGGCGTGCCGGAAGCCTGCGGCCTGCTGCGCAGGCTGTGTGCCGGGGAAACCGCCGGTCACCGGCATCAGGCGGACGTTCCCGTTGGTCTGGCAGCCGACGCCGGACAGGTGGGTCTGGCTGAAGCCGAGGATCCTGGAGTCCGCGTAGTCGTACGACGCGTAGGAGTTGAGCCGGGTGTCGGGGCTGTTCTGCACCATTCCGAACGGCAGGGCGGCGCCCGGGAACGTCGTACCCGATCCGTTGTTGCCGATCGAGGTGTTCACATAGGCCGTCGGGTCGTCGGGGAACCCCGGCGTTCCTGCCGCCGGAGAGGCGGAGGCGACCGTCGCCTGGGTGCCGCCGGCGATGACGGCGGCACAGACGACGGCGGACAGTATGCGAGTCAGTCGGGTGGGTCTGGGCAGGCGCGGGTACGGGCGCAGGCGCATCGCTCTCCCTCGTCGATCCGGTGGACGGCAATGCGTGACATCGTTGTCAGAGCCTGTCGGTGCGTCAATGCACCGCGGCGGGGCGGTTCTTGGACTTTTCGCGCGACCCCAGGTCGAGCGGCACGAACCGTCGAACGGCGAGGCGGCGGGGGCGGTCCGGGTGGCCCGGACGGTGCGTGGGAGGCACCGCCCGGGCAGCCGGAGGCAGGGGACGGCCGGAAGACGGAGGCGGGAGACGAGAACCAGAGGGTGGCCACGCAAGGTGACGAGACGCCCGAAGTTAATCACACATCGTAGCGACCGAGGGGTGCAGGCTCGAAAGGCTGCCCGTTTTACCCCGATGGGCGGTAACGCTGTGTGTCCGGCGAGGCGGTGCTCCACGGCGCCCGACGCCCCCCTCCGGCGGTGCGCCCCGCACCCGGCAGCCCTCCCGGCCTGTGCCGGATACGCCGAGCGGCCCGGTGCACCCACACGGTGCCGGGCCGCTCGGCGCGGATGTCAGTTCTGGACGAGGGCGACGTCCCGTTCCTGGACTGCGTGGAAGGCCGGCAGCGGGACGAGGCCCGCGGGGCGCAGCTCCATGAGCGAGGCCTCGACGTGGGCCCCGCCTGCCTTGAGGGACTCGGACGTGACCCGGCCCGAGTTCGCGAAGGGGTGCTCGGCGCCGTCGCACACGGCCTTCGTGCCGCCGATGCCGTGCTTCACGCGGGAGTCGCTCTGGCTGAGCGAGGTGCTGACGAACACGGGACCGGTGCCGGCGACGCAGCGGTACGAGCCGGAGACGGTGACGGTGCCGTCCGCGCCGATCCGGCCGATCGGGTCGATGGAGACGCTCTCGGACGAGTCGGCGACGGCGGCCGGTGCCGCGGCAGTGGCCGGTGCGGCGCCGGCGGCCGGTGCGGCGACGGCGCACAGGAGCGCGGTGGCGCCGAGCGCCGTGGCGAGCGCGGTGCGTACGGACAAGGGATGCCTCCCGGTTTCCATGGGGTGGGGGCCTCAACTGGTACCGGGCGGCGTCGCCGCGAGAGGTGATCATCACCCCATCGGTGGCGCGTCATGGAACCATCCACGAGTTGTCCGCGTGTTGTCACGCTTCACCGCAGGGCGTTCCGATGAGTTCACGCCGGGGGCATGGTCTGTATGAGGCCGGACGGTGACCGTTCCGCCGGCCCCCCATCGGATCCGATGTGGAGGTGCGCCATGTGCTCCCACCAGTCCTCCTGCCCCGCGGCGGACATCAGCGCCCCGCACTCCGTCGCCGCCCACCCCGAGCAGGGCTGGACCCTGCTGTGCGACGGGTCGATCGTCTTCGACGACACCGGGGAACTGCACCCCGACGGCAGCGTGGTCCCGCCGCACCGGATCCCGGCCGAACGCCTCGCGACGGCCGCGTAGCCCCAGGCCGCGTAGCCGCGGGCCGCGGCGGCACGGACCCGCCCGCTCCGTAGCGCGGACCCGCCCGCCCGGCGGCACCGACTCGCCCGCCCGGCAGCACGGACCCACCCGCCCCGTGGCGCGGGCTCCCCCGCCGCGGCGGCGCCCCGGCCGTCATCGGGGCACGGCGGCGGCCCGGCTACGGCAGCACCGCGAACCCGTCCAGTTCCACCATCGCCTGCTCGTCCCACAGCCGTACGACCTCCACGACCGCCATCGCCGGGTAGTCCCGGCCGGCCAACTCCTTCCAGATCCGGCCGAGTCGGCGGGCGTGGTCACGGTAGGCGGCGACGTCGGTGGCGTAGACGGTCACGCGGGCGAGGTCGGCGGGTGTGCCGCCGGCCGCGCGGAGGGCGGTGAGGAGGTTGCCGAGCGCCTTCTCGAACTGCTCCGGGAGCGTGCCGCCGGTGATCTTGCCGTCGGTGTCGAGGGCGGTCTGGCCGGCCAGGAACAGCACGCGGGAGCCGGACGCGACGACGGCGTGGGAGAAGCCGGTGGGCGGGGACAGCTCGGGCGGATTGACGCGTTCGGTGGTCACCGGGCCTCCCTGTCACGGTGCATGGCGTACAACTCCTTGGCGATGATGCCCCGTTGGACCTCGCTCGCCCCCTCGTAGATCCGTGGGGCGCGGACCTCACGGTAGAGGTGTTCGAGGAGGTGGCCGCGGCGCAGGGCGCGGGCGCCGTGCAGCTGGACGGCGGTGTCGACGACGTACTGCGCGGTCTCGGTGGCGAGCAGCTTGGCCATGGCGGAGCGCCCGGGGACGTCGGTGGCGCCCCGGTCGTAGGCCGACGCCGCCGCGTAGACCATCAGGCGGGCCGCCTCCGTGCGCAGTGCCATCTCGGCGACCTGGTGGGAGACGGCCTGGAGGTCGCTGAGTTTGCCGCCGAAGGCGTCCCGCGCGCGGGTGTGGTCGAGCGTGGCGTCGAGGGCGGCCTGGGCCATGCCGACCGCGAAGGCGCCGACGCTGGGCCGGAAGAGGTTGAGGGTGGCCATGGCGACGGTGAAGCCCCGGTCCACCTCGCCGAGGACGTCGTCCTCGGTGACGGGCACGGCGTCGAAGTCGAGGGCGCCGATGGGGTGCGGCGAGATCATCTCCAGTGCGGTGCCGGTGAGTCCGGGCCGGTCGGCGGGGACCAGGAAGGCGGTGACGCCGCGGGCTTTGGCGCCGGGGGTGGTGCGGGCGAAGACGGTGTAGAAGTCGGCCTCGGGGGCGTTGGAGATCCAGCACTTGGCGCCGGTGAGGCGCCAGCCGGAGCCGCCGTCCGGCTCGGCGGCGAGGGAGAGGGCGGCCGCGTCCGATCCGGCGCCCGGCTCGCTCAGCGCGAACGCGGCCACCGTGCCGCCGTCGGCGACGCCGGGCAGCCAGCGCTCGCGCTGGGCCGGGGTGCCGTGGGCGTGGACCGGGTGGGCGCCCAGGCCCTGGAGCGCGAGGGCGGTCTCGGCCTCGGTGCAGACCTGGGCGAGGGACTCCCGCATCAGGCACAGGTCGAGGGCGCCGGAGCCGAAAAGCCGGGCGAGCAGTCCGAGCCGGCCGAGTTCGGCGAGGAGCGGGCGGTTGACCCGGCCCGGCTCGCCCTTGTCGGCCAGCGGGCGCAACCGGTCGGCGGCCGCCCTGCGCAGCTCGGCACACCAGGCGGTCTGCTCCGGTTCGAGTGAGAATGCGAGCACTGCCGGTCCTCCCTGTGCGGCGGGGCGCCGCCCTCCCGGTCAGGAACCCTGGGGGCGCCCGTCCGACGTTATCGCGCAGAGTTGACTGCCGTCACCAACACGATACGCTCCTGTCAAGCCCAGGACGCCCGTGCTTCTCAGGACGCCCGTCTCCACGCTTGTCACGGCAAGGGGGCATCGCCATGCACGACTCGGCCCATGTCGACACCTTCGCGCGCGACCACCTCCCGCCGCCGCAGGAGTGGCCCGAGCTGTGTTTCGACCTCCCGGAGCTGAACTACCCCGAACGGCTGAACTGCGCCGTCGAACTCCTCGGCCACACCGACCCGGGCCGCCCGGCCTTCCGCACCCCGGACGGCCCCGTGTGGACGTACGGCGATCTGGGCGCCCGCGTCGACCGCATCGCGCACGTCCTGACCGGCGAGCTGGGCGTCGTCCCCGGCAACCGGGTGCTGCTGCGCGGCCCGACCACGCCCTGGCTGGCCGCCTGCTGGCTGGCGGTGCTGAAGGCGGGCGCGGTCGCGGTCACGGTGCTGGCCCAGCAGCGCCCGCACGAGCTGGCGACCATCTGCGAGATCGCCCGGGTCGGGCACGCGCTGTGCGACATCCGCTCCGTGGACGACCTGGTGAAGGCCGAGGTGCCGGGCCTGCGCCTCACGACGTACGGCGGTGACGGCCCCGAGGACCTGCTGAACCGGCCCGCGCCGCGGACGCCGTACCCGGCCATCGACACCGCCGCCGACGACGTCGCCCTGATCGCCTTCACCTCGGGCACCACGGGCCGTCCGAAGGGCTGCATGCACCTCCACCGGGACGTGCTGGCCATAGCCGACACCTTCTCCCGGCACGTGCTGCGCCCCCATGAGGACGACGTGTTCGCCGGGAGTCCGCCGCTCGGCTTCACCTTCGGCCTGGGCGGACTGGTGATCTTCCCGATGCGGGCCGGTGCCAGCACCCTGCTGCTGGAGCAGGCGGGTCCGCGGCAGCTGCTGCCCGCGATCGCCGAGCACCGGGTCTCGGTCCTGTTCACCGCGCCGACCGCGTACCGCGCGATGCTCGACCACCTCACCGGGCACGACGTGTCGTCCCTGCGGCGCTGCGTGTCGGCGGGCGAGAACCTGCCCGCGGCCACCTGGCAGGAATGGCACGAGCGCACCGGCGTGCGGATCATCAACGGCATCGGCGCCACGGAGCTGCTGCACATCTTCATCTCCGCCGCCGAAGAGCGGATCAGACCGGGCACGACCGGCCTTCCGGTGCCGGGCTGGCAGGCGCGCGTCCAGGACGAGAACGGCACCCCCGTGCCCGACGGCGAACCGGGTCTGCTGGCGGTGCGCGGTCCGATCGGCTGCCGCTACCTCGCCGACCCCCGGCAGCGGGAGTACGTGCGCGGCGGCTGGAACATCACCGGCGACACCTACGTCCGCGACGGCGACGGCTATTTCCGCTATGTGGCACGCGCCGACGACATGATCATCTCAGCCGGGTACAACATCGCCGGGCCGGAGGTGGAGGACGCGCTGCTGCGCCACCCGGACGTGGCCGAGACGGCCGTCGTCGGCCGGCCCGACGAGGCGCGCGGCCAGATCGTGGTGGCGTACACCGTGCTGCGCGCGGGGGCGCGGCGCGACCCGGAGGCGCTGCGCACTTTCCTGAAGTCGGAGCTGGCTCCGTACAAGTGCCCGCGCTCGTTCGTGTTCCTGGACGCCCTTCCCCGTACGGCCACCGGGAAGTTGCAGCGGTTCCGGCTGCGCAGCGAAGGTGACCAGCAGTGATGCGGACGACTTAAAATGATCAACGTGTCCGAGCAGCACGCCCCCAGGTCCCTCATCGTCACGCTCTACGGCGCGTACGGCCGCTTCGTGCCGGGCCCGGTGCCCGTCGCCGAGCTGATCCGGCTGCTGGCCGCGGTCGGGGTGGACGCGCCGTCGGTGCGTTCCTCGGTGTCCCGGCTCAAACGCCGCGGCCTGCTCCTGCCCGCCCGCACCGAACAGGGCGCGGCCGGCTACGAACTCTCGCCCGAGGCACGCCAGTTGCTCGACGACGGCGACCGCCGCATCTACGCGACGGCGCCGCCCGAGGACGAGGGCTGGGTGCTCGCGGTGTTCTCCGTGCCCGAGCCGGAACGGCAGAAGCGGCACGTCCTGCGCTCCCGGCTGGCCGGCCTGGGCTTCGGCACGGCGGCGCCGGGGGTGTGGATCGCCCCGGCCCGGCTGTACGAGGAGACCCGGCACACCCTGTCCCGGCTGCGCCTCGACCCGTACGTCGACTTCTTCCGCGGTGACCACCTCGGCTTCGCCCCGACCCCCGAGGCCGTCACCCGTTGGTGGGATCTCTCGGCGATCGCGAAGGAGCACGAGAACTTCCTGGACGTCCACGCCCCGGTCCTGCGCGCCTGGGAGCGGCGCACGGGCACCCCGCCCGAGGAGGCCTACCGCGACTACCTCCTCGCCCTGGACTCCTGGCGCCACCTGCCCTACACCGACCCGGGCCTGCCGGCCCGGCTGCTGCCCGCCGACTGGCCGGGCGTGCGCTCGGCGGAGGTGTTCCGCGGGCTGCACGCCCGGCTGCGGGACGCGGGGGCGGAGTTCGCCGGATGCGCGGGGGCTGTGCCGGGGCCCTGAACCCCGGGCGCCTCAGAAGCGCCGCAGCCGGACCGCGACGCCGTGGCCGACCGCGAGGTAGATCACCGCGGGCAGGCCGTAGTTGAGCAGGACCCGGAGGTTCTCGGTGTCCATCGTGAAGATGTCCTGCGACCACCAGGCGAGCGCGTCGGCCACGTCCCCGACGAACCGCACGAAGACGTTGCCCTGGTTGGCCTCCAGCATGTACAGCAGGATCCACAGGCCGAGGAACGCCGCCGCGACGTCGCCGATCGTGTGGATGACGAGAGCCGCACGACGGGAGCCCGAGCCGTCGGGGCGGCGCTGCCGGGCGGGGGCCGGCTCGTACACCGGCGCGGGCCGGGGCGCCGGGGCCGGGGCCGGCGCCGACGGGCGGTTGTAGCCGTATCCCGGCTGCTCGGGCAGCGGCCTGGTGTCACTCATCGCAGTCTCGATCCCTGTCCGTGGTCCGGTTCGCTCGACAGAACGTAGTCACCCGCCGATAACAGGTCAGTTCCAAAACCGTGCGAATCGAGTGGAAGGGCTGTGACCGGCGCTGCACGACCGCTCCCCGGCCGCCCTCGGCCGCCCTCACCCGTCGAGCGACAGCCTCGGTTTCGGGGCGTCCGTGCGCCCGGTCTGCGGACGCCTGCTGCCCGCCCGGTAGGGCGCGGGCCAGGCGGCTCCGGGTCCCGTGTACCCCTGCTCGGCGGCGGCGTGCAGCGTCCAGTGCGGGTCGTACAGGTGCGGCCGGGCCAGCGCGCACAGGTCCGTACGCCCGGCCAGGATCAGCGAGTTCACGTCGTCCCAGGAGGAGATCGCGCCGACCGCGATCACCGGGACGCCGAGCTCGTGCCGGACGCGGTCGGCGAACGGCGTCTGGTACGACCGGCCGAACTCCGGCCGCTCCTCGGCGACCACCTGACCGGTGGACACGTCGATCGCGTCGGCGCCGTGCGCGGTGAAGGCGCGGGCGATCTCCACGGCGTCCTCGGCCGTGGTGCCGCCCTCGGCCCAGTCCGTGGCCGAGATGCGCACGGTCATCGGCCGCTCGGCCGGCCACACCGCGCGTACGGCGTCGAAGACCTCCAGCGGGAACCTGAGCCGTTTCTCCAGCGAGCCGCCGTAGGCGTCGGTGCGCCGGTTGGTCAGCGGGGAGAGGAAGCCGGAGAGCAGGTAGCCGTGGGCGCAGTGCAGCTCCAGCAGGTCGAAGCCGGCCCGCGCGGCCCGCGCGGCGGCGGACGTGAACTGCTCGCGGATGTCGGTGAGTTGGGCACGGGAGAGCTGGCGCGGGGTCTGGCTGTCCGGCTTGTACGGCAGCGGGGAGGCGGCCACGAGCGGCCAGTTGCCGTCGGGCAGCGGCTCGTCCATGCCCTCCCACATCAGCCTGGTGGAGCCCTTGCGGCCCGCGTGCCCGAGCTGGACGCCGATCGCGGTGCCGGGCGCCTGGGCGTGCACGAAGCCGGTGATCCGCGTCCACGCCTCGGCCTGCCGGCCGGTGTACAGGCCGGCGCAGCCGGGGGTGATCCGGCCTTCCTCGCTCACGCACACCATCTCGGTCATCACCAGGCCGGCCCCGCCGAGGGCGCGGGCGCCGAGGTGGACGAGGTGGAAGTCGCCGGGGACGCCGTCGGTCGCCGAGTACATGTCCATCGGCGAGACGACGACCCGGTTGCGCAGGGTCAGCCCGCGCAGCCGGAACGGTGTGAACATCGGGGGCGTGCCGGCCGGGCAGCCGAACTCGCGCTCCACGGCCTCGGTGAAGTGGGCGTCGCGCAGCCGGAGGTTGTCGTGGGTGACGCGGCGGCTGCGGGTGAGCAGGTTGAACGCGAACTGGCGGGGCGGCTGGTCGAGGTAGAGCCGCAGGTTCTCGAACCACTCCAGGCTGGCCCGTGCGGCACGCTGCGTGGAGGCGACGACGGGCTTGCGCTCCTCCTCGTACGCCGCGAGCGCCTGTGGCACATCCGGCTGTTCCTCCAGGCAGGCGGCCAGGGCCAGCGCGTCCTCCACGGCGAGCTTGGTGCCGGAGCCGATGGAGAAGTGGGCGGTGTGGGCGGCGTCGCCGAGGAGGACGACGTTGCCGTGCGACCAGTGCGCGTTGGTCACCGTGCGGAAGGTCGTCCAGGCGGAGTTGTTGGAGCGCAGGGGGCGGCCGCGGAGCGCGTCCGCGAAGATCTTGGCGCAGCGGTCGACCGACTCCTGCGGGTCGGCCTCGTCGAAGCCCGCCGCCCGCCAGACCTCCTCGCGCATCTCGACGATCACGGTGGAGGCGTCCGCCGAATACGGGTAGGCGTGCATCTGCATGACGCCGTGCTCGGTCTCGGCGATCTCGAAGCGGAAGGCGTCGAAGGGGAAGTCGGCGGCCAGCCAGATGTACCGGCAGCGGTGCGCGGTGACGTGGGGGCGGAACTCGGCGGCGTAGGTTCCGCGGGTGGCGCTGTGCACACCGTCGGCGGCGATGACCAGGTCGTGGCTCGCCGAGAGGTCGTCGGGGTGCGGTGCCTCGGTGCAAAAGCGGAGGTCCACGCCGAGGGAACGGCAGCGCTCGTGCAGGATCTCCAGGAGCCGGCGGCGGCCGAGGGCGGCGAAGCCGTGTCCTCCGGAGGTTTCGCGGGTGCCCCGGTGGGTG
Organism: Streptomyces sp. NPDC002520; assembly: GCF_053595235.1. Lineage (NCBI taxonomy): Bacteria > Bacillati > Actinomycetota > Actinomycetes > Kitasatosporales > Streptomycetaceae > Streptomyces > Streptomyces sp. NPDC002520. Next base: position 220,623 of record NZ_JBSFXG010000001.1, on the reverse strand, counting down.
ATGTCGATGTCGTCCCAGCGGACGAAGTCCTTCTGGAGGGCCGCGTAGACGACGGGGTCGGCGTGTTCGATGCCGCCCAGGGTCTCGTCGGAGAGGACGACTCCGAAGCCGAAGGTCTGGTCGGGGGGGTTGCGTTCCCAGAGGGTGATCTGCCTTGCGGGATCGAGGCGTTTCAGCAGGGCGGCGGCGTAGAGGCCGCCGGGGCCTCCGCCGATGATCGCGATGCGTTGGGGGTGGCTCGTCCCGTCCGGCGAGTGCGGGTCCGTTGTGGCTGGTCGCTCCCCCACTCTCGGCTTCGCTCGAGCGGGGGGACCCCCATCGCGGCGGAGCCGCGAATCGACGGAGCCCCGCGCCCCTGAGGTGGGACCGGCTGACGTTGGCATCTGCTACCTCCCCCTCCACTTCGGGGGGCGCTTTTCCGTGAACGCCGCGTGGAACTCCGCGTAGTCCTCGCCGTTCATCAGGAGGGCTTGGGTGGAGGCGTCCAGTTCGATCGAGGTGGCCAGGGGCATGTCCAGCTCGGCGGTCAGCAGGGCCTTCGTCTGGGCGTAGGCCAGGGCCGGGCCGTCGGCCAGGTGGCGGGCCAGTTCGAGGGCTCGCTCGTCGGTCCGCCCCTCCTCGGTCAGTTCGCTGATCAGGCCGATGCGCTCGGCCTCGGGGGCGCGGACCGGTTCGCCGAGCATCAGGAGACGGGTGGCGTGGCCGAGGCCGACGACGCGGGGCAGGAGGTAGGCCGCGCCCATGTCGCCGCCGGACAGGCCGACGCGGGTGAAGAGGAAGGCGAAGCGGGCCGAGGGATCGGCGATCCGGAAGTCGGCCGCCAGGGCGAGCACCGCACCGGCGCCGGCCGCCACGCCGTGCACGGCGGCGATCACCGGGAAGGGGCATTCGCGGATCGCCCGTACCACCTGGCCGGTCATGCGGTTGAAGTCGAGCAGCTGGGCGGTGTCCATGGACAGCGTGGCGCCGATGATCTCGTCCACGTCGCCGCCGGAGCAGAAGCCGCGCCCCTCGCCGGTGAGCACCAGGGCCCGCACCGAGCGCTCCCGGGACAGCTCGGCGAGCAGGTCGCGCAGGTCGGCGTAGGCGCCGAAGGTGAGTGCGTTGAGCTTGTCGGGGCGGGCCAGGGTGACGGTGGCGACGCCGTCGGCGAGCCGGACCCGCAGATGCTCCCAGTCGGAGGTGCGGGCGGCGGAGCCGGTGAAGGGACTCATGACGTGCGGCCTCCTAGGGGGGCGGTGCCTCACGTTGCGGTGTCCCATGAAGTTATCACTTTTTCGTGACTGTCGTCATGAGGGCGACACAACCGTGTCACGCGCCCGGCCGGGTCACCGCACGCAGGTCACCGGTCGGCGACAGCGCGGTAACAGTGGGCGCGGCCGTGCGAGACGGGGCGTTCGGCCGGGTAGGCAGCCCGGTGCCGGGGACGGAGGTCCCGGGCGGTGCCCGCCGACGGTTTTGGTGGCCGGGCCCGTACCATTCCTACAGTCGAAAGCAGGACAGCCTGCTCCATGAACGGACTCGCCTTGCACGAACGCCCCACCGAATCGGCCTCCTGGCGTATCGCCCTGCCGCACACCGCCGCGGCGGTGCCGGCGGCGCGCGCTCTGGTGCGCGAGGCCCTGGCCGAGGTGGAGCACACGACGGACTGCGACACGGCGGAGCTGCTCACGGCGGAGCTGGTGGCCAACGCGGTGGAACACACCGCCGGGCGCGGCCCGATCGAGCTGGTGGTGGAGTTGCGGCCGACCGGCTGCCAGGTCGAGGTGCACGACCCGGACCCGGCGCCGCCCGGCCATCTCACCCGTCCGGTGATCGAGCAGCCCGACCCCTGGCAGGAGGGAGGGCGCGGTCTGTTGTTGATCCGCGCCCTCAGCTCGTCCTGCGGTCACCGCCCGACCTCGTCGGGCAAGGCGGTGTGGTTCAGACTGCCTGTGGTTCCCGCTCAGCGGCGTCCGAGCTGACCTCGGCGGCGGCCGACCGGGCCAGCGTGGAGTTCCGGCGCCCGTAGGCGAGGTAGATCAGCAGGCCCACCACGAGGAACACCGCGAACTGGATCCAGGTCCCCCAGCCGGTCTCGTACATCAGGTACAGGCAGAAGCCCACGCCGAGCAGCGGGCCGACCGGATAGAGCGGCACCCGGAAGCTGCGCCGCAGGCCCGGCTCGCGGCGGCGCAGGGCGATCACCGCGATGTTGACGACGGCCATGATCGCGAGGGTGCCGATGGTGCACAGGTTCATCACGGCGTCGAGCGAGGCGAAGGCCGCCGGGACGGCGAAGACGATCGCGACGATGAGCGTTCCGGCCACCGGGGTGGAGGTCTTCGGCGAGACCTTCTCGAAGACGCGCGGGATGAGGCCGTCCCGGGACATCGACATCAGGATGCGGGTCTGGCCGTACATCACGGCGAGGACGACGGAGGCGATGGCGACGACCGCGCCGAAGGCGACGACACCGCCGCCGACGGCGGAGCCGGTGACCGTGTTGACGACGTAGGACAGGGCGGCGGGCCGGCCGGCGACCTGGTCGCCGCCGATGGCACCGATCGCGGCGAGCGCGACCGCGCAGTACAGGACCGTGACAAGACCCATGCAGACCATGATCGCGATCGGGATGTCGCGGCGCGGGTTCTTGGCCTCCTCGCCGGCGGTGGTGATCGCGTCGAAGCCGATGTAGGAGAAGAACGCGGCGGTGGTGCCGGCACCGATGCCGCCGAGGCCGGCCGGGGAGAACGGGGTGAGGTTGCCGTCCTTGAAGGCGCTGTAGCCGATGGCGCAGAAGGCCAGGAGGATGACGAGCTTCACGGCCGCCATGGCCGCGGTGGCGCGTGCGCTCTCCCGCACCCCGCGCACCAGCAGCACGGACGCCATGGCGATGACGATCACGGCGGGCAGGTTCATGATGCCGCCGTCGCCGGGCCCGGCGGACAGGGCGTGCGGGAGCTGTCGGCCGGTGAGGCTCTGCAGGAGTTCGTTGACGTACTGGCTCCAGCCGAGGGCGACCGCCGAGATGGAGATGCCGTACTCCAGCAGCAGGCACCAGCCGACCAGGAAGGCCGTGGATTCGCCGAGGCCGGCGTAGGCGAAGGAGTACGAGGAGCCGGAGACCGGGATCGCACCGCCCAGCTCGGCGAAGGAGAAGGCGGTGAAGACGCAGGTGATCGCGGCGAGGACGTAGGAGACGACCACGGCCGGTCCGGCCTGGGCGACGGAGTCGGAGAGGCCGACGAAGATGCCGGTGCCGACGATGGCGCCGACACCGAAGCAGATGAGCTGGAAGAGGCCCATCGAGCGCTTCAGGCCGTGTCCCTCGCGGTCGGCGCCGGATTCGGCGACGAGCAGATGCGGGGACTTGATGCGGGGAGCGGGCATGCGGGTGGTGCTCGTTTCTGGTGGTGCGGTGCGACCGACGGGGTCGCCCCCGCTCGAGCGGCGTCGAGTGGCGGGGGGAGGTCGCTGCGGTGACCCGGAAGGGGTGGCTCCGGGCCGCCGGTCAGGATAAGGCCTGGTGAGGCGGGTCAGGCAAGGCTGTGTGACGCAGGCCGGGCCAGCGAGGCCACAAGGACCGCCTTGATGGTGTGCATACGGTTCTCGGCCTCGTCGAAGACCACCGAGTGCTCGGACTCGAACACCTCGTCGGTGACCTCCAGCTCGGTCAGTCCGTGCCGCTCGTGGATCTCGCGGCCGACGGCGGTCCCGAGGTCGTGGAAGGCCGGCAGGCAGTGGAGGAACTTCACGTCCGGCTTGCCGGTGGCGCGCAGCACGTCCATGGTCACGGCGTAGGGGCCGAGCAGCGCGATGCGCTCGTCCCAGACCTCCTTGGGCTCACCCATCGACACCCAGACGTCGGTGGCGATGAAGTCGGCGCCGCGCACACCCTCCCGCACGTCGTCGGTGAGCGTGATCCGGGCGCCGGACGCGGTGGCGAGCTGCCGGGCCACCTGGACGATCGTCTCGTCCGGCCACAGCACCTTGGGCGCGACGATGCGGACGTCCATGCCGAGCAGGGCGCCGGTGACGAGGTAGGAGTTGCCCATGTTGTAGCGGGCGTCGCCGAGGTAGGCGTAGGCGATCTCGGACAGCGGCCGGTCGCTGTGCTCGGTCATGGTGAGCACGTCGGCGAGCATCTGGGTGGGGTGCCACTCGTCGGTGAGGCCGTTGTAGACGGGGACGTGGGCGTACCGGGCCAGTTCCTCGACCACGCCCTGGCTGTGCCCCCGGTACTGGATGGCGTCGAACATCCGGCCGAGGACGCGGGCGGTGTCCTTCACGGACTCCTTGTGTCCGATCTGCGAGCCGGCCGGGTCGAGGTAGGTCGTGTGGGCGCCCTGGTCGGCGGCGGCGACCTCGAACGCGCAGCGGGTGCGCGTCGAGGTCTTCTCGAAGACCAGCGCGATGTTCCTGCCTCGCAGGTACTGCGTCTCGTCGCCCGCCCTCTTCGCCGCCTTCAGCTCCGCGGCCAGCTCGACCAGGCCGCGGAACTCCTCGGCGGTGAAGTCCAGCTCCTTGAGGAAGTGGCGGCCGGCGAGGGCGGTCGGGACTGTCGCCATGGGGGCGCTCCAGAGGTACGGGTACAGGGCTCTGGAATTATATACGGTCATCAGCATGTTTATGCGCCGCCTGAAAGTGGGCCCGCTCACACTGCATCACGCTCCACGGGACAGCTCATGCACCGCGGCCCGCCCCGCCCCCTCCCCAGTTCACTGCCCGGGATCTCGATCACTTCGATGCCCTGCTTGCGCAGATGCGTGTTGGTGGTGGAGTTGCGCTCGTAGGCGACGACGACCCCGGGCTCGACGGCGAGCACGTTGCAGCCGTCGTCCCACTGCTCACGTTCGGCCGCGTGCACGTCCTGGGTGGCGGTCAGGACCCGGATCTCGCCGAGCCCCAGGGCGGCGGCGATCGCGCGGTGCATGTGCTCCGGCGGATGGTCGGTGACCTTCAGCTCCCGCTCACCGGCCCCGGGCTCGATGGTGTACGAGCGCAGCATGCCGAGCCCGGCGTACTGGGTGAAGGTGTCGCCGTCGACCATGGTCATCACGGTGTCGAGGTGCATGAAGGCGCGCCGCTTGGGCATGTCCAGCGCCACGATCGTCCGCGCGGAGCCGGCCGCGAACAGCTTGGTCGCGAGCATCTCCACGGCCTGCGGGGTGGTGCGCTCGCTCATGCCGATGAGGACGGCGCCGTTGCCGATCACCAGGACGTCGCCACCCTCGATGGTGGAGGGGTAGTCGGCCTGGCCGCGCGACCAGACATGGAACATTTCGTCACGGAACAGCGGATGGTGCCGGTAGATCGCCTCGAAGTGCACGGTCTCCCGCTGCCGGGCGGGCCAGCGCATGGCGTTGATCGAGACACCGTCGTAGATCCACGCCGAGGTGTCCCGGGTGAAGAGGTGGTTGGGCAGCGGACGGAGCAGGAAGTCGTCCAGGTCCATGGCGTGGAAGCGGACGGAGGCCGGCTCCTCGTACGCGCCGAGGAACTCCCGCTTGGTCATGCCGCCGATCAGCACCTCGGCCAGCTCGCCCGGGGTCATCCGGTCGAAGGCGGCGCGCAGGTGGCCGGTGGCGAGGGGACCGTACTCCTTCTCGTCGAAGACCCGGTCCAGGACGAGGGTCCGGGCCTCGGGGAGCGCCAGGGTCTCGGTGAGCAGGTCGCCGAAGAGATGGACGGCGACCCCGCGGTCACGCAGGACGTCGGCGAACCCGTCGTGCTCGGCGCGCGCCCGGCGCACCCACAGCACGTCGTCGAAGAGCAGGGATTCCTTGTTGCTGGGGGTGAGCCTTTTGAGCTCGAGGTCGGGCCGGTGCAGGATCACGCGGCGCAGCCGACCGGCCTCGGAGTCGACGTGGTATGCCATGCCTCCATCCTGGCCGCCGACGCCCGCCTTCACGCTCATCTCTGCTGTTTGCACCGCTCCCAGTTTTCGTCCTATTGACGAGAAGCGGCCTCCGAGTTTATCGTCTCAGTGACGAAAATCGAGGGGTTCTCCCGAGGGGGTTTCCATGGCCGACATCACGCGGCGCCTGGGCTGGCGTCATCTGCGCGGCGCGCCCACGGCGCACGTCCGGCACCACCGCTCCGGCACGCTGGTCCACGACGGTCCGGGGCTCAGCTTCTGGTTCCGGCCGCTGGCCGCCGCCCTGTCCGAGGTGCCGGTGGACGACCGGGAACTGGCCATGACCTTCCACGCCCGCACCTGCGACTTCCAGGACGTGTCCGTGCAGGCGACGGTCACCTACCGGATCGCCGACCCGTCCGTCGCCGCCGCCCGCCTGGACTTCTCGATCGACCCGGACACCGGCGCCTGGCGCGGCACACCGCTCGAACAGCTGGGCACCCTGCTCACCGAGACCGCCCAGCAGCACGCGCTGGACGTCCTGGCCCGTACGGCGCTGTCGGCCGCGCTGACCGACGGCGTGGCCGTGGTCCGCGAACGGCTCGCGGCCGGGCTCGCCGCGGAGCCGCGGCTGCCGGCCACCGGCATCGAGGTGGTGGCCGTGCGCGTGATGGCCCTGCGGCCGGAGCCGGAGGTGGAGCGGGCGCTGCGCACCCCGGCCCGGGAACAGATCCAGCAGGAGGCCGACCGGGCGACCTACGAGCGGCGGGCCGTGGCGGTCGAGCGGGAGCGCACGATCGCCGAGAACGAGCTGGCCAGCCGGATCGAACTGGCCCGCCGCGAGGAACAGTTGGTCGAGCAGCGCGGCACCAACGCCCGGCGCGAGGCAGAGGAGCAGGCGGCCGCGGACGCGGTGCGCGCCCAGGCGGAGGCGGCCCGGTCGGTGAAGCTGGCGGAGGCGGAGGCCACTCGGTCGGTGAAGCTCGCCGAGGCGGAGGCGGCCCGGAACGTGCGGCTGGCGGACGCGGAGGCGGCCCGTTCCCTGAAGCTGGCCGAGGCCGAGGCGGCACGGACGGCGGCGGTCGCCCGCGCGGAGGCCGAGGGCGCCCGCGAGGTCGGCGAGGCACGGGCCCAGGCCCAGGCGGCCTGGCTGCGGGTGCACGCGGAGGCCGGGGTCGACGGGGCAAAGACGCTGCGGGCGCTCACCGCCACCCGGCTCGCGGAGAACCTGCCGCGGATCGACAGTGTGACCGTCTCGCCGGACGTGCTGACCGGTCTGCTGGCCAGGCTCGCGCCGGGGACGGCCGAGTGAGCCTCGCACCGCGCGCCGTCCTGGTCCATCGCACCACGGAGTACGAGGAGTTGGTGGCCCGGCACGGCACGCACGGCCAGGCCGCCTTCTTCCTCGCCTCCCGGGGCCGGGACATCGAGGAGGTCACCGAGCGGCACCGCCGTACGCGACGGGCGCTGGCTCTGGTGACCGGCGCCGTGCCGCTGACCTGGCGTCAGGCGCGGGTGGAGCGAGCCGACCTCGACCGGTTCCTGTTCGCTCCGGAGGATGTCGTGGTCGTGGTCGGGCAGGACGGACTGGTGGCGAACGTCGCCAAGTACCTCGCCGGGCAGCCGGTCGTGGGCATCGACACCGACCCCGGCCGCAACCCGGGCGTGCTGGTACGGCACCGGCCCGAGGACACCGCGGCGCTGCTCACCGCGAGCACGACGGTGGAGGAGCTCACCATGGTCGAGGCCTTGGCGGACGACAGCCAGCGACTGGTCGCCCTCAACGAGATCTACCTCGGCGCCGCCGGTCACCAGACCGCCCGCTACCGCCTGGGCCTCGAGGACGACGGGGGTGTCGTCGAGGCCCAGGCCTCCTCGGGGGTGCTCGTCGGCACGGGGACGGGCGCGACCGGCTGGCTCCGGTCGCTGTGGCAGGAGCGGGACTCGCGGCTGCGGTTGCCGGCCCCCGTGGAGGACCGGCTGCTGTGGTTCGTGCGCGAGGCCTGGCCCTCCCCCGCCACCGGCACCTCCCTGGTGGCGGGGGAACTGCTCGCGGCACGCCGGCTCCGGATCACGGTCGAGTCCGAGCGCCTGATCGCCTTCGGGGACGGGATGGAGGCCGACGCGCTGGAACTGACCTGGGGTCAGTCGGTCGACGTGCGCGTGTGCGCGGACCGGCTGCGGCTGGTGGCGTGAACACCGGCCCCTGGGCTGTACACCGATGGGTGGGGTGAACCGGTGAACACCGGTGGGTGGGGTGAACCCCTGCCCCCTGCCCCCTGCGCTCACCGCCCGGATGGCCGCAGCAGTTCCGGCCGGGCCAGCATGCGCCGGGCCGTCCGGCCTGGTTCGAGGGTCGCGCGGGCGACGATCCACCCGGCCAGGGCGTGCGGCTCGGCCGGATCGTCGGCGAGGGCGTCCTCGTAACGGGCCAGCGCGGCTGCCGGACGCCCCGCGGCGAGGTACTCGTCGGCCGTACGAGGCGCGGTGGGACGGGTGGCGAAGGCCTGGGTGCGGACGTCCGGCCACAGGGTCCGGTCGGGACGGAACCCATGAGTGCGCCCGAGGGGCTCACCTGCCGGGTCGACAGTCCTCAGCCGCCACTCCGTGCGGTGCAGGACGGCGGCCGTACGGGCGCGGGCGAGGGCCGCCTCGGGCACCGGCTCGCGCAGCCAGCCGTCCAGCGTGCGGGCGAGCCCGGACACGAGGGCGGTGCCCTGGGTGGTCAGCCGGCCGCTGGTCAGCAGGGTGCGGACGACGAGACGGCTCTGCAGGCGACGCAGCGCGAAGTGGTATCCGGCCTCCTCGGGGGGCTTTGGCCCGGCCAGCCGGTCCCGCCAGAAGCCCGCGACGCCGGTGAACGCGTAGGCGCCGTGCAGGAGTCCGGTGAGATGGCGCGGGTCGGCGCGCCAGGGGGCGTAGTAGCGCTCCGTCCGGTCGTCGTCGAGCAGCGGGAAGAGGTGGAGGAGGGCGGCTAGTTTGCTGTGCTGGAACTCGTGGACGAGGGTCTCGGCGAGGGCCGGCGCGGAGGCGGGACGGGCGATCACCATGGCGCCGTAGGAGTCGCCGCTCGAACCGGACAGGGGAACCGCGGGCGGTGGGGGCGGCAGGACGCCCGTGCGGCCGAAGGGGACGATCGCCCGGATCGCGGCGGGGTCCACACGGCCCGGCCCGGTTCCGCCGGGGGTCGCCAGAATGGCGACGGCGTCGTCGAACAACCGCTGCCACTCGTCCGCCTCGTCGGCGTCGAGCCGGGCGGGCGGGACCGGGTCGTCGAGGTCGCGGTACGGGTCGAGGTCGTCGAGGGGTATCGCGGTGACTCCGGCCCGGCCGATGTGGGTGAGGGTGCGCAGCGGGTACCAGGTGGCGGGGCTCTCGGTGTCCTCTGCCCTGCTGCGGATCCCTGACTCTTCCGCGCCGCGGGTCCCTGATTCCTCCGCCCTGTCGTACCCGGGCACCGGCACTCGGGCGGCCCTGCGGCTGCGCAGCGGGGCCGTGGCCGGGCGGCAGGTGAGGGCCGTCGGCACGGAGTGCCGTCCGGGGCCGGTGAGGGTGAGGACGCCCCTGCTGGTGGCGGCCACGCCGACCGTGCGGCCCGGGGCCGCCTCCGGCAGCCGGGCCTGGCCGAGGCCCGGGAGGGACAGGGCCCCGTCGGTGAGCGGGACCCGGAGCTCTGCCTCCGTCCCCGCGCGCAGGGACGCCGTCACCGCCAGCGCGCACAGGTGGCCGGCCTCCACCCACAGCGGCGGGCCCGACGCGGTGCCGTGCACCCGGCGCAGCATGTGGGCGAGCCAGCCACCGGTCGCCGGGGCGAGCAGCAGCCGCTCGACCGGGCCGGGCGCCTGCTCGGCGGCGTCCTTGAGGACGTGCCACGCCTCGGCGGCCGGGGTCAGCGGTGTGGGCAGCCCGTCGAGGTGGTCCAGCAGCGTGCGCAGGAGCAGCAGCCGGCGCGCCCGCTCGCTCTGCTCGAGGAACGCGAGGGCCTGCGCCGAGCCGCCGCCGACGGCCAGTTCCGCGAAAAGCCCCTCGGGCATACGGAAGGGGGCGGCGGCGCGCGGCTCACTGGTCATGGACGGGGACCTCCGGTCGCTCGGAAGGGGCGCACGTGGACCCCGGCGGGCAGGCGGAGACCTCATGAGGGCTCGGCCGATCGGGCGGGACGGCTATTCGGCCCGGGCTCCGCCGCCGCCTCCTTCGTTCCCGGCTCTCATGCTGCTGCGGGCGCGCAGGACTTCGGCCAGCAGACGGGCCGACGGACGCAGCGGAGCGAGGTCGTCCACCGCGGTCAGGGGCAGCCCCGTGAGGTCGGCCAGATCCGCCTCCCAGAAGTCGGTCCCCGAGACGACGGCCGGCTCATGGACGGCGGCTTCGACATGCAGCCGTGCAGACGGCTGATCCAAGGTGCTCCCCCCTTCACGAAACGGTGGCACACAGTTCCTCGTGTCCATTTCCATCATGACCATTCCTCCCCCCGTCGAAAACCGTACGATCACGCCACCTGATCATCCCCGGCCGCGCGGGCGTCCGAACCGGTCCCCGAACTCCCTCAACGCCGCCTCCAGTTCGGCCCCGCGCTCCGGATCGTCGTCGACGGACACCACCGCGTCGTACAGCGCCCACAACGCGTCCGCACCGCGCTTGGCAAGGTGGTTGAGCAGGTAGGTGGCCTCCGTGCGGGCCTTGGTGTGACGGGCGAGCGTCGCGGTGTGGGAGGAGTCCAACGCGGCGACCACCGCCTGCCGTTCGACAGGGTCGGCCATCAGTGGATAGGCCATGAGGGCGTCCACGGCCCGCAGCAACGGCGAGACCGGACGGCCCGTCGAGGACGGTGCGGACGGGGGCAGGCTCTCCGTGCGTTCGGGGCTCTGCAGGCGGATCTCGGGATACTGCAGAGTACGGCCCGCTTCCCTGAGGGCCCCGATGCGTACCCGGACGGCGGGAAACAGTTCCTCGGGATCCGGCGGCGCGGGCAGGACGCCTGCCCTGTCGGCCAGGAGACCGAGCAGGACGTCGGAGAACAGCCCGGTGCCCCGCACCGGGTCGTTGGCCGCCGCCCGGCCGCGGCCCGCCGCACGCAACAGGGTCTGCTGGTGGGCGAGGTTGCGCCCGCCCACGGGCAGTGCGTCGGGCGGGAGCTGCTCCCGCAGGGCGAGGTCCTCCTCGAAGGTCTCGCAGGCGTCCACGACCCACATCTGCCGGGCGAAGCCGGGCACGGCGTCCCCGGCGTACCGTTCGAGCGCGGAGTCGAGGTCGATGCCCAGTTTGTCGGCGGTGGTGGCGTCCGAGCAGAACAGCCGCAGGCGCCCCGACCGGTCGAGAACCCCGTGCCCGCCCCACCACACCCACAGGATGTCGCCCTGCGCGAGCGGAAGTTCGCGGACCAGGACGCGACGCAGGGTGGCCTGGTCGGTCGGCGCGTAGGGCAGTCCGGGGTCGTACGGGGGCAACGGTGCCAAGTGCAACCGCAGTTGGCTCTCCGGCACCCCCGCGTCGCGCAGCAGCCGGTGGAAGCGTACGGCGTCCCGGGCCGGGCCCGGCAGATCCCAGGCGGGTCCGGCGTCGTAGGTCTCGACTCCGACGATCAGGGCGTGGACGCGGTTCGGGTCGACGCGGGCGGGCGTGGGAGCGGTCACGGCAGGCGGTCCACGATGTGCCGGTACACCTCGGGGTTGGTCCAGTAGGCGCTGTGCGCGGCCGGGAAGGGCTGGCGGCTGTCGACGGCGACGTCGGTGACGCGCCCCGGGAACAGGGCCGCGCCGAGGTAGCCGAGCAGGTCGCGGGGATCGTACAGGTTCAGCCAGTCCGGGACGTGGGGCGGCAGGGGCGCGGGGTGTTCGAGGGAGGGCAGGGAGCCCGACTCGTACAGGAACGGGCCCTGGGAGCCGGCCGTCACCAGGAGCCGGACCTGGGACAAGGGCGCGGAGATCAGGGTGTCCAGGGCGATGATGCCGCCCAGGCTGTGTCCGACGAGCACGACGGGCGGCTCCAGGCCTCCGACGAGGGTGCGCAGATCCGCCCGGACGCCGGCGCCGCGGCTGAGGTAGCGCAGGACGTCCCCGGCGGCGGGGTGGGCGGCTTGGGTGAGGGCGCGCCGACGGCGTACGACCGCACGCGAGGCGGCCGGACCCGCGACCCGCAGCAGCAGGGAGCGCATCCCGCGCTCGCTGCCCCGCGGTGGGGCGCCCAGGGCCTCGGCGAGCCGGTCGACGACGGCGTCGCGGGTGTCGCCGACCGGGACGAGCGGGGCGTCGGCGTCGAGGGCGTCGGCGATGATCCGGGCGGCCAGGCTGCGGGCGGCGAGCGTCGCCAGGTCTTCCGGGGCGAGGGCCTCGGCCGCGGGCGCGAGCAGCGGGTGCGCGGCCAGGTCGGTCGCGGCGCGGGCGAGCCCCGGCCCCAGTTCGGCGGCGGGCGTGTCGCCCTGGGCGGCGAGCGCGGTCAGGTGCGCCTGGAGCTGCTGCTGAGGCGCTAGGTAGCCGGGCGGACGTTCGCCCTTCGGCTCCGCGCCGGCTGCCGCGAGGGCGAGTTCGGCGTACGGGTCGGCGTAGAGCGCGGCCCAGGCCGCGGTCGTGTCGTCGGCAGTGTCCCCGGCGGCAGGGGACTCGTTGAGTCCACGCGTGGTGCCCGCCTCCGGCGGCAGGCTCGCACCGCCCGCCGCGAGCGTGGCGCCGTGCGTGCCTCCCCAGTAGTAGGGCACGATGCGAAGTCCCCCGCGCAACGTGGTCAGCCCGGCCGCGACGCGCCCCGCCAGCGCAGAGAAGTCAGGTTCGCGAACACCTGTCCCATGAATGAAGACGAGCGCTGTCATGTGCCCCCCGTGACACCTGTGAAGCGTCGTGTACGACTGCCGTCGCGACATCAACTTACCAGTATCATGGGGAAGTTGAGATCGAGCAAACTTGCGGGAGCTGTGGCACCCGCCACCGGCCGCACTGACGGCCTCCGCGTCTGGACACCGAGGGGGACAGCGTGAGCCCTGATGAGACGGTCATGCACATCCTGCTTGCCACCGCCCTGATCCTCGTGGTCGCCCATGCCTCGGGCTGGGTCGCACAGCGGCTGAGGCAGCCGTACATCGTGGGCCAGTTGACCGCGGGCATCGCGCTCGGGCCCTCGCTCCTCGGCAGCGCGTGGCCGGACGGGCACGACTACTTGTTCCCGAAGGAGATCGACACCGCGCTGACCGGCTTCGCACAGCTCGCCCTCGTGCTGTTCCTGTTCGCGGTGGGCTACGAGCTGGATCTGAAGGTCCTGGGCGCCCGTGCGCGTTCGGCGGTGTTCGTGGCGGTGGCCGCGTTCGTGGTGCCGATGGCGGCGGGGAGCGGATGTGCCCTGCTCTTCCAGGACCAGCTGCGTGATCTGGGCATGCCGCATCTGACGCCCGCCCAGGTCGTGTTCGCCGGGGTCGCCCTGTCGATCACGGCGGTTCCGGTGCTGACGGCCATAGTGCGGGAGAACAACATGTCCCACACGGTGCCCGGAGTGGTGGCCGTCTCCGCCGCCGGACTCCTCGATGTGATCGGATGGACCGTGCTGGCCGGGGCGCTGCTGGGCGCGGGCGGCCAGGGCCAGTCCCTGAGCTGGGGGTGGCGGGCGCTGCTGGCGGTCGGCTTCCTCACGCTGATGCTCGTGGTGGCCCGGCCGGTACTGCGCAGGCTGCTGTGGCGCACCCGTATGGAGCCCTCGCAGCGGCTGGCGCTGCTGACCAGCTTCGCCATCGCGTCGGCCGCGGTGACGCATGCGCTCGGACTGCACGTGATCTTCGGCGCTCTGCTCGCGGGTGCGGTGGTGCCGCGCGAGGAGGACGGCACCCTCGATCCGGACCTGCTGCGGGCACTGCACACCGTCGGCTATCTGCTCGTGCCGTTCTTCTTCGTCCTCTCCGGCAAAGCCGTCGCCCTCGACAGCATGGGCGGCACCGGCTGGGCCGTCCTCGCGGCGGTGACCGTACTGGCCGTCACGACGAAGATCGGCAGCGGCACCGCGGCGGCAACGCTGAGCGGTCTGGACCGGAGCGACGCGTGGACCGTGGGCGTCCTGATGAGCACGCGCGGCCTCACCGAACTGATCGCGCTCAACGCGGGCTATCAGGCCCATCTGATCAGCAAGCCCCTCTACACGGTCCTGGTCTTCATGGCGCTGGCCACGACCCTGTTCACCCAGCCGCTGCTCGTCCTGATCCGCCGCTGTGCCGGCCGGGGCAGGGAAGGTGTTCCGATGCCGCCCCTCGATCCGGCGCTCCGGCACCCGCAGGACGGCGCGTCGGCCGCCCCCGCGGCCGACGTGGGCTGAACCGGACGAGGCAACCGGGCCCGGGCCCGCGTACGACGCGGGCCCGGCGGCTCCCAACGGCACTACAGCGGCATGGGCGCCATGTCGCACTCGATGCGGCGGCGCGTCCGGGCCGCGTTGAACCAGGGGTGGTCGGCACGGACCACCGCGGCGAAGCCCTCCACCGCCTTGCGCTGGAGCTCGTCCGCCTCAGCTCCGCGGCCCAGACCGCGCAGGTCGAGCGCGAGGTTCGCGGTGCACGCCAGGGTCAGTGGGTGCTTCTCTCCGGCGGCCTCGGTGAGCAGCGCCAGGTTGGCCTCGCCGATCTCGCGCGCCCGGTCGAAGTCCAGTCGTGCGGAAGCCGTGTTGGCCTGACCGATCGCGACGGTGAGCGCCGTGATGTGACGCGGTCCGACGGAGTCGGCAAGCCGGCGGGCCGCTTCGTCCTCCAGTTCCTGCGCACGGTCGAGGTTGCCCAGCGCCCGCATGGTCGCGGCCAGATTGGCCTTGGTGAGCAGGGTGTACGCGTGGTTCTCCCCGAGCCGCTGCTCGAAGCGCGGCACGGTCACCTCGGCCAGCTGCCGGGAGGCGTCGAGGTCCCCAGCGAGGCGGTGGTCGACGGACAGGTTCGTCGCGGTCGTCAGCGAGTCGAAGTGGTCGGGGCCGTAGCGGTTGACGAACCGCCGCAGCGTGTCCTCCGTGAGCTTGGCGGCCTCGGCGAGCGCCCCGTCACGCCGTCGGCACACGGCGAGATTGCGGGCGATGCGCAGGGTGAGCGGGTGTTCCTCGCCCAGCGTGCCGCGCGCCCGCCGGTACGCGTCCTCCTGGAAGTCGCGGGCGCCGGGGTAGTCGCCGGACTCACGCATGTCGATGGAGAGGGCGTTGAGGGTGTTGAGGGTGAAGAAACTGGCCGGGCCGAAGAGCAGGTCGCGCTGGCGGGCGTTCTCCTGGTCCAGGGGCAGGGCCTCCCGGAACTGCCCGCACAGCCGCAGGTCCACGCCGTAGGCATGGGTGGCGCGCAGCGTGATGGGGTCGTCGGGGCCGAACAGGGACCGCGCCAGGTCCCTGGCCTCCTCGGTCAGGTCCCGTGCCTCCTGGAACCGGCCCTGGTAGCCGTACGCGTCGGCCATTTCGCACAGGGACTCGATCATTTCCTCCGGCTCGACCTCGATCCGGCGCGAGGTCTCCAGCGCCTTCTCGGTGAGCGGGATGGATTCGGGCACCTGACCGATCTGCCGCAGGAGGAACGCGAAGGCCTTCGCCATGCGGATGACGTGGAGGTTCTCCTCACCGGATGCCGCGAGCCAGGCGTTCCAGGCCTGCCGTGCGAGGTTCGCGGCGCCCTCGTGGTCACCCCAGTAGTAGAGGAACCACACCGTGTCGAACACCAGGTCGCGCACATAGGTGTCGGTGCTGGTCACCGCCTGCGAGGTCAGGACATGGGGCAGCAGCGCCTGGTACGCGCGCCATTCCAGGGAGGAGCCCGGCGGGCCCGGCTTCGCGGCCGACAGCAGCTGGTGGGCGGCGTCCCGCATCCGCTCGCGTTCCTCGCTCCCCAGCTTGGCGAGGAGCACGGTCTGCAGCAGGCGGTGCATCTGCAGGGTGTCGGTCCGGGGGTCCACCTTGACCAGGGAGAACTGGTTGAGGTCACGGATGGCCCGGTTGAGTTTGATCGACTCGCGCAGCAGCGGGTCGACCTCGGGCGTGATGTTCACGCCACGGCTGCCGCGCAGCATGGACCGCGGGATGGGCTCGGGGGCCATGCTGGCGCAGATGTCGAGGAGTTGCCGGGCACCCGGGTTGTTCTCGAGGATCCGCTCCAGTGAGATGTCCCAGGCCGCGGCGACGGAGACCGGGTAGTCGGGGGACGGGTCGAGTTCGAGGATGTCCGGGCTGCGCGCGGTGAGCAGGTCGAGGTACTCGTCGACCTGCATGCCCGTGACAGCCCGCCAGGCGCCCGCCTGCTCGACGGCGAGCGGCAGGTCGCCGAGTGCCTCGGCGAGGCGGCCGGCGTCGGCGGCGCTCAGATCGGGCGAGCGCTTCTGGAGCAGCTCGACGGACTCCTCGCGCTCGAAGACGTTCACCGGCAGCGAAGTCGCCACCCGCTCCCAGGCGCGGTTCCGGGAGGTGACGATGACCTTGCCGGGCCCGTTGGTCGGGAAGAACTGGCGGACGGCGTCGACGTCCTCGGCGTTGTCGAAGACCAGCAGCCAGTTGTCGTACGGCGCCCCGGTGCGCAGCGCCTCCAGGACCGCGGGCACGGCGGTGTTCGCGGCGGGGGCACCCGCGCTGTTCTGGCCGGCCGGGGCGACGCCCAGTTGGCCCGCCAGGCTGGCGAGCGCGGCCAGGATGAGGCTCTCGCGCTCGGCCGGGATCCAGCAGATCACCCGGTAGTCGTGCTGGTGGGTGTAGACGTACTCCAGCGCCAACTGGGACTTGCCGACTCCGCCGAGCCCGTGCAGCGCGTTCGGCAGGACGGCCGCGGTGTCCTGGCTCGAGAGCTGCTCCTCCACGGCCCTGAGCAGTCCCTGGCGGCCGACGAACGACGTGTTCCTGAGGGGCACGTTGACCAGTAGGGCCGGCGTTGCGGTCGTGGTGCTCGTCATGAGCTGTTCAGCCTCCGGGGCTTCGGGTTGGGTGGCGTCGGTTACCAGGGGCGGCACGGTTTCTCCAGGCTCGTCGGGGACTCTCGACGCTGGAACACTGCCTTCTCCGCCACCGGATGATCCGTCGCCGCCCGTACGGTTCACCCGCTCGGCGGCACCGCTCGTCCGCGTGGCGAGGTTCGGTTCGATGCGTTTGGCGCGTTCGGAGTACGGCCCCGACAGGGCGCGCATCACGGCCAGCTCGCTGCGCGCCCAGCCGAGCTCGGCGGGGTCGGGCAGGGTGGTGCCGATCGGGTCGCGCAGGGCGGCGCGCAGCGCGACACCGCGCGGGCCGGCGGCGGGCAGGTCGCCCACCACGCTGACGGTGCGGGCGAGTTGGCTGCGCGTGGTGGTGGCGAGCAGGGCCTCCCGCACCCCGTCGGCGAACTCGGGGCGCCCGTCGCCGCCGCTGTTCCAGTCGATCAGGCCGCCCATCAGGATCTCTGCGAGATGCCCCGGCCCGGTCTCCGGCATGGTGCGCCGCCGCAGTTGCTCCACCAGATCGAACTCGAAGGGGATGGTGGCCAGTTGCGTGGCCAGTCGGCGCGCGGCCGGGGTGGCGAGCGTGAAGAAACGGCGTACCGCGGCGGGAGCGGCGCGCGGGAAGCGCGGGGCGCGCAGGCCGGGCGCGGGCGCGCCCTTGGTGAGGGTGCCCGCCAGGACGACGGGCAGCGAGCGGCGCACCCCGCGCTCGCCGGTGACCAGGTCGGCCCAGGCGGCGAGGGAACCCGGCTTGAGGGACAGCACGGGCACCGGCACGGACTCGTCGCCCCCCTCGGGCAACGGCCGCAGCGGGTCGGGGCCGCCGGGCGGCGCCCAGTGTCCGAGGCCCTGGTTCGGGGCGCCGAATCCGCCGGCCTCCAGGACCGCCGGGTACGGGTAGAGCGAGGAGCGGTGCCTCAGATGCGGCGGCAGCAGGTGGATCAGCGCGGTGGGTCCGGCGTGGGCAAGTCGGCCGAGCAGGTCGTCGGCGGCGGGGGCGGCCCAGCCGTGGGCGAGTCCGTCGGTGACGACGAGAAACACCCGGCCGCCACGCCCGTCGAGCAGTTCGCCGGGGTCGGCGGCGGTCCGCCCGGTGGGCCAGCGCAGCGTGGCGGTGCCGGTGCGCGCCATCTCCACCTGCACCGTGCGTACGGCCCGGAAGGCGCCGCTGTGTTCGGCGGCCTCGGCGAGCCGGGCGACGGTGTCCTCCCAGACCCACATCGTGGGAGCCGCGTCGGTGAGGAGGACCAGGTCGAAGGCGGAGGTGCGGGCGGGCCGCAGGAAAGGCATCCACATGCCGTCCACGACTCCCTGTTCGGCGGTGGTCTCCTCGTCCAGTTCCAGGGTGTCGCGGGAGGGGATGCGCCGGGCCAGCCGGTGCAGGGCGCGGGCGAGCAGGGCCGTGGCCCTGCCGGGGCCCGGCTGTCTGGGTTCGTCGGCGGGCAGCAGCGGCCGTCCGACGTGCAGGCTGTAGGGGCCCTCGGGGTGGGGTAACAGCTGTGCCGGTACGGCACGTTCACCGGGGCTCGCCGATGTGGTCGGGACGGCGGGATCGCGGGGCGGGACCGGCGTCGGCCGGACGTCGGCAGCGACGGCGGGCAAAGACACGGGGTCCGGGTCAGGTACGGCGGGCGGTTCCGCGGGCGCGTCCGCGCGTGCGCTCCCGCGGTCCGGGAGCGGGCGGGGCCGCTCCGCCGTCCGCCCTTCCCCGGCCACGTCGGGACCGCCGTCCCGGCTCCAGTGCGCGGCGAGCCACACCGCGTCGGCGATCTCCTGCCAGTGCGGCGCGAACCGCTCCTCGGCTTCTGGCCCGTCCGCCCGGGCCGACGGGTAGGACCGGTCCGACGCCCGGGTGTTGACTTCCAGGGCGTCAGGGAGCGCCGCACCGTACTCACGCGCGTACGCGCTTGCTTCCGGCATCGCCGAAGCGGGCGACGACCCCGAAACGGGACCTCCGTCGCCGAGCCCGGATGCGTGCTCCCTGGAAGTCATTCAGCGGCCCTTCGCGAGGTCGCGGAGGAGCATTTCTACGAGCTTACGCCCGTCGCCGTCCACCTGGAAACCACCCGCGGTAGTCATCTGGACAGCGTTGAGCAACTGATCCAGCGAGTGGGTGCCACCCGCCTGGACCCGCTGCACGAACAGGTCGACCAGGTCCTCGGCACCCTGCGGGAGGGCGCCGAGGTGCCCCTCGACCATGGCCAGAAGTTGCTCCCGGGTGGGGGTGCGCATCTCCAACGGCAGGCACCGCCGACGGAACGCGGCCGGGAACTCGCGTTCCCCGTTGCTGGTGATCACCACGACCGGGAACTCCCGGCACTCGACCCGCCCGTCGACCAACTCGGCGCGGCGCCCGGGGTCACTGGTGTGGACGCGCGAGGTGTCCGCGGCGTCGCGCACGAGTTCCGGGATCTCATAACTTCCGTTCTCCAGGACGTGCAGCAGGTCGTTCGGCAGGTCGATGTCGCTCTTGTCGAGCTCATCGACAAGAAGCACCCGGGGACGATCGTAGGGCAGCAGAGCGGTGCCCAGGGGACCCAGAGTGATGAAGTCTCCGAGAACCGGGGGAAGTTGACCTTCACTTGAGGAAGTCGCTGAGTCGGCCGTGCCTCCCGCGGACGCCTCCGAAGTCCCGTTGCGCAGTCCGGCCTGCCAGGCGGCGATGGCCTGGGCGCGCCCCATGGCGTCATGGACGTACAGGCCGTCCCGCAGCGTCGTCCGGCTGACGACGTTCCACTCCAGGACCCGCCCGAGGCCGAGCTCGCGGGCGATGACGTAGGCCAGGGTGGACTTGCCCACGCCCGGCGGGCCGGTGATCAGCAAGGGCCGGCGCAACAGGAGGGCCGCGTTGACGGTGTCGATGTCGTCCGCGCGCAGCTGCGGGGTGACGTCGCCGGGGCCGAGCCGGCGCAGCGCGGCCTCAGGGTCGTCCGGCGGGGCGGGCTGGGCCGGGGCGCCGCGGAAGCGTCGCCAGGGCGGCGCCTGTGGCAGCCGTGGCGGGGAGTCCGGCGCACGACCGGTGGCGTTGAACACCCGCCAGCCGTTCACGACCGTCTGCTCCTGCGCGCTCATGCCGATGCCTCCTAGCTGGCGAGGTCCGGGTCAGCGGGATGAAGATCGACGACCCGATTGGGATCATCCCAGAGAAATCCGATATGTCGGCCGAGGAACCGGCCCGGTCCCTTGGCGTGGAGTACCGCGGTCTGCCTCAGTCGGTGGATCGCGACCGGGATCTGCGCAGGCGTCTGCACGGACGCGAACACGGCGGTCACCACCTCTCTGCGCTCGTCGTCGAACACGCCCCTGCGATCCCAGACCGCGAGGCCTATCCCCTCGGCGAGCGCAGCCTTGAGTGCTTCCAGTGCCGCGAGGTCTGCCGGTGCGTCCAACACCACGGCTGTCCTCATGGATTCCCCGGCGAGGGTGGCCTGCCACGCGTCGAGGCGACCGCCGTCCGGCTCGGTCCAGCCCTGCACGGTGACGCCGTGCCGCCGCAGGGCCAGCCAGCGCTCCCGCCACTGCTGGAGAACGACGGCGTCATCGGTGCGCATCCGTTCGAGACTGCGCAGATGCACCCCGTACTTCAGCCCCAGCGGCATGGGACGCCCGTCGCCGATCCGGTACGTCAGTCCCGCCACATCGTAGTTGAGGAGATCGTACGGAAGGACGAACTCGACGTACGGCGGCGGCTGGAGGCGCTCCCCCGCGTCCGGCTCACGCGGGACCGACCAGAGCCGGGCGCCCTGCCGCAGCGCGGTCTCGACGGCCGCGCCCAGGCCTTCCAGCGTGGTCGTGGCCGGATCGCCCGGTTGTGGATCCCAGCGGCCCTGCGTGGTGTTGAGCCACGGGCGTACGACGATCTCGCCGCTGCCGTCCCGGGCAGGTTCCACCGCGACGATCAGGCAGCGCGGGACCTCGGGGTCGGACGGCGGGTCGGGCCGCGCGCTGCGACGCTCTTTCAACTCATGGGAAAGATTGGCGCGTTGGGCCCACTCGTCGACCCATTCCGACAGGGCGACGCCGTGGGCTCGGGTACGGGCGAGCCGGGACGCCCGATCCAGGAGGAGGACGGCGGGCGGCAGTCCGTCGGGCTGCGTGTTCCATTCGAGGACGTGCGCCAGGAGCTGTTCGGGGGACAGTCCGGCCGGCAGGTCGAGGCCGTTGAGTTCCTCGACGAGGTCGTCCCGCAGACGGCGGGCCGGCAGCTCACCCTGGACGAGGACGGCGCGCGCCTCGGCCTCCTCGGCCGGGGTCAGCGGGCCCGGCAGGATGCCGGGGGCGGCCTCGGGTAAGACCACGGGCTCGATCAGACGGTCGAGTTCGTCGCCGGCGGGGCCCCCTTCGAGGATGCGCACCACACCGACGAGCACGCGCTCGCCGCCCGCCACGTTCAACGCGGCGCGCACCAGCGCCGCGACGTCCTCGCGCAGCTTGACGCCCCGCAGATCCACCGGCCGCTGCAACTGGTCCGCCAGCATCGCGGCGAACTGGGCCCGCCCCGGCGCGTCTTCCATGCAGCCCAAGGGGCTGAGCGCGTCGGTCAGCTGTAACAGCAGTTCCCAGCCCCTGCCCTGCCCGACACCGCTCTCGGGGTCGCCGGATTCCGCACCTGTCTCCACCGACTTTCCCCCTGAGTCGGTACACCTGCCTGACTGACCAGCGAAGTTAGCACGGCAACCAGCGGTTAACCAGGGACTTGTGGGACCGGAATCACCGGGCCCGGCCAGGGTCGTCTCATACGGGACGCACCTGGCCGGAATCAATCGCTCCGGCGTGCCGTACCCGGAGCCGACCCGGTCACAGCCGCGGGTCCACCGGCTCCGACTCCAGGGCCAGCACCCCGAACACCGCCTCGTGCACCCGCCACAGCGGCTCGCCGTCCGCGAGGCGGTCCAGGGCCTCCAGGCCGAGGGCGTACTCGCGGATCGCCAGGGACCGCTTGTGGTTCAGGAACCGCTTGCGCAGCCTGGCGAGGTTGTCCGGACGGGTGTACTCGGGACCGTAGATGATCCGCAGGTACTCCCGTCCCCGGCACTTGATGCCCGGCTGCACCAGCCGGCCCTGCTCCGTGCGCACCAGAGCGCCGAGCGGCTTGACGACCATGCCCTCGCCGCCCCGGCCGGTCATCTCCAGCCACCAGTCGACGCCGGCCCGCACCGATTCGGGGTCGCCGGTGTCGACGTACAGCCGTCGGGTGGTCTGCAGCAGGCCGGTGCCGTCGTGCTCCACCATCCGGTCGATCAGGGCCAGTTGCTCGTCGTGCGGCAGCGCGGCGAGGCTGCGTCCGCGGGCGGCCAGGATCTGGAAGGGGGCCAGGCGTACGCCGTCCAGACCGTCGGTGGTCCAGCAGTAGCGGCGGTAGGCGTCGGTGAACGCGGCGGCGTCGCCGGCGCGTTCCCGCTGCCGGGACAGCAGGTCGCCCACGTCGGCACCGCGCTCCGCCGCGGCCTCCAGGGCGGCGAGCGCACCCGGGAACACCGCCCCGGACGCGGCGCCCACGGCCGCGTACTGGCTGCGCAGCAGACCCGACGCCTTCAGCGACCACGGCATCAGCTCGGCGTCCAGCAGCAGCCATTCGGTGTCGAGTTCGTCCCACAGTCCGGCGTCCGTCACCGCCGTGCGCAGGCGGCCCAGGATCTCCTCGGTCACCGTCTCGTCGTCGAAGAACGGCCGCCCGGGCGGGTGTACAGCGCGCCCGTGGGACCCTGCACGCCGAACCGCTCGCGCGCCGCCTCCGCGTCCCGGCACACCAGGGCCACGGCCCGCGAGCCCATGTGCTTCTCCTCGCACACGACTCGCGCGACCCCGTCCGCCGCGTACTGCGCGAAGGCCTCGGCCGGGTGCTCGAGGAAGTGTCCATCAGCGGCTCCGCCGCGGGCCTCCACCTGCGAGGTCGCCGTCGGCGCCATGGTCGGCGGCAGGTACGGCAGCAGGCGCGGGTCGACGGCGAAGCGGCTCATGACCTCCAGGGCGGCGGCCGCGTTCTCCTCGCGGACCGCGACCCGGCCCGCGTGCCGGGTCTCCACGGCCCTGCGCCCGTACACGTCTGCCAGGTCCAGCGGCCGTCCTTCGTGTCCGCCGGGCGCCTCGCTGCGCAGCGGCTTCGCCGGCTCGTACCAGACCTTCTTCGCCGGTACGTCGACCAGCTCGCGCTCCGGCCAGCGCAGCGCGGTCAGCTTGCCGCCGAAGACGGCGCCGGTGTCCAGGCAGATGGTGTTGTTCAGCCAGGTGGCCTCCGGGACGGGGGTGTGCCCGTAGACGACCGCGGCCCGGCCCCGGTACTCCTCCGCCCACGGGTAGCGCACGGGCAGCCCGAACTCGTCGGTCTCGCCGGTGGTGTCGCCGTACAGGGCGTGCGAGCGCACCCGGCCGGAGGTGCGGCCGTGGTACTTCTCGGGCAGGCCGGCGTGGCAGACGACCAGTTTGCCGCCGTCGAGGACGTAGTGGCTGACCAGCCCGTCCAGGAAGCGGCGCACCTCCGCCTTGAACTCCTCGCTCTCGCCCTCCATCTGCGCGACGGTCTCGGCGAGCCCGTGGGTGTGCTGGACCTTGCGGCCCTTGAGGTAACGGCCGTACTTGTTCTCGTGGTTGCCCGGCACGCACAGGGCGTTGCCGGAGCCGACCATGGACATCACGCGGCGCAGCACGCCGGGGCTGTCGGGGCCCCGGTCGACCAGGTCGCCGACGAACACGGCGGTACGGCCCTCGGGGTGCACGCCGTCCGCGTATCCCAGCCTGCCGAGCAGCGACTCCAGCTCGAAGGCGCAGCCGTGGATGTCGCCGATGATGTCGAAGGGGCCGGTGAGGTGGGTCAGGTCGTTGAAACGCTTCTCGGTGACGACGGTGGCGTTCTCGGCCTCCTCGACTCCGCGCAGCACGTGCACCTTGCGGAAGCCCTCGCGCTCCAGGTGGCGCAGGGAGCGGCGCAGCTCGCGGATGTGCCGCTGGATGACCCGGCGGGGCATGTCGGCGCGGTCGGTGCGGGCCGCGTTGCGCTCGGCGCACACCTCCTCCGGCATGTCCAGCACGATGGCGATGGGCAGCACGTCGTACCGCTTCGCCAGCTCGATCAGCTGGCGCCGGCTGTCCTGCTGCACGCTGGTGGCGTCCACGACGGTGCGGCGGCCGGCGGCCAGCCGCTTTCCGGCGATGTAGTGCAGCACGTCGAAGGCGTCCCGGGTCGCGCTCTGGTCGTTCTCGTCGTCGGAGACCAGGCCGCGGCAGAAGTCCGAGGAGATCACCTCGGTGGGCGCGAAGTGCCGCCGGGCGAACGTGGACTTGCCGGAGCCGGAGGCGCCGACGAGGACGACGAGGGAGAGGTCGGTGACGGGGAGGACCCGTCCCGTGCGTGTCTCGGTCATGCCGCCTTCGCCTCCTTGCCCGTCTTCTCGGTCTTCTCTGTCTTCTCGGTCTTTTCCGTCTTCACGGTCGTGTCTGTCTTCACGGTGAACAGGGCCATCTGGGTGGGTGGTCCCACCTCGGGGTCGTCGGGGCCGACGGCCCTGAACTCGACGTCGTATCCGTGCCGTTCGGCGACCGTCGCCGCCCAGGTGCGGAACTCCTCGCGGGTCCACTCGAAGCGGTGGTCGCCGTGCCGGACGTGTCCGGCGGGCAGGGTCTCCCAGCGGACGTTGTACTCGACGTTCGGGGTGGTCACGAGGACCGTGCGGGGGCGGGCCGCGCCGAACACCGCGTACTCCAGGGCGGGCAGCCGGGGCAGGTCGAGATGCTCGATCACCTCGCTGAGCACGGCGGCGTCGTAACCCTTGAGCCGCCGGTCGGTGTAGGCGAGCGAGCCCTGGACGAGCTGGACCCGGGACGCCTGCCGCTCCCCCATGCGGTCCAGCCGGAGCCGGCGCGCGGCGATGGTGAGGGCCCGCACGGACACGTCGACACCGACGATCTCGGTGAAGCGCACGTCCTTGAGTAGAGCCTGCACCAGTTGCCCCTGCCCGCAGCCGAGGTCCAGCACCCGAGCGGCACCGGACTCGCGCAGCGCGTCGAGGATCGCCTCGCGGCGCTGCACCGCGAGCGGCGTCGGCTTCTCCTCGGTCTCCGTCTCCTCCTCGACCGCGTTGTCGATCTCCTCGACCTCGCTGTCGTCGGCCTCGGCCAGGCGCACCAGCTCCAGCCGCTCCATCGCCTCCCGGGTCAGCGACCAGCGGCGGGAGAGATAGCGGCTGGTGATCAGCTTCTGCTCCGGGTGGCCGGGCAGCCAGCCCTCGCCGGCCCGCAGCAGCTTGTCGACCTCGTCGGAGGCGACCCAGTAGTGCTTGGCGTCGTCCAGCACGGGCAGCAGCACGTACAGGTGGCGCAGCGCCTCGGCGAGGGTGAGCGTCTCGGACTCCAGGACGAGGCGGACGTACCGCGAGTCGCCCCACTCCGGGAAGGCGGTGTCCAGGGGCACGGGTTCGGCGGTCACCGCCCAGCCCAGCGGCTCGAACAGCCTCCGCACGAGGTCCGGGCCGCCGCGGGCCGGCAGCGCGGGCACCTCGATGCGCAGCGGCAGCGGGGCGGCGGCCCGCTCCGGGCGGGCCTTGCACACGCCCCGCATGGCGCTGGAGAAGACGGCGCTCAGTGCGACCGCGAGCAGCGAGGAGGCCGCGTACGGCCGGTCGTTGACGTACTGTGCGAGCGCGGCGTCCGGCGCTCCGCCACGCCCCTTCCCCTTGCCCCGCCGCACCAGCGCCACCGCGTCGACCTCCAGCAGCAGCGCCGCCGTGCAGCGCTCCGCGTCCGCCTGCGGGTAGAAGACGTGGGCCTTCCCGGATGAGGTCGAGAAGGCCTGTGCGTTGTCGGGGTGCTTGTGCAGCAGAAACCCGAGGTCGGTGGCAGGGCCGGCGGCGGTGCCGCGCGTGGAGATCGTCAGGAACACATGTCCGAGTCTTCCGCCCTCACGCCTGAGTGACCACCGGTTTTCCCGCAGCTCCCCGGTCACGGTGGAGGAGTGAGCGGGGGTGCACCCGTTCCCGGCGGTCCCGCGATCCGGCAGGCGTGTACATGCGGCCGTCAAGCACACACCTGCATGCATGATGGATACATGGATCTTCGTGTGTTCACAGAGCCCCAGCAGGGGGCGACCTACGAGACGCTCCTCCGCGTCGCCAAGGCCGCTGAAGAGCTGCGCTACGGGGCGTTCTTCCGGTCCGATCACTACTTGCACATGGGCAACGGCGACGGCCTGCCCGGTCCCACGGACGCCTGGATCACCCTCGCGGGCCTCGCCCGGGAGACGAGTCGCATCCGTCTCGGCACTCTCATGACCGCCGGCACGTTCCGCCTCCCCGGCGTCCTGGCCATCCAGGTGGCGCAGGTCGACCAGATGTCCGGCGGGCGGGTCGAACTCGGTCTCGGCTCCGGGTGGTACGAGGACGAGCACAAGGCGTACGGCATCCCGTTCCCGAAGGAGAAGTTCGGGCGCCTGGAGGAGCAACTGGCCGTGGTGACGGGCCTGTGGAACACCCCCGCCGGCGGGCGGTTCGACTTCGACGGCACGTACTACCGGCTCCAGGACTCTCCGGCGCTGCCGAAGCCGGCGCAGAGCAGGATCCCCGTCCTCATCGGCGGCCACGGCGCGAAGCGGACGCCGGCCCTTGCTGCGCAGTACGCCGACGAGTTCAACATCCCCTTCGCCTCCGTCGAGGACACTGAGCGCCAGTTCGGCCGCGTCCGGGCCGCCGCCGAGGAGCGCGGCCGCAAGGCCGACGACCTCGTCTACTCCAACGCCCTTGTCGCGTGTGTCGGAAAGACGGACGCCGAGGTGAAGCGCCGGGCCGACGCCATCGGACGCGAGGCCGACGAGCTGAAGATCAACGGGCTTGCCGGATCGCCGGCCGAGGTCGTGGAGAAGCTGGAGCGGTACAAGGCCGTCGGTTCGCAGCGCGTGTACCTCCAGATCCTGGACCTCGACGACCTGGACCACCTGGAGCTGATCGCCTCGGAGGTCATGCCCCAGGTCGCCTGACCCCGTCGGCCGCCCCCGGCCGTCGAGGAGCCGAAGGTCCATCCGTCCGTCCCGCACGGCCCCTCCCCCGTCGATGTCGTCGGCACCGCCTGGGACGGCCGTCCACGGGCGGGTGAAAACCGCACCGTCGCGCGGGCGGTGGCCGTCCCGGTCGGTGACCGGTCCTGGTGGTGATCGTCGGGCCGTCGGATCCGGCGCCCTGCCGGGCCGCGGCCGAGGAGGACGTCGTGATGTCGCGGGAGTCCGTTCCCCCGAAGGGATTGCTGGAGCGGATCGAGGAGCTGATGGCCGCGCCGAACGCGCACCTGTCGGCGCTGGAGGATCCTCAGGCGGCCGGGGCCGGTGCGGGCCGCGGCCAGGGAGGGTGAACTCCGCCGAGGAACGGGCGTCGATGCGGGAGGCTGAGGCCTGGGGGGGGCGCCACCCCGGACCCCGGCATCGCCGAATTCCCGCGTCGCCGAAACTCTGCTTCGGCCCTGAACGGCCTCGTCCTCAAACGCCGGAGGAGCTGTTCCCCGTCCGCCCGTCCCCTCTCTCCGTCACACGCCCGAAGGGCTGTCCTTCGTCCCCTCCGGCAGCATCTCCTCCCGAGCCGCCAGCTTGCGCAGCATCTCCAGGACGCGGTCCCGTGACTCGTCGGCCGCGTCGATGGCCTCCATGCACTGCCAGTAGGTGGTCTCGTCGGCCGCCGCGCTGGCCAGGCCGACCAGGGCTATGCCCACCTCGCCGAGGAGGCCGCCGAGGCACAGCAGGGTCTGGCGGGCGTCGGCCAGTTCGGTGAGCTGGGCGGCGCGCAGATCGCCGGGGTCGAGTTCGGGAGGGTCCAGGACGCCGCAGCCCCGGCCCGCCAGTTCGGTGAGGCCCAGTGCCTCGCCCCGCAGTTCGGGCGGGCCGGACACGGCGAGGCGACTTCCGATCGCCTGCGCCAGGGACTGGGCCTGCCACACCTCCGCCATGACCTCGGGCGCGTCGGCGCCTCCCGCCAGGGCGCGCCTGCTCATGTCGATGAGTCGTACCGCGTCCATCCGCTGCCCCCGTCCGGTCCGCCGTGATTCTCCGCACGTATGCGTGAACCTCTTTGTCCACTACCCAGCGTGAGGGTCGCTGGGGCGAAAAGCCAGAGGAAGGCGGAAATCTGTGGACAACAATTCGGATTCGACACAGGAGTTAACTCCGGAGAGTGATAACGGAGTGCGCAAGTCCGGCAGTTCGGACGCCGAAAACAGGCCCGGCGACCCGTTTCAAGCTCCCGGCGACCCGTTTCAGACTCCCGATGACCCGTCTCAGGTCCTCGGCTCCCGGATTCCCGGCTACGAAGTGCCCTCCGCCCCCGGTGCCGGGAAGCGGTGTTCGTTGCGGTCGATCTTGGCGGAGAGGGCGGCCAGCGGGTCGACGCCGAGGACCTCGCACAGCTGGAGGAGGTAGGCGAGGACGTCGGCGACCTCGTCGGAGACCCGGTGCGCGGTGTCGGGGTCGTCCATCACCCGGACCGACTCCTCCGGGGTCAACCACTGGAAGATCTCGACCAGTTCGGAGGCCTCCACGCTGAGGGCGGCCACGAGGTTCTTCGGGGTGTGGTAGGGCTGCCAGTTGCGCGCGGCCGCGAACTCGGCCAGCCTGCGCTGGAGTCCGGCCAGGTCAGAGTGTTCCGTCACGGATTCAGGTGTACCACTGTGACGCCCGGCGTCCCCGCGGCCCACGAGGCGTCGCTCACCGCGCCCACGCAGCGGATGTGGCCGCGCTCGCCCATCCGGGCCGCCGTCAGCAGCAGCTCCCGGCGCTGGTCCGGGTCGAGGCACCGGTCGAAACCGTCGGCGAGGAGGGTGAGGGTACGCAGGGCGTCGGGCACCTCGCCCGGTGTGTCCATGTCCAGGACGCCCGGACCGGTCAGCAGCACCAGTGCCAGCGCGATGTACCGCAACTCGCCGTCCCCGAGCCGTCCGAGGTCCGTACGGTGGCCGTCGCCGCGGTCGAGCAGCGCCCGTACGGTGCCGTCGGACAGCGCCTCGGCGACCAGGTCGGTCACCGGCCCGGCACAGCCGGCGCGCAGCACCTCGACCAGCAGGGCGTGCCGCCGGCCGCACTCCGACCGGGTGCGGGACAGCACGTCGGCGAGGTTGTCACAGCCGGGCAGGAGGTGCCCCGAGCCCAAGGGAACAGGGCTGCGCATGCACTCGGGACGCGGATCGCACGCGAAGACGGAGCGCAGGGCGACGACCATCTGCTCGGCGGCGGCGAGGACCTGGCGCTGTCCGTCCGTCTTCCCCGCCACGCGCAACGGCAGCAGGGCGGTGCCGAGTTGGTCGTCGGGGAGCGGGGCGCGGGTCACCGGGGAGGAGCCCGCGGTGTGCCAGGCGGCCTGGACCGTCCTGCGCCCCGGATCGCGCAGGGCGGTCTCCAGCAGGACGACGCCGCGCGCGGTCAGCCGCTCGCCCACGATCCGCAGGTACGGCTCGGCCTGTACGGCGACGTCGAGTCGTACCGGCCCCTCGACCCCGTCGGCCGTACAGCCGATCCGGAATCCGCGCCGCCCCCGGCGTCGGGCCGCGCGCGCTCCGGGATCCAGGCGACCGGATCCGGGAACACCTCCACGAGCGGCATCCCGCCGCCGAGCCGGGCAAGCGCCTCGAACGCCGCGAACGCGGTCGACTTCCCCGCCCCACTGGGCCCGGCGAACAGGGTGACGGCCCCCAGGGGGAACACCGCCCGCCGGTGCCCGGCGAAGGCGGAGAGCCGTAACTCGGTGATGCGGGCCCGTACGTCGCACCGTCCATCGGCCCTTCCGCCGGAGGAGGCGTCCCGGGCTTCCGGGGCTTCCGGGGCTTCCGGGAGCCCCGCGGAGTCCGAGGCTTCACGGCACGGACCACCCGGATCCTCGCCGCGGGCATGTCGGGCCGGCACGACCGGCGCACCGGGTGTCGTGAAGTCGTATGCCGCCGAAGACCCGGACGGTACGGAGGGCTCGGCGGGGGCGGAGGGCACGGCCATAGGGGGACCGTAGGGCTCGACCGCACCGGCGAACCGTTTCGCCCTCGGACCTTCCTACGATCGGGGGAAGCCCAGGGGAGGAACGGGGACGACCGAGTACGAAAAGACGGACGACGGAGACAGCACCGGACGGAAACGACGGGCGACGGAGACGGCACCGGACGGAGACGGCACGGGCCGGAGACGACAAGCGCCCGCCTTCACCCCGCCGGACCTCCCCGCTCAGCCTCCCGAGATCCCCGCCCCCTCCATCAGCCCGCTGACCTCCGTGCCGGGCGGGGTGAGCAGGAACACGTTCCGGTCCACCCGGTGCATCCCGCTGCCCAGCCCGAACACGACGCCGGTGCTGAAGTCGAGGACGCGCTTGGCGACATCGCCCTCCGCGCTGGACAGGTCGAGCAGCACCGGCACCCCGGCCATCAGCGTCTCGGCGACTTCGCGGGCGTCCGCGAAGATGTTGACCCGCAGGACCACGAACCGGCGCCGGGTCTCGGTCTCGGCGTCCGGCAGCGAGCGGTGGTGCACGGCGGACGGCCAGGCGTCCCGGCCCCGCAGCGGCACGACCTGGGCGAGCCCTTCCCACTGTTCATCGGTGACGTCGTAACGGCTCACCGGCTCCCCCCGACCTGACTCGCTTTTCTCGCCTGCACCAGCCAATTCTTACGCCAAGTCACCCGTTCGGCCCAACAGCGACACACTGTGCGATCGTCCCGGATCACTCCCGTCCACTCCGACGCGCGGGGCACATGTACGAATACATCCCCTTCTTACTGCCCTCACACCCGAATCTTCACGTCGGTCCACGCCTCACTCACCGGCTGCCACTAGCGTCCGATGCCGTGCACTTGGCAGAAAAACAGAGGGTGACACCCGGGCGGCGGACACAGTCGGCGGTTCCCGCCGCCCCGGACACCCCAATGGCGGCCCCTGGAACTCCGGCGCAGTGGCACCGTGTGCTGACCCTGCTCGCCGACGTGAGTCTCTTCATCGGCACGCGCTCGGTGTGGACGCAGGCCGCCACGCACCGGCTCGTCCTTGCGGGGGTCATCTCCCTCTGCTACGCCTCGATCCTGGTCAGCGGCGTCCTCGCGCTGACGGTCCGGCGGGCCCGCTCGCTGGCCCGCCTGGACCTCGTGGTGCTGCTGACCGCGATCACGCTGACGCTGTGCAACTGGGCGCTGAACCACGCGGGCGGCGACGAGGCGGCCCTCACCGCCCAGGCCGCGCGGGAGCTGGTCCACGGGCATGCGGTCTACGGCCAGCCGTGGCCGTCGCTGTTCCACGGCAAGGGGGTCGCGCTGACGCCGACGATGGAGGGCGGGTACGACTTCACCTACGGCTATCCGCCGCTCACCCCGCTGCTGACCGCGCCCTTCCTGTGGCTGGGCCACGGCGGCGCCCCGGCGTCGGCGTCGGCGACGGTCGCGCTCGTCGCCGGCGCGGTGGTGCTGTGGCGGATGCTGCCGGGGCCGTGGCGGTCGGCGGCGACGATGGTCTGCCTGGGGTTCGGTTTTCTGCCGATGTACGCCCGTCAGGGGTATCCGGCGATCGTCGCCATGGTGCTGCTGATCCCGGTGGTGGTGCGCTGGCCGCGAATCGGCAGCGGCGGCCGGCTCGGCACGTCCGGGATCGCGCAGGCGGTGTGCCTGGGTGCCGCGTGCGCGGCCCAGCAGCTTCCGTGGTTCGTGACGCCGTTCCTGCTGGCCGGGATCTACGTGGTGCGCAGGGGCGAGTCGGGCGGCCGGGTGGCCGCTCTGGTGGTCCTGCGGATCCTCGGCGTCGCCGTGACGACGTGGCTGCTGCTCAACGTGTACTTCGTCGTGCACGAACCGGGTTCCTGGCTCGGCGGGATCGCGCTGCCCCTGACGCAGGGCGCCGTGCTGCACGGCCAGGGTCTGGTGGGCATCTCGCTGTACTTCACGCACGGCAGCGACCGGCTCGACTGGTACGGCCACGCGAGCGCGCTGCTCGCCGTGGGCCTGCTGGGGCTGTTCGTGCTGTTCGTGAGGCGGCTGGGCCCGGCCGCGACCGTGCTGCCCTGGTGCGCCTTCTATCTGGCGACGCGGTCCCAGGACGGCTACTACCTGATGATGACCCCGCTGTGGCTCGCGGCGGCGATCACGGTGCCCCTGTCGGACTTCTCGCACGCCTGGCAGCCTCGTCCCCGGTGGCTGACGGTGCCGCGCCGCCGCCCGGCGCTGGTCGGCGCGGTGGTTCTGCTGGTGCTGCCCGCGCTGGTGAGCGCGACGCTGGCGGTGACGGGCCGGCCGCCGCTGCGGATGGACCTCGCGGGGGTGCGGCGTGGGTCGGGGAACTCGCTGACCGCGCTGACCCTGCGGGTGACGAACACCGGGAGCGACCCGCTCACTCCGCACTACATGCTCACCACGGGCCAGGGCTCGGGCCGGTACTGGACGCTCGCGCGCGGCCCCGTCACGATCCCGGCGCACGGCACGGCGACCGTCGAACTGTGGGCGCCCTCGGGCCGGTTCGTGCTGCCGGACAAGAAGAGCTCCCCGCTCCGGCTGCGTGCCTTCACCGCCGCCCCGCAGACCCTCTCCACCCGCGATGTGCGGCGGGCCGAGCTGGGCCTGAAGGGCTGAGGTCAGGCCGCCGCGCGCGTGAACCGCAGCCTGGCCGTCACCGTGGTCAGGCCGCGCATCATCCCCATCTGGTTCCAGGTCATGGCGAACTGGTCGCGGTCCACGTCGAACTCGGTCTCCAGGGTGAGCGCGTCCGCGTCGGCCGAGACCAGGCGCGCGGTGAAGTTCAGGGGCCGGCTGGTGCCCCGCACGGTCAGCCGGCCGGTCACCCGCAGGGTGTCGCCGTCCAGGCGGTCGGCGCCCTGCACCGCGAAGGTGATCTCGGGGTGGTTGTCGGTGTCGAAGAAGTCGCCCGAGCGCAGGTGGACGTCCCGCTTGGTGTGGCGCGTGTCCAGGGAGGCCGCGTCCAGGGTCACGGTGCCGGTGGCCGAGCCGTCGGGGCGCACCTCGCCCGTGCCGGTGACGGCGGTGAACGTGCCCTTGACGGTGACCAGGCCCCAGAAGGTCTTGTGGCGCACACCCACGGTGGACGCGGAGGGGTCGAGCTGCCAGGTCCCCGTCTCCACGACAACAGCCATGATCATTTTCCCTTCAATCGTTCAAATTTGGATGACTACACGCTAGCCCATCATCCAAATTTGAACAACAGGTAGAATCGGTGCCATGACCGCACCCGACGAGCCCTGCGCCGACCAGCCCGGATGCCCGTCCACCAGCGGCGGACTGCTCCCGGGAGAGCTGCGCGCATGGATGCTCCTGGTGGCCGCGACGGGGGCGATCGAGCAGCGGCTGCGGTCGGTCGTGAAGAAGAACCTCGACATCTCACACGACGAGTTCCTGATCCTGTGCGTGCTCGCCGAGCAACCGCACGAGGGCCTGCGCATGACCCGCGTCGCCGAGCTCCTGGGCCGCCCCAAGACCCGGCTCACCTACCAGATCGCCTGCCTCCAGCACGCCGGCCTGGTCACCCGCAAGTCCGTCTGCGGCGACAAGCGCGGCGTCGAGGTCGCCCTCACCGAGAAGGCCCGGGACCTGCTGCGCGAGTCCTCCGACACGCTCGCGCTGAACGTCAAAGGGGCACTCGCCGAGTTCGTCGGGCCGGACCAGCGCGAGGCCTTCTGCGCACTGGCACCGGACACGCCGGACACACCGGACACGCCGGAGTCCTGACGTTCCGACACCCTCGGCGAGCCGGAACGCCTACCCTCAACGGGCCCGGACCGACGCCCTCGACGAGCCCGGAACCCGCCGCGAGAGCCAGGTCACAGCCGTGAAGAGGGCAACGTCACAGCCCTCGCTCCGCTCTCAATTGAGCACACTGGCCTAGCATCCGAGCCATGACGGTCCTGCCTGACGACGGGCTCTCACTGGCCGCCGAGTTCCCTGACGCGACACACGAGCAGTGGCAACGCCTGGTCGAGGGTGTGCTGCGCAAGTCGGGCAAGGAAGTCTCGGGCGCGGCAGCTGAGGACGCTCTGTCCACGACGCTGGAGGACGGGCTGCGCACCCGCCCCCTCTACACCGCGCGCGACGGCGCGCCCGACCCCGGACTGCCGGGCTTCGCCCCGTTCGTGCGCGGCGGCCGCCCCGAGGGGAACACCACGGGCGGCTGGGACGTACGGCAGCGGCACGCGGCACTCGCCGACGACACGGCCGGCACAGCCGGCTCCGTGCTGGCCGACCTGGAGAACGGCGTCACCTCCCTGTGGCTGGTGCTGGGCGAGGGCGGCATCCCGGTCGCCGAGCTGGACCGGGCCCTGGACGGCGTCTACCTCGACCTGGCGCCGGTCGTCCTGGACGCGGGCCGGGAGACCGAGCAGGCCGGGGCCGCCCTGCTGCGGCTGTACGAGGACAAGGGCATCGACCCCAAGGCCGTGCGCGGCAACCTGGGCGCCGACCCGCTCGGGTACGAGGCACGGACCGGCAGGCCGCTGGACTTCGCGCCCGTGGCCGCCCTGGCCGCGCGCTGCGCCGAGGGGTACCCGGGCCTGCGCGCCCTCACCGTGGACGCGCTGCCGTACCACGAGGCCGGCGGCTCGGCCGCGCAGGAGCTGGGCGCCTCCCTCGCCACCGGCGTGGCCTACCTGCGGGAGCTGACCGAGGCGGGGCTGTCCGTCGAGCAGGCGGCCGGACAGCTGGAGTTCCGGTACGCGGCCACCGCCGACCAGTTCCTGACGATCGCCAAGCTGCGCGCGGCGCGCCGGCTGTGGGCGCGGGTCGCCGAGGTGTCCGGGGCGCCCGGCGCTGCCGCACAGGTGCAGCACGCGGTGACCTCGCCGGTGATGATGAGCCGACGCGACCCGTGGGTGAACATGCTGCGCACGACGGTCGCGACGCTCGCGGCCGGGGTGGGCGGCGCCGACTCCGTGACCGTGCTGCCCTTCGACCACGCGCTCGGTCTGCCGGACGCCTTCGCCCGCCGTATCGCGCGCAACACCTCCACGATCCTGCTGGAGGAGTCCCATCTGGCCCGGGTCATCGATCCGGCGGGCGGCTCCTGGTACGTCGAGCGGCTCACCGACGAACTCGCCCATGCCGCCTGGGAGTTCTTCCGGACGATCGAGCGGGACGGCGGTCAGGCTGCCGTGCTGCGCTCGGGCCGCATCCGTACGGATCTCGCGACGACCTGGGCAGAGCGCTCCAAGAAGCTCGCCAAGCGACGCGAACCCATCACCGGCGTCAGCGAGTTCCCGCACCTCGCCGAGAAGCCCGTGGAGCGCGAGCCCGCGCCCGAGGGGCCCGCCGGCGGACTGCCGCGTGTGCGCCGCGACGAGGCGTACGAGGCGCTGCGCGCCCGCTCCGACGCCCATCTCGCGGCGACCGGTGCCCGCCCCCGGATCTACCTCGCCACGCTCGGCTCGGCCGCCGAGTACACCGCGCGCTCCACGTTCGCCGCCAACCTCTTCCAGGCGGGCGGCATCGAGCCGGCCACCGAGGGCACCTTCGAGGACAGCGGTGCCACCGAGGCCGTGCTGTGCTCCAGCGACGCCCTGTACGCCGAACAGGCCGAGCAGGCCGCCGCGGCGCTGCGCGCGTCCGGCGCCCGCCAGGTGTTCCTCGCGGGCCGGGGCGAGTACCCCGGCATCGACGCGTACGTCTTCGCGGGCTGTGACGCCGTGGCCGTCCTGTCCGCGACCCTCGACCGCATGGGAGTGTCCTGATGGGAATCCCCGACTTCTCCGGCATCGAGCTGGAGACCGCCGAGGGAACCGCCGCCGACGGCGGTGCCGAGGAGTGGCGTACGGCCCTGAAGCGGGCCACGGGCAGCGAGGAGACGGTGTGGGAGACCCCGGAGGGCATCGGGGTCAAGCCGCTGTACACCGGCCGTGACCTGGAGGGCCTGGACTTCCTGGGCACCTACCCGGGCATCGCGCCGTACCTGCGCGGCCCGTACCCGACGATGTACGTCAACCAGCCCTGGACGATCCGCCAGTACGCGGGCTTCTCCACCGCCGAGGAGTCCAACGCGTTCTACCGGCGCAACCTCGCGGCCGGTCAGAAGGGCCTGTCGGTCGCCTTCGACCTGCCCACGCACCGGGGCTACGACAGCGACCACCCACGCGTGACGGGCGACGTCGGCATGGCGGGCGTGGCGATCGACTCGATCTACGACATGCGGCAGCTGTTCGACGGGATCCCGCTCGACAGGATGACCGTGTCGATGACGATGAACGGCGCCGTGCTGCCGGTGCTGGCGCTGTACATCGTGGCGGCGGAGGAACAGGGCGTACCGCCCGAGAAGCTGGCCGGAACCATTCAGAACGACATTCTGAAGGAGTTCATGGTCCGCAACACCTACATCTATCCGCCGAAGCCGTCGATGCGGATCATCTCCGACATCTTCGCGTACACCTCGCGGCGGATGCCCCGCTACAACTCGATCTCCATCTCCGGCTATCACATCCAGGAGGCCGGTGCGACGGCCGACCTGGAGCTGGCGTACACGCTCGCGGACGGCGTGGAGTACATCCGGGCGGGCCGGGAGGCGGGCCTGGACGTGGACGCGTTCGCGCCCCGGCTGTCGTTCTTCTGGGCGATCGGCATGAACTTCTTCATGGAGGTCGCCAAGCTGCGGGCCGCGCGCCTGCTGTGGGCCAAGCTGGTCTCCCAGTTCGACCCGAAGAACACCAAGTCCCTGTCCCTGCGCACGCATTCGCAGACCTCGGGCTGGTCGCTGACCGCGCAGGACGTGTTCAACAACGTCACGCGCACGTGCGTCGAGGCGATGGCGGCGACCCAGGGCCACACCCAGTCGCTGCACACCAACGCCCTGGACGAGGCCCTGGCCCTGCCGACCGACTTCTCGGCGCGCATCGCCCGCAACACGCAGCTGCTCATCCAGCAGGAGTCGGGCACCACCCGGGTCATCGACCCGTGGGGCGGCAGCGCGTACGTCGAGAAGCTGACGTACGACCTCGCCCGCAAGGCCTGGGCGCACATCCAGGAGGTCGAGCAGGCGGGCGGCATGGCGCAGGCCATCGACGCGGGCATCCCGAAGCTGCGCGTGGAGGAGGCCGCGGCCCGCACCCAGGCCCGCATCGACTCCGGCCGCCAGCCGGTGATCGGCGTGAACAAGTACCGCGTCGAGAACGACGAGGCGATCGAGGTCCTCAAGGTCGACAACTCCTCGGTGCGCGCCCAGCAGATCGAGAAGCTGCGCCGGCTGCGTGAGGAGCGGGACGAGACCGCGTGCCGGGACGCCCTGGACGCGCTCACCCGGGCGGCCGACGGCGACGGCAACCTGCTGGAGCTGGCCGTGCACGCGGCCCGCGCCAAGGCGACCGTCGGCGAGATCTCGGACGCCCTGGAGAAGGTGTACGGCCGGCACGCGAGCCAGATCCGTACGATCTCCGGCGTGTACCGCAACGAAGCAGGGGAGTCCCCGTCCGTGGACCGCACCCGTGCCCTGGTCGACAGGTTCGAGGAGGCGGAGGGCCGCCGCCCGCGCATCCTGGTCGCCAAGATGGGCCAGGACGGCCACGACCGCGGCCAGAAGGTGATCGCCACCGGCTTCGCCGACCTCGGCTTCGACGTCGATGTCGGCCCGCTGTTCCAGACCCCGGAGGAGGTCGCCCGCCAGGCGGTCGAGGCGGACGTCCACGTGGTCGGCGTGTCCTCGCTGGCCGCCGGTCACCTCACCCTCGTACCGGCGCTGCGCGAGAAGCTCGCCGAGGAGGGCCGGGAGGACATCATGGTCGTGGTCGGCGGTGTGATCCCGCCGCAGGACGTGCCGACGCTGCTGGAGATGGGCGCGGTGGAGGTGTTCCTGCCCGGGACGGTGATCCCGGACGCGGCGTACGACCTGGTGCGGCGGCTGTCGGCCGACCTCGGCCACGAGCTGTGACGGCGCGATGGCACCGATCGATCTCGACACCTATGTGAAGGGTGTGCTCGACGGGAAGCGGGCCCTGGTGGCCCGCGCCATCACCCTCGTCGAGTCCACCCGGCCCCAGCACCGGTCACTGGCGCAGGAGTTGCTCACCGAGCTGCTCCCGCACAGCGGCCGGGCGCGGCGGATCGGCATCAGCGGGGTGCCGGGGGTCGGCAAGTCGACGTTCATCGACGCGTTCGGCACGCTGCTGACCTCGCTGGGCCACCGGGTCGCCGTCCTCGCCGTGGACCCGTCCTCGACCCGCACCGGCGGCTCCATCCTGGGCGACAAGACCCGGATGGAGCGCCTCGCGGTCGACCCGAACGCCTTCGTCCGCCCCTCCCCCAGCGCGGGCACGCTGGGCGGGGTCGCCAAGGCCACCCGCGAGTCGATCGTGGTCATGGAGGCGGCGGGCTACGACGTGATCCTGGTCGAGACCGTCGGCGTCGGCCAGTCGGAGACCGCGGTCGCCGACATGGTCGACTCCTTCCTGCTGCTGACCCTGGCCCGCACCGGCGACCAGTTGCAGGGCATCAAGAAGGGAGTCCTGGAGCTGGCCGACGTGATCGCCGTCAACAAGGCGGACGGCCCGCACGAGCGGGACGCGAAGGCCGCCGCCCGCGAACTGGCGGGCGCGCTGCGGCTGATGCACGGCAAGGACGCGTTCTGGAATCCGCCGGTGCTGCACTGCAGCGCCCGGGAGTCCACGGGTCTGGAGACGGTCTGGGAGCGGCTGGAGCAGCACCGCACCCTGCTCGACTCCACGGGCCGGCTCGCCGCCAAGCGGCGGGACCAGCAGGTCGGCTGGACCTGGTCGATGGTCCGCGACGAACTCCTGGGCCGCCTGCACGCCTCCCCCGCGGTACGCGACGCGGCCCCCGTCCTCGAACAGCAGGTCAGGGACGGCTCGTTGACGGCGACGCTGGCGGCGGAGCGGATCCTGGGCGCCTTCGAGGGCCGGGCGGCTCCGGGAGCCTGAGAGGGGCGGGCGGCTGCGGGAGCCTGAGAGGGGCGGGCGGTTACCTGACGGGTAATCGCCCGCACCGCGTCCGGCTGCCAGGATCGTCCGCGTACCGAGGCCCTGCCGACCGGAAGGACGTCCGCCATGACCGCCTACGTCATAGGCCACCTGCGGGATGCGGCTCCGCACCCGGAGATCGCCGAGTACATCGAGCGCATCACCGCCACCTTCGAGCCGTACGGCGGCCGGTTCCTCGTGCACGCGGGACGGCACGAGGTGAAGGAGGGCAGCTGGCCCGGACATGTGGTGGTGATCGGGTTTCCCGGGATCGCCGAGGCGCGGGCCTGGTGGGACTCACCCGCCTACCGGGAGATCGCTCCGCTGCGGTCGCGGCACATCGAGGGTGACGTCATCCTCGTCGACGGCGTCCCTGACGACTACGACGCCACGGCCACCGCCAAGGCGATGCGGGAGACCCTTCCGGGGCTGTGACGTCCAGGGCCGCCGGGAGAGAACCGGACCTCACTGCGTGGCCTGGACGTCCTGCGTCCCCAACACCATCAACAGGGCGAGGCGTTCGGCGTCCTCGGTGCCGGGTTCGGCGGTGTAGACCATGATCCGCAGGTCGCTGCCGGCCACGGAGAGGACGTCGCAGTCGAGGGTGAGCGGTCCGACGAGGGCGTGGTCAATGGTCTTGCGTGCAGCGTCGTGGAGGCCCGCCGCGCCGGTGTCCCACAGTTCGGCGAACCGGGCACTGTGCTCGCGCAGTTCGGCGTCGGCCGGGTTCGGCAGACCGGCGGTCAGGGCCTCGGCCTGCGCCAGGGTCCGCGCAGCCTCCTCGGGCCGGGCGAGCCGGGTCGCGACGGCGGCGGCGTCACGTACCGACCCGGCCGTGCCACCGTCACCCCAGGTCCGGCAGCAGCGAAGCGATGAGCGTCTCTTCCTCGACACGTACGCCCAGTTCCAAGAGGGCCTGCCGCAACTCCGGATCCCAGGGGGCGTCGGCCGGCCGGCCGGTGAGGGGCGGACCGGCGGCGCCGTCGCGCACCGCGCCTCGGTAGTCCACGGCAGTGAAGCGCCAGGGCTGCCAGGGAACATGCCGCGACAGCGCCGAGGCGATGCGTATCCCGCCCCAGTCGAAGTCGCCGTGGTACGAGAGAGTCGTTCCGCGCGCGTGCAGGTGCCGGAGCAGGGTGAGGGCGGCGGCCGATGGCTGGCCTTGTACGCAGACGAGCGGCGCGGAGCGTGAGCCGTACTCCTGTGCCGCCGCCGCGAGCACGGCGGGGTTCTCGCAGACCCGGACCACCGAGGCAGGAGCGCCGGGGAGACGACGGGTCAGCTGTCGCAGGGTGAGGACCGCGGGCTCCCCCTCGTCGGCCATCCAGTCCAGCGCCGGTGTACCCCGAAGATTCAGGGTGAGGACCGTGGAGGACAGTTCGTCACGGAGCAGGCCCGCGGAGGCCCACGCCTGCCTGCGCCACTCGGCGCCTGTCCCGTCCGGGAAGCCGGTGAGGGAACGCGCACCTGACAGTGTGAGCGTGGCGAGCGGGGTTCCGTCGTCCAGGGCGTGGGCGCTGCCGAGGACGCGGGCCGCGAAGGAGGGGAGGGACACCGGTTCTTCGGAGGGGAGGGCGTTCAGTGCGGTGGCCACCTGGTCGAGCAGGGCGCGCGCCGCTGTCGGCGTCCCCGCGAGGCGCCGTACCAGCCCGTCGCCGCGCAGCCGCTCGGCCCATGCGGCGAGCGCCGGTTGCCGGTCCGCGAGAGCGGCGAGCGGGGCGTACGCCTCCTTCCACGCCTTCTCCTCGGCCTCGCGTGCCGGGCCGAGCGGGACGACCGGCCCGGTGAGGGCCGTCACCGCCGCGTCCAGCCCCTCGGGGCTGATTCCCGAGCGGCGCAGCAGCACGTCCACGTCCTCGAGCCGGATCGACAGGGAACGTCCGCGCCCGGGAACGCGCCCCAGCAGCCGTTCGGCGGCTGCCCGTTGGTCCGAGGTGGGGCTGTCGAGCGAGACGGTGCCGGTGAGCACCTGCCCGCGTTCCATCCGTCGCCGGGCTCGCTCGACCAGCCAGCCGAGTCCGGGATCGCCGAGCAGGCGGTGGAGCCGGGGCTCGTCGACCGGGGACGTGGGGGTCAGGTCCATTGTGGTTCCGTCCCGCGGTCGGTCCCGGTCCGTGGCGTCGGCAGGGTACTCGTGGGGCGTACGGGGTCTTCGTGGCGGGTCCGCCGGGTGCCGTCCCACTCCCAGCGGGTCACGAGGACCGCCGCCACCTCGTCGATCCGCGAGAGCTGGGCGATGGCGATCCCCGGCACCTGCGGATAGCACGCCCACTCCCGTTCGCTGGTCATCACGACGTCGAGGTCGAAGGCGTGCAGGAGTCCCAGACACTTGGCGCGCGAGTCGTCGTCCACACCCGCGAACGCCTCGTCCAGGGTGACCAGGCGCGGTGCGTGAGGGCTGCCGGCACTGGCGTAGTGCGAGGAGGCCGCGGCGAACAGGGGTACGGAGACGGCCAGGACCCGCTCGCCGCCGGAGGCGGGTCCGGTCGCGGGTACCCAGCGTCCGTGCTGGTACCGCTCGACGGCGAACTCGTGCCAGGTCCGGTGGTCGAGGGCGGCGGTGAGGTGTTCGAGCCAGCTTCCGGAGGTGTCGTCGGTCTGCTGCCGGGCGATCTGTTCCTGGAGGAACTCACCGACCGCCGCCCGGTCCTCGGGTGACCACGCGTCGGCCGACTGCCGCAGTCGCTCCCTGGCCCGGGCGAGACCGGGCGGTGCTTTGCGGGAGGCCCGCCAGAGGAGGCGCAGCTTCATGCCGGTGGAGGTGGGCCGGTCCTCCAGCTCGGCGTTCATGTCCCGCACCTGCCGCTCGGCGGCGCCGATCAACTCCTGCAGCGTGCCGGCGACTTCCGTGATCAGGTGTGTTTCGAGGATCTCCCGTTCCCTCGCGGAGAGGATGCGGGTGAGTTCGGCCACCTCGGTGGCCAGCGCCTCGGCGAGCTCCGCCACGCCTCTTTCCCGGCCCTGGTAGACGATGTCGACGACCATGCCGTCCTCCACCATCCGGGCCGACGCGGTGTGCCCGTGCCGGGACAGGGTGTCCTGGAGGGGCATGAGCTCCTCGCCGAGGCGCCGCTGGATGCGTTCCCAGGCTCCGTCGGAGTCGTCGGTCGCCGCCAGGCCCGCCTCGACGGCGCGTGCCAGGGCGATGGCGGGGGTGGCCGCCCAGGGACCGGCGTCGACGGCGGGCACGGCGAGGTCCGGGAGGGCGATGGCCAGGAGCCCGGTGGTCGTGAACCGCTGCAGGGCCGCGATGGCCGCCGCGCGTGTCTCGACCGCCTCCGCGAGGTCCTTCTCCAGCCGTTCGATGGCGCCTTCGGCCTTGCTCACGGCCTTTTCGGCCGCGATGTGGCGCCTGCCCGCCAGCTGCTGTCCGGCCTGGCAGGCGCCCAGCGCCTCTGC
Source organism: Streptomyces sp. NPDC002520 (assembly GCF_053595235.1). NCBI lineage: Bacteria > Bacillati > Actinomycetota > Actinomycetes > Kitasatosporales > Streptomycetaceae > Streptomyces > Streptomyces sp. NPDC002520. The sequence goes on along the minus strand of NZ_JBSFXG010000001.1, from coordinate 178,606 downwards.
GGTCTGTGCCAGTCGTCGTTCGAGGTCGGCGACGGCCGCGCCGACCGTGGAGCCCAGCGTGGCGTGCCGTTCCTCCGCCGCGACCGCCTGCTCGGCTGCCGCCTGCGCCCGCTGGGAGAGTTCCGCGGCCCGCTCCGCGGCCCGGACGGCGTCGGCCTGTTCCTCCTCCGCCCGGCGGGCTGCCTCGGCGCGCTCGCGCAGGGCGGGCCACAGGGCGGCGAGGAGCGGAGCGAGGGAGGTGAGGGCTTCGCGTACGGCGGTGAGGCCGGACCGGTCGGCGGGCAGGCCGAGATCGGCGGCGGTCTCGGCGAGTTCGGCCGCCGCACGGTCGGCGCGCTCGGCGGCCTCGGTGAGACCCGCGGCCCGGTCCGCCCGGCGTGCGCGGGCGCCGCGTAGCGTGTCCGCGGCGGCGGTGACCATCGCGTGGGCCCGGGTGAGCGGTCCGGGGTCCGGTACGTCGGCCAGTTCGGCGTCAAGGGCACGGCGGCGGGCGGCGACCGCGTGGGCCTGGGCCTCGATGTCCCGCAACTCCCTTTGAAGGTCGGCTAGTTCTCTACCGATCTCTGCCAGCCGTGCCCGGCGAGCGGCCTCCCGGGCCCCCTCGCCGATGTACTCGGCGGCGGGTTTGGCCCAGCGCCCGGTGAGGGCGCCGACGCGGAAGCGGCCGTCCGTCGCGACCCAGGTGTCCGCCGCGCTGCCGGGCCCGCCGGTGCCGCCCATGCCCGCGCCGCCCATGCCCGCGCCGACCGCAGCCTCCGCACCGACCGCACCGAGCAGCCGGGCTACCGTCGCCTCGCCGACCGTCGCGGCCTGTGCGTCCCCGTGGTCCGGCGCGGGGCGTAGCCAGGTGGCGAGCGAAGCACCGGCGACGGGCCCGGTCGCGGGGTCGAGCAGCACGTCGTGTCCGTCGGCGGTGCGTACGAAGCCGTCGGGCTGCACCCAGGCGTCCAGCAGGCCCGATGCCTCCAGCGCGGCTTCGAGGCCGGCGCGTTCCGGTTCGGTGAGTCCGTCCTGGAAGTCGACGAGTCGCCACAGCGGCGCTCCCGGCAGCCGCTCCCGCAGGCCCGGTGTACGCGTGTGCGGTGGCTCGGGTGTCCGGCGCCCACCGGCTTCGAGCGTGTCGGCTTCCTGCCGCAGCAGGTCGATCCGGTGCGCCAGCTCCGACCCGCGGCGCGCGGCGTCGGCGGACGCGTCCGCGAGGAGGGCCGCGGCGGCGGTGTGGGCTCGCGCCGCGCGCTCACGCGCCGGATAGGGCCCGTCGAGGCTCTGGGTCCACTCCTGGAGTTCGTCGAGCAGTCCGACCGGGTCGGGGTAGGCCAGTTCGGTCCATGCGCGGGCACGCTCTCGTACGTCGTCCACGAGCGACCTGCCCGAGGCGGCGACGGCCTCCTCGGCCTGAAGGTGCCTGCGCACGGCCTCGTCGAGGTCGGTGTCGGCTTCGTCGAGCCGCACGGCCTCGCGGCGGCGCTCTTCGATCGCCCGCTGCACCGCCTCGGCCAGGGACTCGGTATGGGCGAGCGCGCGCTGTGCGCGGTCCACCGACTCCTCGGTGACGCGGCGCAGTTCGGCCTCGGGCAGCCCGTCGGCGGCGGTAAGCAGCTCCACCCGGGCGGCGGCCGCTGCCTCCCGAGCCTTCCGGAATCCGGTCTCGGCCCCCTGTTCAGCGGCGCGCAACCGGTTCTCGGCCGCGCCCAGCCGCGTCCGTGCCCGCCTCTCACCCTCAACAGCCTGGGCCTGGTCGCCCTGTGCCTGGCGCAGGGCGTCGGCGGTGCGTTCCACGGCTTGTGCCGCCTGCTCCAGTGCGCGTGCGTCCCGCATCTCGGGGCTGCTGCGCAGGACGGACTCCTGTTCTCGCAGTCGCACGGCGGTTTCGGCCAGTTCGGCGATCTCCCGCTCCGCCGCCGCCCTCGCCTCCTCGGCCTCGGTGTGCTGGGCCTGGGCCTCGCCGAGGTCCCGCTGGAGGTGCTCGTACCGGGAGTGCTCGGCACGAGGGAGGCGGGCCCGGCGGCGGGTGGCGATCCTGGCGTACCGCCGGTAGTGGTCGAGGAACGTGGCGGCCGCGCGCTCGGCGGAGGTGGCGGCGGTCAGCGCCTCCTTCTCCTCGTCCAGGGAGCGGAACGCCTCGGCGACGTCGGCGATGACGGCCTGGTCCATGGGCGGCAGGGCTTCGCTGAGCGCCCGGGAGAGGGCGGCCTCGTTGGGCCGCTTGGACAGCTGGGGCTGACGGAGCTGGATGAGCAGGTCGACGAGGGCTCCGTAGCGCTGCTCGCCGAGACCGAACAGTGCCTCGTCGACGGCTCTGCGGTACGTCTTGGCCTGGTCGTACACCATGCCGTGCCCGGCGACGGCCTCGGCCAGCCGGTCCCGGGAGAGCGCCGTGCCGGTGGGGTCGAGGAGCCGTAGCGTGCCCTCCCCCGCTCCCCCCGGACGGTGGTCGACGCGCTGACCGGTGACGGCGTACCAGTGGCGCGCGATGCCCCGGCCGCCGACGGCCTTAAGACCGCACAGCAGGGTCCGGAAGTGCCGCTCGCCGGTGAACTCGTCGAGGCGGCCGAACTCGATCCACGTGTAACCGAGCCGTTCGGGGTGGGGGTGCTCCCCGCCGAGCAGGAGGTTCCACTCCATCCGCTTCCCGGGGTCGCCGTCCGGTTCGACGCGACGCGAGGAGAGGTCGCCGTCGAGCAGGAAGGGCAGGGTGAGCGCGAGCACCTTGGACTTGCCGGTGCCGTTGTTGCCGCGCAGCAGCAGGCGCCCGTCGCGGAAGTGGAACTCCTCCACGTCGTAGTGGAAGAGATCGACGAGCCCGATGCGCAGCGGCTGCCAGCGTGCGCGCGTCGGCTGGGGCAGGGGCGGGGCGGGGGTCACGGCTGGCCGTTCTTTCGCTGAGCGGGCGTGCGGACGGTGTCGGGTTCGCGTACGACGGCCTCGCCGACCGCGTACCGGGCCAGGGCCGGGCGGGGTGTCACGCCGTCGGCGGAGCGGGAGACGAGTCCGAGGGCGGCGAGCCGGGCCACGGCCTGGGCGACGAGTTCGCCCTCCGTTCCCGGCTCCCGGGCGGTCTTGGACCAGAAGGACCCGTGTACGGCGGCGAGTTCGCGCACCCGCTGTTCCAGCCGCGCGCCGGGGACGGGCCCGGACGCCTGGGCCAGGTACTCGGCGAGCAGGAGCGTGATGTGTCCGTGTGTGCCCTGCTCGGGCATCCGTACGTCGGTGAGGTCGTCGTCGGGGTCGACCATGGCGATGCCCTCGGCGCGGACCTCTGCGACGAGTCCCGTCAGTTCGGTGATGCGCGCGGTGAGGAATCCACGCTGGCGGGTCAGATAGGCCAGCTCGGCGTCGGTCAGTTCGTCGTAGTAGAGGACGGGGTCGTCCAGGAGACGGCGGGTCAGGGACCGGCGCAGGGCACGGAACCGCAGCTCGTCGCTGTCGAGGGCGGTCTCCGCGACGAGTTCGCCGAGCCGCTCGTCGAAGCTCTCCGCCTGCACGGTGGAGGGGCCTCTGCGGGTGGCGAGCAGTCCGGCCAGAACGCGTCGCTCGACGTCGTAGAGCACGTCCCCGGAGCCGCTGACGTACGCCTCCTCGTCGCCCGCGACCCGCCGGAGCACGCCGAGGCCGAGCAGCAGCCGTACGACGGCGGCGAGGTCGAGGCGCTCGTCACGGCGGTCCAGGGTGAAGGTGATACCGGACCGGACGAGCCGGGGATCCGCGGCTTCGAGGACGACCTGGTCGGCGAGGCGGCCGAGAGCGATCTGTCCTTCGCCCCGCTCCAGGGCCGCGAGCGCGAGGCAGAGCAGGACGTACCTGCGGCGGGTGAAGGGGGCGGCGGCACGGCTCGCCTCCCGCGCGGGATGGGTGGGGTCGGTGAGGACGCCGGGAACCTTGCGCAGCCGTGCAGCCTCGGCGTCCACGTGGAGGGGCCAGCCGGTGTTGCGGTCGAACCAGTCGCGCAGTTCGGAGGCGTGCCGGCGGACGAGGCGGAACTCGTCGGCGTACCGGCCGCGGGCGAGCAGGAGGGGTTGCTTCAGCAGGGCGCGGGCGGCTTTGCGGAGGTCGGCGGCGTGCTGTCCGTCGAGGACCTCGGCGCGCGGCGTGGTCATGAGGCGAGGTTTCCCTGTGTCGCTTCCGGGTCCGTCAGGTCGATGATCTCGATCAGGTGGTCGGGGCCGCGGAACGTGCCGGAGGGAGTCCGGATCTCCGCAGCCGGCCCGTCGGCGATGGCGGTGAGCCGGATCTCCATGGAGCCGTCGTTGCTGGTGGCGACGGTGTGGCTGATGCCGGGCCGCCAGGTGGCGAGGGCGTCGCCGAGCAGCTGGAGGAAGAGCTGGAACGACGTCGGGTCGAACTCACCGAGCTCGGAGAGCCGGGTGACGCCGTCCGTGACGAGCCGGGCCCGGGCAGCGGCCGTCTCGGCGGCCTGCTTGGCGGCCAGCTCCGCGAGGTGACGGCGCCGCTCGTGCCGGTCCTCGACCTTCCGGGGTTTGCCGCGCCGCTCGTAGCTGCCGGTGCGGCGCAACTGCGGGCTGATCCGCAGGGGTTCGGCCGCCGCCCATGGGGTGGCGGCGGGCGCCGGCCGGGCGGCGCGGGCCGCGAGGGTGTCGGCGTCGACGGTGAGGTGCCGTGCCGGGTGCAGCCCGAAGGCGGTACGCCACAGCCGGTGCCGGGAGTCGTCGTCGGGAGCTTCGGCGAACCAGTGGGCGAGGGTACGGAAGTCGGCGGACCGGTCGGACCGCCCGGCCCGGCGCTCTCCCAGGGTCCGGACGACGGCGAGGAGCTGCGGGATGGCCCCGAGGGCACGCCCGCGCAGCAACCGGGCCTGCGACTCGCGCCCCTCCCGGCTGACGAACCACGCCCCGAGCCCGTCCCAGCGGCCGGCCCAGCGGGCGTACGCCTCCTGCTCGGCCTGCCCGGCCTCCTCGGGGGTCGCGTCGGCGGCCTCGCGCACGGCGGCGGCCCGCAGCAGCCCGTCGATGCGGCCGTCCTCCTCCAGGCTCAGGACGAGCTGGGCGCTGCGCCCGCCGAGGGTGATCAGGTCCTGGATGAACCGCTCCAGGTACTGGATGAGCTGGTCCTTGTACGCGAGGAAGACCTCCTCCTCGACGTCGTGCAGGTCGATGGTCCGCTGGAGCGATCCCATGAAGGCCCGCGCGTTGTCGGCGAGCGCGGCGAAGCGGCTGGCCAGCCCGTCGAGCGTGAGATACGTCTTGGCCGGGTCGGGCTCCTCCTCGGCCGCAAGGACGAGCAGCGCACGCAACTGCGTGACGATGTCGTGCAGCGCGACGGCCTGGAGCGCGCCGCGCCGGCCGAGCGCCTCGTCGTAGGCGGCGAGCGCCTCCTCGGCGGCCTCCCCCTCCCGCGTGAGCTGGTAGATGAACCGCTTGCGGTAGAAGTCCTCGACGGCGGTGACGCGGGCCGTGTCGGGGTCGGCCCGCAGGTTGCCCCACTCGACGAGGCTGTCGAGGGCCTTGGCCACGGTCTCCACGCCTGCGGGCCGCATCTCCGCCGGCAGCGCGGCATGCACGTCCTCCGGCCGCAGATGGACGGCGAACCGCTCCTTGGCGCCGACGAAGGCTCTCATCACCTGCCGGTACAGGGCCGCGTTCGGTGCGGTGAGATGCGCGAAGGGACTGTAGGCGTCGGGCCGGGGAGCGGAGACGGGGGCGGAGGCGGGGGCGGAGGCGCTGGTGGTCATCGGTTCCCATTGTCCAGGGCCCGTGGTGAGGCGCGGGCCTGGTCAGGAAATCCTGACCCTTTTGCGACAGTTGCCCTATATATGCCTCTCATCGCTGCCTGCGGGGGAGCCCATCGCCGTCCCCTGCGGCGACTGCATCCCCTGCGTCAGTGCAGTCAGCTGGTCGGCCCGCGCGAGCGCATTACGGGCACCATGGGTGTAACGCGCGACCTCTCGGCGCACAACTCGACCTTCCGTGCGGGCCCCGAGCCTCGCCACTGGCAAGGATCTCGCCCTATAGCATTCGAAATGCCATACTCAAGTCATGGCTGATGAGGACCCCGACTTCCCGCCCGGCGACGGCCCCAGCAGCGGCATCTCCGTCTCCCTTACCGCCGGCACCCTGCAAGCCATCCGCGAGCGGGTCGGCAAGCGCGGGGTGTCCGCCTACCTGGAGAAGGCCGCGCAACGGCAGATCGAGCGCGACAACCTGGACGAGCTGATCGCCGACTTCGACAAGACCCACGGCCCCGCCGATCCCGAGGCCGTGGCCGCCAAGCGGGCCAAGCTCACCGGCAGCTCCTCCTCAGGTGCCGGGGCGGCCGCGTGAGCGGCGCCCTGATCCTGGACAGCGAGGGCCTCGCCAAGGCCGTACAGCGCGACCGCGAGGTCCACGAGTGGCTCGCCGCGGCCCGCGGCGCCGACCTCCCGGTGATCACCTCCGCCGCGGTCCTCGTCGAGGTGATCCACCCGCGGATCAACGACGGCGCCCTGAAATGGACGCTCTCCCGGCTCCGGGTCGAGCCGGTCACCCAGGCCCTCGCCCAGTCCGCTGCCGCGCTGCTGCGCGCAACCGGGCTGCACGGCCACAAGTACGCCATCGACGCCATGCTCTGCGCCACCGCCCTCGCCCAGCATGGCCGCGTCACGATCCTTACGTCCGACGTCGAGGACATCACCATGCTCACCACCGACCACGATCGAGTGACCGCCGAAAAGATCTGACGGGCGCCGCCTGGGGCGCGCGAGGGGCACGGACGGCGCGTTGACAGGGGCTGACCTGCCCGACAAGGCGCCTGACACCCCATCAGGACGAGCGGCAAGTGAGCGCCACGAGCGTCATCTCAGCGTCAGGAGATCGCCTGTAACGCCCACACCGCACATAATGCGCACACACAAAACCGCAGGTCAGGAGCCCTTTGCGGCAGGCTCCAAAATCGCCACGCACTCCACGTGATGCGTCATCGGGAACACATCCACTATGGGCTTCTTCAGAAGAACCGCAGTTCAGGCACCATTTCGCGAGCGTCACGAAGATACCTCCAAGGGCCAGAGCGTCAAACGAGCGTCACCGCACGCGGTCGGAGAGCCCCGACAGGACTCGGCCGCCTGTGTCTTTCACGGTGTCGCCAGGTGGAGCAGGACCGGCGTGCGGCCCAAGGTGAGATATCCCCGGCCGGGTGGTGCGGTGAAGTACTGGTCCGGCTCGAGCGTGATGCTGTGGGCCACGGCGGCAGGGCGTCCGGCCGGGGTGAGCAGGAGTCGGTGTCCCGTTGCCACGATGGCATTGATCAGGCGGGCCAGTGGGCTGGGGAAGCCGGTGAGGACCGGTGTCGCGTCGGCGCTGAGGACGAGGGCGTGGCGGCCGCGTGCGGAGGGTCGGGCGATGTCGTCGAGCAGGGTGGGCGCGTCGGTGAAGCCCTGCTGGGTGGGCAGCACCGTGATGTGGTCCGCGTCGTCGACGACCAGGGTGTCGGGGCCGTCACCGAACGCCTCGGCGGCCTCGCGGAGGTCGCTGTCCTTGTGCGAGATACCGGTGAGGACCCGCACCCCCGGGTCGTCGGGGAGCAGGGCCGGCAGCGGGGAGCGGGGCGAGGCGAGGGCGAGCACGCCGATGCCTGCTCGGCGTAGGGAGTGGGCGAGGGCAGCGGTGGCGGTGGTGCGGCCGGAGCCGGGCGGGCCGGAGACCAGCAGCAGGTGGGCGCCTTCGATGAGGGCGATGCCAACCGTGGTGTATCCGGTTCCCCCGACGCCGAGGGGTATCCAGGTCGGCGAGCGGGGCGGCTCGGGCAGACGCAGTTCACCGAGGGTGATCCGGGTGGGCAGGGCGGGGAAGCGCCGGGGCAGGCGAGCCGGGTCGAGGTCGGTGAACCGGGACGGCAGGTCGGCGGGGAGCGGATCCGGTTGGCAGATCTGCACGTGGCGCCCTGTGGCTGCGTCGATCGCGCGGCCTGGCAGGACGGGCGGACTGGCCATGCGTGAGGTGAGGTGCGCCCGGCGGATCTCCTCCTTGGGGAAGGGGAGCAGCAGGCGCCGGGTGTAGTAGGTGGGGAGCTTGTGGTTGAGCATGTCGTGGCCGCCGAGCGGAACGATGTGCACGCCCAGCGGGGCACCGGCCGCGATGCCCCGCAGCGAGGTCAGCAGCGAGGTCTCGGTGAAGGCGGGGTCGTCGTGGTCCTCGAAGTACTCCCAGCCGTCGATGACGACCACGATGCGCGGCTGCTGCGCCGCCTGCGGGCGGGTGCCGGCGGAGCGGCGCTGGATTTCCTCGTCGAGCCAGGACGAGCCGTCGCTTCTCCTTCACGATCGCCCAGGGCAAGAAGGTCCGCACCGCCATCGCCGCCATCGACGAGGCCGCATGGACGGCGATCAAGTACACGGAAGCGGTCTTCGACGAGGACACCCGGCGGTGGGTCACCGAGACCGAATACACCGCCTTCAGAACGCCCGCGCCTTGCCACACACGCACCGAGCAACGGGGGGATGTCCGGTCCCGATGGATCAGTTGAAGCCGGTCCACGAGCCGCAAGGCTTGGGCCGGCCCGTGCACCCCATTTGCATCACTCTCCGTGGTACATGCGGTGCAGGTCGACGAGCTCGACATCGCTGCGCCGGTCGGCCTCCCGCCGGAGATCGTCGGTGAAGCCGGAGCGGGCGAAGAGCAGGAGCTTGGGCAGAGCTCCCACCCTGGCGCTGGGCAGCAGCCCCCGCAGGTGCTCCAGCCGCTCCAACTGCGGCAGGCCGACAGGCGTGAGGGTTCCCTTGGCCTCACCGATCGCGGTGATCCGCTCGACCCCGAACGCCGGCGACTCCGCCACCACAAGATCCAGTTCATGACCGCGCCGGTGTTCCCGACAGGCGATCTCGGTCGGGCGCACCCAGCTCGCCCGACCCCCGAGGCTCTCCACCGAGGCATGTTCGAAGCACCACTGACGGGCAAGCTCCTCGAAGTGCGGGCCGTAGATCTTCGCGGCAACGGTGTCCGCGTTCTCCTCCCACACCCGGTCGGCCCGGCCCACGACCAGTTCCGGCTCGTGCCGCTGGATCAGCAACTGGTGCAGTCGTACGACCGGCTCGGCGATCCGGAAGACGCTGCGCTTGTCCCGTATGGCATCCTCGACCTGCTCCAGCAGGCCGATGTCCTGAAGTCCGGAGAGCAGGTGCGCCAAGGCACTGCTCGCCCGTCCCAGTACTCCCGCGATTTCCGACCGCCGGTGATGCCCCGCGCTCACCGCCGCCAGGACCGCCGCATACGAGGTCGGGTCCGAGATCGAGGGCTCCTCGCGCAACAACAACCCCCCTTCGCGGAACATGGCCGAGGCCGGATTCAGCAGCCGGCGCGAAACCCACCGGTCGAAGTCCGCCAGGCCCTCCGGCCCCTTTCCCCCGCACATCTCCTTGTAGGCCGGGGTCCCACCCACCAGCGCATGCAGCCGGAACGCCAGCTCGGGATCCTCCTCCACTCCCCAGAAATCGGCCGCCTCCCTGAACCTGAAGGGCCGCACCACCAGCTCCATGCTCGCCCGCCCGCGCAGCGGGGCTCCCCCGCCGAGCAACTGCGCCATGGTGGTCAAGGCACTGCCGCAGAGAATCAGCCGAGTACGGGTGTGCTCCTTGGCGTGACTCATCGGACTGAGTGCCTGCTGAAGGTAGGAAGGCAGCGCGGGGGTCGCCGACACCAGGTAGGGGAATTCGTCAATCACCACCGGCATCGGGGCGTCCTCACCGATCCGCAGCAGCTCGTCCAGCGCTTCCCGCCAGTCGCCGAACAGTACCGGCCGCCGCAACCCGCGGAACGCCGCATACGCCGCGCCGAGATCCGCCAGATTCTGCGCCTCACTCTGCTGGGTCGCCGCGAACAGAAACCCGCCCGCCTGGCGCGCCAGCAGCTCAAGCATCAGCGTCTTCCCCTGCCGCCGACGCCCGTACACAAGCCCCAGCGACGCACCGTCCTGCCCTGATGCCGCAAACTCGCCCAGCTCACGCCACTCCACATCCCGCGCGAACAGCCGCTCCGGCTTGACCATCGAAAGCACCTCCGCCAACTATGATAGCTGCGACTATCATAGTTGTTGGCATTACTGGGTGGCCGCATCACATACTGGACGGGAACATCCCAAAAAGGCACCAGCGCCTAGCGCCGAAGCGGCAGAAAGCAACGAAAGCGGAACCGGAAGACGCCTCACCGAGACCCCGCAAGTGCCACAACGGGCGCGTGACACTCCGGTCGGCAATTACGGTGCGCGTTCAGCGGAGCATCCGCATCGGCGACGTCGAGACACTGCCACCCCAGCCCTTGCGCACGCATCAGCCAGACTGGTTGCGCACCTATCAACAACCTGACGTGTCGTCAGTTTCAGCGTCACATGAGCGTCAGCAGTCCGAAAACCGGGAGGCCCTCATGTGCGCGAAACGGTCCGTTCACACACAAATCCGCAGGTCAAGACGAGGCGAAAAGCTCGACCTGTTGGATCCCCAGAAACAGGTCGAGATTCCTGCCGCCACAACAAAGCAGCAGGTCAGGCCCCCTTCGCAACCGGCTCAAGAATCGCGACGCACTCCACGTGATGCGTCATCGGAAACAGATCGAACGCCCGCAGCGTCCGCACCCGGTACCCGCCGTCCCGGAAGTACCCCAGGTCTCGGGCCAGCGCAGCGGGATCGCAGGCGACGTAGGCGATGCGGCGGGCGCCGAGGGAGGAGAGGTGGTCGACGGTCTTGCGGCCGGCGCCCGCGCGCGGGGGGTCGAGGACGACGAGGTCGACCTCGGTGATGCCGGTGCGCGGCAGGACCGACTCGACCTTGCCCTGTTCGATGCGGACCCGCGGGAAGTCGGCGAGGTTGTGGCGCGCGTCCTCGACCGCTCGCTTGCCGGACTCGATGCCGAGGACCGCGCCCTTCTCGCCGAGGCGGTCGGCGAGGGCGCCGGCGAAGAGGCCCACGCCGCAGTAGAGGTCGAGGGCCATCTCACCCTTGCGGGGCAGCAGGCCCTGCATGACGGCCTTGACCAGGGTGTCGGCCGCCATCGGGTGGACCTGCCAGAAGCCGCCGCTGCCGACGCGGTAGGTGCGGCCGTCGGCGCGCTCACGCACGAACGCGCGGCCGTGGACGCGGTGGATGCCGCCGTCGTTCTCGTCGACGCGCATGACAGAGACGGGCCTGTCGAGCTCGACGAGCGGCAGCCGGGCGCCGGGCCGGGGTTCCAGGATCACCATGCGGTCCTGGGAGCCCGTCGCGGCGATCGCGTCGACGGACGCCATGCCGGCCCAGTCCCGGTCCTCGATGCCGAGCTCGGTGACACCGGGCGCGGCGATCATGCAGTGGTCGATCGGTTCGACCTCGTGCGAGCGGTGGCGGCGCAGTCCGGCGTTGCCGTCGGCGTCCACCGCGTACTGCACGCGCGTCCGCCACTGGGGCACCTCGCCCGCGGGCAGCTTGTCACCCTCGGCCGGCATCACCGTGCCGTCCCAGCCCGCCTCCTCGGGGGTGAGGCCCGCGAGACGCTGGAGCTGCTCGGCGATCACCTCGCCCTTCAGGCGGCGCTGGGCGCCCGGCTTGGCGTGCTGCCAGTCGCAGCCTCCGCAGCGGCCGGGGCCGGCGAAGGGGCAGGGGGCCTCGACGCGGTCCTTGGAGGCGTCGAGGATCTCGACGGCGTCCGCGCGCAGGAAGCGGGCGCCCTCCTCGCCCTCCGTCACCCGTGCCACCACCCGCTCGCCGGGCAGCGCGTGCCGTACGAACAGCACCTGGCCCTCGGACGTACGGGCGATGCAGTGGCCGCCGTGGGCGACGGGTCCGATCTCGACCTCGTACTCCGCGCCCACCAGAGACTTGGTCGGTTCTGCCTGCATGGTGGGGTGACTCCAGATCGGGAGAGGAAGGCGGGACATCGGGAAAGCGGGAAAGCGAGAAAGCGGGAAACCAGGACATCGGGAAACCGGGACATCGGCAGGCGGTCGCGGGAAAAGGACGCGGCCGCAGCCAGTGGGCCCGACAACAGCCCACCAGTCTACGGCCTTCACTCGGCGCCTCGGTCCCGGCGCCATGGTCTCGGCGTCTCGGTCCCAGCACGTCGGTCCGTCACCTCGGTCCCAGCACGCCGGCCCCGGCGTCTCGGCCCCGGCACGCCGGCCCCGGCGTCTCGGCCCCAGCACGTCGGTCCGTCACCTCGGTCCGGCACCTAGGTCCCGGCGGCTCCTCGCGCCTCAGTCCCTCGCCGCCGGCTCCTTGGGTCGCTCCGTCGCCGGACCACGCCGCACCGCACCCGGCGCGCTCCACTCCTGCCGCTTGCGGGCGCGGAGCTTGGCGGCCTCGGAGGAGGCCAGCTGGTAGGGCACCGAGGTGACCATCACGCCGGGGGTGAAGAGCAGGCGGCCCTTGAGGCGCAGGGCGCTCTGGTTGTGCAGCAGGTGCTCGTACCAGTGGCCGACCACGTACTCGGGGATGATCACCGAGACCGCGTCACGCGGGGACTCCTTGCGCAGGCCCTTGACGTACTCGATGATCGGTCGCGTGATCTCGCGGTAGGGCGAGTCGAGCACCTTCAGCGGTACGTCGATGCCGCGCCGCTCCCACTCTTCCCGGAGTCCCTTGGTCTCCGCCGGGTCGACGTTGACGGTGAGCGCCTCCAGGGTGTCCGAGCGCATCAGCTTGGCGTAGGCGAGGGCGCGGAGCGTCGGGCGGTGGATCTTCGAGATGAGGACCACCGAGTGGATCCTGGACGGGCGGACGCTCTCGTCGTCCGGGCCCTCGGGAGCGGAGATCTCCTCGCTGACCCGGTCGTAGTGCTTACGGATCGCCGTCATCGTCGCGTAGAAGATGACCATGCCGAGCAGGGCCACCCAGGCGCCGTGCGTGAACTTGGTGACCAGGACGACGACCAGCACGAGGCCGGTGAAGAAGGCGCCGAACGTGTTGATCGCGCGGGAGCGGATCATGTGGCTGCGCTTGGCCGGGTCCTTCTCGACGGCGAGGTGGCGGTTCCAGTGCCGGACCATGCCGGTCTGGCTGAGCGTGAAGGACACGAACACGCCGACGATGTACAGCTGGATCAGGCGGGTCGAGTCGGCGCCGTAGATGACGGTCAGCAGGGCCGCGGCGCCGGCCAGCAGGACGATGCCGTTGGAGAAGGCGAGGCGGTCGCCGCGGGTGTGCAGCTGGCGCGGGAGGTAGCGGTCCTGGGCGAGGATCGAGCCGAGCAGCGGGAAGCCGTTGTACGCCGTGTTCGCCGCGAGGAAGAGGACCAGGGCGGTGGCGGCCGCGAGCACGATGAACAGGAAGCTGCCCTTGCCGAACACCGCCTCGGCGACCTGGGAGATCACCGGGTTCTGGACGTAGCCGGAGCCGAGCGGGATGCCGTGGTGGATCAGATCGGTGGCCGGGTTCTCGGCCATGCGGACCTTGGTCGTCATGGCGAGGGCGATGATGCCGCAGAACATGGTGACGGCCAGCAGACCCATCATCGCGAGCGTGGTCGCCGCGTTCTTCGACTTGGGCTTGCGGAAGGCGGGGACACCGTTGGAGATGGCCTCCACGCCGGTGAGCGCGGCACAACCGGAGGAGAAGGCGCGCAGGAGGAGGAAGACCAGCGCGAAGCCCGCCAGGCCCTGGTGCTCGGCCTTGATGTGGTAGTCGGCCGTCGGGGCGCGCAGCGTGTCACCGAGGACGAGACCGCGGAAGGCGCCCCACACGATCATGATGAAGACGCCGCCGACGAACACGTACGTCGGGATCGCGAAGAGCTTGCCCGACTCCTTCACGCCGCGCAGGTTCATCACCGTCAGCAGGACGATGACGGCTACCGCGCACAGCACCTTGTGCTCGACCACGAAGGGGACCGCGGAGCCGAGGTTCTCGATGCCGGAGGCGATGGAGACGGCGACGGTCAGGACGTAGTCGACGAGCAGGGCGCTGGCGACCGTGAGGCCGGCCTTGGGGCCGAGGTTGGTCGTGGCCACCTCGTAGTCGCCGCCGCCGCTCGGGTACGCGTGCACGTTCTGCCGGTAGGAGGCGACGACCGTGAACATCAGCACGACGACCGCGACCGCGATCCAGGGGCTGAAGTGGTACGCCGACACACCCGCGACGGACAGGACCAGCAGGACCTCTCCGGGCGCGTAGGCGACGGAGGACAGCGGGTCGGAGGCGAAGACGGGGAGGGCGATGCGCTTCGGCAGGAGCGTTTCGCCCAGCCGGTCACTGCGCAGTGCGCGCCCGATCAGGATCCGTTTGGGCACGTCGGTCAGTTTGGACACGACAGAGGATCGTAGGCCTTCGAACAGGCAGCCGCCCACCCGGTGTCTCGAATCTGCCTCACGAGTGAAATCGCGGGCGAACGGAACTGCGGATTCCGTGGTCTGCGCGCCCGCCGTGCCTAGATGGCAGACCCCGCCTGTCATCGCACCTGTGGAGGTTCCATGCCCGCGACCGCAGAGCTGATCGGGGCCACGGTCGCCCTCGTCGGCCTCGGAATCCTGACCGCGTGCAGCGTGCGCAGCATCACGCGCCGACGGGTGCCGCCGGTGCCTGTGCCGGTGCGCGCCGGGGACGAGTGACGCGGCGCGGACCGTCGCCGAAGAAGGTCACCGAGGGACGTCACCGAGCGCCCGGACGCGTGACATCGCTGCGTACAGGGGATGATCGCCGACAGTGTCGGTCGCGACTCCCGCACAGGGGTGCCCACCCCGAGCACGCCTGTGTAGCTTTGGGCGTCGGTCTGAGACCCTGATGCTGAGCAGTAACTTTTGGACACCGGAAGGACGGTCGTGCACATCGTCATCATGGGCTGCGGGAGAGTGGGTTCCGCTCTTGCCCAGACCCTGGAGCAACAGGGCCACACGGTCGCAGTGATCGACCAGGACCCCACCGCCTTCCGCCGGCTGGGCCCGGGATTCGGCGGCCGCCGGGTCACCGGTGTCGGCTTCGACCAGGACACCCTGCGCGAGGCGGGCATCGAGGAGGCCGGCGCCTTCGCCGCCGTCTCCAGCGGTGACAACTCGAACATCATCTCCGCACGTGTGGCGCGCGAGATGTTCGGCGTGGAGAACGTGGCCGCTCGCATCTACGACCCCCGCCGCGCCGAGGTCTACCAGCGCCTGGGCATCCCCACCGTGGCCACGGTCCGCTGGACGGCCGACCAGATGCTGCGCCGTCTGCTGCCCTCGGGCGCGGAGCCGCTGTGGCGCGACCCCACCGGGGGCGTCCAGCTCGCCGAGGTGCACGCCTCCGCCAAGTGGGTCGGGCACAAGATCAGCAAGCTGCAGGAGGAGACGGGCGTCCGCGTGGCGTTCCTGACCCGACTCGGCGAGGCCGTCCTGCCCACCTCGCAGACGGTGCTGCAGGAGGGGGACCTGGTGCACGTGATGATGCGCACCGACGACGTCGAGAAGGTCGAGGCGGCGTTCGCCGGTGGCCCGGAAGAGGAGGGCGGTCACTGATGAGGGTCGCCATTGCCGGAGCCGGCGCCGTCGGCCGCTCGATCGCGGGCGAGCTGCTGGAGAACGGCCACGAGGTCCTGCTGATCGACAAGGCTCCGACCGCCATCTCGGTGGAGCGGGTGCCGCAGGCGGAGTGGCTGCTGGCCGACGCCTGCGAGATCACCTCCCTGGACGAGGCGGCGCTCCAGCGCTGCAACGTCGTCATCGCCGCGACGGGCGACGACAAGGTCAACCTGGTCGTCTCGCTGCTCGCGAAGACGGAGTACGGCGTCCCGCGCGTCGTCGCCCGTGTGAACAACCCGAAGAACGAGTGGCTGTTCAACGAGGCGTGGGGCGTGGACGTCGCCGTCTCCACCCCGCGTCTGATGTCCGCCCTGGTCGAGGAGGCGGTGAGCGTCGGCGACCTGGTCCGCCTGCTCCGCTTCAGCCACGGCGACGCCAACCTCGTCGAGCTGACCCTGCCCGAGGAGTCGGCCCTGGCCGGCACCCAGGTCGGTGACGTGGAGTGGCCCGAGGACACCTCGCTGGTCACGATCATCCGCGGCACCCGCGTCCTGACGCCGTCCAAGGAGGACTCCCTGGAGGCCGGCGACGAACTCCTCTTCGTGGCCGCCCAGGCCCGTGAGGAGCAGCTGGAGGACCTGCTGTCGGTTCGGCGCGAGCAGAGCTGAACGCATGAGAAAGGGCGCCCTTGGTACCAAGGGCGCCCTTTCTCGTCGTACGGCGGCGTCTACCCGTCACGGTACGACGGCTGTCTACACGTCGCGGCGGTGCCGTCCGCCCGTGGGCTCACCGCTCTCGGCGGCGAGCGCGGCCTTGCGCTCCTTCTCGGCCTTCTCTGCCTTCTCGGCCTTCTCGGCCGCTTCCATCTCCGCGAACACGTCGATCGGCGCGGGTGCCTTCGCCAGGAAGACCCAGGTGAGCCAGACGGCGAGCAGGAACGGCGGGATCTTCAGGGCGACCAGGACCCAGCCGAGCTTGGTCGTGTCGGACCACCAGTACAGCGGGAAGAGGATCGCGCACTTGGCGAGCAGGATCAGGCCCCAGGCCCAACTGGCCTTCGCGTAGGCCTTCTTGCGGCCGGGGTTGCGGGTGCGCCAGGAGAGGTTCTCCTTGAAGACCGGGCCGAGGATCAGACCGATCAGGGGGACACCGGCGAGGGTCGTGACGATGTAGGCGAGTGCCAGGCCCAGCGTGTAGAGCATGCCGGGGAGGTAGAAGTCCTTGGCGTTGCCGGTGAACATCGCGAACACGACGCCGAAGGCCACGCCGAAGACGCCACTGAAGGCGTGCTTGACGGTGTCCTTGCGCACCAGCCGGACCACGACCAGCACCAGGGACACGGCCAGCGCGGCGATCGCCGAGATGTGCAGGTCCTTGTTGACCGTGAAGATCGCGACGAAGAGCAGACCGGGCAGGACCGTCTCGACCATGCCGCGGACTCCGCCGAACGCCTCGAACAGCGCGGCCTCGGTCACCGCCCGGGCGTCGTCGGTCTGCGCCTTCGTGGCGTCTTCGGTCGGCTTGTCGAGGGACGTCACCGGCTACTCCCGTCCGAGGGGTCGCAGTTCGTATTTCGGGTTGAACAGCACCCGGCGGCCCCGGCTCATCGAGATCCTGCCTGATGCGATCAGCCTGCGCCCCGGTTCTATGCCGACGATGGAGCGCCTGCCGAGCCACACCACGTCCAGTGCGGCGGAGCCGTCGAACAGCTCTGCCTCCAGGGCCGGAACCCCGGCGCGCGGCCGCAGGGTGACGGTGCGCAACGTACCAGTTACGGTGACGATCTGGCGGTCCTGACAGTCACCGATCCGGGTGCATCCGGCGGTCTCGGCATCCTCCCGCAGCTCCTCGGACTCCAGGTCCTCCTGCGACGAGGAGAGCCGGTCGAGCATGCGCCGGAACCGGCCCGCCGGCTTTTCGGAATGAGGAACAGCAGTCATGTCTGAAGCGTACCGGGGTGCACCGACAGCACCGTAGTCCATCTCACTTCGGTCGGGCTCACTTCGCGAAAGCCCGGCTGGCCTGCCGAAACCCCGGCCCGCCGCCCGAATCCCGGCTCACTTCCCGAAACCCCCGCTCACCTCTCGAACCGGTAGCCCATGCCCGGCTCCGTGATGAAGTGCTTCGGATGCGACGGGTCCGTCTCCAGCTTCCGCCGCAGCTGGGCCATGTACACCCGCAGGTAGTTGGTCTCCGTCCCGTACGACGGCCCCCACACCTCCTGGAGCAGCTGCTTCTGGCTGACCAGACGGCCGGTGTTGCGGACGAGCACCTCCAGCAGGTGCCACTCGGTCGGGGTGAGCCGCACGTCCTTGCCGGCCCGGTTGACCTTCTTCGCGGCCAGGTCGACGGTGAAGTCCTCGGTCTCCACGGTCGTCACGTCGTCCTCGCCGGGCCCGACCGGCTCGGCGCGGCGCACGGCGGCCCGCAGCCGGGCGAGCAGCTCGTCCATGCCGAAGGGCTTGGTGACGTAGTCGTCGGCGCCCGCGTCCAGCGCCTCGACCTTCTCGTCGGAGGAGTGGCGGGCGGACAGCACCAGGATGGGCACGCGGGTCCAGCCGCGCAGGCCCTTGATCACCTCGACGCCGTCCATGTCCGGCAGCCCGAGGTCGAGGACGACCACGTCGGGGTGGCGGGAGGCGGCGAGTTCGAGGGCGGTCCTGCCGTCGGGGGCCGCGTCGACCTCGTACTTGCGTGCCTTCAGGTTGATCACGAGGGCGCGCACGATCTGCGGCTCGTCGTCGACCACGAGCACCCGGGTCATAGGGTCTGCCTTTCTGGTTCTGGGATGTCCTGCCCCACGGGAAGGGACTCGGGACGCGATCCTGCCGCGCGGAGGCTGAGCACCATGGTGAGCCCGCCGCCCGGCGTGTCCTCGGCGTTCAGGGTGCCACCCATGGCCTCGGTGAAGCCGCGGGCGACCGCGAGGCCGAGACCGACCCCGGCGCCACGCGGGGCGTCGCCGTAGCGCTGGAAGGGCTCGAAGATGCGCTCCTTGGCCTCGTCCGGCACTCCGGGGCCGCGGTCCACGACGCGGATCTCCACCCGGTCCCCTATGCAGCTGGCCGAGACCAGGACGCGCTGCCTGGGCGGGTTGTACTTGACCGCGTTCTCCACCAGGTTGGCGACGGCCCGCTCCAGCAGTCCGGGGTCGACGGCGACCATGGGCAGCGTCTCGGGGATGTCCAGCTCCACGCTGCCCTCGGGTACTCCGCCCAGGGCCATCGGGACCACCTCGTCCACGTCGATCTCGCGGATGAGCGGGGTTACCGTGCCGGTCTGCAGGCGGGACATGTCCAGCAGGTTGCCGACGAGGTGGTCGAGCCGGTCGGCGCCGTCCTCGATGCCCTTCAGCAGCTCCGCCTGGTCCTCCTCGGACCAGGCCACGTCGTCGGAGCGGAGCGAGGACACCGCGGCCTTGATGCCGGCGAGCGGGGTGCGCAGGTCGTGGCTGACGGCGGCCAGCAGGGCCGTGCGGATGCGGTTGCCCTCGGCGAGCGCGCGGGCCTGGTCGGCCTCCTCCTGAAGGCGCCGGCGGTCCAGCACGACGGCGGCCTGGGCGGCGAACGCGGCCAGCACCCGGCGGTCCTCGGCGGGCAGCACCCGGCCGGTGAGCGCGAGGGCCATGTGATCACCGACCGGCATGTCGACGTCGGCGTCCTCGGGCCGGTCCAGCGTCGGCCCGAAGCCGACACGGCCCGCGCAGGTCCAGGGCTCGACGTCGCTCGCCCGCTCCAGCAGGGCGGCCGACTCCATGGCGAAGGTCTCCCGGACCCGTTCCAGCAGTTCCTCGAGGCTCGTCTCGCCGCGCAGGACGTTCCCGGCGAGGAAGGAGAGGATCTCGGACTCGGCGCGCAGCCGGGCCGCCTGGTGGGTGCGCCGGGCGGCGAGGTCCACCACCGACGCCACGGACACGGCGACCCCGACGAATATCGCGATGGCGACGATGTTCTTCGGGTCGGCGATCGTCAGCCGGTGCAGGGGCGGGGTGTAGAAGTAGTTCAGCAGGAGCGTGCCGAAGGCCGCCGCGGCCAGGGCGGGCAGCAGGCCGCCGAGCAGGGCCGCCGCCACGGTGACGGCCAGGAACAGCAGCATGTCGTTGGCGAGGCCGAGCGCGTTGGAGTTCAGCAGCATCGCGAGCACGGCCGGCCCGATCAGCCCGACCAGCCAGCCCGCGATGACCCGGGAGCGGCCGAGCCGGGCGCCCCGCGCCACCGGCAGTCCGCGGCCCTTGGCGACCTCTTCGTGGGTGACGATGTGGACGTCGAGGTCGGGCCCTGACTCGCGGGCGACCGTGGCGCCGACACCGGGACCGAACATGTACTGCCAGGCCTTGCGGCGCGAGGAGCCCAGCACGATCTGGGTGGCGTTGACGCCGCGGGCGAAGTCCAGCAGGGCGGCGGGTATGTCGTCGCCGACGACATGGTGGAAGGTGCCGCCCAGATCCTCCACCAGGGTGCGCTGCAGGGCCAGTTCCTTCGGGGAGGCCGCGGTCAGACCGTCACTGCGGGAGATGTACACGGCCAGCACCTCACCGCCCGCGCCCTTCTCCGCCAGCCGCGCGGCACGACGTATCAGCGTCCTGCCCTCCGGCCCACCCGTCAGACCGACCACGATCCGCTCACGCGAACCCCAGATCTTCGACACCCGGTGCTCACTGCGGTACTCGTTCAGGTACTCGTCGACCCGGTCCGCCACCCACAGCAGCGCCAGCTCCCGCAACGCCGTCAGATTCCCCGGCCGGAAGTAGTTCGACAACGCCGCGTCGACCCTGTCCGACTTGTAGATGTTCCCGTGCGCCATCCGACGCCGCAGCGCCTGCGGAGACATGTCCACCAGCTCGATCTGGTCCGCCCGCCGCACCACCTCGTCCGGCACCGTCTCCCGCTGCCGCACCCCCGTGATCGACTCCACCACGTCACCCAGCGACTCCAGATGCTGGATGTTCACCGTGGAGACCACATCGATACCGGCCGCGAGCAGCTCCTCCACGTCCTGCCAGCGCTTGGCGTTGCGCGAACCCGGAATGTTCGTGTGCGCCAGCTCGTCCACCAGGGCGACAGCGGGAGCACGCCGCAGCACCGCGTCCACGTCCATCTCGCTGAACGTGCTGTCCCGGTACTCGATCTCCCTGCGCGGGACCTGTTCCAGACCGTGCAGCATCACCTCCGTGCGTTGACGGTTGTGATGCTCGACGAACGCGACCACGCAGTCGGTACCCCGCTCGATACGGCGGTGCGCCTCGGACAGCATCGCGTAGGTCTTGCCCACGCCCGGTGCCGCGCCGAGATAGATCCGAAGTTTGCCGCGTCCCATGGCCCCATTGTCTTCCAGTCACCGCTGCGTACGCAGCAGTGACCTTACGGCCAACGATGTGGAGAAAGCGGACGAGAGGCCGGTCACCGGGGGTATTTGACGCAACTCTGACGGGCCCTGCGGCCCCGCCGAGCGGCGCTCCCGCCGGCTCGGGCCCGCTGGTCTCCCCCGCTCAGTGTTCGACGATCTCGCCGTCGTGCAGCTCCAGAACCCGGTCGGCGAGGTCGAGCAGGGCAGCGTCGTGCGTGGCGACCAGGGCGGTGGCCTGTTCGCTGCGGACGACGGCGCGCAGCAGCTCCATGACGGCGTGCCCGGTCTCGGCGTCCAGCTGGCCGGTGGGCTCGTCGGCGACGAGGAGGGCGGGCCGGTTGGCGAGGGCGCGGGCGATGGCGACCCGCTGCTGCTGGCCGCCGGACAGCTCGCCGGGCCGCTGGGCCGCGTGGTCGGCGAGCCCGACGAGGGACAGCAGCAGCTCGACGCGCTCCTCCCGCTCGCGCGGGTCGGCCCGGCGCAGCCGCAGGGGTACGCCGACGTTCTCGGCGGCGGTGAGGATCGGGATGAGCCCGAAGGACTGGAAGACGAACCCGATCCGGTCCCGGCGCAGCCGCAGCAGTCCGTTCTCGCCCAGCTCGGCGAGGTCGTGCCCCTCGACCTCGACCCGTCCCCGGTCGGGGCTGTCGAGACCGCCGACGATGTTCAGCAGGGTGGTCTTGCCGGAACCGGAGCGTCCCTTGAGGGCGACGAGCTCACCGCGCGGGACCTCGAAGGAGACCCCGCGCAGGGCGTGCACGGCGGTGGCTCCGCGGCCGAACGACCTGTGGACGTCCTCGACGCGCACCATGGTCTCGGTGATCACCTGGCTGCCGCCCATGCCGCCTCCCCCGGGTTCCCCGCGCCCCCGTGTCGCGCGTCCCCGTATGCGCGCGTCTCCGTGGGCCGGGCGCCAGTATGGCCGTGGTCGCCCGGCCGTTCAACGGTTCGGTCGTCCTCGGAGCGGTTCAGTTCGGGTTGTCGCCGTGCGTGAGCGTCTCCCAGGCCACGAAGAGGTTGTTGCTGCCGGCAGGGCGGTTGTCGAGGGAGGGCGCAACGACGCCCAGCAGCTCGCGGTCGGGGACGTCCGTGCTCGCGCCACGGCGGACACGCCCGTCCTCGATCGCGAGCCGTGCCCTCAGCACGGACACCCACGCATACGAAAGGGCCGCACCCATGGGGTGCGGCCCTGTGTGCTCCCGGACTCAGCGGACCTCGGTGATCTCCGGTCCGCGCTGAAGCTGGCCCATGCCGCCGGAGAAGCGCGAGCCCTCCTCCTGCTGGACGCCCTCGGGGACCATCTGGGCGTCGTTCGGCAGCTTGAGGACGATCGGGTCACGGGGCGCCATCGGGCCCTCGCCGCGCACCACGACCGTGTCCCGGAAGATCTGCTCCAGCAGACCGGCCGCCTGCGGCTGCACCGCGCCCTGCCCGGAGATCACTCCGCGCAGGAACCAGCGCGGGCCGTCCACACCGATGAACCGCACGACCTGGAAGCCGCCGGTGCCGTCCGGCAGCTGCACCGGCACCTGGGCCCGCAGCTCCCAGCCCAGCGGACCCTCGACCTCGTCGACGATGCCGCCCTGCTGGGTGATGCCGCCCGCGATCTCCTCACGGACCTCACCCCAGATGCCCTCACGCTTGGGCGCGGCGAAGGCCTGCAGCTGGACGGCGCTGTCGTGCAGCACGACGGTCGCCGCGACGATCGCGTCACCGGCGACCTCCACCCGCAGCTCCATGCCGTCGACGCCCGGCACGAAAAGTCCGCCGAGGTCCACCCGGCCCGCGGCCGGGTCGCTCACCTCGGTGCTGTCCCACGGCCCCTCGGGCCGGGGCTCGGGCTCCAGCCGGACGCGCTCGCGCTCGGCCTCCGCCTCGTCCACCTCGTCCGCCTCGGTGTCGACGCTGTCGACGACCTGCTCGGCCTCGCCGGCCGCGTCCTCGGCGGCACCCTTCTTCTTGCGACGTCCGAACACGTCACTGTCCTTCCCGGTCGGATACGACCGAAGCGTATCGATTCCCACCCGTCGGACCGCCCATGGCGGCCTCACCGCTTGTGCCGCTTCCGCCGCCCACCGCGGCATGACCACCGGTGGACCCGAAGCCCCCCGCGGCCCGTGCCGAATCGGGAAGCTCCGCGACCTCCTGGAAGCGGACCCTCTCGACCTGCTGGACGACCAGTTGGGCAATCCGGTCGAAGCGCTCGAACCGCACGGACTCGCGCGGGTCGAGATTCACCACGATCACCTTGATCTCCCCACGGTACCCGGCATCAACCGTCCCCGGGGCATTCACGAGGGCGACACCGCAGCGGGCGGCGAGACCGGAACGCGGGTGCACGAAGGCCGCGTACCCCTCCGGGAGGGCGATCGACACACCCGTGGGCAACACGGCCCGCTCACCGGGCGCCAGCTCGCAGGCCTCGGTGGTGCGCAGATCCGCTCCCGCGTCCCCGGGGTGCTCGTACGCCGGGAGCGGCACCTCCGGATCGACGCGGCGGATCTGCACGTCCAGGGCGTCGCGGCGCACAGGGCCGCCCGGGTGATCGCCGAGAGGTCGGTCGGGGCTCACGGGTTCACCTCGAAGGCGCGGGCGCGCCGGATCCGGTCCGGGTCGCTCATGGCGGCCTGGATCTCCTCCTTGCGGCCGTGGTCGACGAAGTGGTCGACCTTCACCTCGATGAAGAGGGCGTCGGCGCGGACGGCGACGGGGCCCTCGGGGCCGTCGATGCGCCCCGTGGCGGTCGAGTAGATCTTCCGCCCGGCGACGGCGGTGACCTCGGCCTCCAGATACAGCGTGGTGCCCACCGGGACCGGACGCACGAAGTCGGTCTCCAGCCGGCCGGTGACGGCGATGGTCCGCAGCAGCCAGTTCAGCGAGCCGAGGGTCTCGTCCAGGGCGGTGGCCAGCACACCCCCGTGCGCGAGGCCCGGCGCGCCCTGGTGGGCGGGCTGGACGGTGAACTCGGCGGTCAGCGCGACACCGTCGCGGGCACGGGCCTCCAGGAGCAGCCCGTGCGGCTGACCGGGACCACAACCGAAACAGTGTTCGTAGTGGGCACCCAGAAGCTCACCGGGCGCGGGGGCATCGGGGTGCCGCACCGGCTGCACGGCGTCGGCGGGGGGCTGAAGAGCTGCGGAACTACCACTCACAGGCGCAGACCTTACCCGCGAGTCGGGCCTGACCCGACCCCGTGCCAAGCTTGGTTTCATGCAGATCTCCGCCACCCCCTACGAAGAACGCCTCACCGCCCCCCGCTCGTGGTGGCTGATCAGTGTCCTCGTGGGCGTCTCGTTCGCCCTGATCCTGCTCCCCTTCGGCACCCTGCCGCTGCTCGGCGGCCTGGTCGGCGGTACGGCCGTCTCGGCCGTGGTGGCCAGCGCGTACGGCTCCCCGCGCATCCGTGTCGTGGGTGACTCCCTGATCGCGGGCGAGGCGAAGATCCCGGTGTCGGCGCTCGGTACGTCGGAGATCCTGGACCCGGAGGAGGCCCGCGCCTGGCGGACCTACAAGGCCGACACCCGCGCCTTCCTGCTGCTGCGCGCGTACATCCCCAGGGCGCTGAAGGTCGAGGTCACGGACCCGCAGGACCCGACGCCGTACCTGTATCTGTCGACCCGGGAGCCGGAGCGCCTCGCGGCGGCGATCGAGGCTGCGCGGAAGGCCTAGGGGCGGACAGGGGGAACCGCTAGTTCCCCGGCTCCCCGGGCGGCTCCAGCTCCTCCAGCCGCAGCGGGTCCACCGGCTTCTCCAGGGGCGGCAGCTCCGTCAGCTCGTCCCACGGCACCTGGATCTTGCGCAGATCATCACGGACCCGTGCGGCGAGCTTCTTGGTGTCGCGGCGGTTCATCGCGGCACCCACGGCCGCACCGACCATGAACGGCATGAGGTTGGGCAGGTCCCGGACCATGCGCTTCATGATCTGCTGACGCAGTTCGCGTTTCATGCGGCCCCCGAGGGCCGAGTCGATCGTCGACGGCTTCATCACGTCGATCCCGCGCTCCCCCGCCCAGGAGGACAGATACGCGGTGCTGCGGGCCTTGAGGTTCCCCGGCGGACGTACGCCGTACACCTCGTGCAACTCCGCGATGAGCTTCAGCTCGATCGCGGCGACCCCGGTGATCTCCGCGGCCAGCTCGGTCGGCATGGCCGGCGGTACGGGCAGCATCGCCGCCGCCCCGATCCCCGCTCCGACGGTCGAGGTGCCCGCCGCCGCGCCCGCCACGAGCTTGTCGGCGAGCTGCTCGGGCCCGAGGCCCGGGAACTGCCCGCGCAGCGTCGCCAGGTCGCGTACGGGGACGCGCGGGGCGATGTCGATGACCCGGTCCGCGACATACGCCACCCCCGCCCTGACGTGGTCGGCGCCCCTGCGGGCGCCTTCCCGGGCGAGGTGCCGCGCCTTCCCGCGGATCACCGCGGTCCGGCGCACGGCGGCGTGCTCCTGCACCGGTGCCGGCAGGTCCTGCCGGTCGGCAGCCGGTTCGAGCGAGGCTCCCGCGTCGGATGAGCCCCGCTCGTCGTCATGCGCGCCGTTCGGGCCGTCGGACGGCCCTGAGTCCGCTCCCCCGAAGGGGAAGCGGCGCTTCCGGGGAGGGGTCGAGCCAGTCACGGCCGACCCGTCCTCAGTCGCAGTCGCGGCAGATCGGCTGGCCGTTCTTCTCCCGGGCCAGCTGGCTGCGGTGGTGCACCAGGAAGCAGCTCATGCAGGTGAACTCGTCCTGCTGCTTGGGCAGCACACGGACGGCCAGCTCCTCGTTCGAGAGGTCGGCGCCCGGCAGTTCGAGGCCCTCGGCGGCCTCGAACTCGTCGACGTCCACCGACGAGGTGGACTTGTCGTTCCGACGGGCCTTCAGCTCTTCAAGGCTGTCCGAGTCGACGTCGTCGTCGGTCTTGCGTGGAGTGTCGTAATCGGTTGCCATGTCGCTCTCCCCCTCTGGGTGTCTGCGGTGTCTCCAGCGCACGTAACGCGTGAGAGGCCGGACTTGTGCCCGACCTGAGGCGGAGATTTTGCCTCACATCAAGGTCTGTTACTCAATCGACACCCAATCCGACCCCTCAAGAGTGATCGGCTTGGATGGCGGTGAGGACCGTACACGGTTCGAACGGCGCACCTCAAAGGCGCCTCACCGTGTACTTCCCGTGATCAAGAGCCCTGAAAACCCGGATTTTCCCGGCTTTCCACCGACTGTCATGATCACGGAGAGTACATGGCTTAAAATCCGCCCATGTGATCGATCACACAAGAAGAACCTCGCAGGGTGCTGAGAAAATTCCGCGCAAAGCGAACATCCTCCGCGTGTGTCGGATCCTCGTCACAACGGCAGGGTGACACGCATCACCAGACCACCGCCCTCACGCGGGCGCGCCGCGATGTGCCCGCCGTGCGCGCGGGCCACGGACCGGACGATGGACAGGCCGAGGCCCACCCCCTTGTCGCTGCCCGTGCGCTCCGTACGGAGCCGCCTGAAGGGCTCGAAGAGGTTGTCGATCTCGTACGCCGGCACCACCGGCCCGGTGTTCGACACGGTGAGCACGGCGTGCCCGTTGTCGACCTCGGTGGCCACCTCGACCCAGCCGCCCTTGGGCACGTTGTAGCGCACCGCGTTCTGGACGAGGTTCAGCGCGATCCGCTCCAGCAGCACGCCGTTGCCCTGCACCACGGCGGGCCGCCGCTCGCCGCGGATCTCGACGCCCTTGGCGTCCGCCTCGGCGTGCACCTGGTCGATGGCCTGGCCGGCGACCTCGGCGAGGTCGACGGGCTTGCGCTCGACGATCTGGTTGTCGCTGCGGGCGAGCAGCAGCAGGCCCTCCACCAGCTGCTCGCTGCGCTCGTTGGTGGCCAGCAGCGTCTTGCCGAGCTGCTGGAGCTCCACCGGCGCGTGCGGGTCCGACAGGTGCACCTCCAGGAGCGTGCGGTTGATCGCCAGGGGCGTGCGCAGCTCGTGGGAGGCGTTGCCGACGAAGCGCTGCTGGGCCGTGAAGGCGCGCTCCAGCCGCTCCAGCATGTCGTCGAAGGTGTCCGCCAGCTCCTTCAGCTCGTCGTCCGGTCCGTCCAGCTCGATCCGGCGGGACAGGTCGGAGCCGGCCACCTGACGGGCGGTGCGGGTGATCCGGCCGAGCGGGGACAGCACGCGGCCCGCCATCGCGTAGCCGAACGCGAAGGCGATCACGGCGAGCCCCAGCAGGGCCAGCAGCGAGCGGCTGAGCAGGTCGTTCAGGGCGGTCTCGCGCCGCTGGTCGACGCACTGGCTGATCGCGTCGTTGAAGTCCTGCAGCGACAGGCTGGACGAGTTGATCGCCGGGCAGTAGTCGCTGGTGATCTTCAGCTGGGAACCCTGCGAGAAGCTGACGATCCGAAACGGCGGCTGGTTGCCGGTGCTGATCGCCTGCGCGGCGAGCAGATAGATGATCGACAGCAGCAGGATGCCGGCGATCAGGAACATGCCGCCGTACAGCAGCGTGAGCCGTATCCGGATGGTCGGGCGCAGCCACGGAAAGGGGGGCTGCGGCCTCCTGGGGTCCCAGGTGGGTCTCGGGGGCGCCTGGGGCGGCGCGGGCGTCGCGGCCACGGGGATCAGATCCGGTAGCCGGAGCCGGGCACCGTCACGATGACGGGCGGCTCACCGAGCTTGCGGCGCAGCGTCATGACCGTCACGCGCACGACGTTGGTGAACGGGTCGGTGTTCTCGTCCCAGGCCTTCTCCAGCAGCTGCTCGGCCGAGACGACGGCGCCCTCGCTGCGCATCAGCACCTCCAGGACCGCGAACTCCTTGGGGGCGAGCTGGATCTCCTTGCCGTCGCGGAAGACCTCGCGGCGGTTGGGGTCGAGCTTGATCCCGGCGCGCTCCAGGACCGGCGGCAGGGGCATGCTCGTCCGCCGTCCGAGGGCGCGCACGCGCGCGATCAGCTCACTGAACGCGAACGGCTTGGGGAGGTAGTCGTCGGCGCCGATCTCCAGGCCCTCGACGCGGTCGCTGACGTCGCCGGAGGCGGTGAGCATGAGCACGCGCGTGGGCATGCCCAGCTCCACGACCTTGCGGCAGACGTCGTCGCCGTGCACGAGGGGGAGGTCGCGGTCGAGGACGATCACGTCGTAGTCGTTGACGCCGATGCGCTCAAGGGCGGCCGCACCGTCGTACACGACGTCGACGGCCATGGCCTCCCGGCGCAGTCCGGTGGCCACCGCATCGGCGAGCAGCTGCTCGTCCTCGACGACGAGTACGCGCACGTCGCTTGTCCTTCCTGTGTCCACCCGCGCGGCGCACCAGGGCGCCTGCGGGCAGGGGGGTCCGTGGGAGTGTGACGTCCATCCTGCCCTTTTCGGCCATAAGTCGGCTGTAAGACGGGGGCCGGGGCCGCAGAGACGGGGGCGGCGGGGCGGGAATACGAGATTTTCTCCATGTGTTGAGGTTTCCGGGAGAAGGAGCAGGGGGAGGACGGCTGGTACACCCCGCGATCACGCTCTGCATGTGCCGCAGCACCATGTGGTACTTCACGGTCCGCTTCCGCAGAGTTGGCGTGGGTGTCCGGCACCGTCGCCGCCCAGCAGGGCGTCGCTGGGCACCCGCGAGAGCCGTGATCGCCCCTTCTCAACCGGCACACCCCCGTGCCACCGACCCACGACCCAGGACGAGGGGGCGCACATGGACGCATTCACCGCAGGACTTCTGCAGCGCATAAGGGCGACCGAGTCCGACATCTCGCGGGCCCGTGACGAGGGCGACGACTTCCTCGTCGAGGTGGAGCAGGCCGAGCTCGACGACCTGCGACGCCTCGCCGCCGAACACGGTGTGGAAGTCGGCGCGTCACGCGTCTGACCGACCCGAAGCGCACACGAGGAAACCCCCGGCGAATCCAGCGCCGGGGGTTTTCCCGTCTCCGTGTCCCGCGCGGGGCGTACCGCTCCCCGGTGCCGCGCCATCTGCCGGGCGCCATCTGCTCGACGGCGCCGCGCCCCCGCCGGGCGGCACCTGCTCGCCCGTGCCGCCCGCACCGTCAGTCGTGCCACGCTCCGAAGTCCTCCAGCAGCCGCTGGAGGGGCTCGAAGACCCCCGGCGTACCCGCGACGGTCAGGTCCCGTGAGGGCCGCTCTCCGGGCCGTCCACCGGTCAGGGCGCCGGCCTCCCTGGCGATCAGGTCACCCGCGGCGAAGTCCCACGCGTTGAGTCCCCGCTCGAAGTACCCGTCCAGCCGGCCGCAGGCCACGTCGCACAGGTCGACCGCCGCCGAGCCGCCGCGCCGGATGTCCCGCAGCAGCGGGATCAGCCGGGCGGCCACCTCGGCCTGGTGGGCGCGGACCTCGGCGACGTAGTTGAACCCGGTGGACACCAGCGCCTGGTCCAGCGGGGGCGCGGGGCGGCAGGACAGCACCCGCTCCCCCTCCCACGCGCCCGTGGCCCGGGCACCCGCGCCGCGCACCGCGTGGTATGTCTCGCCGCGCATCGGGGCCGCGACGACTCCGACGACGGTCTCGCCGTCCTGCTCGGCCGCGATGGACACGGCCCAGGTCGGCAGCCCGTACAGGTAGTTGACGGTGCCGTCGAGCGGGTCGATCACCCAGCGGATGCCGCTGGTTCCCTCGGTGGCGGCGCCCTCCTCACCGAGGAAGCCGTCGCCGGGACGGCGGGCGGAGATCAGATCGGTGATCAGCTTCTCCGCCGCGATGTCCATCTCGGTGACGACGTCGATCGGGCTGGACTTGGTCCTGGCCACCGCGAGGTCGGCCGGGCGGCCGTCCCGCAGCAGCTCGCCGGCGCTGCGGGCGGCCTCCTGGGCGAGTTCCAGCAGTTCCCTGTGCAGGGTGTCGCTCACGGGTCTCCTCACGCGTACGGGCTGTCGGCGCCCGCGGCGGCCGGGCGGGGGGTGCGGGACGGGCAGCAGCCGACCGGGCAGACGTCGTGGCTCGCGCCGAGCGCGCCGAGGGCGCACGGCGTGACGTCCTGGCCCCGCTCCGCGCCGGCCCGCTCCAGGATCAGCTCGCGGACGGCCGCGGCGAAGCGCGGGTCGGCGCCCACGGTGGCCGAGCGGCGCACCGGCAGGCCCAGCTCCTCGGCCTTGGCCGTCGCCTCGGTGTCGAGGTCGTAGAGGACCTCCATGTGGTCGGAGACGAAGCCGATGGGCGCCATGACGACGGCCGGGGCGCCGGCGGCCTGCCGCTCCTCGAGGTGGTCGCAGATGTCCGGCTCCAGCCAGGGGATCTGCGGGGCGCCGGAGCGGGACTGGTAGACGAGCCGCCAGGGGTGGCCGACGCCCGTGCGTTCGCGGACCGCGTCGGCGATCAGCTGGGCCACGTCCAGGTGCTGCTCGACGTACGCGCCGCCCTCACCGTGGGCCTCGACCGGGCCGGAGGTGTCGGCGGCGGCGGTCGGGATGGAGTGGGTGGTGAAGGCGAGGTGGGCGCCGTCGCGCACATCCCCGGGGAGGTCGGCGAGGGAGCGCAGGACGCCGTCCACCATGGGCTCGACGAAGCCCGGGTGGTTGAAGTAGTGCCGCAGCTTGTCGATCCGGGGCGGCTCGAGGCCCTCGGCCTCCAGCGTGGCGAGCGCGTCGGCGAGGTTCTCGCGGTACTGGCGGCAGCCCGAGTAGGAGGCGTAGGCGCTGGTGGCGAGCACCAGGACGCGGCGGCGGCCGTCGGCGGCCATCTCGCGCAGGGTGTCCGTGAGGTACGGCGCCCAGTTGCGGTTGCCCCAGTAGACCGGCAGATCCAGGCCGTGCTCGGCGAAGTCCTTGCGGAGGACGTCGAGCAGGGCGCGGTTCTGGCCGTTGATCGGGCTGACCCCGCCGAAGAGGAAGTAGTGCTGCCCGACCTCCTTGAGGCGTTCCTTGGGGATGCCGCGCCCGCGGGTGACGTTCTCCAGGAACGGGACCACGTCGTCGGGGCCTTCGGGGCCTCCGAAGGAGAGCAGGAGCAGGGCGTCGTACGGAGTGGCATCGAGCGCGTCTGGCATGTCTTGATCCTCCCACCCGGCGCTGACAGCCGGGCAACGACGGGGTGAAGAGTCGAGTTCCAGATGGTTTGGTCCGGTATATCCGGCTACTTCGCGCGACTGTCATCCCTAGTGCGATGAGGTTCACCTCGCCCGTAAGCTGTATCAACCGCATTCGCGCCTTACGAGCCCCGCTCCGGAGACCACGTGCCCAGCCCTTACCGCGCCCTGTTCGCCGAACCCGGCACGAAGGCCTTCTCCGCCGCCGGGTTCCTCGGCCGGATGCCGCTGTCGATGATGGGCATCGGCGTGGTCACGATGGTCTCCCAGATCTCCGGGCGCTACGGCCTCGCCGGCGCGCTCTCGGCCACCATCGCGCTGTCCGCCGCCGTCATCGGACCGCAGATATCCCGGCTGGTGGACCAGCACGGGCAGCGCCGGGTGCTGCGCCCCGCGACCCTGGCGGCCCTCGCGGCGGCGACCGGTCTGCTGCTCGCCGCGCATCTGCGGTGGCCGGACTGGACGCTGTTCGTGTGTGCCGCCGGCATCGGTTCGGTGCCGAGCCTGGGCGCGATGATCAGGGCCCGCTGGGCCGCCCTGTACGCGGGGACCCCGAAGCTGCACACCGCCTACTCGTTCGAGTCGGTCGTCGACGAGACGTGCTTCATCTTCGGGCCGATCATCTCCATCGGCCTTTCCACGGCCTGGTTCCCGGAGGCGGGACCGCTGCTGGCCGCCTGCTTCCTCGCCGTCGGCGTCTTCTGGCTGACCACCCAGCGCGCCACCGAGCCCGAGCCGCACCCGCGCGCGCAGCAGGGCGGCGGCAGCGCGCTGCGCTCGCCCGGACTCCAGGTGCTGGTGGCGACCTTCGCCGCGACCGGGGCCGTCTTCGGCGCGGTCGACGTGGTCACCGTGGCCTTCGCCGACGAACGCGGCCACAAGGGCGCCGCGAGCGTGGTGCTCGCCCTGTACGCCGCCGGCTCCTGCGTGGCCGGCATGGTCTTCGGGCTGCTGCGTCCGGGCGGGGCGCCGGAACGCCGCTGGCTGCTGGGCGTGGTGACGATGGCCGTGAGTATGATCCCCCTCCTACTGGTCGGAAACCTGCCGCTTCTGGCCGTGGCGCTGTTCGTTGCGGGGCTGTCCATCGCACCGACGATGATCACGACGATGTCCCTCATCGAAAAGCACGTACCTCGCGCGAACCTCACCGAGGGCATGACCTGGGTGAGCACCGGCCTCGCGGTCGGGGTCGCGCTCGGCTCCTCCGCGGCCGGCTGGGTGATCGACGCAGCCGGTGCACGCGCCGGGTACGGGGTTCCGGTCGCGTCCGGGGCCGTCGCGGTCACGGTCGGTTTCCTCGGGTACCGCCGGCTGCGCAGGCCGGCCGCGGGTCGGGGAGGCACCGTTGAGCACCACAACGAGCGGCAGGAACGGCACTTGGCGTAACTGGGCCGGCAATGTGTCCGCCCGGCCCGCCCGGCAGGTCACGCCGGCCTCGGTGGAGGAACTGGCGGCCGCGGTGCGCAAGGCCGCCGAGGACGGCCTGAAGGTGAAGGCGGTCGGAACCGGCCACTCGTTCACGTCCATCGCCGCCACCGACGGCATGTTGATCCGCCCTCAACTGTTGACGGGTGTGCGCAACATCGACCGCGATGCCATGACCGTCACCGTGGAGGCGGGCACCCCGCTCAAGCGACTCAACGCGGCCCTGGCGCGCGAGGGGCTGTCGCTCACCAACATGGGCGACATCATGGAGCAGACCGTCTCGGGGGCCACGAGCACGGGCACGCACGGCACCGGCCGGGAATCCGCGTCCATAGCCGCCCAGATCAAGGCGCTCGAACTGGTCACGGCGGACGGCTCGGTGCTCACGTGCTCGGAGACGGGGACCGAGGAGGAACGCGCCGTCTTCGCCGCCGCCCGCATCGGCCTCGGCGCGCTCGGCGTCGTCACCGCGATCACGTTCGCCGTCGAGCCGCTGTTCCTGCTCAACGCCCGCGAGGAGCCGATGCCCCTCGACCGGGTCCTCGCCGAGTTCGACCAACTGTGGGCCGAGAACGAGCACTTCGAGTTCTACTGGTTCCCGCACACCGGCAACACCAACACCAAGCGCAACAACCGCAGCGCGGGCCCGGAGCAGCCGGTGGGGCAAGTGGCCGGCTGGTTCGAGGACGAGTTCCTCTCCAACGGCGTCTTTCAGATGGCCCAGTGGGTCGGCCGCGCCGCGCCCACGACCGTCCCGGCGATCGCGCAGATCTCCAGCAAGGCACTGTCCGCGCGGACGTACACCGACATCCCTTACAAGGTCTTCACCTCGCCGCGCCGGGTGCGCTTCGTGGAGATGGAGTACGCCGTCCCGCGCGCGGCCCTGGTCGAGACGCTGCGCGAGCTGAAGGCCATGGTCAACCGCTCCGGCCTGCGCGTCAGCTTCCCGGTCGAGGTGCGCACCGCCCCGGCCGACGACATCACCCTGTCCACCGCCTCCGGCCGGGACAGCGCCTACATCGCCGTCCACATGTTCCGGGGCACGCCGTACCAGGCCTACTTCACCGCCGCCGAGCGCATCTTCACCGCGCACGAGGGCCGGCCGCACTGGGGCAAGGTGCACACGCGGGACGCGGCGTACTTCGCCGAGGTGTACCCGCGCTTCGGCGAGTTCACGGCGTTGCGGGACCGACTTGACCCGGAACGGCTGTTCCAGAACGACTACTTGCGGAGGGTTCTGGGGTCGTAGGCGTGGCCGTGGGCGCGCCGGGCGTGGGAGTCGCGGTGGCCGGTGCGCCGCTCGGCTCCCCGCTCGGGGAGTCGCTCGGGGAGTCGCTCGGGGAGTCGCTCGGCGCGGGCGTCACCGACCGGGTCGCGGCGCCGTCGCCGAACGGGGCGCCGCCCTCACGGGGCGTGTCCGCCGGGGACCGGGAGGAACCGGTGTCACCGGAGTTCGATCCGGAATCCGCGCCGGGCCTCGACACGGAGGGGCCCTTGCCGCCGACGGCGTCGCTGACCGTCGTACCCCTGCCGCCGCTGAAGCTGCTGCCGGACACCAGCTCGTACGTCGTGATGCCGGCCATGGTGACGCCGAAGACGACGGCGGCCGCGAGGACCGGGCGCTTCCAGCTCTTCACGCGCGCGCGGTAGACGGTCCCCTCGCCGAACTCCCCCGCGGCCGGTGCCTCCTGGTCCTTCGCCGCTTCCCCCTGCGGCCGGCCGGTGCCGGACGCCTCACGGATCTGCTCCCCGGTCCGCCGGAAGAAGTGCTGGAGGACGGAGCCGCCGCAGGTGGCGACGACGCTGACGACTCCGGCGCCGAGGATCGTGCCGTACACCCCGAAGCTGGAGGCCAGCTTTGCCGCCACGACCGCCGCCAGCGCACTGCTCGCGACCTGGGGGACGCTCAGATCGATCCGCTTCCGACCCGCATCGGGTGCTTCACCCATACCCGCGACTGCCTCCGTTCCCGTACCCGATCGCCATGGACCGACCGCCTGCACGAGAGAGGGACGTACGGACGAAACCAATAGTTCCGTTTCTGTGCATTACGTGAAGTTCGCCACGTTCGTGACCGGCACAACAGCTTGCCCACCGCCAAGTCGCAGCCCTTGCCAGAAGTTGGGCGGCGCGCCAATCCACGCCCGTGGTCCAAATGGAGTACTGTTGCGAGCCCTGGGTCCGGTCTCCCACCAGGGTGTCCGGGGCCTTGCAGGACCGCCGGGAGGGGGCTAGTTGCACAGGGTGACAGAATTCGTCACTTAGCGTTGCCAACAGGTAACCGTGCCATAACGGCGATCCAGGGCCCGTGCCCGACACGCCGGGCAACTCGGCAAGGTTGTGGCAGGCTGCACCCGGGCAGGCCACACTCGACTAGCGGAAGCAGCGACGCACGTGACGTCGGCAGGCACCACCCGGGAGGTCCCCATGCCCGAACTGCGTGTCGTGGCCGTCTCGAATGACGGCACACGGCTGGTGCTCAAGGCTGCCGACGCGACGGAGTACACGCTTCCGATCGACGAGCGGCTGCGCGCCGCCGTGCGCGGCGACCGGCCCCGCCTCGGCCAGATCGAGATCGAGGTCGAGAGCCATCTCCGCCCCCGTGACATCCAGGCCCGTATACGTGCCGGTGCCACCGCGGAAGAGGTCGCCCAACTCGCCGGCATCCCCGTCGACCGGGTCCGGCGCTTCGAGGGACCGGTGCTGGCCGAGCGTGCCTTCATGGCCGAGCGCGCCCGCAAGACCCCGGTCCGCCGCCCCGGTGAGAACTCCGGCCCGCTGCTCGGCGAGGCCGTCCAGGAACGCCTGTTGCTGCGCGGTGCCGAGAAGGACACCGTGCAGTGGGATTCCTGGCGACGGGACGACGGCACCTGGGAGGTCCTGCTCGTCTACCGGGTCGCGGGCGAACCGCACTCGGCGAGCTGGACGTACGACCCGCCCCGGCGGCTCGTCCAGGCCGTCGACGAGGAGGCCCGCTCGCTGATCGGCGAGTCCGACGACCTCGCCGTACCGGAGCCGAGCTTCCCCTTCGTGCCGCGCATCGCACGGCTGCCGCGCGAGCGTTCGATGGACCGCGCTCTCGAGCGGGTCGACCGCGAGCGGCTGAGCCTGCCCGCGCAGGCGTCCGAGCCCGCCGAGGAGAGCACGAGCGAACGGGACTCGTTGACCAGCCTGTTGGAGGCGGTGCCGAGCTTCCGGGGCGACCTGGTGGTCCCGGAGCGGCCGTCGGAGACCCCGGAGGAGCCCGCCGAGGAGCCCACGACGGAGGAGCCCCCGGCGCCCGCCGCATCGGCCGGCTCCGCCTACGCGGACGTCCTCATGCCGCGCTCCGTGGGCAGCCACCGCGACCGGCTCATCGGCTCCACCGACCGCCAGGCCGAAGCCGACGGCGTGCGCCCCGGCCGCCGGGCCGCCGTCCCGAGCTGGGACGAGATCGTGTTCGGCACCCGGCGCAAGAAGCAGGAGTAAACGGACCGTACGTCCGTTCGAAGTGGGGGCACGCGCGTGTGCCCCCACTTTCTGCTGCCGTCGGCGGTATTTCGGCTGCCCCCGGCGGGTCGGGCCCATGGCTTTCCACTCTGCGTCAGGAGGCCACGGCTTCCCATGGCTCGCCAAGTCCGCGGGGTCCCACGGTCGGTCAGCACGCTGTCTCCCATCGGAGGCCGAGCACGCTGTTTCCCACCGCAGGCCGGGCCCCGCTGCCGCCCGTCGCAGGCCCGGCACGCTGCCACCCGTCGCCGGTCGGGCCGACGGCCGCCCACCATGCCTCGGGCCGACAGCCACCACCGCGCCTCCGGCCGACGGCCGCCTACTGCGGATCCGGGCCCACCACGACCGGGCGGGACGGGTCGGAGGACCACTCGGACCAGGAACCGACGTACAGGGCCGCCGGGATGCCCGCGACCGCGAGGGCCAGCGCCTCGTGCGCTGCCGAGACGCCCGAGCCGCAGTACACGCCCACCGGTGCCTCCTCGGACACCCCGAGGGCCTTGAAGCGGTCCAACAGATCGGCGGCGGGCAGGAAGCGGCCGTCCGGGCCCACGTTCTCCGTCGTCGGCGCCGACACCGCGCCCGGGATGTGCCCGCCGACCCGGTCGATCGGCTCCACCTCGCCGCGGTAGCGCTCCCCCGCGCGCGCGTCCAGCAGCACACCCGCGCGCGCGAGGGCGGCGGCCCCGTCCGCGTCGAGCAACTCCGTGGCGCCCGGCGCCGGTTCGAAGTCGCCCTCGGCCGGGGCCGGCACATCCGTCGACAGCGGGCCCTCCCACGCCGCCAGCCCGCCGTCGAGAACCCGCACGTCCGGGTGCCCCGTCCAGCGCAGCAGCCACCACGCGCGCGCGGCGGCCCAGCCCTGTCCGCCGTCGTAGACGACGACCGGCCGGCCGGCCGACACGCCTGCGTGGCGCATCGCCGCGCCGAACTCCGCGACGTCCGGCAGCGGATGCCGGCCACGTTCACCGGGAGCCGAGGCGAGTTCCTCGTCCAGGTCGACGAAGACCGCGCCGGGGATGTGGCCGGCCGTGTACTCGGCCCGGCCGTCGAAGGCGGGGACTCCCGCGGCCTTCGCCATGGTCAACTGCCAGCGGACGTCCAGCAGGACGGGCGGACGCTCTCCGGTGAGGTCGTGGGCGAGTTCGGACGCGGTGATGATGGCTGTCATGGCGTCCATCCATACGCCAGGGGTGGCCCCGGCGTCCAGGTCCGGCTACTCTGCTCGGCCGGACCCGCTCGATCACCAGGCGTACGGGATCGGGCACGCGCTGTACGACCGACCGACACCAGCCGTCCACCTTCAGGAGGCGGCGAGAGGCGGCGGATCGGACATCCTTGCGAGAGATACCGAGCGGCGGCTCGGCGTGGCATGTGACACGACGGAGGATGTGGGTACCGGCACGGACGTGCACGCGTCAGCTGCATGTCCGATCCGGGCGGATGCGACACGGCCACCGTGAGGGGCCGGGGGAGAGAGTGATCGATGACCGAGGCACGGGAGTCGGCCGTCCCGGGCGCGCCACGCGCGCCCGGGGCGCCCTGCTGGGCGACCCTGATGGTGCACGGCCTTGCCGACACCAAGGCGTTCTACCAGGAGCTGTTCGGCTGGGAGTTCGGACCCGGTCCGCAGGAGCTCGGCCCCTATGTGCGCGCCCTCCTGGACGGGCGCGAGGTGGCGGGCATCGGCCAACTGCCGCCGGACCTGCGGCTGCCGGTCGCCTGGACGCCCTACCTCGCCTCGGACGACGTGGACCGGACGGCCGATCAGGTGCGGCTGTGCGGCGGCACGGTGGCCGTCGGACCGCTGGAGGAGCCCGACGCCGGGCGGATGGCCATCGCCTCCGACCCGTCGGGGGCCGTTTTCGGTATCTGGCAGGGGGCGGCACACCCCGGCACGGCCCTCAGCGGCGTACCCGGCACACCCGCCTGGAACGAGTTGCTGACGTACGAGACCGTCAGCGTCGCCAAGTTCTACGAGACGGTGTTCGGGTACGAGGAGGATCCGGTGGTCTCCGCCGACTTCGACTACGTCACCCTGCACGTCGAGGGGCGCCCGGTGGCCGGCCTGCACGGCGTGGGCCACGGGCTGCCCCGGGACCGGGGTTCGCACTGGCTGACGTACTTCCAGGTCGAGAACACCGATGCGACGGTGCGGCAGGTCGTCGACCTGGGCGGCCAGGTCCTGACGCCGCCCCGGGACAGCGCGCACGGGCGGGTCGCGACGGTGGCGGACCTGGAGGGGGCGCCGTTCTCGCTGATCCAGGACCCGCGCTGAACGCTGAGCGCGGAGCACACAGCGCCGGGCGGGCTCGGTGCGGTCAGGTCCGGGACACCGGCAGGACGTCCGGGGGCAGAGCCGCCGCGTGGGCCGAGGCGGCGGTCATCGGGCGCCGGTCGTGGCGCCTGCACAGCGCTTCGTAGTCGACCTCGCCCGCAAAGTGGTCGACGTCGCCCGCTGAGTGGCTGACGTCGCCGACGACCACCTGGGCGCCCTCGACGACGATCTCGCCGTAGCCGGCAGAAGATCAAGTACAGCAGTCGCGGAGCCATGAACCGCGATCACGCCCGAGAGACGACCGCCCGCAAAGCAGCTGATCAGCCGCCGTACGAAAGTAAAGACCCGCACGATCGGCGTCGGGCCGGCCGCGCAGCGCACGGCTCAGCAAGCGTCGGGGCTCGTCGGCGGCCGATGGTGCCGGCGTGGACCATCGTTCCGCCTGGCCGAAGACCTCGTCGAACACCCCGGGAATGCGTCCCTCTCGGCGAAGTGGCAGCGTGGAAGGGGGTGGACCCGATGTACGGGATGGCTCGGATGCACCGAGAGCACAGCAGCGCCCTCGGGAACGAGGACATGGGTGGACAGGAGGAACACCTGTCGCCGTGGCGTCGGCTGCGTTCCAGGCTGCGGGTGCGCAGTGTCGCCGGGCAGATGTTCCTGTTGCTGCTGGCCGTCGTGGTGCTGCTGGTCGCCACGGCGCTGGCGGCGCTCGTCCTGCAAGCCCAGCGCTACGGCAAGAGCGACGCGGAACACCGCACGGCCGCCGCCGCCATCGCGGTGTCGCAGGCCCCCGGGATGGTGCGCGCCCTGGACAGCCCCCACCCGACCGCGGTGCTCCAGCCGATCGCCGAACGGACCCGGAAGAGCGCCGGCCTCGACTACGTCGTCATCTACAATCCCGCGGGCATCCGCTACACCCATCCCGATCCCAAGCTGATCGGGCGCCACGTCCTCGGCCCGTACGAGTACGCCCGGAAGGGGCCGACCACCTTCACCGTCAGTACGCCCCTGGGCCACACCGTCGACACGACCGCGGCCGTCAAAAGGCCTGACGGCTCGGTCGCCGGGTTCGTGTCGGTGGGCATCACCGTGCAGCACGTGGGCGATGTGGTGACCCGCCAGCTGCCGGTGCTCCTCGGCGGCGCGGCTGCCGCGCTCGCCGTGGGCACGACCGGAGCGACACTGGTGCGGCGGCGGCTGCGCCGCCAGACGCACGGGCTCGGACCGGCCGAGATGACGCGGATGTACGAGCACCACGACGCGGTGCTGCACGCGGTCCGCGAGGGTGTGCTGATCGTCGACGGGGACGCACGGGTACTGCTGGCGAACGACGAGGCCCGGCGGTTGCTGGATCTGCCGCCTGATGTGGAGGGGCGGCCGGTCACCGGGCTCGGCCTCGATTCGGGCCTTTCGGAGCTGCTGGCGTCGGGGCGCGTCGCCGCCGACGAGGTGCATGCGGCCGGGGACCGGCTGCTCGCCGTCAACTGCCGCCCGACCGAGCCGTTCGGCGGACTTCCCGGTTGCGTCGCGACGATCCGGGACACCACTGAGCTGAGCGCGCTGGCCGGGCAGGCCGAGGCGGCCCGGGCCCAGCTGCATCTGCTCTACGACGCCGGGCTGCGGGTCGGCACCAGCCTGGACGTGGAGCGGACCGCACAGGAGCTGGCGGATGTGGCTGTCCCGCGGTTCGCGGACTTCGCCACGGTCGAGCTGGCGGACCCCGTACTGCGCGGCGATGAGCCGCTCCCGGGCACCGGCACCGCGGGGGCCCCGCAGGTCCACCGTATGGCGGTGAGCGGCATCCGGGACGATCACCCGCTGTACCCCGTGGGTTCGCTGATCAACTTCGTCCCCGCCACGCCCGAGGGCACCGGTCTGCTGACCGGGCACGCCGCGCTCGCCGCCGATCTCCACCGGGCAGACACCTGGCGAACCCGCGACCCGGCGAATGCCGACCTGGTTCTCGCATACGGGATCCACTCGCTGATCTCCGCGCCGCTGCAGGCCCGGGGCCTGGTCCTGGGCCTGGCCAACTTCTGGCGTGCGGCGGAGTCCGAGCCGTTCGGGGAGGACGACGTCTCCTTCGCCGAGGAGTTGGCCGCCCGGGCGGCGATCTCCGTCGACAACGCCCGTCGTTTCACCCACGAGCGCCGCATGGCCGAGACGCTGCAGCGCAGCCTGCTGCCCCGCGGCCTGCCCGAGCAGAACGCCCTGGAGGTGGCGCACCGCTACCGGCCGGCGCTCCGGGGGGTGGGCGGGGACTGGTTCGACGTGATCCCGCTGCCGGGATTCCGCGTCGCGCTGGTGGTCGGCGACGTCGTCGGCCAAGGGCTGCACGCCGCGGCCACCATGGGCCGGCTGCGGACGGCCGTACTCAATTTCTCCACCCTCGACCTGCCGCCCGACGAACTGATCGCCCGCGTCGACGAGCTGGTCGTCCTGATCGACCAGAACGAGGCAGCCGCCGGCGAGGTCGACGGTGCGGGTGTCACCGGCGCCACCTGCCTGTACGCGATCTACGATCCCAGCTCCGGAGGCTGCACCATGGCTCGGGCGGGTCACCCGCCGCCCGCGCTCGTCAGACCCGACGGCAGCACGGAGTTCGTCGACCTGCCCGCGGGTCTGCCGCTCGGCGTGGGAGCCCTGCCCTTCGAGGCCGTCGAACTGCGGCTCGAGGCAGGCACCCGGGTGGTGCTCTACACCGACGGACTCGTCAAGAACGGCGACGGCGACCTCGAGGACGGGTTCGCCCGGCTGCGGGGCTCCCTGCTGGGCGTCGACGGCTCACCGGAGGACACCTGCCAGGCCGTCTTCGACACGATGGTGCCGACGCGACCGACTGACGACATCGCGCTTCTCGTCGCGCGTACGCATCTGTTCGAGCCCGGTCAGGTGGCCGACTGGGACGTGCGGTCCGACCCCGCCGCCGTCTCCCAGGTCCGTTCCGAGTGCGCCGAGCAGCTGACCGCCTGGGGGGCTGGAGGACCTGACCTTCACGACTGAGCTGATCCTCAGCGAGCTGATCACCAACGCCGTCCGCTACGGGACCGATCCGATCCACGTCCGCATGCTGCGGGACCGCAGCCTGGTCTGCGAGGTTTCCGACGGCAGCAGCACGGCACCGCACCTGCGCTACGCGGCCACCACGGACGAGGGCGGCCGCGGGCTGTTCCTGGTCTCCCAGCTCGCCGAGCGCTGGGGCACCAGGTACACGGCCCGCGGCAAGGTCATCTGGAGCGAGCAGTCACTGACCGCGATGCCGGAGCAAGCCTTCGAAGCGGTGTTCTGAGACGCGTCGGCACCGACCGGAACGACCGTCCCCACTCTCGCGACGGACGCCACTCCGAGCGAAACGCACGGCGGTTGTACGGGTCAGCCCGCCGTGACCGGCAGCACGTCAGGCGACAGTGCCGCCGCTCGCGCCGTCGCACCCGTCATCCTCTTGCGATGATGACGGCGGCACAGAACCTCGTACCCCACGGCCTCCTCAGCCGCGCCGACATCCCCCACCACGACCTGCTCGCCCTCGACGACCATCTCGCCGCCCACCGTGCGAGCGTTGTGCGTGGCGCGGGCACCGCACCAGCACAGCGCCTCCACCTGGAGCACCTCGATACGGTCGGCCAGTTCCACCAGCCGCTGGGAGCCCGGGAAGAGCTTGGAGCGGAAGTCGGTGGTGATGCCGAAGGCGTAGACGTCCAGGCCGAGGTCGTCGACCACACGCGCGAGCTGGTCGATCTGCTCGGGCACGAGGAACTGCGCCTCGTCCGCGATCACGTAGTCCGCGCGGCCGCCCTGCGAGAGGTGGTCGACGAGGTAGGCGTACAGGTCCTGACCGTCCTCGACCTCCACCGCGTCGGTGACGAGGCCCAGCCGTGAGGACAGCTTGCCCTCGCCCGCGCGGTCGTCCCGGGTGAAGATCACGCCGGCGAGGCCGCGCGCGGAACGGTTGTGCTCGATCTGCAGAGCCAGCGTCGACTTCCCGCAGTCCATCGTTCCGGAGAAGAACACCAGCTCGGGCATGAGGAGTTGAGCACCTTTCGGCGAGGAGGGGGCGGGCGGGGGTCGCGGGGTCGGGCA
Source organism: Streptomyces sp. NPDC002520 (assembly GCF_053595235.1). Classification (NCBI taxonomy): domain Bacteria; kingdom Bacillati; phylum Actinomycetota; class Actinomycetes; order Kitasatosporales; family Streptomycetaceae; genus Streptomyces; species Streptomyces sp. NPDC002520. Next base: position 136,615 of record NZ_JBSFXG010000001.1, on the reverse strand, counting down.
GGCTCAGGTGCGTACTTCGAGCAGCGGGACCAGCTGCTCGGCCGGGGTCATCGAACCGTGGTTGCCGACCAGCGCCGACTCCTTGGGCTCCCGCTCGGAGGCGGTGATCAGCACGTCGTCGTACGCGGCCGCGACCACGTCCCCGAGGCGCTGATACACACGCTCGTCGACATGGGGACCGAACCAGCCCGCGGCGATCGCCTCGTCCCGTGAGGCCACCCAGAACTGCTCGCCGAGCACCTCGCGCCAGACGGTCAGGACGTCGTTCGCGGCACCCGGCACCGCGTACACGTGCCGGGCCCGGCCCTCGCCGCCCAGCAGGGCGACCCCGGCGCGCAGCTCCCAGTCCGTGTCGAAGTCGATGCGGTGCTCGTCGTCGAACGGGATGTCGACCATGCCGTGGTCGGCCGTGATGTAGAGCGCGCTGCGCGGGGGCAGCTGTTCGGCGAGGCGCTGGACGAGCCGGTCGACGTACATGAGCTGTCCGCGCCAGGTGTCGGAGGCGACGCCGTAGCGGTGTCCGGCGCTGTCCAGCTCCGCGTAGTACGTGTACACCAGCGAGCGGTCACCGGCGGCCAGCTGCTCGGCCGCGAGGTCCATGCGGTCCTCGCCGCTCAGGCGTCCGACGAACCTGCCGCCGCTGAGCGCGATCTTGGTGAGCGGGGTGTTCTCGAACGCGGGCGACGAGACCTGGGCGGCGTGCACACCGGCCTCGTGGGCCAGCTGGAAGACCGTGGGGTACGGCTGCCAGAGGCGCGGCGAGGTCCACGGGTGCCAGCGGAGCTGGTTCATCAGCTCGCCGGTCTCCGGGTTGCGGGCCGTGTAGCCGGGCAGGCCGTGGGCGCCCGGGGGCAGGCCCGTGCCGACGGATGCCAGGGAGGTCGCGGTGGTCGCCGGGTAACCGGCGGTGAGCGGGCGGCCGGTGCCGCCGCGCGAGCTGCCGAGCAGCGAGGCCAGGAAGGGCGCCTCGTCCGGGTGCGCGCGGAGCTGCTCCCAGCCGAGCCCGTCGACCAGGAAGACACAGACCCGGTCGGCCGGGGTCAGTTCCTCGATCGTGGCGGTCATACCGGGGACGCCGAGACCGGCGGCCAGGGTGGGCAGGAGGTCGGCGAGGGAGCCGGTGCCGTACTCGGGCAGCGGCGCGGTGTCCAGGGCGAGCGGTTCCGGGTGGTCCCAGGCGGAGAGCTGGGACATCAGCGCGTGGGGTCCGCGGTCGCCTCGGAGATGGCCTGCGCGAAGGTGAGTGCCTGGCGCACCGTCTCCGGGCCGTCCCCGGCCTCGCTGACCCGCAGGCTGAGGTCGTCCGCGGTGGAGCTGCCCGTGTAGCCGTGGTCGGCCTCGCAGTTGGGGTCGCCGCAGGCGGCGGGCTCCAGGTCGATGCGGTTGACGGCGCCCCAGCCGATGGTCAGCACGACCTCGCGCGGCAGCGTGCCCGGCGTGTACTGCTCCGGGTTCGCGACCATCCGGCTGACCACCACGGACGAGACCCGGTCGAGCTTCACGGACTCCGTGGACGTCGTGGCGTACGGCGTCGGGGAGGTGCTGTCGGCGGTCTGCTCGTCGGTGTGGCTGACGATGAAGCGGTTGCCGGTGAGGACGAGCACGGTGACGTGCCGGCGCACCTCGTTCTGGTCGAACGTCGTCTCCTGGTGGACCAGGTACGACCGGATGGGCTCGCCGCCCACGGCGGCCTCCACCGCCTCGGCCACGAGGGCCGGGTAGTAGCCGCTGCGCTCGATCGCCGAGCGCAGCCCCTGGGTCGTCGTACTGGTCTTGGCCATGGCGTCCATCCTAATCCGTGGGCAAGGGCGCTCCGGGCCAGTCACGGACACCCGGGCGGACCGCGGCACCCGGGTGCGCGTGGCGCCGGGCGAACCCCGCCGCGATGTCCAGCCGCTCGGCGGCGACCAGACAGGACACGGGTTCCGGACCGCCGGCATCCAAGCGGCGCCCCCTCCCCCGCTCAACAGGCCGACGTCATGCCCGGGTGCTCAGTAGGCCGGCATCGTGCGTGGGCCCAGGTCGTCGCGGGCGGGGGGTGGGGCGAGTCGCACGGTGGCGCCGAGGACGCTCACTCCGTGCTGGGCGACGACGACCGGCTCCAGGGTGACCGCGACGACCTCGGGGTGGTCGTCCACGAGCCGGGAGACGCGCAGCATCAGCTCTTCCAGCGCGGGCGTGTCCACGGGGGTGGAGCCGCGCCATCCGAACAGCAGCGGGGCCGTCCGGATGGCTCTGACCAGCGAGGTCGCTTCCCGGTCGGTGACCGGGATCAGCCGGTGCGCCATGTCCCCGAGCAGCTGCGAGGCGGCCCCCGCGAGGCCGAAGGACAGCACAGCCCCGGCCGCCGGATCGATCACCGCCCGTACGACGGTGTCGACGCCCCGGGGTGCCATGGCCTGCACGACCGGCCGCAGTTCCTCCGGCGTCCCGAACAGCTCGGTCAACTCGGCGTAGGACCGGAGCAGTTGCTCCTCGTTGGCGAGGTCCAGCCGGACGCCTCCCAGGTCGGCGCGGTGCCGCAGATGGGGGGCGGTGGCCTTGAGGGCGACCGGGTAGCCGAGGGCGCGGGCGGCCTCGACGGCGGCGTCCGGAGTGGGGGCCAGAAGCGCACGGCGCACCTGGATGCCGTACTTCCCGAGCAGGTCGCAGGTCTCCGCCTCCCCGATGGTGAGCCCCTCGCCCCGCGCGAGCAGCCCTCCGATCAGTTCGGCGGCGCCCTTCTCGTCGATGTCCTCGTACTCCGGCACCTTGCCCGGATCAGCGGCCTCCCGCCGCCACTGCGCGTACTTCACCGCTTCGGCGAGGGCGCGCACGGCCCGCTCGGCGGCGGGGTAGGCGGGGATGAGGCGGGGGGTGGGCGGTTCGAAGGGGCGGGTTTCGGGGGCCTGGGTCTCGGGGGCACGCGGTCCGAAGGGGGCCGGGCTCGCCGGGAGGCCGGCGCGGCTTGCCGGGAGGCCTGCGTGGCTTGCCGGTGCGTCCGCCGGGGCGGAGGGTCCCGTCCGGTCGGCCGCTCCCGTGGTGGACGGTCCTCCCGCCGGGCGGCCCGAGTCCCCTCGCGCGAACGGAGCCGGGTGTGCGGGGCGGTGCGCGTGGTCCTCGGTTCCGGGCGCCCCGGAAACGGCTTGTGGTGCCGTACTCGTCGCGGCCGACAGCGCCTCGGCGAGCCCGCCGAGCTCCACGTGGACCACCAGCACGGGCTTGCCCGGAACCTGGGCGGCTGCCGAACTCAGCGCCTCGGCCAGCTCGACGTCCCCCGGCGGCCCCTCGCCGATGGCCGGAATCGCGGTGACGACCACCGCGTCACTCGTCTCGTCCGCCAGCACCCTCGCGAGCGCCCGGTGGAAGTCCTCCGGCCTCGCCCCGGTCGTCAGATCCAGCGGGGGCGCAGGCCGCAGCCCCTCCGCGAGGCACCGGTCGTACGTCAGCATGCCCAGGGACTCGGAGTTGCCGAGGATGGCCACGCGCGGCCCGGCGGGCAGCGGCTGGCGGGCGAGCAGCAGCCCGGCGTCGACCAGTTCGGTGATCGTGTCGACCCGGATCACCCCGGCCTGTCGCAGCAGCGCGGACACGGTCGCGTGCGGCAGCCGCGTCGCCCGTACCGCGTGCCCCTGCGGCGCCGACCCCGCGCCCTGCACCACGACGAGCGGCTTGGCCGCGGCGGTCCGCCGGGCGAGGCGGGTGAACTTGCGGGGGTTGCCGATGGACTCCAGGTACATGAGGACGACGTCGGTCTCGGGGTCGTCGTACCAGTACTGGATGACGTCGTTGCCGGAGACGTCGGCGCGGTTGCCGGAGGAGACGAAGGTGGAGACGCCCGTGACCCCGGTCACCCCTCCGCCGCGGCGGTGCAGCCGGGACAGCAGCGCGATGCCGATGGCGCCGGACTGGGCGAACATTCCGATGCGTCCGGGACGGGGCATCTCCGGGGCGAGCGAGGCGTTGAGCCGGACGTCCGGGGCGGTGTTGATGACGCCGAAGGCGTTGGGGCCGATGAGCCGCATGCCGTACGCGCGCGCGTGCCGGACCAGGGCCCGCTGTCGCTCGCGCCCCTCGGGCCCGCTCTCGGCGTACCCGGCGGACAGCACGACGAGGCCCTGCACTCCGTGCTCCCCGCACTCGGTGACCACGGCCGGTACGTGCTCGGCCGGCACGGCCACCACGGCGAGGTCCACGGGTCCCCCGATGTCCCGCACCGAGCGGTACGCCGGCACGCCGTCGACGTCCTTGAGGTCGGCTGGGAACGCCTTGTTCACGGCGTGCAGCGGGCCGGTGTAGCCGGCGTCCCTGATGTTGCCGAGGACGCTGCGGCCCACCCCGCCGGGCGCGCGGCCGACGCCGACGACGGCGACGGATCGGGGGGCCAGCAGCCGCCGTACCGAGTGGGCCTCGGCGCGCTGCTCCCGCGCGCGCTGCACGGCGAGGGAGCGGTCGGTGGGTTCGAGGTCGAACTCCAGGCGGACGACGCCGTCCTCGAAGCTGCGCTTCTGGGTGTACCCGGCGTCCGTGAACACCTTGATCATCTTGGTGTTGGCGGGCAGCACCTCGGCCGTGAAGCGGCGGATGCCGCGCTCGCGGGCGACGGCGGCGATGTGTTCCAGGAGGGTGGAGGCGACGCCGCGGCCCTGGTGGGCGTCCTGCACGAGGAAGGCGACCTCGGCCTCGTCGGCGGGTGCGGAGGCGGGCATTCCGTCGGCGCCGACGCGGTCGTAGCGTACGGTGGCGATGAACTCGCCGCCGATGGTGGCCGCGAGTCCCACCCTGTCCACGAAGTCGTGGTGCGTGAAGCGGTGGACGTCCTTGGCGGACAGGCGCGGGTACGGCGCGAAGAAGCGGTAGTACTTCGACTCGTCCGAGACCTGCTCGTAAAAACTGACCAGGCGGCCGGCGTCGTCGACGGTGATGGGCCGGATGCGCGCGGTGCCCCCGTCGCGCAGCACCACGTCCGCCTCCCAGTGGGCGGGGTACTCGTGCCGGTCCTGCCGGTCCGCCGGGGTCTGCATGGGCCCCAGAGTACGGCTCGCCAACGACAACGGCGCGAGGCAGTCTGTGGGGAACGGAAGCCGGACCGAGGCCGCGGTCCGGCGACACGCCCGGGTCGGACGAAGGTCCGCTCCGGGCACGCTTCACGGTATGGGAAACTGGTCTAGACAACCCTGGGAAACTGAAGGGCAGCATCACATGGCTGAGCGCCGCGTCAACGTCGGCTGGGCCGAGGGTCTCCACGCCCGCCCCGCCTCCATCTTCGTCCGAGCCGCCACGGCCGCAGGCGTCCCGGTGACGATCGCCAAGGCTGACGGCAACCCCGTCAACGCGGCCTCCATGCTGGCTGTCCTGGGACTGGGCGCCCAGGGGGGCGAGGAGATCGTCCTCGCCTCCGACGCCGAGGGCGCGGACGTCGCCCTGGACCGTCTGGCCAAGCTGGTCTCCGAGGGCCTCGAGGAACTGCCCGAGACCGTCTGAGCACCGACGCACGGAACGCGGAAGCCGCGTCGCCCTTTGCGGGCGGCGCGGCTTTCGTGCTTCACCGAAGGCTGCACGGACGACTTGACAGGAAATCGCGTAAATCGCGGACGCACGAGAATTCGGGCAGCAGAAATACACCCCCGCAGAATTACTCTTCTTTGTATACGGCGGCGATGTTAATGCCGTGGGCGCGACATGTTTACGGCATGTTGCGAAGTCCTCACGCGCCCCTGGCGGTCCGTGCCGCCGGAAAAGCGCAACCGGTGCGCGAGTGCCGCGCGCTCGGTGTGCAGCGCCGTGACCGCCCGCGCGCGCTCGCCGTCGCCGCGCGCCACCGCGTCCACGATGGCGCCGTGCTCCGCCCAGGACTCCACCGGGCTCGGCGGCGCGTCCACCGTGTACATCCAGGCGATCTTGTGCCGTAGCTGGGTGAGCGCCGAGGTCAGCGCCTGGCTGCCGCAGGCCTGGGCGAGCGTCTCGTGGAACCAGCCGCCGAGCGAGCGCAGATCCTCGCTGCGGCCCCGGTCGGCCCGCTCCTGACCCAGCCTGACCAGGCCGCGCAGCACCTTCAGGTGGGCCTCGGTGCGCCGCTGCGCGGCCCGGGCGGCACCGAGCGGCTCCAGCAGCAGGCGCATCTCCAGCAGGTCGGCGGCCTCCTGCTCGGTCGGCTCGGCCACGCACGCGCCGGCGTGCCGCCGGGTCACCACGAAGCCCTCGGCCTCCAGGGTGCGCAGGGCCTCGCGGACGGGGACGCGCGAGACGCCGTAGCGGCGGGCGAGGACTTCTTCGGTGAGGCGGCTGCCGCGCTCGTGGACACCCGTGACGATGTCGTCCCGGATCGCCGTGCACACCGAGTGTGCCGGAATACGCATGACCGACCTCCGTCTTAATCCCCGCGAAACGTCGACGATGGACGTCTGTTCAGTGACTGTATTCCAATCAGCGGGAATTTCCGACGGCGGGCCAGAATCCATGGATATTTTTTGGCCAGCCGACCGGGGAAGCGGTACGGGATACGGCGAAAGCCCCGACTCGGGTGAGCCGGGGCTTTCGGGGTGCGGTGCGTTTCGCGGGGCCGTCGCTTCAGAACGCCGTGCACTCCGTCGCTTCAGCACACCATGTGCTTCGGCATGCCGCGCGGGACCGTCAGACGGCCACGCCGTGCTTGCGGAGGTAGGCGACCGGGTCGACGTCCGAGCCGTACTCGGGGGTCGTCCGGGCCTCGAAGTGCAGGTGCGGGCCGGTGACGTTGCCGGTCGCGCCGGACAGGGCGATCTGCTGGCCCGGGACGACCCGCTGGCCCACGCTGACGCCGATGGACGACAGGTGACCGTACTGGGTGTACATGCCGTCGGCCATCCGGATCACGATCTGGTTGCCGTATGCCCCGCCCCAGCCGGTGGAGACGACGGTGCCCGAGCCGACCGCGTGGACCGACGTCCCGCTGGCCGCGTGGAAGTCGATGCCGGTGTGGGAGCCGGAGGACCACAGGGAGCTGCCCGCCATGTAGCCGGTGGAGACGTACGAGTGCGCGATCGGGGCGACGAAGGCGTTCAGGCGCTTGCGCTCCGCCTCGCGGGCGGCGCGGACCTTGGCCTCCCGTGCCTCCTTCGCACGCTCGGCGGCTGCCTCGGCGGCGGCCTCCTCGGCGGCCTTCCGCTCGGCGGTGGCCTTCTGGGCGGCGGCCTGCGCGTCGATCTCCTCGGCGAGCGTGTCGCTGACGGTGATGACGGGAGTGAGACCGGTCTGCTCGACGGAGTTCTCCGCGGCGACGGCGGGTGAGGCCGCGAGGGTACCGACGACGCCGGTGGTGGTGGTGAGGGCCGCGATGCCAGCCGCCTGAGCGGTGGTGCGCTTGACCCGGCCGGGCTTGCGATGCTTCCCGGAGGCGCACATGAACGCCATGAAGTGGCTGGTCCTTTCCTTCCCTCTCGCCTACCGGGTTAGCTGACGGGTTCGGAGCAGGAAGGTCTCCTACGGACTCCCTCGCTCACGCGCGGGCGTCCGATTCACCCCAGGGACTGCGGTTGGGTCCCCGGCTCCCCTGGCTCGCGCCGTACGGGGACTCGGCGATGACTGTCCGGTGCCGCGGGCGCGGCGCACTGCCTGACGAACAGCCCGGAAGACGCTAAAGGGGGCGGCTCGCGATGCCCAAACGGATCCGGGTTTTTGTAGCGCATCCCACAGAGCAGACAGGCAACCTCCATACCAATCCGGACATCTGGGGAACGTTGCCTCAGCACGCCGCAGAACAGCACGGGCCCTGACGACCCGTCGGTCGCCAGGGCCCCGTGTACAGCCCTGCGCGCGGCCGCACACGCGCGTGCGGCCGTCGCCGTGCTCCGCGGTCCCTACTCGGCGGCCACGACGGTGACTTCACCGATGCCGAGCGCCTCGACCGGCGCCTTGATCTGGGCGGCGTCACCGACGAGGACAGTCACCAGGCGGTCCACCGGGAAGGCGTTCACGACCGCCGCGGTGGCCTCCACGGTGCCGGTGGCGGCCAGCTGCCGGTACAGCTGCGCCTGGAAGTCGTCGGGCAGCTGCTGCTCGACCTGGTCGGCCAGCGTGCTCGCGACGGCCGCCGCGGTCTCGTACTTCAGCGGCGCCACCCCGACGAGGTTCTGCACGGCGACGTCCCGCTCGGCGTCGGTCAGGCCCTCCGCCGCGAGCGTGCGCAACACCGTCCACAGGTCCTCGAGCGCGGGACCGGTGTTCGGGGTGTCCACGGAGCCGCTGATGGCGAGCATCGAGGCGCCCCCAGCCCCTCCGGCGGAGGCGGGAGCCACAGAACGGAGGACCTGCCCGAAGGCCCGCACACCGTAGGTGTAGCCCTTCTCCTCGCGCAGGACCCGGTCCAGGCGGGAGGTGAGGGTGCCGCCGAGGCAGTAGGTGCCGAGCACCTGCGCGGGCCACACCCGGTCGTGCCGGTCGGGGCCGACCCGGCCGATGAGCAGCTGGGTCTGGACGGCGCCGGGCCGGTCCACGATGACGACGCGGCCGGTGTCGTCGGCGGACACCGGCGGCACGGGCCGCGGCGCGCCGGGGGTGCCGGTCCAGGCACCCAGGGTGTCGGCGAGCAGCTCGTCCAGGTCGGTGCCGGTGAGGTCGCCGACCACGACCACGGTGGCCGTCGCGGGGCGCACATGGCGGTCGTAGAAGGCGCGTACGGCGGCCGCGTCGATCTTCTCGACCGTGTCCTCGGTGCCCTGGCGCGGGCGGGACATGCGCGAGGTCGCCGGGAACAGCTCCTTGGAGAGTTCCTTGGCGGCCCGGCGGGAGGGGTTGGCCAGCTCGTGCGGGATCTCGTCCAGGCGGTTGCGGACCAGCCGCTCGACCTCGCTCTCGGCGAAGGCGGGCGCGCGCAGGGCGTCGGACAGCAGACCCAGGCCCTTGGCCAGGCGGGAGGCCGGGACCTCCAGGCTGATCCGGACGCCGGGGTGGTCGGCGTGCGCGTCGAGCGTGGCACCGGCGCGCTCCAGCTCGGCGGCGAACTCCTCGGCGGAGTGCTTGTCGGTGCCCTCGGAGAAGGCCCGCGCCATGATCGTGCCGACACCGTCCAGGCCGGCCGGCTCGGCGTCCAGGGGCGCGTCCAGCAGCACCTCGACGGCGACGACCTGCTGGCCGGGGCGGTGGCAGCGCAGGACGGTCAGGCCGTTGTCCAGCGTGCCGCGCTCGGGGGCCGGGAACGCCCAGGGCTTGGCCTCGCCGGGCCGCGGCTGGGGGTGGAAGTCCATCGTGGCGAGCTCGGTCACCGGTCCGTCTCCTCGTTGTCGTTCTGGTCGGCAGGCGCGACGCCCGCTTCCACGGTGGCCTCCGACTCCGGGTCCTCGCCGCGCCCCGCCTCCTCGGTGTGCTCGGCGGACTCGGGGGACAGCGGCTCGTAGACGAGAACCGCGCGGTTGTCGGGGCGCAGGCGGGCCTTGGCGATCTCCTGGACCTCCTCGGAGGTCACGGCCAGGACGCGCTGGACGGCGGTGAGGGCGAGCTGCGGGTCGCCGAACAGGACGGCGAACCGGCACAGTTCGTCCGCGCGGCCGGCGACCGTGCCGAGCCGGTCCAGCCACTCGCGCTCCAACTGGGCCTGGGCGCGCTCCATCTCCTCGGGCGTGGGGCCCTCCACGGCGAACCGGGTCAGCTCCTCGTCGATGGCGGCCTCGATGACGGGCACCTCGACGTCACCGGAGGTCTTCACGTCCAGCCAGCCCAGCGAGGGCGCGCCGGCCAGGCGCAGCAGGCCGAAGCCGGCCGCCACCGCCGTACGGTCGCGGCGTACGAGGCGGTTGTACAGACGGGAGGACTCGCCGCCGCCGAGGACGGTGAGCGCCAGGTCGGCCGCGTCGGCCGCGCGCGTGCCGTCTTGCGGCAGCCGGTAGGCGGCCATCAGGGCGCGCGACGGGACCTCCTCGACGACGACCTCGCGCAGCTGCTCGCCGATGACCTCCGGCAGGGAGCCGTCGCGGGGCTCGGGCTTGCCGGTGTGCGCGGGGATGGATCCGAAGTACTTCTCGACCCAGGCGAGGGTCTGCTGGGGGTCGATGTCGCCGACCACGGAGAGCACCGCGTTGTTCGGCGCGTAGTAGGTGCGGAAGAACTGGCGGGCGTCCTCAAGGGTGGCCGCGTCCAGGTCCGCCATGGAGCCGATCGGCGTGTGGTGGTACGGGTGGCCCTCGGGGTAGGCGAGGGCGGTCAGCCTCTCGAACGCGGTGCCGTAGGGCACGTTGTCGTAGCGCTGCCGGCGCTCGTTCTTGACGACGTCCCGCTGGTTCTCCATGGACTCGTCGTCCAGGGCGGCGAGCAGGGAGCCCATGCGGTCGGCCTCCAGCCAGAGGGCGAGCTCCAGCTGGTGGGCGGGCATGGTCTCGAAGTAGTTGGTGCGCTCGAAGCTGGTGGTGCCGTTGAGGGAGCCGCCGGCGCCCTGCACGAGCTCGAAGTGGCCGTTGCCCTTGACCTGTCCGGAGCCCTGGAACATCAGGTGCTCGAAAAGGTGAGCCAGGCCGGTTCGTCCCTTGACCTCGTGGCGGGAACCGACGTCGTACCAGAGGCAGACCGCCGCCACCGGGGTCAGGTGGTCCTCGGAGAGCACCACGCGCAGACCGTTGGCCAGCCGGTGCTCGGTCGCTGTCAGGCCCCCGGAGCCTGCCTCGGCCGTGGTCGTGTGACCCATGGGCATGTACGTCCCTTCGCAAGCGGAGGCGGTCGTCGAAACCGCGGTTTTCCTGCCGTTCCTGCCACTGTATGCAAAGCGTGCGGGACCTCGGCGAAGTTCCCGCGGACATACGCCCACAGCGGATCGCGTAGCCTGCGTCAGGCGTGCCGTCGATCGGTTCCGGGGCGCCGGGGGGAAGGCCTCCGGCGCCGGTCGCGTCTGCGGGGACCGGGTCGCGGCCCGGGTTGTCAGTGCCGCGGTCCACAATGGTCCGCGTCAGATCCGTCAAGCGCGAGCAGAAAACAGGAGGAGCCGGCAGCGATGGCCCGCCGCAGCACGAAGACCCCGCCGCCCGACGATTCGTACGAGGAGAAGATCCTCGACATCGACGTCGTGGACGAGATGCGTGGCTCCTACCTCGAGTACGCGTACTCGGTCATCTACTCGCGCGCCCTGCCGGACGCCCGTGACGGTCTCAAGCCGGTGCACCGCCGCATCGTCTACCAGATGAACGAGATGGGCGTGCGTCCGGAGCGGGCCTACGTGAAGTGCGCCCGTGTCGTCGGCGAGGTCATGGGCAAGCTGCACCCGCACGGCGACTCGTCGATCTACGACGCTCTGGTGCGCATGGCGCAGCCCTTCTCGATGCGGCTCCCGCTGGTCGACGGCCACGGCAACTTCGGTTCGCTGGGAAACGACGACCCTCCGGCCGCCATGCGGTACACCGAGTGCCGGATGGCCGAGGCGACGAGCCTGATGACCGAGTCGATCGACGAGGACACGGTCGACTTCACGCCGAACTACGACGGCCAGGAGCAGGAGCCGGTGGCGCTGCCCGCCGCCTTCCCGAACCTGCTGGTCAACGGCTCTTCGGGCATCGCGGTCGGCATGGCGACGAACATGCCGCCGCACAACCTGCGGGAGGTCGTCGCGGCCGCCCGCCACCTGATCAAGCACCCGAACGCGGACCTGGACGCGCTGATGCGGCACGTCCCGGGCCCGGACCTGCCCACCGGCGGCCGGATCGTCGGCCTGGACGGCATCCGGGACGCGTACGCGACGGGCCGCGGCACCTTCAAGATGCGCGCGTCGGTCTCGGTCGAGGCGGTGACCGCGCGTCGCAAGGGCCTGGTCGTGACCGAACTGCCGTTCACGGTCGGCCCGGAGAAGGTCATCGGGAAGATCAAGGACCTGGTCAACTCGAAGAAGCTGCAGGGCATCGCCGACGTCAAGGACCTCACCGACCGCGAGCACGGCCTGCGCCTGGTCATCGAGATCAAGAACGGCTTCGTGCCCGAGGCGGTCCTGGAGCAGCTGTACAAGCTGACTCCGATGGAGGAGTCCTTCGGCATCAACAACGTGGCCCTGGTCGACGGCCAGCCGCTCACCCTGGGCCTGAAGGAGCTGCTCGAGGTCTACCTCGACCACCGCTTCGACGTCGTCCGGCGCCGCAGCGAGTTCCGCCGCACCAAGCGCCGGGACCGGCTGCACCTGGTCGAGGGCCTGCTGACCGCACTGGTCGACATCGACGAGGTCATCCGGCTGATCCGGTCCAGCGAGAACTCCGCGCAGGCCAAGGAGCGCCTGATGGAGCGCTTCTCGCTGAGCGAGGTCCAGACCCAGTACATCCTCGACACGCCGCTGCGCCGGCTCACCAAGTTCGACCGCATCGAGCTGGAGGCCGAGAAGGACAGGCTCACCGCGGAGATCGAGGAGCTGACCCGGATCCTGGAGTCGGACGCGGAGCTGCGCAAGCTGGTCTCGGCCGAACTGGCCGCCGTGTCCAAGAAGTTCGGCACCGACCGGCGCACGGTCCTGCTGGAGTCCGCGGGCGCCCCGGTGGCCACCGTGCCGCTCCAGGTCGCCGACGACCCCTGCCGGGTACTGCTGTCCTCGACCGGCCTGCTGGCCCGTACGACGGGCATCGAGCCGTTCCCGGAGGACGCCGACGCCAAGCGGGCCAAGCACGACGTGATCGTCTCGGCGGTCCCGGCGACCGCGCGCGGCGAGATCGGCGTGGTCACCTCGGGCGGCCGGCTGCTGCGGATCAATGTCGTCGACCTTCCCCAGCTGCCCGACACGGCGGCCGCGCCGACCCTCGCGGGAGGGGCGCCGCTCGCCGAGTTCGTGTCCCTGGAGGACGACGAGACGGCCGTCTGCCTGATGACGCTGGACGAGTCCTCCCCCGGTCTGGCGCTCGGCACCGAGCAGGGTGTCGTCAAGCGCGTGGTGCCCGACTACCCGTCCAACAAGGAGGAGTTGGAGGTCATCACGCTCAAGGACGGTGACCGGATCGTCGGCGCGGTGGAGCTGCGCACCGGCGAGGAGGACCTGGTGTTCATCACGGACGACGCGCAACTGCTGCGCTACCAGGCCTCGCAGGTCCGCCCGCAGGGCCGTCCGGCGGGCGGCATGGCCGGCATCAAGCTCACCGAGGGCGCCAAGGTCATCTCGTTCACCGTGGTCGACCCGGCCGCCGACGCGGTGGTCTTCACGGTGGCCGGCTCGCGCGGCACGCTGGACGACTCGGTGCAGACGACGGCCAAGCTGACCCCCTTCGACCAGTACCCGCGCAAGGGCCGCGCCACCGGTGGTGTGCGCTGCCAGCGCTTCCTGAAGGGCGAGGACTGTCTGGCGCTGGCCTGGGCGGGCCCGGTCCCGGCCCGGGCGGCGCAGAAGAACGGCACGCCGGTCGACCTGCCGGAGCTGGACCCGCGCCGGGACGGTTCGGGCGCCTCGCTGCCGAAGACGGTGGCGGTGGTCGCGGGGCCGGTCTTCTAGGCGGGCGGCTCTTCGAGGACCAGGTCGTCCGGGTCGTCCGGGGCCTGTACGTAGCGCAGGACGCCCCACATGCCGTGCTCGTCGGCGCGTGGGGCGTCGTTCGTGCACGCCTCCAGTTCCTTGCCGAGCGCGTCGGGGTCGATGCCGGCGCCGATGAGGACGAGTTGGGTACGGCGGGCCTCGGCGAGCGGCCAGGGCTCCGGGTAGAAGCGCAGGAAGCGGCCGACGGCGTGCACCGCGTACCGGTTGGCGGTGTCGTGCGGCCCGAAGTCGACGTACCCCTTGATCCGGTACAGCCCCTCGGGGCGGCTGTCCAGGAAGCGCATCAGCTCGCGCGGGTCCATGGGCGTGTCGGAGGCGAAGGACAGGCTGTCGTACCCCGCGTGCAGATGACCGGCATGCCCATGGTCGCCGTCGTGATCGTGGTCCTCGTCGCCGCGCGCGTGCAGGTCGTCGAAGGACAGCTGCCCGATCCGCTCCTCGCTGGGTTTGCAGTCGAAGAGGAACTCGGGCTCGATGCGGCCGTAGGTGGCGGGGACGACGGCGGCACGGTCGGTGAGCGAGCGGACCAGGCCGAGGACGCGGTCGGCGTCCGGTGCCCGGTCGAGTTTGTTGACCACGACGAGGTCGGCGAGGGCGAGGTGCCGGTCGATCTCGGGGTGCCGCGCGCGCGTGTCGTCGAACTCGGCGGCGTCGACCACCTCGACGAGGCCGCCGTAGACGATGCCCGGATGCTCGCTCGCGAGCAGCATCCGCACGAGTTCCTGCGGCTCGGCGAGGCCGCTGGCCTCGATGACGATGACGTCGATACGGGCGGCCGGCGCGGCGAGCCGGTCGAGGTAGACGTCGAGTTCACTCGCGTCCACGGCGCAGCACAGGCAGCCGTTGCCGAGCGAGACGGTCGAGTCGCCGAGCGCGCCCGCGACGGCCAGGGCGTCGATCTCGATGGCACCGAAGTCGTTGACGATCGCCCCGATCCGGCTTCCTCCGCTGCGGTGCAGCAGATGGTTGAGGAGCGTGGTCTTGCCGGAGCCAAGAAAGCCGGCGAGCACGACGACGGGGATCTGCTGCGGACTGCGGTTGTTGCCCAACGGGCGGCACCTTTCCCATGACGGACGGACCGGGCGGCCGAGGCGAAGGATCGGCTCGGCGGCCGAGGATCGACTGCCCGACCAGGATACGAGCGGGAAGAAACACGGCGGAGTGAACGATTGTTAGCACGTCTTGCGGGGCAGACGTTGGACATGGCACCGAGGTGTGCGACCCTCGCTTCCCTCTGTGCGCCTCCTCTCCGCCTCCCCGCCGATCAGAGCCGCTCGGCAGTCTGGGAGGCGGCCCGGGGGTGTCTTCCGGAGCGCATCGGCCGGAAGCAACGGAGCTGTGCGCCCTCGTACGGCCTTGAGGACACGCCCAGCACCGCTCCTGGCTCACCGGTCCCCTCCGTCGACCCGCGCCCGACGACCGGTGGACGGCTGCCTGATTCGGGGGTTGACATGGTCGCACGGAAGCGCTTCGCGGGGAGGGTGAGCCCCGCCGCGCTCATCCTCCTGGCCACTGCCGTGACGGTGGCAGCGCGTCAGAGACGTCTCGAGGCAGCACGGCTGCAGGAGAGGGAACTGGAGCTCGAGGCGCTGGCGGTCCGGCGCAAGGCTTTCGCACATCAGCAGCGCATGCACTGGGAACTGTTGTCCAGGGCGATCGACGACCCCTCGCTCGCCGCGGTGATCGACACCTACGACAAGAGCGTCCCGGCGCAGAAGCGCCGCCAGTTCCTCTACGCCAACGCGTGGTACGCCTACCTGTTCCATCTGTACCGAGCCGAAGTCCTGGACCGCGAGGAGCTCTACACCCATCTGCGCGAGTTCTTGCAGAGCCCGCTGTTCCGGGAGTACTGGGAGGCGTCAAGGGCCCAGCGTGCCACGCTGAAACAGTCCTCCGACGAGGCACAGGTCGGACGCATGGTCGACGGCCTCGTGAACGACCTCGACGAAGCCGACACGGACGAGTGGTGGGTCGTGGGCAACCCCCCGACGGACTGACCGGACCCGCCCGCTACGCCACATCGGTCAACTCTGGGGTGCCAAGGAGACAGCTGAGGAATTTTGCGGCCGTGTGGGCGCCAACGCGATACGAACCGCAGTAGGTTTCCTGCCATTGTTTTCCTCGCAACCTTTGTAAGGACCGGTACCTCTTGAAGATCGTGCGCCGAATCGGTGTGCCGCCGAGTGCCCGTGGCAGCAACTCGGGAGCCAACTGCCCGGACGTGTT
Organism: Streptomyces sp. NPDC002520; assembly: GCF_053595235.1. NCBI lineage: Bacteria > Bacillati > Actinomycetota > Actinomycetes > Kitasatosporales > Streptomycetaceae > Streptomyces > Streptomyces sp. NPDC002520. The sequence goes on along the minus strand of NZ_JBSFXG010000001.1, from coordinate 120,951 downwards.
CGAGCTCAGCGACGGCAACTTCGCCGTCATCGGCACCGAGGCCACCGACGCGCTGGACGGTGAACTGCCCGCCGACGCCTCCCGCGCCGACTACGAACGCATCGTCATCGTGAGCCGGGAGACTCTGATCCGCGCCAAGGCGGACATCCCCGATGCCTGAGATGTCGGTGCCCCCGGGCGTCCAGCCCTGACATCCCTCACCCGCGCAGGCCCCGCACGACCATGAAGCAGGTCGCGCCGGCCGAGAGACGAGCAACCGGGCACCCCGTCACTGCTCGCCCACTCACCGATGAGGCCTGGCGCCAGAACGGCACCAGACCACGCGCATGCCTTATGCCACCGCCGGGACCATCACCGGCGGCTCCGGCCCCACATACCGTGCCACGGGGCGGATGATCTTCGGGTCGGCCGCCTGTTCCAGGATGTTGGCGCTCCAGCCGACCACGCGCCCCGACGCGAAGGTGGGGGTGAACATCTCGCGGGGCAGGCCGCACAGTTCCATGACCACTCCGGCGTAGAACTCGACGTTGGTGTGCAGTTCACGGCCGGGCTTGAGTTCGGCGAGCATCGCCTCGACGCGCCGCTCGACCTCGACGGCGAAGTCGACGCGCGGGCCGCCGAAGCCGAGGGCGATCTCGCGCAGCATCCGCGAACGGGGGTCCTCGGTGCGGTAGATGGCGTGTCCGAAGCCCATGATCCGGTCGCCCGCGAGGACCCTCTCCCGGATCCAGGGGTCGATCCGCTCCGGCGTGCCGATCGCGTCCAGCGTGTCCAGGGCGCGGCTCGGGGCCCCTCCGTGCAGCGGCCCGGAGAGCGCGCCCACGGCCCCCACGAGGCAGGCCGCGACATCGGCGCCTGTGGACGCGATGACCCGCGCGGTGAAGGTTGATGCATTGAATCCGTGATCAATGGTTGAGATCAGGTATTGCTCGACCGCACGCGCCTTCCGGGGATCCGGTTCCTCACCCGTGAGCATGTACAGGTAGTTGGCCGCGTACGGCAGGTCCTCGCACGGCTCCACGGGCTCCAGTCCCCGCCCGAGCCGGTACAGGGCGGTGAGCAGCGTGGGCACGGCGGCACAGGCGGCAACGGTGTCCGCACGGCGCCGGTCCTCGTCGACGTCGTAGACCGGTTGGAACCCCTGGGCCCCGCCGAACAGCGACAACGCCGTACGCAGCCCGGCCAGCGGGCCGGAGACGCGGCTCGCCGCGGAGACGGCGGGCAGGGCCGCCCGGACCTCCTCGGGCAGCCGGCGCAGCGCCGCGCTCTCGGCGGCGAAGGCGGCGCGGCGCTCCGCGTCCGGGAGCGTCCCGTGGACGAGCAGGTGCCAGACGTCCTCGAAGGTGCGGGTCCGCGCGAGTTCGACGGCCGAGTACTGGCGGTAGTGGTAGAAGCCCTCGAGTCCCCTGACGTCCCCGATCCGGGTGTCGGTGACGACGACGCCCGCGAGACCACGGGGCACGTCGACGAGGGTTGCGGTCCTGTTGATGGACATGATGTTCCTCCCTGGACTTGATCCGACTGTCCATGCTTGACTCATTTCGTGTCAACATTGATTGAATCAACCGATCAGATATCAATGTATGGAGAGGCGACTACCGTGACCTCCATGCGCGATCACGAACCCGCTCCCGGCCGCCCCGGGCGAAGGCTGACGACCAAGGAGACCGCCGAACTGCTCGGCGTGAAGCCCGAGACCGTCTACGCCTACGTGAGCCGCGGCCTGCTCAGCAGCAGACGCGAGCCCGGCGGCCGTGCCAGCACCTTCGACACGAAGGAGGTGGAGGCCCTCGCCCGGCGCAACAGACGTGAGGCCGCGGGGACTTCGGGATCCGGTGCGGACCTGTCCGTACGGACCCGCATCACGCTCATCGAGAAGGACCGCTACTACTTCCGTGGCGTCGACGCCACGGAACTGGCCACCCGTCACTCCTACGAGGAGGTCGCGGAGTGGCTGTGGACGGGCCTCCCGGCTCCCGGCGCCGTCTTCACCGCGCCCGAGGCCACCGTCGAGGTCGCCCGCCGCGCCGTGAACGCCCTGCCCGAGCACACCTCCCCCACCGACCGGCTGCGCGTGGCCGCGATCGCCGCCGCGGCCGAGGACCCTCTGCGCTTCGACCTGTCCGAGGAGGCCGTGCTCGGCACGGGGCGCGTCCTGATCCCCACGCTCGTCGCCGCGCTGCCGCCGGCCCGGTACGACCACAAGGACGGCGGCCCGCTGGCCGAGCGCCTGTGGGCCAGGCTCACCGGCCGCGCGCCCGACAAGGCCTCCCTGCGGGTTCTGGACACGGCCCTCGCCCTGCTCGCCGACCACGACCTGGCCGCCTCCACGCTCGCCGTCCGGGTCGCCGCCTCGGCCCGCGCGCACGCGTACGCGGCCATCTCGGCCGGACTCGGCGTCCTGGAGGGCCCCCTGCACGGCGCCGCCAGCGGCCTGGCCCACCGGCTGCTGCTCGAGGTTCTCGACCAGGGCACCGCGGCCCCCGTGATCGCCGACGAACTCCGCGCCGGCCGCCGTGTCCCCGGACTCGGCCACCGGCTCTACCCCGGCGAGGACCCGCGCGCGCGGGTGCTGTTCGCGCTCCTGGAGCAGGTCCCGCGCGCGGAGCCCGCGCTGCTCGCGGCGCGCGACGTCGTCGCCACGGCCGCCCGCCACACCTCGCTGCACGCCAACGTGGACCTTGCCCTGGCCGTGTTCACCGCGTCCTCGGGCATGCCCGCCACGGCCGGCGAGACGATCTTCGCCGTGGCCCGGACCGCGGGCTGGATCGCCCACGCGCTGGAGGAGTACGGCGAGCGCCCGCTGCGCATGCGTCCCGTAGGTCACTACGTCGGTCCGAGGCCCCCGCAGCCCATGCCGGAGTAGGACACGGTCACGGCCGGAAGTCGCCTTGCGCAGAGTCAGGTTAGGCTCACCTCTGTGAGTAGGTGCGCGACCGTTTCCAGGAGCCTCGACGAGCCCGTTTCCGGCACGGCGGCCACGGCGACGACGTGGCTGCTGCTGGAGCAGCCTGGCCCATGGGGTGCAAAGGCGCTCACTTCGAGCCATCTCGACCCCACGCTGGGCCGCGCCCTGGAAGCCGCCGCCGAAGGGACGGGCGTACGCATCGCACTCATCCGGCGTCCCGGCCGCCACGCAGACCCCGGCCCGCCCCCGATCCGGCAGGTGTACGCGGCCCACACCGTCCCCGGAAAGGTCTGGCTGCACAGCGCCACCACCCGCGACCCGAGCCTTCTGCTCGGCCTGGACTTCGCGGCGCTCGGCGCCGGTGACCACCGTTCGTTCGGCTCCGCGCTCGGCGGACGTCCGGACACCGGCGACCCGCTCGCGCTCGTGTGCACCAACGGCAAGCGTGACCGCTGCTGCGCCCTCCTCGGCCGCCCTCTCGCCGCCGAACTGGCCGTGTCCGGCGTCCAGGGCGTCTGGGAGGTCACTCATCTGGGCGGACATCGCTTCGCGCCGACGGTGCTCGTCCTGCCGTACGGCTACGCGTACGGTCGTGCCGAGGCGCGCATCGTCAAGGAGGCGCTGCACGGCGCGCAGGAGGGGCGCGTGGTGGTCGAGGAGTGCCGCGGGCGCAGCGCCTGGGAACGGCCCGGCCAGGCCGCCGAGCTGGCCGTGCGCGCCGTGGCCGGCGAGTACGCGGCAGACGCGCTGAGTGTCGTACGGTCCGAGGGCGCGGCCCCGCGCTGGGAGGTCACCGTCGCCCACGCGGACGGCCGCGGCTGGTGCGTGACCGTGGCCCAGGCCGCCGGTCTGCCGCCCCGCCAGGAGAGCTGCGGCGCGGCGGTGCTCGGCACGCCCGCGCGGATGGACGTCGTGGCGGTGCGCGAGCTGCGGACGACGGCGCTCGCGAGCTGATTCCGCACCGCTGAGGACGGATTGCTCGGGAGAGCCGCATCTGTTGAGGAACCGCATCCCCGGAGCCGCCGCTTCCGCCGAAGACCCGATTCCGCGAGGCCGCCGCTTCCGTCAAGAACTGGTCAAGAGATCCACGCCACACCCCGTGGGGACGCGCCGGTCCCGCCACGTACCGTCGTGGGTATGAGCCCCACTCCCCCCGCCCGCCGCCTGCGCCTCGGTCTGCCACGACGGGTCTTCTCGCAGGTGCTGCTGATGCAGGTGGCGATCGCTGCGGGAGTCGCGGTGCTCGCGACCGGGCTGTTCCTCGCGCCGCTGAGCAAGCAGCTGGACCAGGAGGCGATGCGCCGCGCGCTGGCCATCGCGCAGACCACGGCGCAGGACCCGCAGATCGCCGAGGGTGTCCTGCACACCCCGCCGACCGAGGACGGCCCGGTGCAGAAGGAGGCGGAGCGGATCCGGCACGCCACCCGTGCCGAGTACATAGTGGTGCTGGACACGCACTGGGTGCGCTGGTCCCACCCGACCCCGGGCCAGATCGGCCACCGCGTCTCCACGGACCCCAGCGACGCCCTGGCCGGCAAGGACGTCATGGAGATCGACAACGGCACTCTGGGCCGCTCCGCGCGCGGGAAGGTGCCGTTGTACGACGCCGACCACCGGCTGGTCGGTGCGGTGTCGGTCGGCATCGCCTACGACAGCGTGCGCGCCCGGCTGATCAGCGCGATCCCGGGGCTGTTCGCGTACGCCGGCGGCGCCCTCGCGGTGGGCGCACTGGCCGCCTGGCTGATCTCCCGCAGGGTCCAGCGGCAGACCCGTGACCTTGCCTTCTCCGACATATCGGCGCTGCTCGCGGAGCGCGAGGCGATGCTGCACGGCATCCGGGAGGGCGTGGTGGCCCTGGACCGGAGCGGCCGGATACGCCTGCTCAACGACGAGGCGCGACGGCTGCTGGGCATCGGCGACGAGGCCGTCGGGCTGTCCCTGGACGAGGCGCTCGGCGCGGGGCGCACGGCGGACGTCCTGGCCGGTCGGGTGACCGGCACGGACCTGCTCACCGTGCGTGGACAGCGCGTTCTGGTGGCCAACCGTATGCCCACCGACGACGACGGCGCCGTGGCCACCCTGCGCGACCGTACCGAGCTGGAGCAGCTGGGCCGCGAACTCGACTCCACGCGCGGTCTGATCGACGCCCTGCGCGCGCAGGACCACGAGCACGCCAACCGCATGCACACCCTGCTCGGCCTGCTCGAACTGGAGATGTACGACGACGCGGTGGAGTTCGTCGGCGAGGTGGTCGGCGATCACCGGGCCACCGCCGAGCAGGTCACGGAGAAGATCCAGGATCCGCTGCTCGCGGCGCTGCTGGTCGGCAAGGCCACTGTCGCGGCGGAGCGCGGGGTGGCCCTGTGGGTGTCGGAAGGCACTCTGCTCCCGGACCGGCTGATCGACCCCCGGGGCCTCGTCACGGTCGTGGGCAACCTGGTGGACAACGCGCTCGACGCCGTCGCGGGCACGCTCCACGCGCGCGTGGAGGTCGAGTTGCGGGCCGAGGGACGTACCGTCGTCCTTCGCGTGCACGACACCGGGCCAGGTGTCCCCGAGGACCAACGGGAGTTGGTCTTCACCGAGGGGTGGTCCACGAAGAAACCGCCCGCGCACGGCAAACGCGGCATAGGGCTCTCTCTGGTGCGCCGCTTCGCCGAGCGGCAGGGCGGGAGCGCGACGGTGGGCGCGGGGGACGGCGGGGGCGCGGAGTTCACCGTGGTCCTGCCCGAGGCACTGACCGAACCGGAACTGGCGCCCGCGCTCACCGGCTGCGCGGAATCCGGAGCGGCCGTACCCGACCCCCGTTCCGGGCCGCCCGGTGCCGCCGCCGCGGACGGTCCGGCCCCTGCCGAGGAGGAGGCGCGATGATCGAGGTCCTGGTCGTGGACGACGACACCCGGGTTGCCCGGGTGAACGCCGCCTACGTCGAGAAGGTGCCCGGTTTCCATGTCGCCGGCGAGGCGCACAGCGCGGCCGAGGCGATGCACCAGTTGGAGACGCTGCCCCGGCTCGACCTGGTCCTGATGGACCACTACCTGCCCGACGACACGGGACTCTCGGTCGTCCAGGAGATGCGCAGGCGCGGCCACCAGTGCGACGTGATCATGGTGACGGCCGCGCGGGACGTGTCGACCGTGCAGGCGGCCATGCGGCACGGCGCCCTGCAGTACCTGGTCAAGCCGTTCGCCTTCGCCGGGCTGCGGGCCAAACTGGAGGCGTACGCCACCCTGCGCCGCACGCTGGACGGCGGCGGCGAGGCCGAGCAGGCCGAGGTGGACCGCATCTTCGGCGCCCTGTACGCACCGTCGGAGCCCAAGCTGCCCAAGGGGCACTCCCCCACGACCGCCGAACTGGTGCGCCAGGCCCTGCTGAGCGCAGAAGGCCCCCTGTCCGCCCAGGAGATCGCCGAGCGGACCGGGGTGAGCCGGCAGACCGCCCAGCGCTATCTCAAGCTCCTGGAGCGCACCGGGCGGGCCCTGCTGACCCTTAAATACGGCGACGCGGGCCGCCCGGAACACCGTTACGTGTGGGCGACCCGCGCCTGAGCGGGCTTCGGCGAGCGGCTACTTGCCGGCCTTCTCGACGAACTCGGTCGTGTACGTCTTGCTGAGGTCCACCTTGGCGTTCTTGATGTTCGGGTTGAACGCTTTGAGGACCGACTCGACGGTCTGCGGACCGTCGGCGGGCATCACGCCGTCCTTGGTGAACATCGGCAGCGTGCTCTTGATCGCGTCGGCGTAGAGCGTCTTGTCACCCTGGGAGTAGTCCGCGGGCATCTTGTCCGCGATCTCGGTGGCGCTGTGGGTGGACATCCACTGGAGCGTCTTGACGAACGCGTTGGCCAACTTCTGGACGGTGTCCTTGTGCCCGTTCACCCAGTCCGTCTGCATGTACAGACTGGACGACGGGTACGGCCCGCCCAGCGCCTGCTGCGAACCCTCGGGGGTACGCATGTCGACGAGCACCTTGCCCGCCTTCTTCGACAGGATCGTCGCGACGGTCGGGTCGGTCGTCATGCCCGCGTCGATGGCGCCCTTCTCGAGCGCCGCGATGAACGTCGGACCGGCTCCCACCGCGACCGGCGTGAACTCGTTCACCTGCACGCCGTTCTTGACCGCGAGGTACTTGGTGAGGAAGTCGGTCGAGGAGCCGAGGCCGGTGACGCCGAGCTTCTTGCCCTTGAAGTCCTTGGGCGACTTGACGTCGCCCGCCGCCTTGTTGGAGACGATCTCGACTTCGCCGGGAGCGTGCGAGAACTGCACCACGGACTCCACGGACTTGCCCTTCGTCTGGAGGTCGAGGGTGTGGTCGTAGAAGCCGACGGCTCCCTGGACCTGGCCGGAGACGAGCGCGGTCTCGGCCTGGACGCCGGCCGGCTCGCTCAGCAGCTCCACGTCGAGGCCCTCGGAGTCGAAGTAGCCCAGCCGCTGGGTGAGCATCGCGGGCAGGTAGATGACCTTGTCCAGGCCACCGACCATGATCTTGACCTTCTCGCCCTTGCCGTCGCCCTTGCTGCCGGAGCCGCTGGAGGCGGTGCTGGCCGCGTCGTTCGCGCAGGCGGTGAGGGAGGTGAGGGCGAGCAGGCCGGCGGCGGCCAGCGACGCGTATCTGGCGGTCTTGCGCATGGCGGTTTCACGTCCTTGTGAGAGGGCGGTGCGGGGATGGGAACAGAGTGTGTGGGGGGTGTCTGCGGGGCTCGGTCAGCTGTCCGAGCCGCTCGCCTTCCACCGGAAGATGCGGCGCTCGGCGAAGGTCAGCAGGCCCTCGGCGACGAGTGCGACGGCCGCGAGGATGACCATGGCGGCGTACACGCCGGCCGCGTTGAAGGTGCCCTGGGACTGCGCGACGAGCAGGCCGATGCCCTTGGTGGCGCCGATGTACTCGCCGACGATGGCGCCGATGAGGGCGAAGCCGAAGCTGACGTGGAGGCTGGTGAAGATCCACGAGGTGGCCGAGGGGATGACGACCTGAAGCGTCACCCGCCGGTCGCTGGCACCCAGGATGCGGGCGTTCGAGACCAGGTTGCGGTCCACCTCGCGGGCGCCCTGGAAGGCGTTGAAGAACACCGGGAAGAAGACGAGCACCACGGCCGACGCGACCTTGGAGGCCGGTCCGAGGCCGAACCAGATCACGAAGATCGGGGCGAGGACGATCCTGGGGATCGAGTTGAGCACCTTGATGTATGGACCGAGGACATCGGCGAGGAAGGCGATCCGCCCGAGCGCGATACCGAACACGACACCCGCGATCACACCGAGGACCCAGCCGACCAGCGCCTCGTACAGCGTGGCCCAGATCTGCTCGCCCAGGGAGCCGAGCGCGGTGCCGTGCGTCACCCAGGTGTAGATCTGGTCCCAGATCTTCGAGGGCATCGAGAAGTTGAACGGGTCGATGACCTCGGCCCGGGACAGCGCCTCCCACAGGCCGAGCACGGCCACCAGGAGCAGCACCCGCGCGGCGACGACGAGCGCCTTGCGTCTGCGGGCGGCCTGGGCGCGCGACTCCGCGCGGCCCGTCGTCTTCACCGTGTCCACCACCGGCGTGCTGATGACGTCAGGCGACATTGGCGGCACCCCTCTCGCGGGTGATGCGGACCTCTTCGCCGAGGGACTCCCAGATCTCGCGGTAGATCTCGATGAACCGCGGTTCCAGGCGCACCGACTCGACCTTGCGCGGCCGGGGCAGGTCGATGTCGAAGACCTGCTTCACGGTCGCGGGCCCGGCGGTCATGACGACGACCTTGTCGGCCAGCGCGATGGACTCCTCCAGGTCGTGGGTGACGAAGACGACCGAGGCGCCGGTCCCGGCCCACAGCTCCAGCAGCTCGTCCGACATCAGGGCCCGGGTCTGCACGTCGAGCGCGGAGAACGGCTCGTCCATGAGCAGGATCTCGGGGTCGTTGACGAAGGTGGCGGCGAGGGCGACACGCTTGCGCTGACCGCCGGAGAGCTGGTGCGGATAGCGGTCCTCGAAGGCGGCGAGGCCGACGCGGGCCAGCCACTCGCGGGCCTTCTGCTTGGCCTCCGCCTTGGGCACGCCCCGGAAGCGAGGGCCCGCCATGACGTTGGACAGCACCGTCCGCCAGGGGAAGGTGGCGTCCTGCTGGAAGACGAAACCGACCTTGTCGCCGACGCCGTCGACCGGCTCCCCGGCCACCAGCACCTCGCCCTCCGAGGGCTCCTCCAGGCCGCTGACGAGGGTCAGCGTGGTGGACTTTCCGCAGCCCGTCGGCCCGACGACGGCCACGAACTCACCACGCCGCACGGTGAGGTCCAACCCGCGCACGGCCGTGTGCAGACCCCCCGACGGGGTCCTGAAGGTTTTGCTCGCGCCCCGTAGCTCGATGGCGGGGCTGGTGTCTGTGCTCATGGCCGGGACGGTAGGTGTGGCCCCCGCCACAGCAGCAGTCTTGTGAGCACAAGCCGTTCTTTTGCTCGCTAGCACCTGTTGTGCTCGTTTTGCTCGCGCTACAACTGCGGAGCACGTAACACGGGCTTAACGCTCGCCGGCCTTGAAGGAGAGGCCTGATGATTGACGTCCTGGTGGTGGACGACGACTTCCGCGTCGCAGAGATAAACGCGAAGTACGTGGGGAAGGTTCCCGGCTTCCGGGTGGCCGCCCGCGCGCACAGCGCTGCCCAGGCTCTGGCCGCTGTCGAGCGCGGCGCCGTCGACCTGGTCCTGCTGGACCACTACCTGCCGGACCAGACCGGCCTCGAACTCGTCCACCGCATGCGGGAACAGGGCCACGGCACGGACGTCATCATGATCACCGCGGCCAGCGACGTGACGACCGTCCAGAAGGCGATGCGGCTGGGTGCCCTCCACTACCTGGTCAAACCGTTCACCTTCGCCGCCCTGCGCAGCCGCCTGGACTCGTACGCCGCCCTGCGCCGCACCGTCGACCGGGTGGGCGGCCGGGGGCTGACGGGCCAGGAACAGGTCGACCGGATCTTCGGCGCCCTGCGCACGGCTCCCGCATCGTCCGCGCCGGGCCTGCCGAGCGGCCACTCAGAACCCACGACGGACCTCATCTGCGGTGTCCTGCACGGCGCGGACGAGCCTCTGTCCGCCCACGAGGTGGCCGCCCGGACGGGCCTGAGCCGCTCCACGGCCCAGCGCTACCTCCGCCATCTGGAACAGGCAGGCCGCCTGCGTCTCTCCCTCAAGTACGGCGACACCGGCCGCCCCGAGCACCGGTACGCCTGGGTGGCGCCGTAGCGGAAATCCAGGCTGTGGCGTCGTACGACGGCGTCGGCACCGATGGTCATACGGCCCCGGCGCCCGTCAGCGACCGCACCTCGGTCTCCGCGTACCTGGCCTCGTCGGCGACCTCGTCGGAGGTGACCGTGCCCAGCCAGCCGACGAGGAAGCCGAGCGGGATGGAGACGATGCCGGGGTTCTGCAAGGGGAAGTACTGGAAGTCGACGTTTGGGAACAGCGCTCCCGGGCTGCCGGACACCACGGGCGACAACAACACCAGCGCCAGCGCGGGAATCAGCCCTCCGTAGACGGACCACACCGCGCCGCGTGTCGTGAAGCCGCGCCAGAAGAGCGAGTACAGCAGCACCGGCAGGTTCGCGGACGCGGCCACGGCGAAGGCGAGACCCACCAGGAAGGCGACGTTGAGGTCACGGGCCAGCAACCCGAGCGCGATCGCGACGACGCCGATACCGACCGCGGCGATCCGCGCCACCGCCACCTCGCTGCGCGCCTTGGCGTGCGGCCGCCTGAGCGACGCGTACAGGTCGTGGGCCACGGACACCGAGGAGGCGAGCGTGATACCGGCGACCACGGCGAGGATCGTCGCGAAGGCGACGGCGGCGACGACCGCGAACAGAACCGTTCCCCCCGTGGACGATGCGCCGCCGCCCAGGTCGAGCGCGAGCAGGGGAACCGCCGTGTTCCCGGCCGCGTTGGACCTGCGCATGGCTTCCGGCCCCACGATCGCCGCCGCCCCGAAGCCGAGCACGATCGTCATCAGGTAGAAGCCACCGATCAGCCCGATCGACCACACCGTGGAACGCCGGGCGGCCCGCGCGGTCGGCACGGTGTAGAAGCGGGACAGGATGTGCGGCAGACCCGCCGTGCCCAGCACCAGCGCGAGACCGAGACTGATGAAGTCCAGGCGTGCGGTCCAGTCCCCGCCGTACTTCAGCCCCGGCGCCAGGAACGCGACCCCGTGCCCGCTGCGCTCCGCGGCCGTGAGCAGCAGGCGGTCGACGTCCCCGTGGAACCGCACCAGGACGAGCGCCGTCAGCACGATCGTCCCGCCGAGCAGCAGCACCGCCTTCACGATCTGGATCCAGGTGGTGGCCCGCATCCCTCCCAGCGACACGTAGATCACCATGAGCGCGCCGACCCCGATGACCGCCCACGACTGGGCCGCCCCGCTCGTGCGCCCCAGCAGCAGCGCCACCAGGCTGCCCGCGCCCACCATTTGCGCCACCAAATAGAGAACGGACACGGTGACCGAGGAGGTTCCCGCCGCGATCCGCACCGGCCGCTCACTCATCCGCGCGGCCACCACGTCGGCCAGCGTGAACCGCCCGCAGTTGCGCACCAGTTCCGCCACCAGGAACAGCACGACCAGCCAGGCCACGAGGAACCCCACCACGTACAGCAGTCCGTCGTAGCCGAACAGCGCGATGAGCCCCGTGACCCCGAGGAAGGAGGCGGCCGACATGTAGTCACCTGCGATGGCAAAACCATTCTCCATCGGGGAGAACAGCCGCCCGCCGGCGTAGAACTCCTCCGCCGACCCGTGCCGCCTACGGCTCACCCATGTGGTGATCCCCAGCGTGACGGCCACGAACCCGCTGAACAGCACCAGTGCCAGCATCTGATGCTCGCCCGTCACGAGGCGCCTCCCTTGACCCCACGGGTCAGTTCCTGGGTGTCCCAGCGCAGCTCCAGCGCGTCCCGGTCCCGACGCAGTCGCGCATGCCGCGCATAGGCCCAGGTGAGCAGGAACGTGCTGAGGAACTGCCCGAGCCCCGCGAGCATCCCCACATTCACCGCCCCGATGACGGACCGGGCCATGAAACCGGGCGCAGCCGTCGCGGTGACCACATACCCCACGTACCAGAGCAGGAAGGTGACGACCCCCGGCACCACGAATCTCCGGTACCGGCTGCGCACTTCCCGAAACGCCTCGCTCCGCTGCACCTCTGCGTACACGTCGCGGGCGCGAACATCCACCCCGTCCCGCTCCTCGCGGGCAACCGGCACGGTGGGCGCCGGCATGCCCGTGCCGTCCAACTCGCCCCGGCCCGAGGCCAACGCGTCGTACCAAGGGTCCTCGTACCGCACGTCTCGTGAGGCCGCACCGTGGTCGTCCTGGTTCTCGGCCGAACTCTCGGAACCGCCCCCGGTTCCGCGGGGACGACCGTTACTTGACTGCATGCCCAAGGATGGACAGATCGGGTAGATCTCTGACTCTTCTTCCCTGAGCTCTTCACCCCATCAGGTGATTCACTTCCCCGGCGGCCGCACCAGCCCCTTCCCGTACGCGTAACGGACCGCCTGCGACCGGTCCTTGAGGCCCGTCTTGGCGAAGAGGTTGTTGATGTGCGTCTTCACCGTCGCGGTGGAGACGTGCAGCTTGCGGGCGATCTCCTGGTTGGTCAGGCCCTCGGCGATCAGCACCAGCACCTCCGTCTCCCGCGCGGTCAGCCCGTCCGGCGCCTCGGGCGGCGCCACCGGCGCGGCCTCGGGTTCCGACAGCCTCTCCAGCAAACGCCGTTGGACGCTCGGCGAGAGCCCGGCCTCCCCCGACAGGACACTCTCGACGGCGCGCACGATCTCGTCGCCGCCCGCGTCCTTGGTGAGGTAGCCCCGCGCCCCCGCGCGCAGCGCCGGGAACAGCGAGTCGTCGTCCGCGAACGTCGTCAGCACCACGACCTGGGTGCCCGGATACCGCGCCCGGATCCGCCGCGTGGCCTCCACACCGTCGCACCGTGGCATCCGCAGGTCCATCAGCACCACGTCCGGCGCGAGTTCCCCGACCAGCCGCACAGCCTCCTCGCCGTCCCTCGCCGAGCCGACGACCTCCACCCCGGGCAACAGTCCGAGAAGCATCACGATGCCTTCCCGTACGACGGTCTGGTCGTCGGCGACCACCACCCGCGCGGGTTTCCTCGCTTCCTCCGCCTCCGTCATACGGGCACCTTCAGCGTCACCACGAACCCCTCCTCGTCCGGACCCGCGTCCAGCGAGCCACCCAGCAGCTCGGCGCGCTCCCGCATACCCATCAGACCGTACCCACCGCCGGATCCCGAGATCTCGCTCGGCAGGCCTCCCGAATCCCGGACGTTCAGGGTCACTTCTCGCTCGGTGTAGTCGAGTCGCACCCGCACCTTGGCGCCCTGGGCATGCTTGTGGACGTTCGTCACCGCCTCCTGCGCCACCCGCCGTACGGCCTGGGACGCCTCGGCCGAGAGAGTCCTGCGCTCACCCGTGACGCTGACCTCGGCGCCGTCGGTCGCACGGACGAGTTCCGTCAGGAAGTCCTCCAGCGGGCTGAGGTCGCCACGCAGTGCCGACAGGGCCTGCCGGGTCTCGGCGAGTCCGTCGCGGGCCATCCCGCGGGCGGCCACCACGCGCTCCAGGATCTGCTCCTGGTCGGCGCCGCGCTCTATCAGCAGCCGGGCCGCCTCCAGATGCACCAACTGCGCCGAAAGGCTGTGCGCCAGCACGTCGTGGATCTCCCGCGCGATCCTCGCCCGTTCGGCCAGCGCCGCGGACTCCGCCTCGGCGGCCCGCGCGGCCCTCTCCTGCGCGAGCAGCCGCTGCGACTGTCCCCGGGCCTCCGCGTCCAGTCGCAGCACGTACCCGGCCAGGGCCATGCCCCCCGCGGTGGCGGCCGTGGTCAGCCACACGTCGTTGTTGAACGCCGAGTACGAGGCCAGTGCCACCGAGGTCACGGGCAGGGCCGCCGCGAGGGGCAGCCGTTCCAGGGCGGAGATCCCGCAGCCGCACCAGATCACCAGGGCCGGTTCCCGGAACCCCGTGGCCTGGGCGATGATCGCCAGGCCCAGGAGCACGCTCAGAAGCGCCAGGGAGGACACCAGGCGGTGCTCGTAGGTGGTGCGGAAGAAGGCCCAGGAGACGACGGCGGCCAGCGCGACTCCGGCGGCCCCCACGAGCGCGCCGACGACGCCGACATGTGCCTGGTGGAAGGCCCCCCACAGGAGCAACCCGATCACCAGCAACCGGATGCCCCAGGCGATCAGGCGTCGGGGCCTGGAGGTTCCGGCGCGACCCAACGCCTCGCGTGACGGCCAGCGGGTCCAGGCGTTCTCCGTCACACGTGCTCCTTCCGGGCCGACCGCACCTCGTCACCGTACGCCGGAGCGGAGTCGCTCACGGAGCCCAGGGACCGGGCCCGCCAGGTCACGATGCCCGCGCGGACCAGCAGGGTGGCGGCCAGGCCGAGCATCAGGGCGGAAGTGTCCTGGTGGACGCCGAGCGTACGGCCGAGGGCGAAGACACCGACGCGCAGGGCAATACCGACACCCCAGACAGCCAGGCTCGCCATGGTGCTCGTGGACCACACGACACCGTCCGGCTCCCTCCATACCCGGCTGGTCCAGGCCCAGCCGGCCCCCGTCGCCAGGCCTATGAGCATTTCCACGGCGAGCAGCGCGGCGGATTCGGTGCGGTGGTGGGCGTCGAGTATGCCGCCCCCGCGCACCGCCATGACTGCGAGGATCGCGGGCAGCAACCACCAGCGCCGGTCTGTGTCGATCGCGCGGGCACGGAACTGCCGCGCGATCACAATGGCCACCACGGCCACGATCGCCAACGCGTTGAGGAGCCCGGACATCCAAGCCTCCGTGAGGGAGAAGGTGGTGTCGGGAGCGAGCGCTGCCGACACCCTCGAAATTACGGAAACTCGCTGGTCGGGGGATCGGAGCGGGGGTGGATCAGGGGTGGAACCCTGCGAGCCGCCGACCTCCACCCGGGGGTGGAGACAGCTACGGCGGGAAAGGCAGGGATGCGGCGGTCCTCAGCGAGCCGAGCCGGGCCGAGCCGGGGCCGAGCCCGAGCCGGGCCGGGCCGGAGAGAGGCCCGCAGTATGGAGCCGGCCCGGAGAGAGACGGCACCGCAGAGCCGGGCCGGAGTGACGAGCGTGCGCGGGATATACCGCCCCACACCGCGGCCACTGCGTACCGGAAGCACAGGCGTCGGGCCGACGATGCCCCGCTGCGACCGCAACGGCCGGTGACAACCTCCTGCTACGGCTTCGGCCGACCGCGGTCCTGAACAGACACCCCGGTCGGCCGAAGCCCAGTGCAGCGGTTACGCGTCGATGCGCGAACGGTCCAAGGTCGCGGCCGAACTGGAGATGAACTCCTTGCGCGGGGCCACGTCGTTGCCCATCAGCAGGTCGAAGACCTGTTCGGCGGCTTCGAGGTCGGCGAGGTTGATCCGGCGCAGGGTGCGATGGCGCGGGTCCATCGTGGTCTCGGCCAACTGGTCGGCGTCCATCTCGCCCAGACCCTTGTAGCGCTGGATGGAGTCCTTGAACCGGATGCCCTTGCTCTTGAACTCCATGAGCTTGTCACGCAGCTCACGGTCCGAGTACGTGTAGACGTACTTGTCCTGGCCCTTTTTCGGCTGGATCAGCTCGATGCGGTGCAGCGGCGGCACAGCGGCGAAGACCCGGCCCGCCTCGACCATGGGGCGCATGTAGCGCTGGAACAGCGTCAGCAGCAGGCAGCGGATGTGGGAGCCGTCCACATCGGCGTCGGTCATCATGATGATCTTGCCGTAGCGGGCCTGGTCGATGTCGAAGGTGCGGCCCGAGCCCGCTCCTATGACCTGGATGATCGCGCCGCACTCGACGTTCTTGAGCATGTCGGTCACGGACGACCGCTGCACGTTGAGGATCTTGCCCCGGATCGGCAGCAGCGCCTGGAACTCGGAGTTCCGCGCCAGCTTCGCCGTACCGAGCGCGGAGTCGCCCTCGACGATGAACAGCTCGCTGCGGTCGACGTCGTCGCTGCGGCAGTCGGCGAGCTTGGCCGGCAGGGACGAGGACTCCAGGGCGGTCTTCCGCCGCTGGGCGTCCTTGTGCTGGCGGGCGGCCACGCGCGTGCGTGCGGCGGCGACCACCTTCTCCATGACGACCCTGGCCTGGGCCGCGGCGTCCCGCTTGGCGGTGGTCAGGAACGCCTTCAGCTCCGAGGTGACCACGTTGTTCACGATGCGGCGGGCCGCCGAGGTGCCGAGGACCTCCTTGGTCTGGCCCTCGAACTGCGGCTCGGCCAGGCGCACCGTGACGACGGCCGTGAGGCCCTCCAGGGCGTCGTCCTTGACGATGTTGTCCTCGGCCACGCGCAGCATCTTCTTGGCGCGCAGCACGTCGTTCATCGTCTGGGTGATGGCCTGCTCGAAGCCGGTGACGTGGGTACCGCCCTTGGGCGTGGCGATGATGTTCACGAACGACTTCAGGGTCGTGTCGTAACCGGTCCCCCAGCGCAACGCGATGTCCACGCCCAGCTCGCGTGTGACGTCGGTGGGCGTCATCTGGCCGTGCTCGTCCAGGACCGGGACGGTCTCCTTGAAGGTGCCCTTCCCCGAGAAGCGGAGCACGTCGCACACCGGCTTGTCGTTCGCCAGGTACTCGCAGAACTCGCTGATGCCGCCGTCGAAGCGGAAGGACTCCTCACCCTTGCTGCCACCCTCGCCGAGGCCGACCTCGTCGCGGACGACGATGGTCAGGCCGGGCACCAGGAACGCGGTCTGGCGGGCGCGCTGGTGCAGGGTGTCCAGGGTGAGCTTGGCGTCCTTGAGGAAGATCTGCCGGTCGGCCCAGTACCGCACGCGCGTGCCGGTGCGGGTCTTGGGGATCCTCTTGGCCTTGGCGAGGCCGTTCTTGGCCTCGAACTTGGCGTCCGGGCCGGTTCCCGCGAAGACACCCGGGACACCACGCCGGAAGCTGATGGCATGAGTCTGGCCACCACGGTCCACCTCGACGTCGAGGCGCGCGGAGAGGGCGTTGACCACGGAGGCGCCCACGCCGTGCAGACCGCCGGAGGCGGCGTAGGAGCCGCCTCCGAACTTGCCGCCGGCGTGCAGCTTGGTCATGACGACCTCGACGCCGGACAGGCCGGTCTTGGGCTCCACGTCCACGGGGATGCCGCGGCCGTTGTCCCGGACCTCGACGGAGTTGTCGTCGTGGAGGATCACCTCGATGTGGTCGCAGTAGCCACCGAGGGCCTCGTCCACGGAGTTGTCGATGATCTCCCAGAGGCAGTGCATCAGGCCGCGGCTGTCGGTCGAGCCGATGTACATGCCCGGGCGCTTGCGCACGGCCTCGAGCCCCTCGAGGACGAGCAGGTGCCGCGCGGTGTAGTTGGAGCTGTCCCGGTCTGCTCCTGCCAGCAGCGCTGTGGACGGCACGGACGTGTCGGCGGTCACGCGGTTCGCTCCTCGCTGAATTTCTGGTGGGCCCCTTTGGCGTACGGGGCCGGCTTCGGTCGCCGCTCAGAGGGTACCGAGGCCTGGTAGAGCCGGTGTAACGCCACCCTCGTCGGGAAACTCAGACTAGTCCACACTCGTATGAGTGTTCGATCCCTCGATGGAGTGAAGTACACATCACGTTCCGTTGGAGGCATGAACCAATTAGGCTCCGGGCACGTCCTCATGAACAACCGGCAACCCCGCCGGGAGGACCGAGACTGAAGACAGCGCGAAACCGTAAGCACACAAGAAGCGCACTACGGCACATTCGCCGCCAACCGGCAGCAGCAGCCGCCCCGGAAAGATTTTTTCGAGGAAAAGCCACGAGCGGGAACGTTTTCGGGCTGGTTGGATGTTGACCCTGGTACGACAGCTCGTCGAGCTAGAGAAGAGGCGACGTGACTACTGTTCTGACCCCCGCGAGCCCGTTGACGGCCGCCGATCGCTGCGACCGCTGCGGCGCCCAGGCATACCTGCGCGTCGTCCTGCTCAGCGGCGGAGAACTGCTCTTCTGCGCCCACCACGGTCGCAAGTTCGAGCCGGAACTCAAGAAGATCGCCGCTGAGATACAGGACGAGACAGAGCGACTGACGGCCGTTCCTGGTACCGCTTCCGAGGAAGAGCGCTGAATCTCGCGTCCACGACGAGCCAGCCCCGGCACAGGCCGGTGAACGGGCGGCCGCTCCTTTCCAGGAGCGGCCGCCCGCGCTCATCCCCCCGCGAACGCCCTCAGGAGGCCCTCTGAGCCACCTTCGGGTTCCCGGCGTCCATTCCCAGCAGGCGTACGACGTCGGACACGCGTGTGTAGACACCGGGGCTTCCGGGCCGCCCGCAGCCGTTTCCCCATGACACGAGCCCGATCAGCCGCCCGCCGGCCACCAGAGGGCCGCCACTGTCACCCTGGCAGGCGTCCGGGCCTCCTGCGGCCTCTCCGCCGCAGAGCATGGAGTCGGCACGGTAGACCTCGTCCGCGGTTCCCGGATAGGCCTGGGCGCAGAGATCGTCCGCGAGCACGTGCACGTGTGCCCCGTGCAGGCGACGGGTGTAGGACCCGTCCCCACCCGTGTCACCCCATCCTGAGACGAGGGCCTGCGTACCCGGCGTGTACCCCGGGTCGCCGGCAGCGGCCATCGGCACGACAGCGCTCTTCGGCAGCGGCCGGGCGAGCGTGAGCACGGCGAAGTCGCCGGAGTTGGTGGCCGCGTCGTAGCCCGGATTGACCCGGGCATCCTGTACGGCGACCTCCTCGCCGCCGCTGGACAACAGGTCGGTGCGCCCGGCGATGACCTTGAGGTCACCCAGCTGGTTCGGAGGTCCTCCGAGGACGTCCTCGCCCAGGCAGTGGGCCGCGGTGAGCACGGTGGTCGGCGCGACCGCCACCCCGCCACAGAACTGCCCGGCCCGCGTACCTCCGAACCGGTCACGGCTGGACAGCGCCACCGTCCACGGGGCCTGTGAAACGTCCATCGGGAAGCCCCCGACCACGACACTGCCGGCGGCCGGCGGGGCCGCGCCGATCAAAGGTATGGCGCTCATGGCGGCCGCCAGAGCCAGCGGCCGGATCAACGTCCGGACAACGGAACGGCGCATGCGAACTCCTCACTCAGGGTGGTGCTGGAACACCCAGAGTCATCCACCGCACGCAAGTACGCAGCACGAAGGCCCGGCTCCCACGGAGGGAACCGGGCCTTCGCCGTGGTCCGAATGCGATCTAGTCGAGGTAGTCGCGCAGCACCTGGGAACGCGAGGGGTGGCGCAGCTTCGACATGGTCTTGGACTCGATCTGGCGGATGCGCTCACGCGTCACGCCGTACACCTTGCCGATCTCGTCGAGGGTCTTCGGCTGACCGTCGGTGAGGCCGAAGCGCATGGAGACGACGCCCGCCTCGCGCTCGGACAGGGTATCCAGGACGGAGTGCAACTGCTCCTGCAGGAGCGTGAAGCTGACGGCGTCGGCGGGGACGACGGCCTCGGAGTCCTCGATGAGGTCACCGAACTCGCTGTCGCCGTCCTCACCCAGCGGGGTGTGCAGCGAGATGGGCTCGCGGCCGTACTTCTGGACCTCGATGACCTTCTCAGGGGTCATGTCGAGCTCCTTGGCCAGCTCCTCCGGGGTGGGCTCGCGGCCCAGGTCCTGGAGCATCTGGCGCTGCACGCGCGCGAGCTTGTTGATGACCTCGACCATGTGCACCGGGATACGGATGGTGCGGGCCTGGTCGGCCATGGCGCGGGTGATCGCCTGACGGATCCACCAGGTGGCGTACGTGGAGAACTTGTAGCCCTTGGTGTAGTCGAACTTCTCGACCGCGCGGATCAGACCGAGGTTGCCCTCCTGGATGAGGTCCAGGAAGAGCATGCCGCGGCCGGTGTAGCGCTTGGCCAGGGAGACCACCAGGCGGAGGTTGGCCTCCAGGAGGTGGTTCTTGGCGCGGCGGCCGTCCTCGGCGATGATCTCCAGCTCGCGCTTCAGCTTCGGCGCCAGCTTGTCGGCGTTGGCCAGCTTGTCCTCGGCGAACAGACCCGCCTCGATGCGCTTGGCCAGCTCGACCTCCTGCTCGGCGTTGAGCAGGGGGACCTTGCCGATCTGCTTGAGGTAGTCCTTGACCGGGTCGGCCGTGGCGCCCGCCGCGGCGACCTGCTGGGCGGGGGCGTCGTCCTCGTCATCGTCCGACAGGACGAAGCCGGCGCTCTCGGTGCCCTCGGGCTCGTCGGCGACCTTGGTGTCCTCGAGGACTTCTTCCTCGAGCAGCTCGCCGTCGTCCTTCTTGGCCGTGGTCTTCTTCGCGGCCGTCTTCTTGGCGACGGTCTTCTTCGCCGCCGCCTTCTTGGCGGTCGCCTTCTTGGCTGCGGCCTTCTTGGCGGGTGCGGCTTCCTCGACGGCATCGTCGGCGACCGGAGCGGTGGGCGCGGCCGGGGCGGACGCCGTGGCGGCGGTGGCCTTCCGGGTGGTCACCGTCTTGGCCGCGACCGTCTTGGTGGCGGTGCGCTTCGCCGGGCTCTTCGCTGCGACGCTCTTTCGGGTGCGCTTGGGCTCTGCGGCACTGACCATCAGCGTCACACCCTCTTCCTCAAGGATCTGGTTGAGGCTGCGCAGTACGTTCTTCCACTGAGTGGCCGGAATCTGGTCAGCTTCGAAGGCCCGACGCACATCGTCGCCGGCGATCTGCCCCTCAGCCTTTCCCCGCTCAATGAGCGCCATGACAGAGACGGACTCGGCGATCTCCGGCGGGAGCGTACGGGATGTGCTGGCCGACACGAACAACCTCTCGGAACGTTGGAAAACGGCTTCCGGCCCCGTCCATAGTGGACCGGAGCCGACCACCGGCCTGGGGATGGGCCGACGGCGCGGGCGGGGGCCGGGAAGATACACAGCGCCTTGTATGGCGTCCGTATTCCCTCCGCGACTGTCGCCTCTTAGGTCATCGCGTTGTTTCCGTGAGCGTTACGCCCAATCTGCGTGGCCCGAGTCACACCCCGTAAGCGGTCAAAAGCGGTCAGACATGAACGAAAGAGAATTCTTCATACCGGTCGAGACCATCCCGCAGGGACCACCCCGCACACCCGGACGACCCGCCGCGCCGCCGGGCCCCGCCGGACTTGGCGAAATCCGGCGAGGTCCGGCGACGGCCGGGACCCGGGCCCGGCACAGCCCATCAGAACCACGAGAACGCTCATCAGAACCGCGGGAACACAGAACCACGTGACCGCGGCACACCGGCGACCGCACCGCCTTCGGCGCGGCTCAGTGCTCGCGCGGGGCAGGCACCACGCGCTCCACCTCGGGCTGGGCGGTGAGCAGCTGACGCATGGCCGCCTCGGCCGCCGCGCCGTCGCCGGTGCCGAGCGCGTCCACGATCCGCGCGTGGTGCGCGAGGGAGCCCTCGTTCGGCCGGTCACACCCGGTGACCGGGCCACCGGAGACCTGGAGCGCCGCCGAGACGATCCCGGAGAGGTGCTCCAGCATGCGGTTGCCGGCGATCTGGATGAGCAGCGTGTGGAACTCGGTGTCCGCACGCGAGAAGGTCAGCGCGTCACCCTGCGCGAGGGCGTGGCTCATGATCTCGACCATGTCGGACAGGCGCTGCTGCACCTCCTCACGGCCGTGCCCGGCGGCGAGACGGGCGGCGAGCGGCTCGATCGTCCAGCGCAGCTCGCTCAGCTCGCGGCGCTGGTCGTCCCGCTGCGGCCCGAAGGCCCTCCATTCGATGATGTCCGGATCCAGGAGGTTCCAGTCGCTGACAGGACGCACGCGCGTGCCGACGTTCGGCCGTGCGCTGACGAGGCCCTTGGCCTCCAGAACACGGAGGGACTCACGGACGACGGTGCGGGAGACCTCGAAGCGCTGGCCGATCTCCTCGGGCACCAGCGGACGGTCCGCCCCCAGATCGCCGGAGACGATCATCTGTCCCAACTGCTGGACGAGTTGGCCGTGCAGCCCGCGCCCGCGGCTCCCCGCGGCGCGCCGGTTCACGCGCCCCAGCTCGGGCTCCGTTCCTTCCCAGGAGGGCGCTCCGACACGGTCGGGCGCCGGAGCCTCGGCGTAGGGGTAGCGGTCGAGTTCGCCCGGGCCGGCCAGACCTGAGTCTGTGGAGCGGGCGGCGGTCATCATGGTGTGCGCAAGGGTACTCACGGAACCTTTGTCGGCCTCGCCTCCAACTCCCTTGAGGGCTTTGGTGAAAAGCACACGAAAGGGTGATCGCTCACCCCGTCGCAATTGACGCCTTATCGGAAAGAAATGGGCTTTCTCCGGGGAGTTGCGCGCACAGCAGGGCGGGAATCGTACGGGACGCCCGTCATCGGGCTCTGGCGCGCAGCGTCGTGAACACATACGCGCAGAGCAGAACGGTGAGCGACAACGTCATTGCACCGCCCACGGGTTGGACCACGACGCGGGCCGCGGCGAGCAGGTAGCGCTCACCCCCGAAGGGCCATTGCAGAAGAAACAGCTCCCGCATCCGCACCTGAAGACCGGCGGCGGCCCGCACACCCGAGCCCCCGAGCGACTTGTGCACGAGCGGTACGACGACAACCGGCACGGCAAGGACAGCGGCGAGGCCCGCCGCCGTGGAGCGGAAGACACCGGCCGCGAGCACACCTGCCCAGGCACAACCGATCACCAGCCCGAACCAACCCGCGCTCAGCGAAAGCCAGTCCGCGGGAACTTGTGTCAGTTCCCGACCGTAGACGACATAGAGGGCTTCGGCGTCGCAGCCCAGACCGAGGAAGGCCAGCAGGGCGGCGGTGACTCCGGAGACGAGGAGTTTCGCGGTGAGCAGCCCCAGCCGACGGGGCACCGTGCCGCGGTCGACCGCCAACGCGGGGTGGCGGAACTCGTCTCCGAAGGCCAGAGCACCGAGCAGCCCGGCCGCGAGCGCCACGGGCGGCAGCGGCAACTGGCGCGGCCACGCGGCGAACAGCCGCCCCTGCGGTGTGTGACCGAGCCTGGCCAGGAGTACGGCAGTGAGGGCGGACACCACCAGCACGGCTCCGCAGGTGAGGAAACCCGTGCTGATGCCGGTGGCGCGCCGCAGTTCGTAGCGCAGGGGACGGAGGGGGCTGGGGGCAGGGCGGACGGAGATAGGGGGCGGAAGGGCGGACAGAGCGTCGAGACTGCGGTCTCGTGAGGGGCCCGAGGGCCGGTCGGCCTCGCTTCGGCGGGCGGAGTGGTTCCTGGCCCCGGGGAGCGAAGGGCTGGTGGCGGGGGCGACCGCGACGGAGGCACCGGCGACTGCGGGGTACGTGGTGCCGGCCGACGCCTCGGGGACGACCGAGGTCGACGGAAGGGCCACCTCCGGCGTGCCTTCGGCGGAACGGGGACGCTCAGCGCTCGTGAGGGCGGCGATGGGAAGGAGGCGAATGCTTTCGTCCGCCGCGTCGACGGCGTCCGGAGCGTCAGCCTCGACCGCTGTCCCGTCGGAACGGGCCCCGGACATGCTCGGCGTGGATCCTTCGACACTGGGGGTGTCCGCGGCAGCCGACGCACTTTCCGCCCGGATGCCGCCGACAGCCGGGGCACTGTCGGAGTGATGGGTGCTTTCGACGCCGCCGGTGCCGTCATTGCTCTCGGTGCGGTTCGACATCGAGTGATGCCAGCGTGGTTGCGCAACCGACGGCCACCTGCCACCGGGGCTCTCCTGCTTCTGTTCCACCAAGGAGATGCCGGGTGCGACCTGCTTCTCGTCCCGTACCACGGAGCCTGATGGGCCCTGGGCGCACCCACCAGCCTGTTCTTCTCGCACGGCTCCGGAACCGGAGACGGAGTCGCCACCGGAACTGGTCAGCGCCGCACCTTCCGACAAGGATTCCGACGTGTCCCCTTCCCGTGCGCCCTGCGCCACCTCGGCATCCCATTCCTCCTCGCCTTCGCGGGCCGCCCCCGCACCCGCCCCCATGTCCCCGACCTCGTCGGCGAGTTGGTGGACGAGGACGCCGTGCCGGAAGGCCATCTCGCCGATGTCGGCGGTCGTGCTGCCATACACGGAGAGGCGGTTGCCACCCTCGCGCACGACCTCGACGGAGCGGTGCCCCGTGCGGGCCTCTCTGGTGAGCAAGGCCGCGAGGCGCGCGGCGTAGGGGCTGCGGACGGCCACCCGGGGGCGCAGTCTCGTGCGGGCGAACTCCGTGGCCTCCTGATCGGCGACGAGCCTGCCACCGTCGAGGGTGACGACGCGGTCGGCCGTGCGCGCGGCTTCCTTGGGGTCGGCGGTCGTGACGAGCACCGTGCCGCCCTGGGAGGCGTGTTCCCGCAGCATGCTGTGCAGCCAGCGCGCCTCTCGGGCGGAGAGCCCTTCGGTGGGTTCGTCCAGCACGAGCGTGTGCGGGTCGGGAAGCAGGGCGCAGGCGAGGCCGAGCCGGCGGTCCATGCCGCGCGACAGGGTGCCGAGCCGTTCCTCGCGGAGGCTGACGAGCCCGACCGCCTCCAGGATCTCGTCGGCACGTCGCGCCGGGACTCCTGCTGCCGCACAGAGCATGCGCAGATGGCCACGGACCGATCGGGCCGGATGCCCGGGTACGTCGCCGAGGAGTGCGCCGACCTCCCGGGAGGGGTGGGCGATCTTGTGGAGGGGGCGTCCCCTGAAGCAGGTGATGCCGCGTCCCCGCTGGAGTTCGAGCATCAGCCTCAGCGCCGTGGTCTTACCCGCTCCAGGCGCCCCGAGGAGCACGGTGACACGGCCCGAGCGCGCTTCGAAGGAGACATCGTCGACAGCGGGCGGGTGCGCCTTGCGGGGATCGCTGGTCAGTCCGAAGGCCTGGATCACCTGAAGCAAGATAGCGCGCAATGTCCGTTTTTTCGGGCATCACTGGTTCTACTCCCCGGTGGCGCGACGGGTGGCGCAACCGGGGTGAGCCGTTCGAGGGACTGGAGACCAGAGTCCGGAGCGAGCCACGCCGCATTTTCACCGTCACGGTGACCAGGCGGCGCGCTCGTCACACCTCGGGACGGAGCATCGGCGGGTTGAGCAGGGTGGCGCCGCCGGCCCTGAAGAGCTGGGCCGGTCGCCCGCCCTGCCGGGTGGTCGTACCCCCCGTCGGGACGAGGAACCCCGGCGTTCCGGTGACCTTGCGGTGGAAGTTGCGTGGGTCGAGGGCCACTCCCCAGACCGCCTCGTAGACGCGCCGCAGCTCCCCCACGGTGAACTCGGGCGGACAGAACGCGGTGGCCAGCGACGAGTACTCGATCTTGGAGCGGGCCCGCTCCACCCCGTCCGCGAGGATCTGGGCGTGATCGAAGGCGAGCGGCGCCACGGGCTCGCCGTCACGGCCGTATCCGCCCTGCTGGAGCAGCTCTTCGACCGGCGCCCAGCGCGCGTTGCTCGCGTCGCCGCCGGCCCGTGGTGCGGGCAGGTCGGGGGCGAGGGCGAGGTGCGCCACGCTGACCACGCGCATCCGCGGGTCGCGCTTCGGGTCTCCGTAGGTCGCGAGCTGTTCCAGGTGAGCACCGTTGTCCTGGGCCGGGGCCGCGGGATCGTGGACGCACAGCCCGGTCTCCTCGACCAGCTCACGCGCCGCCGCCTGGTTCAGGTCCTCGTCGTCCCGTACGAAGCCGCCTGGCAGCGCCCAGCGCCCCTGGAAGGGCGACTCGCCCCTGCGTACCGCCAGCGCGCACAGGGCATGGCGACGCACGGTCAGCACGACCAGGTCCACGGTGACGGCGAAGGGCGGAAAGGCTGACGGGTCGTAGGGCATGCCGCGATCATAGTCGTCTGCCTGACGATAAACACTCCCTTCGCCGGTCGCATCGAGCGGGGAACCGCTTCGTCGCGGTATGGGGTTCCGCGTCACCTCCTGTTCGCCGTGGGAGTGACGTCGTACGAGGTCACCCGCCCCGTTCCAAGGTGTCCGCCGCCTCCTCGACCATGGCCGTGCCCGGCCGGCCGACCCATAAGGCCCCGGCGCCATGAAGGACTTGCGAGGTCCCCCGCTGAAGTGAGCGGCCCCATCCCGATATCAGCCACGACTCCCCTGGCCGACCCTCATCCCTCGCCCTCCGTCTCCCGGCGGCCGCTTCCCGCCCGGTTTCCCTGGCTTGTGCGGTCGCCGGCAGTCGTCCGCTTGGCACTCGACCCCGAGTCGCCCGGGCGCGAGGGGGCGGCAGTGGAATTCCGGGGGCCCGAGCGGGGCGGGCGCCGCCGTCCATCCTCCGAACGCGCCACCCCGGAGGCGCCGGCACCCGCATCCGTGGACCGTGCTCGGCGCCGCCGGCGGGATGCACTGCGAGAGGTCGGCTCGGCACCGCCACCGTCTCCGTGGGGTTCCGAGCCGGCGTCCGAGGACTGGTCCGGAGCCGTTTCCGATGGGCCGTCGGTGTGCTCGGTACTGCTCTTCACCGTCCGGCCTGCCCGTTCCGCCCGCAGGCAGCGGCGGATCGACTCGGGGTCGAGTCCCTCGTTGCAGGCCTGGTGCAGGAGGCGGGCGAAGAGATAGTCGGGGTCCGCGCCCAGTGCCATCGCCAGGGCTTCGCGGGCCTCCAACTCGTCGCCCATCGACCAGGCGACCCAGCCCGCCAGGGTCAGCGGGGCCGCGGCGTGCTCGCCGTACGGCCCGATACAACGGCGGGCCAGGGCGCGCCAGAGCCGAAGAGCCGGGCCGGCCTCGTCGCCTTCCATCCAGGCGGCTGCCTGATCGCGGGTCGTACGGTCCTGGAGCCCGAGGATCAGGGTCGCCGCCTCGTCGTGCGTGAGCAGGGTGTCGTCGCGCAGGTCCGCCGGATGGGTGCCGGAGACCGGTGGTGCGGCCGCGAAGCGGCGAATGATCCCCTCGGCGAGGTCGAGGGTCTCCGTCGCCACGTCCGCGCGCCTCGCGTCGTCCAGGATGCGGGGCAGCAGGGACATGCCGGCCGCGTCGAGGGCGATCTCCTGTTCCAGGGCGGCGGAGGTCTCCCAGGGCAGCATCCTGGAGCGCAGTTCCCTCAGCGTCCCGCGTACCTGGATTCCGGCGTAGGTGGCGGCCGCGGCCAGGACCGACGTGCCCGGCAGGCCCATGGGCGTGCCCTCCACCGGGCAGCATCCCTCGGTCGGGCAGACGTACGACCAAAAGCGGCTGTCCGAGATACATAGAGCCTCGACGACGGGCACATCGAGGTTTCCGCACTCGGTCCGCAGCGCATGCACGAGCGGGCCGAGCCGGAGCATGACGTCCCGGCCCGATTCACCGGCGCCCGGCTCCTGGCAGACGTAGGCGACCATCCGCTCGGGCCGGGTGCCCCGTCGCTCACCGCCGGTCACCAGCCCCCTGGCCAGCTGCCGCGCCGCCGCTTCCCAGTCCTCCTCGCTCGCCGGGATACCGAGTCGGGCACGGCCGCCGAACCTGCCGCGGTGGTCCCGATCGTGCATGGCGACGAGGACGATGCTGTCCTCGGGACGGTAGCCGAGCAGGTAGGGCAGGGCGTCGGCCAGCTCGGCCGGGGTGCGCAGAGTGACCTGCGTGTCGTGTGCCGACAGTCCGCCAGGTCCGTCGAGCGGTACTCCTCCCGTGATGTCGCTGTTGTCGAAGGGTCCGGTGGTTTCGTCGTGATTCGTCATGTCCCGACGATCTCGCGGATCTTGAAGTTCCGGTTGAACCTGTGGATAACTCGAATCAGGGACACGACAAGGTTGACTCGTCCGACGCCGGCCGCGCCCGATTGTCAGTCCCGTCCTGTTGGATAGGGCGCATGGAGTACACGAGCAACGCGGACCTCCGGGCGCAGGCAGACGCCGTCCTCGCCCGGCTGGTCGGGGATGCCACAGGCACCGCCCGGCTGCGCGAGGACCAGTGGCGGGCCATCGAGGCGCTGGTCGCCGACCGGCGCCGGGCCCTGGTCGTACAGCGCACGGGGTGGGGCAAGTCCGCGGTGTACTTCGTGGCGACCTCGCTGCTGCGGGCCAGGGGAAGCGGCCCCACGGTGATCGTCTCGCCGCTGCTCGCGCTCATGCGCAACCAGGTGGAGGCGGCCGCCCGGGCCGGCATCCACGCTCGCACCATCAACTCCTCCAACACCGAGGAGTGGGAGGCCGTCCAGGCCGAGATCGCGGCGGGCAGGGTCGATGTGCTGCTCGTCAGCCCCGAGCGTCTGAACAACCCCGACTTCCGTGACCAGGTGCTGCCCAAGCTCTCCGCGGCGACCGGACTGCTGGTCGTGGACGAGGCTCACTGCATCTCGGACTGGGGTCACGACTTCCGCCCCGACTACCGGCGACTGCGCACCATGCTCGCCGACCTTCCGCCCGGTGTCCCCGTGCTGGCCACCACCGCCACGGCCAACGCCCGCGTGACCGCCGACGTCGCCGAGCAGCTCGGGACCAGCGGTTCCTCGGACGCCCTGGTGCTGCGCGGACCGCTCGACCGGGAGAGTCTGAGCCTCGGCGTCCTGCGGCTGCCGGACGCCGCGCACCGGATGGCCTGGCTCGCCGACCACCTCGACGACCTGCCGGGCTCCGGCATCATCTACACGCTCACCGTGGCCGCTGCCGAAGAAGTCACCGCATTCCTGCGGCAGCGTGGGCACACCGTCACCTCGTACACGGGCAAGACGGAGAACGCAGACCGGCAGCAGGCCGAGGACGATCTCCTCGCCAACCGGGTCAAGGCCCTGGTTGCCACCTCCGCGCTCGGCATGGGCTTCGACAAACCTGACCTCGGGTTCGTCGTGCACCTCGGTTCGCCGTCGTCCCCGATCGCGTATTACCAGCAGGTCGGCCGCGCCGGCCGCGGAGTCGAACACGCCGAGGTGCTCCTGCTGCCCGGCAAGGAGGACGAGGCGATCTGGTCGTATTTCGCGTCACTGGCCTTCCCCTCCGAGGACCTCGTACGCCGCACGCTGGACGTCCTGGGCCGGTCGGCGGGGCCCCTGTCGCTGCCGGCTCTGGAGCCGCTGGTGGAGCTGCGCCGCTCCCGGCTGGAGACCATGCTGAAGGTCCTGGACGTGGACGGAGCCGTGAAACGCGTCAAGGGCGGCTGGATCGCGACCGGGCAGCCGTGGTCGTACGACGGCGAGCGGTACGCGTGGGTGGCCCGGCAGCGCGAGGCCGAGCAGCGTGCGATGCGCGCGTACGCGTCCACCACGGACTGCCGGATGGAGTTCCTCCAGCGGCAGCTGGACGACGAGGGCGCCAAACCCTGCGGCCGCTGCGACAACTGTGCGGAGCCGCGCTTCACGGCCGACACGTCCGCGACGGCGGTGGACGCCGCGCGCGTGGACCTGGGCCGCGCCGGGGTCGAGGTGGAGCCCCGCCGTATGTGGCCGACCGGGCTCCCGACGATCGGTATCGACCTCAAGGGCCGTATTCCGGCAGGCGAACAGGCCTCGCCGGGGCGGGCCTTGGGTCGGCTCTCGGACATCGGCTGGGGAAACCGGCTGCGCCCGCTCCTCACACCCCAGGCACCGGACGCGCCCGTGCCGGACGACGTGGCACGAGCCGTGGTGGACGTGCTGGCGGACTGGGCGAAGGGCCCGGGCGGCTGGGCCCCGGGGGTGACGGACGCCCAGGCTAGGCCGGTGGGTGTGGTCACCCTGGCGTCACGCACCAGGCCCCGGCTGATCCACTCCTTGGGGGCCCGGATCGCCGAGGTCGGCCGGCTTCCCCTCCTCGGCTCCGTCGAGTACGCCGGCGACGGGGACCGAGTGCCGCGCAGCAACAGCGCCCAGCGACTGAAGGCACTCGACGGCGCCCTGGCGGTGCCGCCCACCCTCGTTGCCACGCTGGCCGAGGCCCAGGGCCCGGTCCTGTTGGTGGACGACTTCACGGAGACCGGCTGGACCCTGGCGGTCGCGGCACGCCAGCTCCGGAAGGCCGGGGCACGCGGGGTGATGCCCCTGGTGCTGGCCGTCCAGGGCTGACGCTCCCGCGTCGGCTCAGGTCGCCTCGCGTCTGCGCTGGTGGCTGCGTCCGGACGTGTCGATGTCGAAGACCTCAGGGGTCATCGCTGGTCCCTGCGGGTAGGGATATATGCCACGCACCGCCAGATAGCGGTCGGTGGCCCCAATTGCTCGTTGCCGCATCCAAGTTCGCCAGGAAGAATTGAAGTCCGCTCCCCGCACGGCTCGCCCGTGATCCGGTTGGGCTTTGCTGCGGTGCGCGCTCCCCGAATCCGACCTCGCCCGCAGTGTGGGCGCGTAGCCGAAGGGAGGAACGTGACCTTCGGATTCGCCTCGTCCTCGGCGGCCTCGTTGTCGACGCCCGCGTCCGACGCTTCCGCCACTCGCCTGCTCGAGCCCGCGGAGTGGGCCGACGCCGGGATCCCGCTGCTGCGTAACCCCCGCGAGGTCGTCAGCGGGCTGCACGCCCGTCATCACCCCAGAGAGTCCACGGCCATCGTGGCCGTCCTCGATCCGGACGAGCGGCTGCTCGCCAGCGCCTCGTTCACTCGTCGCGCCACAGCGGCCGACGGCTGGATGTTCCGCAACGCGCTGCTCGACCAGCTGCGCCGCGTCATCCCGCACGACCTGCGCCGCCGCACCCCGGTACGCACGGCGGTACTGCTCTACTGCCGCGAGGGCGACGCGCGCTGGACCCAGGAGGACGGCGCCTGGATGTGGGGGCTGCGTGACGCCTGCACACTGCACGGGCTGCGCTGCGGCGCGTACATCACCCTGACGCAGGACGGCTGGCAGGTGCTCGGCGAGGGACGCGGCGGACGCCGTCCGAACTCCCGCTCGGCGCCGGAACCTTTCGCCTTGGCCGAGCTCCCGCCGCTGATGCCTCGCACCGGAGGCCCGGTCTCCGAGGTCCTGCGCCGCGCGGCGGCCCGCTGACAAGCAGGCTGTCGACGCTAGGGACACCATGGGCGCGCCGTACGCGATCAGCCTGCCGCAGGAAGAGAGGCCTCGGCGGGGAACCGCCTCCGGGTGCGCACCAGGATGACGGCCCCAGCCACGTGTACCTACACCACGCCGAACGGCCTTACCCCGCCGAACGGTGCGCACGACACCCTGGTCGCGTACCCTCGGCGTCCAGCCGTGAGGGCCGGGCCGCACACGGGACCTGAACCAAGCGCAGAGCATGGCCACGGAATCGTGACCGGCCCCGCGCGCGGCGCCGTCGGCTCGGTCCTCGTGCCCGTCCGGCGGCCGCCGTGCGGGAGGGCCGGCCACCGGCGCCATCCGGGCATACCAAGCGCAGCACCGTGCCGATGCCGTCAGGGCGGCTCTCTCCTCGCTCCGACGCCCCTAGGAACGGGGCATGGCTCAGACGCCGGCGCCCAGCACCGAGTTGATCTCCTGCGGGTCGCCGCAGACGATCAGCAGGGCTCCGGCCCGGGAGTGGGCCAGCGGAAGGGCCGAGGCGGCAGCGGAGGCGGGGCCACCGTTGACGGCCACGACGACCACGGGACGGGACGCGGCACGGGAGGCCGCGGCAGCGTCCGCGTAGAAGATGTCGTCGCCGGCGTCGTGCTGCGCCCAGTAGGAGGCGTCGCCGAAGGACAACTCATGCTCGGCCCACGGGTGCTGGGCACCAGTGGTGAGCACCAGGACGTCACCCGGGGCGCGTCCCGAGTCGAGGAGCAGGTCCACCGCCTCCTCTGCGGCGTCGACCGCGCCCTCGACCGAGGCCGGGATCAGCTGGATCTGCGGGGTCGCCGCGCTGGCGGCGGACGTGGCCGGACCCGAGGGGCCTGGCTTGGCCGGAGTCGCGTCACGTGGCGTGCGCTGCACCGGCGCCGTGGGCCTCAGGGGGCCGGGACGACCGGGACGGGGCGGTGCCGCGGGGCGGGGGCCGGGTACGGGGCGGGGGGTCGGCGCGGTGCGGCCGGTGGCCGGAGTGACGCGGGGACCCTGGGCACTCTCGTGAATCTGAGGCTCCTCGGGAATGAGAGGCATGGGCTGATATTTATCAAACGCTGGTGCGGCGCCGATGAGCGGGGGGCACATCAGTGCGAGCGGAACCGTCAGAAGTCGAAGCCGAGCTGACCCTCGATCTCCGGAACGCTTCCGTCCGCCAAGCTGCGGACCTTCTTGAGGTGCCGCCACTGGGGCAGCGCATCAAGATACGCCCACGACAAGCGGTGGTACGGGGTGGGCCCCCGCTCCTCCAGTGCGGCCTTGTGCACGGGCGACGGATACCCGGCGTTGTCCGCAAACCCGAAGTCTGCATGGTCGATACCCAGTTCGGCCATCATTTTGTCGCGTTGAACCTTGGCGATCACCGACGCCGCCGCGACGACCACGCACGACCGGTCGCCCTTGATCACGGTGCGCACCTTCCACGGGGCGCCGAGGTAGTCGTGCTTCCCGTCGAGGATCACGGCGTCGGGGCGGACCGGCAGGGCGTCCAGGGCGCGGACCGCGGCGAGCCGCAGCGCGGCGGTCATCCCCAGGTCGTCGATCTCCTCCGGGGAAGCATGCCCCAGAGCGTAGGCCGTCACCCACGACCGCAGTATCTCGGCCAGTTCCGTGCGCCGTTTGACCGTCAGCAGCTTGGAGTCGGTCAGACCCTGCGGCGGTCGGCGGAGTCCGGTGATCGCCGCGCAGACGGTGACGGGTCCGGCCCAGGCACCCCGCCCCACCTCGTCGACACCGGCAATGACCTTCGCTCCGGTCGTGGCGCGAAGGGAGCGCTCGACGGTGTGAGTAGGTGGTTCGTACGGCATGGCGCCCTTAGCGTACGCCGCCGGGATCACCGTGCGACACCCCGGCCCCCGAGCGGGATCGCGACGTCCGACTCAGGCCGTCAGGCTTCGTGCGGCCGCAGCAGCGGCAGCATGAGCCGGTCGATCATCTCCTCGAGATCCCGGTCGCTCCATTCGCTTGTGCACATCTTCGATCGGTACATCATCATCGCTGGCAGGACGTCGAAGACGTAACCGTTGGCCGCATCCCTGCGGACCTCTCCTCGTTCTATTCCACGGGTGATGACCTCACGAATCAGCTTGATCGTCGGTTCCACCACACCCTCGAAGATCACACCATGGAACCGCTCGGCCTGACTGGGATCGCATTCGTGAATCACCGACCGCAGGGCGAAACCGGGCCGCGAGTACATGGCGTCCCGGGCCACCCGGCACAAGGCCAACAGGTCCTCTCGAACGCTCCCGAGGTCGGGCACGTCCTGCACGCGAGGCAGTCCGGCCTCGAGCGCGTCGGCGACCAGGTCCTCCTTCGAGGGCCATCGACGATAGACAGCGGCCTTGCCGGTCTGGGCACCGGCCGCGACACCCTCCATCGTCAGGCCTTTCCAGCCGACCGTGCCGAGCTGTTCCAGAGCGGCGTCCAGGATCGCGCGCTCCAGCACCGCACCGCGCCGACGAGGGGAGGCCGTCTGAGCAGGAGCGGCCGTGCGGCGCGAGGTAACCATCTGTATTTCTCCAGCAAACAAAGGGAAGCGGGGGTTCCGGGGCGGATCAGGCCGGGTCGCAGCAGAGGGGGACACGACGCGCGGCGAGGATCTAAGTGAACGCTTGCGTTCACTGTTGAGGACTCACTACCGTTGACGCGACAGTGAACGCGAGCGTTCACTAACTCCTTCGTGGGGGATCCATAGTGACAACCTCTCAGCTGCTTCAGGACCAGAAACCGGGTGCGGCCCGCCGGGAGGGGCATCCCGGCATCGCCCTCTTCGTCATCGCGGCCTGCCAACTCATGGTGGTACTCGACGCGACGATTGTGAACATCGCGCTCCCGCACATTCAAGACGCTCTCAAGTTCAGCACCACAGACCTCACTTGGGTGGTCAGTGCCTACACACTCACCTTCGGCGGCCTGCTGCTCCTGGGTGCCCGGGCCGGTGACATCCTCGGCCGTCGACGGGTCTTCATCACCGGCATCCTGCTGTTCTCCGTCGCCTCGCTCCTGGGCGGCCTCGCCCAGGAACCCTGGCAACTGCTGGCCGCACGCGCCCTGCAGGGCATGGGGGGCGCGATAGCGTCGCCCACCTCTTTGGCGCTGATCACCACCACGTTCCCCGAAGGGCCGGAGCGCAACCGGGCGTTCGGCGTGTTCGCGGCCGTCTCGGCAGGCGGCGGTGCCATCGGCCTGCTCGCGGGCGGCGTGCTGACCGACTGGCTCGACTGGCGGTGGGTGCTCTTCGTCAACGTGCCCATCGGCCTGCTGATCGCCGCACTCACCCCGCTCTACATCGGCGAGTCCGAGCGCCACCCGGGCCGGTTCGACATCGTGGGCGCACTGACGTCCACGGCCGGCATGGCCTCGCTCGTGTACGGCTTCATCCGCGCCTCGGAGGACGGCTGGCGCGACGAACTCACCCTCGGCTCGTTCGGGGCGGCGGTGGTCCTGCTGGTGGCCTTCGTCCTCACCGAGTTGCGGGCCAGGGAACCGATCACGCCGCTCAAGATGTTCGCCGACCGCAATCGCTCGGGCACGTACGTGATCATGCTGAGCCTGGCCGCGGCGATGTTCGGAATCTTCTTCTACATCGTGCTCTTCGTCCAGAACGTGCTCGGTTACAGCCCTATCAAGGCCGGCCTCGCCTTTCTCCCCGTGACGGCCGCGATCGCGGTCGGCGCCGGTCTGTCGCAGCGGTTCCTGCCCACGCTCGGGCCCAAGCCGTTCATGATGGCCGGCTCGACGCTGGTCGTCATCGGACTTGTCTGGCAGACCTTCATCACACCGGACAGCTCCTACCTCGGCGGAGTGCTCGGCCCGATGCTGGTGTTCGGCTTCGGCATGGGCCTGAACTTCGTGACCGTGACCGTCACGGCGGTCTCCGGGGTCGCGCAGCACGAGGCGGGCGCGGCCTCCGGACTGCTCAACGCCACGCAGCAGGTGGGTGGCTCGCTCGGCCTCTCCATCCTGACGACCGTCTTCGGATCCGCCAGCAAGGACGAGGCGAAGAAGCAGCTGCCGAAGTTCCTCGTGAACGGTTCGCCGGAGCAGAAGGCCGAGTTCGCCAAGACCAAGCAGTTGCCCTCGCCGTGGGGGCACGAGGTGCTCGCCCACGGAATCTCCACCGCATTCGTGCCCGCAGTGGCGATGGCCGTCCTTGCCTTCATCACCGCCTGGCTGGTGATCAAGGTCCGCAAGAGCGATCTCGAAGCCCTCGCGGGCTCCGCCGGACCGGGCATCGGCTGACCCGCCCGGCGCCGAGCCGAGCCGCGGTCGGCCGGTCCGCCGCCCAGTGCCTGAGGACACGAGCGGCGGACCGGCCGACCGCATCACAGCAACAGGAACAGGAACCGAAACCAGCACCGGCCCCCACGCCCGCGCCCTCCCCCACACCCGCAGCAACACCGCCAATCGGCCCAGCACGACCAGCACGAATGTCAGGGCCGCCGCAGCCGGCGCATCCAGCACATTCACCACGACCGACAACACCCACACCCCCTCGGACCCTCACCCCGGCCGCCGATCGAACCCATCCCGATCGACTCGACGGCCCGCCACCGACGGCCGGCCGCGGACATCGACGCCGGACAGCGGATACCCGAAGAACGGGAGCGGTCACGCAGAGTTCCCGGCGCGCACGGAGAGTTCTCAAGCGAGGCGGTGCAACATCCCGGACCCACCCGGGCCGACCTCGGAACTGCCAGCCGTCAGGACCCCGCAGGCACCCAGTCCGGCAGTACCTCGGTCCGCTCCACCCACTCGGCCGGCGGCGTCCCCGCCTTGGCGCACGCGAGCACGCCACCCACGATCGCACAGGTGGTGTCCACGTCGCCGCCCACCTGGGCGGTCGTCCAGAACGCCGTCTCGAAGTCGCCGAGGGCCCGCGCGGCGGACCAGAGAGCGAAGGGCACCGTGTCATGGGCGGTCGTACGGCGACCGCAGCCGAGGACGGCCGCGACCGTGGCCGCGTCGCCGTAGTCGAGCATGTCCCGGGCTCGCCGCAGACCCGCGCCGACGGCGCTCTTCGGCACGAGCGCGACGACGCCGTCGAGAAGTGCCTCGGGGCTGGGCGGGCCGTCCGGAGAAGCGGCCATGGCAGCCGCCGCGGCGACCGCCATGGCACCGACGACGGCTTCCCGGTGCTGGTGCGTGGGGTACGCGGAGATCTCGGCCTGGTGGGTCGCCTGCTCGGGATCGTCGGCGTACCAGGCACCCAGGGGGGCGATACGCATGGCCGCGCCGTTGCCCCAGGACCCCTGTCCCTTGAAGAGTCCGGCAGCCAGCTCGCGCCAGTCCTCGCCCTCCCGGACGAGGCGGAGCAGCCGGTTGACCGCGGGGCCGTAGCCCCGGTCGAAGTCGTGGTGCTCGGCGAACGAGCGGGCCAGCGCGTCCTGGTCGATGCGTTGGTGGGCGGCCAGGACGGCCACCACGGAGCAGGCCATCTCCGTGTCGTCCGTCCACTGCCAGGGTCCCGCGGGCAGCTCGCGCCGCTTGAGCAGGGGGTAGTTCGCGGGAACGAAGAACTGTGAGCCGAGCGCGTCGCCCACTGCCAGGCCGCGCAGACTGGCCAGGGTGCGGGTCAGGCGCCCGAGAGGAGAGGAGTCAGCGGTCATCGCCCTGCCACTCTAGCCGTTCGCCCAGTACGAAAACGGGTCTCGCCAGCGCTCGAAGGGCCGGTCGAGTGTGTACTTGCCGTCCTCCCCGAGAACGAGCATGCGCATTTCACCGTTCCCCGGGTTCGACAGCGATTCGAACTCCGCCACCGACCAGTGGAACCAGCGCATGCAGAACAGCCGCATCGCGAGCCCGTGTGTCACCAGGAGGACGTTCGGTGGGTGGTCGGGGGCCTCGAAGCTGCGGAACAGGCTCTCCAGGAATCCTCCGACGCGGTCGTACACGTCGGCACCGGACTCGCCCTGCGGAAAGCGGAAGAAGAAGTGGCCGTACGCGTCCCGGTACGTCTTCTGGAGACGTACGTCGTCGCGTTCCTGCCAGTTGCCCCAGTCCTGCTCGCGCAGTCTGGGTTCCTCACGCACCCGTATCAGGTCGGGGTCGAGATGGAAGGCGCGGAGGGTCTCGTGTGTACGGCGGTACGGGGAGACGTACACGCTCACGCGCTCCTGTCCGAAGAGTTCCCGGAGCCTCTTACCGGTCTCCTCGGACTGCCGCCAGCCGCGTTCGGTGAGCGCGAGTGCGTGGTCGGGCTCCCGCTCGTAGACGGAGTCATCAACATTGCCCGTTGACTCGCCGTGCCGGACAAGGACGATGCGCCGTGGTCGTGCCATGCCGAAACCCTAGATCGAGCGAGGGGCGATCGAGCACTCGTACGGGCTCCATACGGCGTAGGTCACACACACAGTGCGTCTCAGACCGTCCAGGACGGCTCCAGTTCGACGATGTCGCCCGAGAGTGCCGCGATGTCGGCCTCCGTCTGGGCCCGTAGCGCCAGGCGCTCCACGCGTTCGGTCCGGTACTTTCCGTGTTCGGCAGCCGACCGCCACATGGACAGGATCATGAACTCCTGCTCGGGGGCCTCGGCGAACATGCCGCGGATCATGCCCGGCGAGCCGGCCATCGCGGGGTTCCAGACCTTCTCCTGCATGAGGGTGAAGTGTTCGACGCGCTCCTCGTGCACGCGGCACAGGGCTACGCGGATCAGGTCGGTGTCGGTGAAGCGGGGTTCGAAGCCGGTCTTCACGTCGAAGCGGTACTCGAACAGCTTGACCTGGGCTTCCTTGAAGGTGCCGGACTGGGATGCGGCCAGGCGGTCGTGGGAGCGGGCCATGAAGGAGTCATAGAAGGCGCGGCTCTCCCAGAAGGCGAAGATGTGCGCCACGCCGGGCCGCTGTCGGCTCCACCCTCCGCCCTGCCCCCGAAACCCCGGCTCCCCCAGAAGCCCCGCCCATTTCCGCTGCCCCCGCTCGAAGCCGCGGCGGTCCACCACGGTGCAGCGAATCCACTTGACCAGCACCGCGCCATCGTAAGGCCAGCGGGCCTGGCGTCGGTCACGCTCCAGTGGGGATCACCCGCGCATACGCTCCCACGCGCGTGGCACGATGGACAAGAAGCCCCGACTTCACAGGAGTTGGGGAAGAGGGAGCCACAAGGGGGAAGGGGAAGCCCGGTGACCGGCTTCAGCAAGGGAAACCGCAAGATCGAGGTCGCACTCAAGTGGGACCCCAGTCCGGCAGGCCGGGCGCCAACCGATCTCGACATCATCGCCGCGACGTTCGTGTCGAGCGATGCCTATGGGACACCGGCCTATCTGGTGCACTTCGACAGCCGCTCGCCGGACGGCACGATCTTTCTGAACCGGGACAGCACGGACGGCAAGGGCTTCGGCTGGGACGAGGTCATGACGCTCGAACTCGACCGGCTCGACAGCCGGTACGCGCGCGTGGTGATCGGCGCTGTCATCCAGCAGGCAGGCGGGCACCGGGCGTTCGCCCAGGTGCTGAATCCCGGCATGCGTATACGCGAGGGCTACACCGTCCTCGCCGAGGACGACTTCGGCTCGGTCCCCGAGGCCACGGCGGCGACGATCGCCGAATTCGTGCGCGACGAATCCGGCGGTTGGACCTTTCACGCCGGTATCCATGGCTTCCACGAGGATCCGGCGACCTTCACCCGCGTGATGGGCAGGGCACACCGGCCCTGACTCCCGTGCGGTCGGGGCAACGGCTACGGGCAGGCCCTACGGACGCAGCGCAGAAGTAAGGGGCGCCGGCGATTGCCGACGCCCCTTACTTCACTTCAGATACTGCTTGTCATCAGCTGCAGCCGCTGGTGGAGCCGCAGCCCTCGCAGATGTAGCAGGAGCCGGCCCGCTGCATCTTCGTGCCGCAGGAGAAGCACAGCGGGGCGTCGGCCTGGATGCCCAGCTGCATCTCCACCAGTTCGGCGCTGGTGTGCGCCTGCTTCGGGGCGGGCTCGACCGCCTCGACCTCGGCCTTCGGCACGGCGACGGCCTTCAGCTCCTGGGCGCGCGGCGCGGACTGCGCCAGGCCCTCGACGTCGACCTCGTCCTCGGTCGGCTCGTAGGAGCCGGTCTCCAGGTGACGCTGACGCTCCTCGGCGGAGTGGATGCCGAGCGCGGAGCGGGTCTCGAAGGGCAGGAAGTCCAGCGCCAGGCGGCGGAAGATGTAGTCGACGATCGACTGCGCCATCCGCACGTCCGGGTCGTCGGTCATGCCGGCCGGCTCGAAGCGCATGTTGGTGAACTTCGAGACATACGTCTCCAGCGGCACGCCGTACTGGAGGCCGACCGAGACGGCGATGGAGAAGGCGTCCATCATGCCGGCGAGGGTCGAGCCCTGCTTGGACATCTTCAGGAAGACCTCACCGAGACCGTCGTCCGGGTAGGAGTTGGCCGTCATGTAGCCCTCGGCACCGCCGACCGTGAAGGACGTGGTGATGCCGGGGCGGCCCTTCGGGAGGCGCTTGCGGACCGGGCGGTACTCGACCACCTTCTCGACCGCGGTGCGGATCGTGTCCTCGGCCTTCTCGGCGATCTCGGCCTTCTCGTCCTCCTTCTTCTTGGCAGAGAGCGGCTGGCCGACCTTGCAGTTGTCGCGGTAGATCGCGAGCGCCTTGACGCCGAGCTTCCAGGCCTCGTAGTAGATCTCCTCGACCTCCTCGACGGTCGCCGTCTCCGGCATGTTGACCGTCTTGGAGATGGCGCCGGAGATCCACGGCTGGATCGCGGCCATCATGCGGACGTGGCCCATCGGGGAGATGGCGCGCTCGCCCATGGCGCAGTCGAAGACCTCGTAGTGCTCGGTCTTCAGGCCCGGGGCGTCGATCACATTGCCGTTCTCGGCGATGTGGGCGACGACCGCCTCGATCTGCTCCTCCTGGTAGCCCAGGCGGCGCAGGGCCTGCGGGACGGTGCCGTTGACGATCTGCATCGAGCCGCCACCGACGAGCTTCTTGAACTTCACCAGCGCGAGGTCGGGCTCGACACCGGTGGTGTCGCAGGACATCGCCAGACCGATGGTGCCGGTCGGGGCGAGGACGGACGCCTGGGAGTTACGGAAACCGTTCTGCTCGCCGAGGCGCAGGACGTCCTGCCAGGCCTCGGTGGCGGCGGCCCACACCGGGGTGTCCAGGTCGTCCATGCGCACGGCGGTGCCGTTGGCGTCGGAGTGCTGCTTCATGACGCGCTTGTGGGCGTCGGCGTTACGGGCGTAGCCGTCGTAGGCGCCGACGACCGCGGCCAGCTCGGCGGAGCGACGGTAGGCCGTACCCGTCATCAGGGAGGTGATGGCGCCGGCCAGGGCGCGGCCGCCGTTGGAGTCGTACGCGTGGCCGGTGGCCATCAGCAGGGCGCCGAGGTTGGCGTAGCCGATGCCGAGCTGGCGGAACGCGCGCGTGTTCTCGCCGATCTTCTGGGTCGGGAAGTCCGCGAAGCAGATCGAGATGTCCATCGCGGTGATGACCAGCTCGACGACCTTCTGGAAGCGCTCGGTCTCGAAGGACTGGGTGCCCTTGCCGTCGTCCTTGAGGAACTTCATCAGGTTCAACGAGGCCAGGTTGCAGGACGTGTTGTCCAGGTGCATGTACTCGCTGCACGGGTTCGACGCGGTGATCCGGCCGGACTCGGGGCAGGTGTGCCAGTTGTTGATGGTGTCGTCGTACTGGATGCCCGGGTCGGCGCAGGCCCAGGCGGCCTCGGCGATCTTGCGGAAGAGCGCCTTGGCGTCGACCTCCTCGATGACCTCGCCGGTCATACGGGCGCGCAGGCCGAAGTTGCCGCCCGCCTCGACCGACTTCATGAACTCGTCGTTCACGCGGACCGAGTTGTTGGCGTTCTGGTATTGGACGGACGTGATGTCGTCGCCGCCCAGGTCCATGTCGAAGCCCGCGTCGCGCAGGACGCGGATCTTCTCCTCTTCCTTGACCTTGGTCTCGATGAAGTCCTCGATGTCGGGGTGGTCGACGTCGAGCACGACCATCTTGGCGGCACGGCGGGTGGCGCCACCGGACT
Source organism: Streptomyces sp. NPDC002520 (assembly GCF_053595235.1). Taxonomy (NCBI): domain Bacteria; kingdom Bacillati; phylum Actinomycetota; class Actinomycetes; order Kitasatosporales; family Streptomycetaceae; genus Streptomyces; species Streptomyces sp. NPDC002520. The sequence continues at coordinate 80,326 of NZ_JBSFXG010000001.1, read as the reverse complement.
TGATGGTGCCGGCGGAGGCGTCGGCGCCGCGCATGAAGGAGACGGGGCCGGAGGCGTTGCCGCCGGAGGAGAGCAGCTCCTTGGAGGAGCGGATGCGGGAGAGGTTCAGGCCGGCGCCGGAGCCGCCCTTGAAGATCATGCCCTCTTCCTTGTACCAGTCGAGGATCGACTCCATGGAGTCGTCGACGGACAGGATGAAGCAGGCGGAGACCTGCTGGGGCTGCGGGGTGCCGACGTTGAACCAGACGGGGCTGTTGAAGCTGAAGATCTGGTGCAGGAGGGCGTAGGCCAGCTCGTGCTCGAAGATCTCGGCGTCGGCGGGCGACGCGAAGTACTTGTAGTCCTCGCCCGCCTTCCGGTACGTCTTCACGATGCGGTCGATCAGCTGCTTGAGGCTGACCTCGCGCTGCGGGGTGCCCACGGCACCACGGAAGTACTTGCTGGTGACGATGTTGACCGCGTTCACCGACCAGAAGTCGGGGAACTCGACGCCACGCTGCTCGAAATTGACCGAGCCGTCGCGCCAGTTGGTCATGACGACGTCACGATGCGCCCACTCCACCTCGTCATACGGGTGTACGCCGGGGGTCGTGTGGATGCGCTCGATACGCAGTCCCTTGTTGGCCTTGGCGCCCTTGGCTCGGGAACCTCGTGCCGGACCGCTCGCCGTCTCTGTCATGCCGCCTCCCTCTACGGGCGAAAACGCCCTGAAGTGCCCCGTTTGTTCCCGTGGCACGGTGTTCTGTCTTGTGTCGCGGGCACCCTCAACTGCCACCCGCAACAGGTCTTCGTTCGCCGCCCTCCGGCCGGAATCCGGTTCTCCTCCCGGTTTCCCGCCCGCCGGTCAGTCGGCGGCGTTGGCGGGCACCGGGACCTCGACGGTCCGACCGGGCCCGCGTTCGTCTTCCTGGCTCCCCACTCCGGCGTCCTCGCCGTTCGCGGCGGGGTCTCCTGTCGCTTCCCGCAGTTCCGCGATGGCCGCATCGAAGTCCTCGAGCGAGTCGAACGCCCGGTAGACGGAGGCGAATCGCAGGTAGGCGACGAGGTCGAGCTCCTGCAGCGGGCCGAGTATGGCCAGACCCACGTCGTGAGTGGTCAGCTCGGCGCTTCCGGTGGCCCGCACCGCCTCCTCGACCCGCTGGCCGAGCTGGGCGAGCGCGTCCTCGGTGACAGGCCGCCCCTGGCACGCCTTGCGCACGCCATTGATGATCTTGGTGCGGCTGAAAGGTTCGGTGACTCCGGACCGCTTGACCACCATGAGCGAGCACGTCTCCACGGTCGTGAAACGACGGGAGCAGTCAGGGCACTGGCGGCGCCTGCGGATCGACGTGCCGTCGTCGGTCGTACGACTGTCGACCACGCGGCTGTCGGGATGCCTGCAGAAGGGGCAGTGCATGATCTCCAACCCTCCTCACAGCAGACTCAATAGCCTCGCCGGGCCTCACAGGCCCCTCGAAGCAGCCCCAAGCATAGGCGATCGCGGAGACCTCGAAGACCCGGGGTCCAAGGAAAACCACAACTTGTGGGCCGCTATAGCCATCCAACCACTAGATGTGGGGATCGGCGCATACACCGAGGAAGACTCGCGTGTCGCTACGGAGAGCCACGCATCCGGCACTCAGCGAACACCGGAGGCGAACACGCGGACGCACATCCGTACCACTGGGGCACTTACGGAGATACCGTGGGCGCCACACGGAGGACGCGTGGGGCTCCGACGCAGAAGGGACCCGGATCCCGGTCGGCGGAATTCCGGATGGCACACTGGGGTCCGACTCACGAGGTCACCGACCCCAGCGGTGAAGAGTACAACAATGGGCGCTTTTGCCCGTCAGAGGTCGCGGTAGCCATACACCCGGACACATGATCGCGTCAGGTGAATCGCACTTTTTCACTCGAACGTGTGTTTGGCGCAACCTTTCGAAAGCAACTACCGTTGTCCAGCAGGGAGACCATCGAGAGGGGCCGACGTGACCACCACCGCAGACAGCGCCACCATCAGTGCCCAGGACCGCTCCCAGGGCCGAGTCGAGCCGGTACACGCGTTGAACGAAACCACGCATCCAGAGGCGCACAAGCGCTCTCTGCCGGGCCGACCTCCAGGCATCCGGGCGGACAGCTCCGGACTCACCGACCGTCAGCGCCGGGTGATCGAAGTCATCCGGGACTCCGTGCAGCGACGCGGCTATCCGCCGTCGATGCGGGAGATCGGCCAGGCCGTCGGACTCTCCAGCACGTCCTCGGTCGCGCACCAGCTGATGGCACTGGAGCGCAAGGGCTTCCTGCGCCGTGACCCGCACCGCCCGCGCGCGTACGAGGTGCGCGGTTCCGACCAGGCCATGACCGTGCAGCCCACGGACACGGCCGGCAAGCCCGCCGCGTCGTACGTCCCGCTGGTCGGCCGCATCGCCGCCGGTGGCCCGATCCTCGCCGAAGAGTCGGTCGAGGACGTCTTCCCCCTCCCCCGTCAGCTCGTCGGTGACGGCGAACTGTTCGTTCTCAAGGTCGTCGGCGACTCCATGATCGAGGCCGCGATCTGTGACGGTGACTGGGTCACGGTCCGCCGTCAGCCGGTCGCCGAGAACGGCGACATCGTGGCGGCCATGCTCGACGGCGAAGCCACGGTCAAACGCTTCAAGCGCGAAGACGGCCACGTCTGGCTCCTCCCGCACAACTCCGCCTACGAACCCATCCCCGGCGACGACGCGACCATCCTGGGCAAGGTCGTCGCCGTGCTGCGGCGCGTCTGACGCCTGCGGCGGGCCCCTCGGCTCGTCCCCCTGACCGGACCCCGGAACCCCTGCGCCGGTTCCGGGGTCCTGTGCGTTCGGCTCCGGGCGGAGCCACCGCCCAGCCCCTGGCCCGTTGAACCGCGTGCGGTTCAGCCGCGGGCAGCCCTACAGCCCAGGGGCCAAAGGCCTACACCTGCGCCTGCTCCTCCGCCTGCTTCGCCGCCGCGTCGATCGCCGTGAGCGACTTGCGCACCTGGTTCCGGTCCGTGGTGAACCAGAAGTCGGGCAGCGACGCCTTCAGGTACCCGCCGTACCGCGCGGTGGCGAGCCGCTGGTCCAGTACGGCGACCACACCGCGGTCCCCGGAAGCCCGCACGAGACGGCCGGCGCCCTGCGCCATGAGCAGGGCCGCATGGGTGGCGGCGACCGCCATGAAGCCGTTGCCGCCCGCGTCCTCGACCGTCTTCTGGCGGGCACTCATCAGAGGGTCGTCGGGACGCGGGAACGGAATCTTGTCCATGACGACGAGCTGACAGCTCGGGCCCGGGACATCGACGCCCTGCCACAAGGACAGCGTGCCGAACAGGCAGGTGGCGGGGTCGGCCGCGAAGTTCTTGATCAACTCGCCGAGCGTCTCCTCGCCCTGGAGGAGGATCGGGAACTCGGGGATCCGGGAGCGAAGTTCCTCCGCGGCGAGCTGGGCGGCCCGCATGGACGAGAACAGCCCGAGGGTGCGACCGCCGGCGGCCTGGATCAGCTCCGTCAACTCGTCGAGCATGTCGGCGCGATCGCCGTCCCGCGCGGGGCGCGCGAGGTGCTTGGCGACATAGAGGATGCCCTGCTTGCGGTAGTCGAAGGGCGAGCCGACGTCGACGCCCTTCCACGGCGGCAGATCCTCGCCCTCCGTGCCCTCGGGACCGAGCCCCAGGGAGGCGCCGACGCCGTTGAAGTCACCACCCAGCTTGAGCGTGGCCGAGGTGAGGACGACGCTCCGGTCGGCGAACAGCTTCTCCCTCAGCAGCCCGGAGACCGACATGGGGGCGACGCGCAGGGAGGCGCCGAAGCGGTCGTGACGCTCGTACCAGACGACGTCCCACTCCGAGCCGTTCAGCACCCGCTCCGCCACGTCGTGGACCGTCTCCACGGAAGCCAGCGCCTGCTTGCGGACCGCATCCTCGTCCTGGACCGACTTGTCGCGAGTCGAACCGATCGCGGAGATCACCGTGCGGGCCGCGTCTCGCAACGCCATCAGCGCATAGCCGAGGTCCTCCGGGATCTCCTCCAGACGGCCCGGAAGGGCCAGCTCCATCAGCCGCTCGAAGCCCTCGGCGGCGGTCTGGAGCTGGTCGGCGGCCTTCTCGTTGACGAGCTTCGCCGCCCGGCGCACGGCACGGTTGACCTGGCCCGGCGTGAGCTCGCCGGTGGCGACACCGGTGACCCGGGAGACGAGTTCGTGCGCCTCGTCCACGATCAGGACCTCGTGCTGAGGCAGCACGGGGGCGCCTTCGATGGCGTCGATGGCCAGCAGAGCGTGGTTGGTGACGACTACCTCGGCGAGCTTGGCCCGCTCCCGCGCCATCTCCGCGAAGCACTCGGCGCCGTAGGCGCACTTCGTCGCGCCCAGGCACTCCCGCGACGACACCGACACCTGGGCCCAGGCCCGGTCGGAGACGCCCGGCGTCAGGTCGTCCCGGTCACCGGTCTCGGTCTCGTCGGCCCAGTCGCGCATCCGCAGCAGATCCTGGCCGAGCTTGCTGGTGGGCGCGGCCGCCTCGAACTGGTCGAAGAGGCCGTCCTCCTCATCCTGCGGGACACCCTCGTGCAGGCGGTGCAGGCACAGATAGTTCGACCTGCCCTTGAGCATCGCGAACTCGGGCCGGCGCCGCAGCAGCGGCTGCAGGGCGTCGACCGTACGCGGCAGGTCGCGCTCCACGAGCTGGCGCTGCAGTGCGAGCGTGGCCGTGGCGACGACCACGCGCTCCCCGTGCGCGAGCGCGGGCACGAGATAGCCGAGCGACTTTCCGGTGCCGGTGCCGGCCTGGACCAGCAGGTGGGATCCGTCGTCGATCGCTTCGGCGACCGCTTCGGCCATCGTGACCTGGCCGGGGCGCTCCGTACCGCCGACGGCTGCGACGGCGGCATGCAGGAGTTCGGGGAGTGAGGGCTTCGTCATAGCCCGACCACCCTACGGCCCGGCACTGACAAACGGGCGATCACGACGGGGGCGGCGGGTGGGATCACGGCCGGGGCTCCTGGGCGGGGTGGGGCCGACGCCCTTGCCGGGGCGGTGCGGCGGAGTGGCCCCAGCGGCTCGGCACGACTTCTGAGAATTTTTCCGAATGAGCGGGTGCAGCGGGAACCCGAGCGGATCGCCGTTCGTACAACATGCGAGCGCTCGACCACGCAGGGTTACAGAACATCACGCAGGTCTCGGTCCCGGATCATGAGGGCGGCCCGCTTACCGGGCAGGTCGATCTCGGCCGCGAACCGGAAACCCGCGTTCAGGAAAGCGGCGACGGAGGGGGTGTTGCGCAGGTCGGGCTCCGCTACCACTCGTGCGCAGGCGGAGCGGTGGGTCAGAATCACGTCGGCCGCGGCTCTGATCAGGATCGAGCCCAGTCCTCGTCCTCGGTCGGCCGAGCCTCCGACCAGGAGGTGGATCCCGGTGTCGTGCGGCCGAGCCGGGTAGTGGCGGGCCAGCGGGTCGAGGTCCGCCCGATAGATCTCCCAGTAGCTCATGGGAGTGCCGTTCAGCACGCCGAGGCACGGCACGCTGTCCCCGTTGCCGTCGAGTTGGGCGCGCAGGTGGTGCTCCGTCGTGCTCCGGGGACCGTCCAGTTCCCAGAATGCGGCAACGGCGGGATCGCTCATCCACCGGTGGACGAGCGGCAGGTCCCGCTCGACGCGGACCGGCTCCAGCTGGAACCGGCCCACGAGGGTGTCGATCGGCCCCCAGGTGTGGATGTGGTCGAGGAGGCCGTCGGCCTCGACCGTTCCGTGCACCGTCGGGTCGGTGAGGGGAGCGGCGAAGTCCTCGCGCGGGCGCAAGTTCATCGTGTGCTCACAGTCCTCGCGGTCCCCGAGGAGTGTGGTGTCACCCGCACCCGCGCTCTCTTCGGCAACGGCGCGGCCCGGGTGGACGGGGCTGAGGCTGGGGCCAAAGCCGGCGCCGGCACTCGTGTCGGTGGGAGGCACGGTGCGCTCCTCTCGGAAGGCGAGGTGGATCGAGCACCTCGGGAGTCGAGGTGGACCGAGCACCTCGGGAGTCGAGGTGGTGCGGGCACCTCAGGAGTCGAAGTGGATCGGTGCTCTTCGGACGATGGAAGGCGGTGGATGACGGTGCGGTTCGTTCAGGCAAGAAGGGGGTTGGCGATGGTGACGTAGACCGACTGGGTGTCGACCGGGCCGACGAGTTCGTCGAGGCCGTGCAGCCGGGTCAGCAGGTTGGCCTTGCAGCGCAGGACGGGTGAGTCGAGCAGGTGGGCCGACAGGGAGGTACGCAGCGGGGCGGGTCCTGTGGCGACGTCGGCGAGGAAGCGGCGGAAGGCCGCGAGGAGCAGCCGCTCGTCGGCAAGGTGCTGGGAACCGAACGCGCCGATCAGGCCGAACACGTTGTTGATGGCGAGGTAGTACGCGAAGCGTTCGTCCGTGACCTCGTCGGAGACGAAGGTGTCGCTGTGCTCGCCGATCCCGGGCAGCCGGGCGTCGAGGTCGGCTCGTCGGGACTCGCGGAAGTAGTAGCCCTGGTTGTCGCGGTAGCGGCCGCCGGCGGGCCAGCCGTCGCGGTCGAGCAGGAGCAGCGTGTTCTGCTGATGCGCCTCGAGGGCGATTCCGGCCTCGCTGTCGAGCCACAGCACGGGGCGGACGACCTGCTCGAGATAGCGCAGGAACCACTCCGTGGCCACGGCTCCGGCGGACCGGCCGGTGCGGGTGACGAGGTGGGCTACGAGCCGGGCCAAGCGGGACCGCAGATGCCAAGGGCCCTGCTCCGGACCGGAGTCGGTGACCGGTGCGGTGAGCGGGCGGGGCGAGACGAGCCCGGCGACGCAGCTGACGTCGTCGGCCGGGACGAACGGGTTGTGCCTGATCACGACGTCGAGTCCGGGCACGGGAAGGCCGTCCGGGTCGTCGACGGCGAGCCACGCCGGGTCGCGGACGATGTCGAACCCGGGGTGGACGGCCTGCCACTCCTTGGCCAGGCCGGTGCGCAGCAGGCGGTGCACCTCGACTCCGCGGTGGAGTTCCTTGCGCAGGTTCTCGCGACGGGAGTTGGTGATGCGCAGGCCCAGCGACAGCTTGAGCATGGCGCGAGCACCGCTTCGGTGGACGGTTCGGACGGAGGAGGTGGGATGCCAGGGAGAGCCCAGGGGGCCGATGTCGCGGACGAGGCCGGAGTCGAGCAGGCGGGCGACCGCCGGGCGGTGTCGCGCGTCGCGCGCCTGCCAGGGGTGCAGGGGAACGGCGGCGTACCCGTCGGCCAGGGGCAGGGCGGTCCCGGCGAGTTGGCGGGTGAGGTACTGCGCGGTGACGGGACGGCCGCGCTCGGTCCAGGCCGAGTCGGTCGCGAGCAGGGAGGGAGCGACAGCCAGCCAGTGCAGGGGAAAGGAACCACGCAACTCCGGTGAGTACTGCCGGAATTCGGTGTCGGTGAGACCTTCGCGGCTCTTCGGGGTCGGGTGCAGGGGGTGTCCGAGGAGCAGGGCCTGTTCGGCGCTGAGAAAGAGGTCCGGGCCGTCGGCGGGGTGCGCTCGGCGGTCATGGAGGAAGGTCGCGGTGCGGCGTTGCGAGTCCGCGACCCTGGCGACGAGGTCGGTGCCGTCGGCGCCGGTGGACTGCGGCAACGGAGTCGGGGCGTCCTCGGATCGGGGCGTCTCCCTGGAGAGCAGTGCGGCGAGGGTGACGGCGTCGACGGGAGCCGTCTTCTCGGGGGCGTCGGCGAGACGTGGTGGTCCGAAGCGGTGCCAGCCCGTCGGGGACCAGTAGCGGACGGGTGCGAGCAGTGCGGTGCCGCTGGCAGACAAACGGATGCGGAGCGTGCTGGTGGCCGGGGCGGCGAGGTCGGTCTCGCGGACCCAGCAGCGCAGGAGGTTCTCGACCGCGGCGGCCTGCGCGGCGGTGTGCGGGTCCGCGTCCTCCAGCGGGTCGGCGCCGGACTCTCCTCCTCGCGTGGCGTCCGGCTGCCGTCTCTTTTGCGGGGGAACCGACTCGGCGCGCGGCGCGGGGGCCGGCGGGGCGCCGGGGTCCCCGGTTTCGTCGGGGGTGCCGGAGCGGCCGTCGGGTGCGGGGGTGGCGTTCAAGGCGGCTCCTCGGGTGTTGGCCGGGGGTGTTGTGGGGGGGCGTCGTCGGTTCGGTCGTCGTTTCCACGGTGGTGGAGCGCCTCGGTGGCGCCGAGGGGGCAGTCTCGGCGGAGGGGCGGATATCGGTGCCGTCCGTCGGGACGTGCTGGAAGGAGGGGCGAGGGAGATGTGGCGTGAGGGTGGTCGGCACGGCATGGTCGGCCGCGGCCGAGGGCGTCGTCCGGTGCACCACCATGGCGGGGCGCCCTTTTCGCGGGTGTCAGCCGGCGCGTTCGGCCGGCCCGTCGTGTCGTCGCTGCAGGCGGTCGTGGTCCTGGTGGTGGCGGGCCGCCGCTGCCACCGCGTCGGTCAGGCGGTCCAGCACAGCCGCCGCCTGCTCATCGCTGATCGTGAGGGGTGGGAGGAGGCGTACGACACTTTGGTGGCGGCCGCCGAGTTCGACGATCAGGCCACGGTGGAGGCACTCCCGTTGGACGGCGGCGGCGAGTTCGGGGGCTGCGGGACGGGGAGCTCGGGCGCCGTCCGCCCCGGGCTGCCCGGCCTGTCGAGTGTCGGCACGGGGAGACTCACCCCGTCCGGTCTCTTCGCTCTCCGGGTCCACCAGCTCGACACCGATCATCAGTCCGCGGCCTCGGACGTCTCCCACGCAGGCGAACGCGTTCTTGAGTGTGCGCAGCTGGGAGAGCATGCGGGAGCCGAGCTCGGCAGCGCGCTCGGCGAGCCCGTTCTCGCGGACGTGGGCCAGGGTGGCGGTGCCCGCGGCCATGGCGAGCTGGTTGCCGCGGAAGGTTCCCGCGTGGGCGCCGGGGCGCCAGACGTCGAGATCCTCGTGGTAGACGACCGCGGCCAGCGGGAGGCTGCCGCCGATGGCCTTGGACAGGACCATGACGTCGGGGATCACTCCGCTGTGCTCGACCGCCCAGAAGGCCCCGGTGCGGCCGACTCCGGTCTGGATCTCGTCGGCGATCAGCGGGACGGACCGGTCGGCCGTGAGCTGCCGCATGCGCCGCAGCCAGTCGTCCGGCGCCGGGTTCACCCCGCCCTCGCCCTGGACGGGTTCGAGGATCATCCCGGCGGCCAGTGGCACGCCCGACTTCGGGTCGTCGAGGAGGGACTCCGTCCAGCGGGCGGCGAGTTCGGCGCCGCGTGCGCCGCCGACACCGAAGGGGCAGCGGTAGTCCTGGGGATAGGGCAGGCGGGCGAACCGTACGTCGGTGGCGCCGCCGGAGGCGGCCAGGGCGTCGGCGGTCATGCCGTGGTACGCGCCGGTGAAGGCGAGGATGCCCGTGCGCCCGGTCGCGGCCCGGACCAGCTTGAAGGCGGCCTCGACGGCGTCGGTGCCGGCCGGTCCGCAGAACTGGACTCGGGCCCGGTCGGCGAGTCCGGGTGGCAGGGTGCGGAACAGCTCGGTGATGAAGGCGTCCTTGACCGGAGTCGCCAGGTCGAGCACCGAGAGCGGGGCACCCGAGTCGAGGACCTTGCGGATGGCCTCCAGCACCACGGGGTGGTTGTGGCCGAGGGCGAGCGCTCCGGCGCCGGAGAGGCAGTCCAGGTAGCGGCGGCCGTCGGCGCCCTCGATGGTCAGGCCGCGCGCCCGTACGGGCACGATGGGCAGGGCCCGCGCATAGGTCCGTGCCGCGGATTCACGCGCCGACTGGCGTCTGAGAATCCCCTCGTGCACGGCACGGGCTTCCCTGTGGGCGCCTTCAGCCACCGACTCGGTCACGGCCACGGCTCGCTGTCCTCCCGCTGTTCACAGGCGAGTTGATGGGCGGGGCCCGGAGACAGGCATCAGGATCCCCACCGCTACCAACCCCGCACCGGCCTGGTGGTTACGGGTTGCCTCAAGATCCTTGCCGTGACGGAACCGTTGCCCTTCCATCGAAAGTCCCCCACGACGAACGCATAGTGTGAGATCTCGTTCCAGCCGGCCGCGGGACCGGTGTGAGTTCTCCACGAGTTCCGTGCCGGTGTCGGCCTGAAGCACCAAGTACCTTCACATCAGGGGGAATAAAGACCATGCGATCCATACGGCCGTCGTTCACCGTCCGCCGCGGGAGGGGCGCGCCCCGCAGAACCTCCCCCGTGCTGGCGACGGTCGCCCTCGTCTCGGCGCTGGCGCTGACCGCCACCGCGTGCAACGGCGACGGTGACGACAACGCCGACGGCAAGCCGAGCGCCACCGCGACCGCGGCCGGCGACGGAAAGGTCCAGATCCCGGCCGACATCAGGCAGAAGCTCAAGGAGCACGGGATCGACATCGACAAGTGGAAGGACGGCGCCTGGAAGAACTGGAACAAGGACGACTGGCTGCGCGAGGCCAACGACTTCGTCAACCCGATCATCAAGGGTCTGTGGGACCCGGACCGGATGCGCGGCGCCAACGACCCGGACAAGGACAAGGGCGTCGACGAGAACGACATCTCCGGTGACCAGGGGGTGACGGACCCGACTCCGGCGGCGGTGAAGGCGCAGGCGGCGAAGTCGCCGTACCACACCAACGCGGCCACGTCGGGGAAGGTGTTCTTCGACTCCCCCGAGGGCACGATGGTCTGCTCGGCGACAGTCGTGGCGGACCCGGCGCACCCGGGCAAGTCCAACCTCATCTGGACGGCGGGCCACTGTGTGCACGCCGGCAAGAAGGGCGGCTGGTACCGCAACATCGCCTTCGTGCCGTCGTACAACAATCAGGCCATGTCGACCGACAAGCTGAACAAGGCCGGCCGGGACCAGATCGCCCCGTACGGCGTCTGGTGGGCGAACGCGGCCAAGACCTCGCAGCAGTGGATCGACCAGGGTGGCCAGACCGGCGGCAACGGTGCGTCGTACGACTTCGCCGTGATCCATGTGACCCCGGAGCAGGGCAACGCCGGCAGGTCGCTGGAGGAGACCGTCGGCGGTGCGCTTCCGGTGAACTTCAACGCCCCGGCCGTGCCGCAGGTGGAGAGCATCACGGCGAGCGGCTACCCGGCCGCGCCGCCGTACGACGGTCAGCTGTTGTACCAGTGCCAGGACAAGCCGGGCAGGCTGTCGCTCAACAAGACCGACCCGACGATGTACCGCATCGGCTGCACGATGACCGGCGGTTCCTCCGGCGGCGGTTGGGTGGAGACGGGCTCGGACGGCAGGCCCGCCCTGGTGTCCAACACCTCGATCGGCCCGGTGTCCGCGGGCTGGCTGGCCGGTCCGCGACTGGGTCCGGTGGCCAAGGGCGTGTACGACTCGGTCAGCAAGCAGTTCGCCGGTCAGTAGCGGACCCGCGCACACGGCAGGGTGACGGGCGGCGGCCAGGTCTCTCACAGGAACCTTCAGACCTCGGCAAGTCCGAGTTCGGGCTGTCGAACGCACCGTCCTCCGAGATCGCCCCGTACGGCGCCTGGTGGGCGAACTTGGCCTCGACCTCGAACGAGTGGATCCAGGGCGGCTCGGAGACGGGCGGTGACGGCGCGGCGTACGACTACGCGGTGCTGCACGTGAAGCCCGAGTCCGGCTCGAAGTCCCTGGAGGAGACGGTCGGCAAGGCGCTGGACGTCGACTTCTCGGCGCCGTCCGCCACCGAGGTCGACACGATGGGCGCCTGGGGCTACCCGGCGGCACCGCCCTACAACGGGCTGAAGATGTTCAAGTGCCTCGACCGGCCGGGCCGGCTGTCGCTGAACCCGACGCTGCCGACGATGTACCGCATCGGCTGCACGATGACCGGCGGCTCCGCCGGCGGTGGTTGGTTCCGGGTGGTGAACGGCAAGACCGAGCTGGTGTCGAACACCTCGATCGGCCCGGTCACCAACACCTGGCTGGCCGGCCCGCAGCTCGGCAAGGAGGCCGAGTCGCTCTACCAGAACATGAGCAAGACCTACGGCGGTCAGTGACGGCGCCGCCAGCATGAGGAAGGCCCGCCACCCGGGAGAGGGTGGCGGGCCTTCCTGTCGTACGAGTTGTGCGGGGCCGGGCCCCGCGCGCTCGGGCCCTCGAAGAGCCGAGCCCTCCAAAGGGGCGAACCCTCGGAGGGCCGGATCGTCGACAGGTCAGACCGATGACGCGGGGACGTACGGCGCCAGGTCCGCCGCCAGTTCCTCGTGCACCCGGACCTTGAGCAGCGTGCCCTCCGCGGTGTGCTCCTCGGAGAGCACCTCGCCCTCGGTGTGGGCGCGGGCGACGAGCTTGCCGTGCGTGTACGGAACGAGCGCCTCGATCTCGACCGAGGGGCGGGGCAGATCGTTGTCGATCAGCGCGAGCAGTTCCTCGATGCCCTGCCCGGTGCGGGCCGAGACCGCGATGGAGCGCTTCTCCACCCGCAGCAGCCGCTGGAGGACCAGCGGGTCGGCCGCGTCCGCCTTGTTGATCACGACGATCTCGGGCACGTCGGTGGCGCCGACGTCCCGGATCACCTCGCGCACGGCGGCAAGCTGCTCCTCCGGGATCGGGTGCGAGCCGTCCACCACGTGCAGGATCAGGTCGGCGTCACCGACCTCCTCCATGGTGGAGCGGAACGCCTCGACCAGGTGGTGCGGCAGATGCCGGACGAAGCCGACGGTGTCCGCGAGGGTGTACAGGCGGCCGCTCGGGGTCTCCGCGCGGCGGACGGTCGGGTCCAGGGTCGCGAACAGGGCGTTCTCGACCAGGACGCCGGCGCCCGTGAGGCGGTTGAGCAGCGAGGACTTGCCGGCGTTGGTGTAGCCCGCGATGGCGACGGACGGCACCTTGTTGCGACGGCGCTCCTGGCGCTTGATCTCGCGGCCGGTCTTCATGTCCGCGATCTCCCGGCGCATCTTCGCCATCTTCTCGCGGATCCGGCGCCGGTCAGTCTCGATCTTGGTCTCACCGGGACCACGGGTGGCGAGGCCGCCGCCCTTGCCGCCGCCCATCTGGCGGGACAGCGACTGACCCCAGCCTCGGAGCCTCGGCAGCATGTACTGCATCTGCGCGAGCGAGACCTGCGCCTTGCCCTCTCGGGACTTGGCGTGCTGGGCGAAGATGTCCAGGATCAGGGCCGTACGGTCGATGACCTTGACCTTGACGACGTCCTCGAGCTGGATCAGCTGGCCGGGGCTGAGCTCACCGTCGCAGATGACCGTGTCGGCGCCCGTCTCGATGACGATGTCACGCAGCTCCAGGGCCTTGCCGGAGCCGATGTAGGTGGCCGCGTCCGGCTTGTCGCGGCGCTGGATGACACCGTCGAGCACCAGCGCACCCGCCGTCTCGGCGAGGGCGGCCAGCTCGGCGAGGGAGTTGTCCGCGTCCTCGGAGGTGCCCGTGGTCCACACGCCGACGAGTACGACACGCTCCAGGCGGAGCTGCCGGTACTCGACCTCGGTGACGTCCTCCAGCTCGGTGGAGAGGCCGACGACGCGTCGCAGGGCCGCACGCTCGGAGCGGTCGAACTGTTCGCCGTCACGCTCCCCGTCGATCTCATGGCTCCAGGCGACGTCCTCTTCCATCAGGGCATCGGCCCGAAGGCCCTCGGGGTAGTCGTGCGCGAGGCGCTTGGTGTCCTGGGAAGGGGAAGAAGAGGAGGTCATTGGATCCTTACGTCGTTGGGGGGGGCCGATTCGGCGTTCGTGACATCGGCGGTCATGTATGACAACGCACGAGTACCCCGGGAGATTCCCGTGTCCCGTGCCGCGCCGACCCGGAGATGGTCGCACGGCACGGCTCGTCTCGTCACCGTGTTATCGCGGGGCAGAGCCCTGATCGGGCGGGTCATCGCGTCGTGCGCTCCGCGGCCGCCTTGGTGTCCTTGCCTGACTTGGTGGCCCCGCCCGCCCCGGCAGACTTCGCCGACTTGGCCGACTTGGCCGACTTGGCCGCATTGACCTTCTTGGCCTTCGTGGCCTTCTTCGCTGTTTTCGCCGGCTCCGTGGACTTCCAGTCGCGGTGGCCGGGCATCGGCGGGGTCTTCTCGCCGTAGAGCCAGGCCTGGAAGAAGCCGGTCAGGTCTCGGCCACCGATGGCCGAGGCGAGGCGGACGAAGTCGGCGGTGGTGGCGGTGGAGTCCCGATGGTCCTGGACCCATGCCTTCTCCAGCCGTTCGAAGGCAGGCCGGCCGATCTCCTGGCGAAGGGCGTACAGCACCAGGGCGGCTCCGTCGTAGATGCTGGGGCGGAAGATGCTGATCTTCTGGCCGGGGGCGGGCACCTTGGGCTCGGCGGGCGGACCACCGGAGGCGCGCCATCGGTCGGAGGCGCTGTAGGCGGCCTTCATCCGGTCCTCCATCGGCCGGTTCGCCTTCTCCTCCGAGTAGAGGGCCTCGTACCAGGTCGCGTGCCCCTCGTTCAGCCAGACGTCGGACCAGGTCCGAGGGCTGACGCTGTCGCCGAACCACTGGTGTGACAGCTCGTGCACCATGATCGACTCGAGGTACCACTTGGGGTAGGCGGGCTCGGTGAACAGGCCCTTCTCGAAGAGGGAGAGGGTCTGCGTCTCCAGCTCGAACCCTGTGGAGGCCTGGGCCATGAGCACGCCGTAGGTCTCGAACGGGAAGGGGCCGACCTTGCTCTCCATCCAGGCGATCTGGTCGGGCGTCTTCGCGAGCCAGGGTTCGAGCGCCTTGCGGTCCGCGCTGGGGACGACGTCCCGGACCGGCAGCCCGTGCGGGCCCCGGCGGTGCAGGACGTCGGAACGGCCGATGGACACCTGGGCGAGTTCGGTGGCCATGGGGTGCTCGGAGCGGTAGGTCCAGGTGGTGGTGTCACCGCTCCGGTCCGCCCCGGCCGGCAGACCGTTGGCGACGGCCGTGTAGTCCTTCGGCGCGGTGATCCGGAAGGTGAACATCGCCTTGTCGGACGGGTGGTCGTTGCACGGGAAGACCAGGTGGGCGGCGTCGGCCTGGTTCGCCATGGCAAGACCGTCGGAGGTGCGCACCCAGCCGCCTTCCTCGTTCTTGGCCGCGACGGGGTTGCTGGTGTGCCGCACGGTGATCCGGGTCCAGGTGCCCAGGTGGAGCGGCTTGTCCGGTGTGACGACCAGATCCTCGTCGGCGCTGGTGAAGCCGGCGGGGCGGCCGTCGACATCGACGGACTCGACCGTGCCGTGCGCGAAGTCGAGGTTGATGCGGTCCAGCTCGGTGGTGGTCCGGGCGTAGATGGTCGTGACGGCCTGCAGCGGCTTGTCGTTGGTGCCCGGGTAGGTGAAGGACAGGTCGTACGACGCCACGTCGTAGCCCGGGTTGCCCAGATACGGGAAGAGCCGGTCGCCGACACCCAGGGGTTCGGCGGATGCGCTTGCGGCGAGGAGGCAGACGCTGACGGCGGAGGCGAGCAGGGCCGCCTTCCGGAGCCGGAGGGACCGTCGGAAAGGCCGGGGTGTGGTGGCACCCGGCAGCGAGGTCGCGCGCGGGCCGGCGCTGGGGCGCGTACGGGGGGTGAGCAGCATGCACCACCGCTACCAGCGCCCCCGCCCCCTGCGGCGGCGACGCGCGCCCGGCCCACCCGAACGAGTTGGCCGCGGGGAGCCGTTTCCAGGAAGGCCGGGAAGGCACGGAGGGACTGGAGGATCTGGTCGGTCTGGTGGGCCCGGCGAGTCCTGAGGATCCGGCGAGTCCTGAGGATCCGGTGGAGCCCGCTTCGGCACTTTCCGAAGCGGGCGGCACGCTGCCGGCGCTCGCCCCGGTGCTCAGGTCGTCGTCGGTGCCTGGGCCCGACTCACGTCGTACACCCCGGGAACGTCGCGCATCGCGCGCATGAGGACCGGGAGGTGGGCCGCGTCCGGGAGCTGGAGGGTGTATGTGTGGCGTACCCGCTGCTGGCTGGGCGGTTCCACGGTCGCGGAGACGATCTCGGCGCCTTCCAGTGCGATCGCCTCGGTGAGGTCGGCGAGGAGGTGGGGGCGGCCGAACGATTCAGCGACGAGGGTGACCCGGCACTCGGCGGTGTCCCCCCAGCGCACGTCGATCTCCGCGCGCCCCAGGCTCTTCATGTGCGCCGCTGTCGCGCACCCCGCGCGGTGGACGGTCACCGCTCCCCCGCGTACCGCGAAGCCGGTGATCTCGTCGGGCGGTACGGGAGTACAGCACCCGGCGAGCCGTACGACGGCTCCGGGCGCGTCCACGAGGACGTCGGCACCGCGCGGGCGGGCCGCGGGGGCTCTGCTCGCCGGGTGTCCGGAGGGGGCGTGGTCCGCACGGTTTCCGGGACGTGTGGCGGAGGCCTTGCGCGCGGGGCGCGCGGTCGGCGCACTGTTCGTGGGGCGTGCGGAGGGTGCGTCCTGCGACGGGCCCGCGCCCTCCATGGTGTGGCCGGTGGCGGCCGTGGCCGCTCCACCGTCCGCCGGGCGGGCACCGGAAGCGATGTCGCCGGGGTGTGTGGCCAGCCACCGCTGGATGGCGATGCGCGCGGCGGGCGTGTGGGCGTGCTCCAGCCATTCGCGGGAGGGCTCGGAGGCCGGGTCCTGCCCCATGAGGAGCTGGACGGTGTCGCCGTCCCTGAGGACGGTGCTGAGGGTCGCGAGGCGGCCGTTGACGCGGGCGCCGATACAGGCGTGGGCGTCCTCGCCGTACTGGGCGTACGCCGCGTCCACGCACGTGGCTCCCTCGGGCAGACCCAGGGTGCCGCCGTCGGGCCGGAAGACGGTGATCTCACGGTCCTGGGCGAGGTCCTCGCGCAGGGTGGACCAGAAGGTGTCGGGGTCGGGGGCCGCCTGCTGCCAGTCGAGGAGGCGGGAGAGCCAGCCCGGGCGGGTGGGGTCGGCGCGCTCGCCGTCGGCGGTCTGTGACTGGTCCTCGGCGGGAGGCGCGTAGGGGTTGCCGAGGGCGATCACGCCGGCCTCGGCGACCTTGTGCATCTGGTGGGTGCGGATGAGGACCTCGGCGACCTGTCCGTCCGCGCGGGCCACGGCGGTGTGGAGTGACTGGTACAGGTTGAACTTCGGTACGGCGATGAAGTCCTTGAACTCCGAGACGACCGGGGTCATACAGGTGTGGAGCTCGCCGAGGACGCCGTAGCAGTCCGCGTCCTCGTTCACGAGCACCAGCAGGCGGCCGAAGTCGGCGCCGCGCAGTTCGCCACGCTTGCGGGCGACGCGGTGGACGGAGACGAAGTGGCGCGGGCGGATGAGGACTTCGGCGGGGATGTCCGCCTCGCGCAGAACCCCTCGGACCTCGTCGGCGATCTCCCCGAGGGTGTCGTCGGGGTGGGCCGTGTTCGCGGCGATGAGTTCCCTGGTGTGCTCGTACTCCTCGGGGTGCAGGATGGCGAAGACGAGGTCCTCCAGCTCGGTCTTCAGGGCCTGCACGCCGAGGCGTTCGGCGAGCGGGATGAGGACGTCGCGGGTGACCTTGGCGATCCGCGCCTGTTTCTCGGGGCGCATCACGCCGAGGGTGCGCATGTTGTGGAGGCGGTCGGCGAGTTTGATCGACATCACGCGCACGTCGCTGCCGGTGGCGACGAGCATCTTGCGGAAGGTCTCGGGTTCGGCGGCGGCCCCGTAGCCGACCTTCTCGAGTTTCGTCACACCGTCGACGAGATAGCGAACCTCCTCGCCGAACTGTTCCCGCACCTGGTCCAGCGTCACCTCGGTGTCTTCGACCGTGTCGTGGAGCAGAGAGGCCGTCAAGGTGGTCGTCTCGGCGCCGAGTTCGGCCAGGATGAGGGTCACGGCCAGTGGGTGCGTGATGTACGGCTCCCCGCTCTTGCGCATCTGGCCGCGGTGCGAGGACTCCGCGAGGACGTAGGCGCGGCGCAGGGGTTCGAGATCCGCGTCGGGGTGGTGGGCGCGGTGCACCTCGACGACGTGGCCGATGGCGTCGGGCAGCTTCCCGCGCGTCGTGGGGCCCAGCAGCGCGGCCCGTCCGAGCCGGCGCAGGTCGATGCGCGGCCGGGACTTCCTGCGGACCGCCGTGGGCACGGTCGGCGCCGTGGAAGCTGTGGGCGCTACCGGGCCAGGACTCGCGGGGTTCGTGGCCTCCGCACTCATGGGCACCTCCGGCTCGTGGACCGGCGGACGGGGCCCCAGGGCATACACGGCTCAGGGAAGGCGACTTTCCCCCGTCCGTGCCGGTGCTTGATGCTACCGAGCCCACCACGTGCGACCGACCGCCTCCCGCCGAGCGTGAAACGGATCACCCATTCGAGCGACGAGGAGGAGGTTTAGGTTTTACGCCACCTGCCCTGCCTCAGACCGCCGTTCGGCCGCGCTTTCGATCGGCCCCGGCCGCCCGGACACGCTGGACCTGGGGGTCCGGAGCCGCCGTCGCCCCGGTTCTCTCAGATCAGCGGAGCGTGCTTTCCAGCCACTCGCTGTCGATCTCTCCCTCGGCGACGATCACGGCCGGTCCCGTCATCTCGATCTCCCCGTCGGGGTGTTCGGTGATGACGAGGCGTCCGCCGAGCACGTCCACGGTGTACGTCACCGGGGTGCCGGTGACGGCCGGGTCGGCGCCGTCGCGCCGGGCGGTGGCCACGGCGACGGCGCACGCGCCCGTGCCGCAGGAGCGGGTTTCGCCGGATCCGCGCTCGTGTACGCGCATCGCGACGTGGCGGGGGCCGCGGTCGACGACGAACTCGACGTTCACGCCGTCGGGGTAGGCCGAGGGCGGGCTGAACGGCGGCGGGGAGTACAGGTCACCGGCGTGCGCGAGGTCGTCCACGAAGGCGACCGCGTGCGGGTTTCCCATGTTCACGTTGCGCGCGGGCCAGTTGCGCTCGCCGACGTTCACCGTCACGTCCCCCTCGGGGAGGCGGGCGCGGCCCATGCCGACGGTGATCTCACCGTTCTTGGCGATGTGCACGGACTTCACACCCCCGCGGGTGGCGATCGCGGTGTCCCCCTCGGCCACATGTCCCGCCTGCTGGAGGTAGCGCGCGAACACACGCACTCCGTTGCCGCACATCTCGGAGACCGAGCCGTCGGCGTTGCGGTAGTCCATGAACCAGTCCGCTTCGCCGGCCATCCCCTTGGCCTCCGGGTGCGCGGCGGACCGCACGACGTGCAGCACCCCGTCGGCGCCGATGCCGGCGCGGCGGTCGCACAGGGCGGCGACGGCGGCGGGCGTGAGGTCGAGGGTGTTCTCGGGGTCAGGGACGATCACGAAGTCGTTCTCGGTGCCGTGACCCTTGAGGAAGGCGATCCGCGTGCTCATTCCTCGATCGTACGGGAGCGGGGGCGCTCCGCTGGGGGCCTGTGGATCAGTGCGGGCCTGTGGACGAGTGCCGGCCCGTGGATCAGTGCGGGAATGCGGACCGACGTCGGCCTGTGGATGACTGTCGGCCCGTGGATCGGTGCGGGTCCGTGGAGGGGCGCACGGTTTCCCGCGCTCCCGGGGGGGCTTCAGCGGAGCCTTGCGACGCGCCAGACGGCGAGAACGACCACCACGGCCACCAGCAGGACATACCCGAGGGCGACCCGCCAGTCCGGGCGGCGGCCCGAGCCGCGGGCCGGCAGGCCCGGCCAGGTGTAGCCCACGCGGCGGGCGGCCATCATGCCCCAGCCGGCGGCGCAGGAGCAGATCAGCAGGCCCAGCATGGCGATGACCGCGCCGCTGTCCCCGAAGTCGAAGGCGAGCGGGAAGGCGAACATCAGAGAGCCGACCGAGGCCAGGCCCACGATGGGCGCGAGCTGCCAGATGCGCAGCCGCCGCTGCGGGCGCAGCTCGACCTCGACCTCCGGTCCGCCCGCGTACATCTCCTCGGGCTCCGGTCCGTCGGCGGTCACCCCGCCGGAGACCTCGTCGGGCCCGTCGTCGGTCAGCCGGTCCTCGGGGAGACGATCTTCACCGAAGCGGTCCTCGGCGAAGCCGTCCTCGATCAGACGCTCACCGGAAACACGTTCACCGGAGAGGCGCTCGCCGGAGAGACGATCCTCGATCAGACGGTCCTCGTCCTGCTGCGAGCCGTCACCGTCGGTGGTGACATGCTCGGTGCTCTGTGCGGTGTCGCGAGGGCCGGCCTCCATCGCCACGCGCCCTCCCAACTAGGACTCCACTGGTCGATCGAAGCTCGATGATGGCACGGTGTCAGAGGCCTCGATGACCGGCGGCGCATCCCGATGCCATGACGTGATCAGGCTGTAACCGGTCGTTCGACCAACGCCAGGGCGAGTCCCGGAAGTGCCGCGCGGTCCTCCGCGGCCCCGCTCAGCCAGTGGACCCGCGGGTCGCGCCGGAACCAGGAATCCTGGCGGCGCGCGAAGCGCTTGGTGGCGCGTACGGTCTCGGCGCGCGCCTCCTCTTCCGTGCACTCCCCGGCGAGCGCCGCGAGCACCTGCTGGTAGCCGAGCGCGCGTGATGCCGTACGCCCCTCACGCAGCCCCTGGGCCTCCAGGGCGCGCACCTCGTCCACGAGCCCCGCCTCCCACATCCGGTCGACCCGGAGCGCGATCCGCTCGTCGAGTTCGGGGCGGGCGACGTCGACGCCGATCTGGGCGGTGTCGTAGAAGGAGTCGTGACCGGGGAGGTTGGCCGTGAAGGGCTGACCGGTGATCTCGATGACCTCGAGGGCCCGGACGATACGGCGGCCGTTGCTGGGCAGGATCGCGTGAGCGGCCCCGGGGTCGGCGGCGGCCAGGCGCGCGTGCAGGGCGCCCGAGCCGCGCAGCGCCAGCTCCTCCTCCAGACGCGCCCTGACCTCGGGGTCGGTTCCGGGGAACTCCAGGTTGTCGACCGCTCCGCGCACGTACAGCCCGGAGCCGCCCACCAGGATCGGCCAGCGGCCCTCGGCGAGCAGGGCGTCGATCCGGGCGCGGGCCAGCTTCTGGTACTCGGCGACGGAGGCGGTGACCGTCACGTCCCAGATGTCCAGCAGGTGGTGCGGCACGCCGCCGCGCTCCTCGGGCGTCAGTTTGGCGGTGCCGATGTCCATCCCCCGGTACAGCTGCATGGAGTCGGCGTTGACGACCTCGCCTCCGAGCTGCTGGGCCAGGAAGACGCCGAGATCGGACTTTCCGGCCGCGGTGGGTCCGACGACGGCGATGACACGGGGGGCGAGGGATGCACTGCTCACCGCACCAGTTTCGCAAACCTCACGCCCGCTCCTCGAACGAGTTACCCGACCGCACCCATACCGGGACACCGCCCGTGGCGCGGTGTGGCCGCCGCTGCCGGAGGCGGTGACCGGGGTGACGCGATCGGGCGCACCGCGTGACGCGGGATTTCGTCCGCACGAGTAACGTATGGAGTGAATATGGGCGTTTTGCAGGGCTCCTCGGCAGGTAGAAGACACGGGAGGCACCGGCCGCCGAGATGCGGGCCGGGGCCGAGGCGGAGGAGAAGGCGGCCGGGGTCGCGGAGGCGAGAGGCCCGGCCCGGGGACGGGCGTGACGACGTCGTGGCGGAGTCGGTGACCGCCGGGGCCGACACGGCCGAGGACCCGGTCCCCGGGAGGAAGTCCGCGGACGAGGCCGCCGACAGCGAGTCCGGTGCGGACGCCCGCACATGACTGTCCCGCGAGGGAAGGTGGACCATGGGTCTGATGGACAACATGAAGGCCAAGCTCGGCCCGGCCAGGGACAAGGTGTCGGACCTCGCGCGCCAGCACGGCGACAAGGTGACGCACGGCCTCGACAAGGCCGCCCAGGCTGTCGACGAGCGGACCAAGGGCAAGTACAGCGAGAAGATCCACGCCGGAACGGACAAGGCGAAGGAGGCGATGGACCGTCTGGCGCACAAGGAGGGTCCGCACCCCGGCGACGCCACCGCCCCCACGCAGCAGCCCGAGGGCCCGCCGCCCCCGGCCTCCTGAACCGCACGCGGAACCGCGGCCCGCGCTTCCTGGGAGCGCGCGGATCGACGGACGGCAGCGGAGTGCGACGGCGCACCCGTCGGCGGACAGTAGTGGCGCCACGGCGCGCGAATCGGCGGACGGCCAGGGGGTGCTACTCCTCCTGGCCGTCCGCCGTTGTCTCACGTCCGGACGTCGGCTCCCGATCAGGTGCGGATCGGATGCCTCACCCTCCTGCCGCACCGCGCCTGCCTGAGCACACCCGTCTGGACACACCCGGCGCCTAGGACCAGGTCGCGACCAGGTACCCCACGCCGTACGGCGCGTCGTCGTACAGCAGAGCGCCGCCGAGGTCCGCGCCCTCGGCGGCTCCTGCGAGCACCTGCCAGGGCGCGCGGCCGGACACCTTCAGCTCGTGGGCCAGCTCGGCGTCCAGTGCCGCGACGGCCGCCACGTCCGCCGCCCCCAGCGCACGTGCGACCTGTGCGTCGAAGGGTTCCGCCCGCTCGTCGAGGTATCCCGGCGCCTTGAGCGTGCGACACGCGCTGGCGTCCCCCATCACCAGCAGGGCCACACGTCCGGCCCGGGCGGCGATCTCCCGGCCGGTCTCGAGGCACCGCTCGGGCTCGAGGGGCTCTCCGACGCCGAGCCCCTCGATCGGCGCGTCCGCCCAGCCGGTGCGCTCCAGCAACCAGGCCCCGACGGCCAGCGACGACGGCAGCTCGCGGTCGGGCACGGCGTCCGTGGGGGTACCGAGCCGTACGCCCACGTCGACGCCGAAGCCACGGAACGATCCCGGGGTCCCCTGCGGGTGCCGGCCGCGCCCGCTCGGCTCGGCGGGGCCGACGACCACGAGCCGGTCCGGGCGGGCGGCGGCGAGCACACCGAGCGCGTCGGTGCACGCCGCGCGCGCGGCGTCCAGCTCGGGCGCGGCGCCCGAGGCGACCTCGGGCACGAGCAGCGGGGGGCAGGGGCAGACTGCGGCGGCGACAAGCATGATCGGCAGCGTAACGCCGCGCGGGGGCCGAATGTCAGTGCGTGCGGAGCACGTCGGCCGGATCGATCATCGCCCGACGTGCTCGGGTGCCGCGATCACGCGCGTCGGTCACGCCCGGGGCTCCGGACGACTTCCGGAACCTCGGACGCGCCCCCGAACCTCGGACGCGCCCCGGAAACCTGGCCGCGTGGCAAGATCCTCGGCCGCGCCCCCCTGAACCTCAGTCGCAGCCGCAGGCGCTCTGCGCGGCCGGTAGCGGCTCCGGGACGCCGATCTTCGGCAGGCCGAGCATGACGCCCGCCGGCTTGGCGGCCTCGGCCGCGTTCCGCTTCTCCCAGGCGTCGCCCGCGCGCGTGCGGCGGACGGCGAGGACGGGGCCCTCGGCGAGGAGGTGGTGCGGGGCGGCGTAGGTGATCTCGACCGTGACGACGTCGCCGGGACGCACTTCCTGGTCGGGCTTGGTGAAGTGGACGAGGCGGTTGTCGGGGGCGCGACCGGAGAGGCGGTGCGTGGCGCCGTCCTTGCGGCCCTCGCCCTCGGCGACCATCAGCTCCAGGGTGCGGCCGACCTGCTTCTTGTTCTCCTCCCAGGAGATCTCCTCCTGGACGGCGACGAGGCGCTCGTACCGTGCCTGGACGACCTCCTTGGGGATCTGGTTCTCCATGGTGGCGGCCGGGGTGCCGGGCCGCTTGGAGTACTGGAAGGTGAAGGCCTGCGCGAAGCGGGCCTCGCGCGCCACGTGCAGGGTCTGCTCGAAGTCCTCCTCGGTCTCGCCCGGGAAGCCCACGATGATGTCGGTCGTGATCGCCGCGTGCGGGATGGCGGCCCGCACCTTCTCGATGATCCCGAGGTAACGCTCCTGCCGGTAGGAGCGGCGCATCGCCTTCAGCACGGTGTCCGAACCGGACTGGAGCGGCATGTGCAGCTGCGGCATCACGTTCGGCGTCTCGGCCATCGCGGCGATGACGTCGTCGGTGAAGTCGCGCGGATGCGGGGAGGTGAAGCGGACGCGCTCCAGGCCCTCGATCTTTCCGCAGGCGCGCAGGAGCTTGCTGAAGGCCTCGCGGTCGCCGATGTCGGAGCCGTACGCGTTCACGTTCTGGCCGAGCAGCGTGATCTCGGAGACGCCTTCGCCGACCAGGGCCTCGATCTCGGCGAGGATGTCGCCGGTGCGGCGGTCCTTCTCCTTGCCGCGCAGCGCCGGGACGATGCAGAAGGTGCACGTGTTGTTGCAGCCGACGGAGATCGACACCCAGGCCGCGTACGCGCTCTCGCGCCGGGTCGGCAGCGTCGACGGGAACGCCTCCAGCGACTCGGCGATCTCGACCTGCGCCTCCTCCTGGACGCGCGCGCGTTCCAGCAGGACGGGCAGTTTGCCGATGTTGTGCGTGCCGAAGACGACGTCCACCCAGGGCGCCTTCTTCACGATGGTGTCCTGGTCCTTCTGCGCGAGGCAGCCGCCGACCGCGATCTGCATGCCGGGCCGGGAGGCCTTCTTCGGCGCGAGCCGGCCGAGGTTGCCGTAGAGCCGGTTGTCTGCGTTCTCGCGCACGGCGCACGTGTTGAACACGACGACGTCCGCGTCCCCGTCCGAGCCCTCGGGCGCGCGCACGTACCCGGCCTCTTCGAGCAGCCCGGACAATCGCTCGGAATCATGGACGTTCATCTGGCACCCGTAGGTACGAACTTCGTAGGTCTTGGGTGCCTGAACGTCCACTGCGGGGCTCCGGTCGCTGCTGCTGGTCATGCCTTAAAGGGTAGGCGGTCCCCGACGGGCCCCGTCCCCGCGCTCACACGGCCCGCTACGCCGGTCCTTCGCACGGGGATCGCCGGGCGTCTCCCCAGGTCCGGCACCCCTACTCGTCCGCGATACGCAGGAGCGCCAGCGTGATGTTGTCGGGGCCGCCCGCCTCGATGGCGGCCTTCCACAGCAGGAAGGCCGCCCGGCCGTCGTTGGGCTCCCGCATCACCTCGTCGAGCGCTTCCGGCGGCACAGGATCGGTCAGGCCGTCGGTGCAGATGAGGTAGCGGGCGCCTGGCGAGAGGGGCTCGGCTGTCAGATGGGGGCGGACGGCCCGGTACGCGCGCGTGCCGCCCAGGCACTGGGTGACGATGGACGTGGTGCGCTGCCCTGGAGCGAGCGGGGGGCTGTCGTCGACGCTGACCTGGCGGAGCCCGTCGTCGCAGGCCTTCAGGACCCGGCTGTCACCCACGTTGAACACCAGCAGCGAACCCGGCTTCACGACGGCACCGGCGACCGTCGTCCCCATGGCCGCGAACGCACCTCCCGCCTCGCCGCCGGCGGCCTCGTACACGGCGCGGTTGCAGGCGTTCAGGGCGTCGCGCACAGCGTCATCGCTGCTCAGAACGGGGCCGACCGACGCGATACGGCGCACGACCAGCGCGCTGGCCACATCGCCGCCGGGATG
The DNA here is from genome assembly GCF_053595235.1 of Streptomyces sp. NPDC002520. NCBI lineage: Bacteria > Bacillati > Actinomycetota > Actinomycetes > Kitasatosporales > Streptomycetaceae > Streptomyces > Streptomyces sp. NPDC002520. The sequence continues at coordinate 55,222 of NZ_JBSFXG010000001.1, read as the reverse complement.
CCCGCCGAGCCCGTCGGCGACGGCGACCACCAGGGGTGTCCCGATCGGGAAGACCAGAGTCTGCGGATTCTCCGTCGCCGTGGCGCACAGGGTCCACGGCCCGACCACCAGGCTGTCCTCGTTCCGTTCGCGGAGCAGCCCGGGATGGCTGAGCGCACTCACCGACACGTACCGCATGGAACGTCACCGACTTCCGGCATGGGACGCACCGCCGGACACCTCAAGCGTAGGCGGAACCGGGAGGCCGTTCCCTCCGGCGCGGTGCTCCCTGGTCTCCGGGCCGGGCGTACCTTCGTACGGACGCAGACGCAGCCGTGCGGATCCGATCCCACGGACCCGTTCGTACAGACCCGTCCGTACAAACCCGTCCGCACAAACCCGATCGCACAGAGCCGGTCGCACAGAGCCGGTCGTCCGGACTCGGCTCCGGCGCCCACCCCGGCCGAACCACAAGGAGCAACCGCGTGACCAGCCGTGTCACCCTCATCTCCCCGGCGATCACACCATCGCTGCGGCGTGCCCGCTTCGACGACGGTGACTCGATCGAGGACAGTGCGGCTGTGCGGGCCGGATCGGCGGCGACGTCCCTGCGCGCCGCCGGGCGCGCCTTCGCCTCCCCCAGCGTGCGCTGCCGGGAGACGGCCTCGGCACTCGGCCTCGACGCCTCGGAGCAGCCGGATCTCTCGGGCCTGGACGTCGGCCGGTGGCGCGGGCGGACGCTGGAGGAGGTCGGTGCCGAAGAGCCCGAATCGGTGGCTCGCTGGCTGGCCGACCCGGACGCCGCACCGCATGGCGGGGAATCGGTACGGGAGTTGTGCGCGCGGGTCGTCCGTTGGTGGGAAGCGGCGGGGTCGGGCGACGGAGGGACGGTCGCCGTGGTGGAGCCGGAGGTCGTACGGGCTGTGGTGGCGCACGTGTTGGGAGCACCCGCGTCCGCGTTCTGGCGCGTCGACGTCCCGCCGCTCACGGCAACGGAGTTCACCGGCCGGTCCGGGCGCTGGAACATGCGGGTGGGGCACGTCCTCGCCGCGTCGAAGGACGTCGTATGACGGGTGCCCGGAGCGTCCCGTCCCGGTGGCGACGAGCGCCTGCGCCGGTTCCCCGAGAGCGTGAAAAGGCCCCCGGACGGTCATCCGTCCCCGAGGGCCCTCTCTCATGTCCTGAAGGTCAGTGCGCGGCCGGCACCGCCCGCCCCGACGCGGAGGTCGCGGGCTTCGGGTTCAGCAGTCGTTCGGCCAACTCGCCGAAGAGCAGGCCGAAACCGCCCCAGAGGACGGCCTGGACGGCCAGGGCCGACAGCCGGAACCGCCACAGCAGGGTGGCCGGGAATTCCTTCGGCACCTCGTTGACGGCCGGAAGGAAGGCGTAGGCCAGACCGATCACCAGGAGGAAGCCGGCCACCGCGACGACGGTGGCGTACCAGGTGCCCAGCCGGGGTGCGAGCCGCTTGCCCAGGATGGTGGCGGCGACCGCGAGCAGCACGCTGAGCAGCATCATCAGGAAGTACAGGCCGGTCCGCTTGCCGATGGTGTCGGGGTCTCCGACCGACGGCGGGTTGGCCGGGTACTTCAGGAACGGCACGACGTAGACGGCGAGCAGAGCGCAGCCGGACAGCAGCAGCGCGGTCGCCCGCGGGGAGAAGCGGCCCACGCGGCCGAGCGCGACGCAGAAGGCGAGCGCGGCGACGCCGCCGAAGGCGACTCCGTAGACCAGGACACCGGTGGCGAGACCGGCGGTGGACTGCAGGGAACGCGAGACGACTTCCATCTCGTGCTCGTGGGCGTGGGCATGGGCTTCCTCGAAGCCGATCGCGCTGTCGATGTTCGGCTCACCGAGGAAGTACGCGACGCCGAGGGCGAGCACGCCGGCACCGAGGCCGGCGAGCATGCCCCGCACGAGCAGATTTCTTACCGTTGCGGAGTTCATGACGGGTGCGGCGTCCCCGGCTCAGTGGCAGGGGAAACCGAGCAGGTGGCGGCCGTCGTGCAGCCACTCGTGAACATCCGTGCCGTTGAACACGGAGGTGGCGCCCTGCTCGGCGCCGACGAAGTACAGCAGGACCAGCATCAGGACACCGAAGAAGACCGCCCACGGGGCGATGGTCTTCAGCGGCAGCGTGGCGGGTACGACGGGGGTGGTGGCTGTCGGCTGGGCGACGGTCTGCGCCATGGCAGGACCTCCTCTGGGAGTTCGCGTCCCATCTCGGTGGTGCACAGGACGACGGCCACGGGTCTGACTCACGAAACACCCCCCTTGGAGGGCGCCTCGCACACAGTGGCGCGACCGTGCCGGGCTCTCACCGGCTTCCGTCGTACCGTCGTCGATATCGGACAGACCGTACCGCGTGACGAGTGCATGGCCAAGACCGCACCAACTGACGCGATCTTGCTCTCGCGCCAGTGACCCGTCGGTGACCCATCGGGCGGCAGGCGGGCCGTCCGGTGCCGGAAACCCGGTGGAGCCGCGACGCACGCTCTGCCTAAGGTCGCGGGATGAGTACTCGTACCTTCCGTATCACCGTCCGCGGCGCCTTCGACGACCTCGGCGACGCGCAGCGGGCCGAGTTGCTGGCCGACGCCGCCGAGCACGACGTGCTGCACTCCGCCTACACGCCCGAAGGGCATCTCAGCTACGACATCGCCGCCCGGCCGGCCTTCGTCTTCCGCTTCTCGGACACCGGGGAGGAAGAGGAGGACATCCTGGAGGCGACGGAACGGGCCGAGGAGGCGGCGAAGGCGTGGCTGACCGAGCGTGGCTACGGCTTCAAGAACCTCCGCTCCAGCGCCGAGGACCTCTCGCAGGCGCCCCTGGGGAAGCGGCAGCGACGCAACGCGCGCATCAGGGGCGCATAAACTTGAGTACTCAAGGAGTAGGCAATGAATCGAGGAGCGGGAAATGACCGGCAATGACTGACGCGCTGGACGCGTCGTTGCGGCTGATGCGGGCGCAGGCCGCACTCGTACGGCGCTTCGACGCGAGCCTGGGTGGGCTGCACGGGGTGAGCCTGGCCGACTTCACGCTGCTGCTGCGGCTCGGCCAGGCGCCGGGCGGCCGGATGCGCAGAGTCGATCTGGCCGAGGCACTGGGGCTGACCGCCTCCGGGGTGACCCGAGGGCTGGCGCCCCTGGAGCGGATCGGACTGGTGACCCGCGAGGCTGACGCCCGTGACGCGCGCGTGGCCTACGCCTCGCTGACCGACACCGGACGGCGACTGCTGACGGAGATGCGGCGCACGGCCGAGGAGACCGCCGCCGAGTTCTTCACCGCACCACCCTGGGGCGAGGGGGACATCGGACTGCTCTCCACCCTGCTGACCCGCCTCGGCGGCACTGGTCTGCCCGGCCTCGGTGGCCCGCCCCGATGATCCCCTGCCGCGATCCCCTGCCGCATTCGGAATCCGGCCACAAGATGACCTGAACTCGCCGTGTTTCAGGTCACGTTGAGATGTGATCGGATTGTGAGGGGTACGTGCGCGCAGGCATGGCATGCTCATGCCTCACCACTGAGTTACCGACCGGTTCTACCTCACGGTAGCCGGGCCTGTGGTCATTCTTCGCCCGCCACGGGCCTGTGGTGTTTCTTCGCCACCCCCCACTCCACACAGGACTGACCTTGCGCAGACCCATGAGGCACAGGCGTGCCCTGCTGCCCGCCTTCGCCGTGACCACTCTCCTCGTCGCCGCCGGCTGTTCCTCGCCCGCACCGCATACCGAGCGGGCCGCGGCAGGGCACGGCAAAGAGATCCGGGCCACCGACGGCCACGCCGCCGGCCAGAACCACTCGCTCACCGTCGCGGCGGCCCCCGACGCGGCCGCGACCGCCACCGCAGGCCCGGCCGGCTCGGGTACGCGGGCGCACAAGACCACGCTGACCGTCAGCTCGTACGACAGCCGCAGCCGGCGTGCCGTCATCGCCAACGGCGGTGCCGGAAAAACGACTTCGCCCATCTCTCCTTCCTCCCCTTCCTCCCCTTCATCCCCTTCCTCTCCATCCTCCGCCGCCCCCTCCGCCTCCCCGGCCGCGCCTCACGGGGCCGCCGTGGGCGACGTCATCGCCAGCGCCCCGGCGCCCGGCGCACCCGACGGACTGCTGGCCCGGGTCACCAAGGTGATCGGCGAATCGGACCAGGGCACGGAGGTGCAGACCGAACCGGCCGACCTCAACGCCGTGTTGGGCGACGACACGGCCAAGGGCACCGTGCCGGTCAACCCCTCATCCTTCGCCGTTGACAAGCTGCTGCCCGACGTGAAGGTCTCCTGGTCCAAGGCGGGTGACGTGCACGTCGGACCCAAGGGCGCCACAGTGCCGCTCGGCAGCCTCCGGCTCGACGTCGGCGCCACGGTGCCGACGTCCGAGGACGCCCCTGCCTCGGCCACCGCCTCGGTGTCCGGGTTCGTGCAGGTGGCCCCGCAGGTCGACTTCACCTACGACGGCACGGGCACCGACGCCGCGCCGAGCTCGGCGTACCTGGGCGTGTCCGGCGACTGGACCTCCGGCTGGGCGGTGAAGGGCCGCGCGGCGGCCACCGCCGCCCCGCTGCGGATCCCGTTCGCCAAGCTGCACGCCGACCCCGTGCTCCAGGTAGGCGCGGTCCCCGTGGTCGTCAACCTCGACCTGACCTGCTATGTCCAGATCAACGGCGACGGGCACGTCACCGTCGACGTGGAGCAGGCCATCAAGGGTGGCTTCAAGGCCGGCGGCACCTTCGGCGCGGCCCAGGGGTGGTCACCGGTCAGCTCCGCCGACATGACGAGTGCGCCGGTACGGGCCTCCCTGACCACCGGCGGGAAGGTGACAACGGCCCTCGGCGCCGAGGCCTCGGTCGGCCTCTACGGCAGCGTCGGCGTCACCGCGGATCTTGCTCCGTATCTGCGCGGTGAAGGCTCCGGTACGGTCACCGCCTCCACCGACACCCCTGCGACGGCGCATGGCGTCTGGGAGGTGTACGGCGGCGTCGATCTGTCGGGCACCCTGCGGCTCCAGCTGTCGCTCTTCGGCACACCGGTGCTGGAGCGGAGCGTCCCGCTGGGCTCCCTGCACCGCGAGTGGAAACTGGCGGACGGCTCACTGGGGGAGTAGCCCTCAGGCGCCGTCAGGTATCCAGCCCTGGCGGCGCAGGACGGCCGACACGTCCGGTGCCCGGTAATGCTCCCCCTTGAGGACCTTGCCGTCAGAGCGGCGGGCGACCTGGCCGTCGGGGCCGAGTTTGCTCATGTTGGCGCGGTGGATCTCGGCGATCACCTCGTCGAGGTCGATGCCGTGGACCAGCGCCGTGCCGTACGCCACGTACACCACGTCCGCCAGTTCGTGGGCGAGCCGGTCCAGCGGGCCCTCGACCGCCACCTCGGCGACCTCCGCGGCCTCCTCGGCGAGCAGCTCCCCGCGGTGCGCGGCCAGGCCGGGCGACACCTCTTCCGGCCTGCTGCGGGCGTCGAGGCCGAAGGCGAGGTGGAACTCACGGACGAGGTGGGCGGGGGAAGTGCTCATACGGCGACTGTAGCCGCCGACGCTGACAGCGCCTCAGAGTTGTCCACAGGTCCGCGGAGTGGCCTCGGCCCTGGCCAGCCCCGGGCAGGCCTGGCAGGATCGCCCGCATGTCCCAGGTGCTCTCCTCCCCAGGCCGGCGCCGTGCGCTGCGCGGCTCGGCCGTCGGCGTCGTCGCCCTCGGCCTGCTGCTGTGGTGGTTGGTGCCCCTGGGCGAGAAGCCGCCGACGGGAACGATCGTCTTCAGCACGGGCACACCCCGAGGGGTCTACCAGGAGTACGGCGAGCGGCTGCGCACTGAGCTGGGCAGGGACATGCCCGGCCTGACGGTGAAGCTGCTGAACAGCGCGGGTTCACAGGAGAACGTCCAGCGGCTCGCGGACAGGGAGGCCGACTTCACCATCGCCGCGGCCGACGCGGTGGAGACGTACGGTCTGCGGCACCCGGACGGCATGGCCCGGCTGCGCGGCGTGGCCCGGCTCTACGACGACTATGTACAGCTCGTCGTGCCGACCGGATCCAAGATCTCCAGCGTGGCGGATCTGCGGCACAAGCGGGTGGCCACCGGGTTGCCGAACTCCGGGGTGCGACTGATCGCGAACCGGGTGCTGAGGGCCGCGGGCATCGACCCCCAGAAGGACATCACCCCCGTCTCCGAGGGCATAGACACGGGGCCCGGACGGCTGCGGCAGGGCCGGATCGACGCCTTCTTCTGGTCCGGCGGGCTGCCCACGAAGGGCCTGGTCGGGCTGGCCGAGAAGTCCGCCTTCAAGTTCGTGCCGATCGGCGATGACCTCGTCACCCGGCTGCACGCCGACGGCGAGGCGGCGCGTTACTACCGGGCCACCACCATCCCCGAGTCGGCGTACTCGTCCGTGCAGCACGGCTCCGCAGTGCCGACGATCGCTGTCTCCAACCTGCTGATGACCCGCAAGGACATGGATCCGCGGCTCACCGAGTGGGTGACCCGCACGGTGCTCAAGAGCCGCGACGACATCGGCGCGCACGTCCACTCCGCGCAGCTGGTCGACCTGCGCACGGCGATCTACACCGACCCGCTGATGCTGCACGAGGGGGCCAGGCGCTACTACCGGTCGGTGAAGCCCTAGAGGCGCCTCTTGCCCCTGGGCCTGAGCCTCCCCCCCCGGGCCGTTCCTCCCTAGGGCTGTACGTCCCTCGGGATCTTCACCGTCACCCGCAGCCCGCGGGGCTCGTGGTGCGCGTAGTCGATCGAGCCGCCGCCTGCCGCGAGCAGGACGCGTGTGATGGACAGGCCGAGCCCCGAGCCCTTGACGTTCTGGTGGCGGCCGCTGCGCCAGAAACGGTCGCCCACGCGCGCGAGTTCCTCGTCGGTCAGGCCGGGTCCGGTGTCGGTGACCACGACCTGCGTGGTGTCGCCGTCGAAGGAGACGGAGACCTCCACCGTGCCGCCCTCGGGGGTGAACTTCACGGCGTTGTCGATCACCGCGTCCAGGGCGCTGGAGAGGGTGATCGCGTCCGCCCAGGCGGTGGTGGGCGGGCAGTCGCCGGACAGCCGGACGCCCTTGGCCTGGGCGGCTGGCGCCCAGGCGGCGACGCGCTCCTCGGTCAGCGCGCCGATGTCGGTCAGCTTGAGGTCGGCCTCGGCGTGCTCGGCCAGCGCGAGGTCGAGCAGGTCGTCCAGGACCTGCGCGAGGCGCTTGCCCTCGGTGCGGACCGAGGCGATCTCCTCGTTGCCCTCCGGGAGTTCGAGGGCCAGCAGTTCGATGCGTAGCAGCAGTGCCGAGAGCGGGTTGCGCAGTTGGTGCGAGGCGTCCGCGACGAAGGCGCGCTGCTGCTCCAGCACGTCCTCGACGTTGTCCGCCATCTCGTTGAACGACCGGGCGAGGCGTCTGAGTTCCGGCGGCCCGCCGGCCGCCGCGACGCGGGACTTGAGGCGTCCGGTGGCGATGTCGTGGGTGGTGGCGTCCAGGATCCGTACGGGCCTGAGCACCCAGCCGGTCAGCCGCAGCGCGGCACCGACGGCGAGGAGCATCGCGGCGATCTCGCCGGCTCCGATGAACAGCCAGCCGCGCAGGGTCCGCGAACGCATCTGCCCGGTGGGCGAGTCGGTGACCACGACGGCCACGACGTCCCCGTCCCGGATGACCGGCGAGGCGACGACCAGCCGGCTGCGCTGCCAGGGCCACACCTGGCTGGGGTCGTGGCTGCGACGGCTGAGCAGCGCCTCGTCGAAGGCCTCCCGCAGTTCCCCCGTCGGCGGTACGAGCCAGTCGCCGGGAGCGTTGGCCATCGCCGCGCCGTTGCGGTAGAAGACACCGGCGCGGATGCCGTAGACGCCGTAGTAGCTGAGCAGTTCTCGGCGCAGGGTCTCCCGGCGTTCGTCCGGGGCGCTCGGGCGGGATCCGCCGGGCACGTCGGTGACGAACTGGGCGAGCGCGGCGAAGCGCGCGGTGTCGTCGATCCGGTCGACGACGACCTTCTGCTGCTGGGCGGCGGCCACGCTGACGGCGAGCGGGACGCCGAGCGCGAGCAGGACGGCCGCCATCAGGACGATGAGCAGCGGCAGGAGCCGTGTGCGCACCCGTCCTCGCTACCGGACCGGGGCGACGAGCCGGTAGCCGACGCCGCGTACGGTCTCGATCAGGGCGGGCATGCGCAGTTTGGCGCGCAGGGAGGCGACGTGCACCTCCAGGGTGCGCCCGGTGCCCTCCCAACTGGTGCGCCACACCTCGCTGATGATCTGCTCCCGCCGGAAGACCACACCGGGGCGCTGGGCGAGGAGCGCGAGGAGGTCGAACTCCTTGCGGGTCAGCTGGACGACCGAACCGTCCACGCTGACCTGCCGGGTGGGCAGGTCGATGCGGACCGGGCCGAGCAGAAGGGTGCTCTCGCCGGCGGTCGCGGGGTCCTCGTGGACGGTGCGCCGGCTGACGGCGTGGATCCGGGCGAGCAGTTCCCCCGTGTCGTAGGGCTTCACCACGTAGTCGTCGGCGCCCAGGTTGAGCCCGTGGATGCGGGAGCGGACGTCGGAGCGGGCAGTGACCATGATCACCGGGGTGCTGGTGCGCTTGCGGATCTTGCCGCAGACCTCGTAGCCGTCCTGGTCGGGCAGGCCCAGGTCGAGCAGGACCACACCGAATCCGGCGCCCTCGGGGACGAGCGCCTGGAGGGCCTCCTCGCCGCTGCGCGCGTGCGTGACGTGGAATCCGTGCCGGGCGAGGATCGCGGACAGGGCTGCGGCGACGTGGTTGTCGTCCTCGACGAGCAGCAGTCTCATCTCCGCCCCCTCCGGTTCAGTGTTCGTACGGTCTCGGTTCTTGTTCGGCTTGTACTTCGTGCACGCGCGCGCGTGCACCATGGCAGTGACGCCGATGGAGAAGGACGGCGTCAAGAGGGTTCCGGTTGCCCGTGGCTTCCGTTATCCGGCCGATACGCACGCACGTGACGAGTGGTACGACACGTGTCCGATTGCTATCGGATCGTGATGCTCAGATTCCCCTCAGATGTGATGACGCTGGTCACCGGCCTCACTACTGTCCACCGAAACCGAGGAGGACGGAGCCTGAGAGCGATGACCAATGTATCGGTGGCCAAGGAAGACGTGGCCACGTCCGACGACCTGGTCGTCCTGAAGAGCGTCAACAAGCACTTCGGCGCGTTGCACGTGCTCCAGGACATCGAGCTGACGATCGCCCGCGGCGAGGTCGTCGTGGTCATCGGGCCTTCCGGGTCCGGGAAGTCGACCCTGTGCCGCACCATCAACCGCCTGGAGACGATCGACTCCGGCACCATCACGATCGACGGCAAGCCGCTGCCTCACGAGGGCAGGGAACTGGCCCGGCTGCGCGCCGACGTCGGCATGGTCTTCCAGTCCTTCAACCTCTTCGCGCACAAGACCGTGCTCGAGAACGTGATGCTGGGCCAGATCAAGGTCCGCAAGACGGACAAGAAGCAGGCCGAGGAGAAGGCGCGCGCCCTGCTCGACCGGGTCGGTGTGGGCACCCAGGCCGACAAGTACCCCGCACAGCTGTCGGGCGGTCAGCAGCAGCGCGTCGCCATCGCCCGGGCGCTGGCGATGGGTCCGAAGGTGATGCTCTTCGACGAGCCGACCTCGGCCCTCGACCCCGAGATGATCAACGAGGTCCTCGAGGTCATGCAGCAGCTGGCCCGCGAGGGCATGACGATGGTCGTCGTCACCCATGAGATGGGGTTCGCGCGTTCGGCCGCGAACCGGGTGGTCTTCATGGCGGACGGCCGCATCGTCGAACAGGCCGCGCCCGAGCAGTTCTTCAGCAATCCGCGCAGCGACCGGGCGAAGGACTTCCTGTCGAAGATCCTGCACCACTGATCCGTCCGGCCGCCGGACGACCTGGGTCATCCGTCCCTCACGGACCTCGTCTTTCACCACTCAAAGGATGTTCACCATGAAGCTCCGCAAGGTCACCGCCGCCTCGGCCGTCGTGCTCGCCCTCGCCGTGTCCGCCACGGCGTGCGGTGGCGACAAGAAGGACGACAAGGGCTCCGGTGGCGGCGACAAGATCACCGTCGGCATCAAGTTCGACCAGCCCGGTATCGGCCAGAAGACCCCGCAGGGCTACTCGGGCTTCGACGTCGACGTGGCCACCTACGTCGCGGGCAAGCTCGGCTACAAGCCGGACCAGATCGAGTGGCGGGAGTCGAAGAGCGCCGACCGCGAGACCATGCTGCAGCGCGGTGACGTCGACTTCATCGCCGCTTCCTACTCGATCACCCCGGAGCGTCAGTCGAAGGTCGACTTCGCCGGCCCGTACCTGCTGGCCCACCAGGACGTGCTCCTGCGCGCCGACGACAGCTCCATCAAGGCGCCCACGGACCTGAACAGCAAGAAGCTGTGTTCGGTGACCGGTTCGACGTCGGCGCAGAACGTCAAGGACAAGCTGGCCCCCAAGGCGCAGCTCCAGGAGTACCCGACGTACTCGGCGTGCCTGACGGGTCTGCAGAACAAGGCGATCGACGCGCTGACCACGGACGACTCGATCCTCGCCGGTTACGCCGCCCAGTCCCAGTTCAAGGGCAAGTTCAAGCTCGGCGGCTTCAAGATGACCAACGAGAACTACGGCATCGGCGTCAAGAAGGGCAGCGACCTCAAGGCCAAGATCAACAAGGCCCTGGAGGAGATGGTCTCCGACGGTTCGTGGCAGAAGGCCGTGACCAAGAACTTCGGCCCGGCCGGCTACAAGAACGAGCCCGCCCCGAAGATCGGTGACATCAAGAGCTGAGGCAACGCCCAACGGGTGCGCCGTCCCTGAGGGCGGCGCACCCGGGCATCCCTACACGCGGAAGCGCGGGAGATCGTGTTCGACTTTCTAGGACGTTACGACGTGCTGGGCGCCTTCTGGACGACGGTGCAGCTCACGCTGCTGTCCGCTGTGGGCTCCCTGATCTGGGGCACCTTGCTGGCCGCCATGCGGGTGGGCCCGGTGCCGCTGATGCGCGGTTTCGGCACCGCCTACGTGAACATCGTGCGGAACATCCCGCTCACGGTGATCATCCTGTTCACCTCGCTCGGCCTGAACCAGACGCTGGGCATCAGCCTGGGCGCGGACACGGTCGACGTGATCAACTTCCGGCTGGCCGTGCTCGGTCTGATCGCCTACACGTCGGCCTTCGTCTGTGAGGCGATCCGCTCCGGCATCAACACCGTGCCGGTCGGCCAGGCCGAGGCGGCTCGGGCCATGGGCCTGAGCTTCACCCAGGTGCTGGGCCTGATCGTGCTGCCGCAGGCCTTCCGCGCGGCCGTCGGCCCGCTGGCCAACGTGCTGATCGCGCTGACGAAGAACACCACGGTGGCGGCCGCGATCGGCGTGGTGGAAGCCGCGTACCTGATGAAGAAGATGGTGGAGAACGAGGCGCAGCTGCTGCCGATCGCCGCGGTCATCGCCTTCGGCTTCTGCTGCCTGACGCTGCCGACCGGCCTGATCCTCGGCTGGGTGGGCAAGAAGGTGGCGGTGAAGCGATGAGTTCCGTCCTGTACGACGCCCAGGGCCCCCGCGGCAAGCGGCGCAACGTCCTGTACACGGTGGTCTTCCTGGTCGCCTTCGCGGCCGTCCTGTGGTGGGTCTACACCTCGCTCGACGACAAGGGCCAGCTGGACTGGGTCCTGTGGAAGCCGTTCTTCAGCGGCAGCGAGGCCTACTCGACGTACATCTGGCCCGGCCTGCAGAACACCCTGAAGGCCGCGGCGCTCGCCATGGTCATCGCGCTCCCGCTGGGCGCGACGCTCGGTATAGCCCGCCTCTCGGACCACCGGTGGATACGCGTGCCCGCCGCGGTCCTCGTCGAGTTCTTCCGGGCGATCCCGGTGCTCGTCCTGATGATCTTCGGGCAGGCGCTGTATTCCCAGTACACCGACGTCAGTTCGGACGACCGCCCGCTCTACGCAGTGGTCACCGGTCTGGTGCTGTACAACGCGTCCGTGCTCGCGGAGATCGTCCGCGCGGGCATCCTCTCGCTGCCGAAGGGCCAGGCCGAGGCGGCCGTGGCGATCGGTCTGCGCAAGGGGCAGGTCATGCGGCTCGTCCTGCTGCCGCAGGCGGTCACCGCGATGCTCCCGGCGATCGTCAGCCAGCTCGTCGTGATCGTGAAGGACACGGCACTCGGTGGCGCGGTCCTGACCTTCCCCGAACTCCTCGCCTCGGCGAACACGATGAGCGGCTACTACGGTGCCAACACCATCGCCTCGTTCACCGTCGTCGCCGTGATCTACGTGATCATCAACTTCTCGCTGACCCAGTTCGCGAGCTGGCTGGAGGGACGGCTGCGGCGCCGCAAGAAGTCCACCGGCGCGGTGCTCGGCGTCGATGACACCGTGGGCGTCGCGGGCCACGGGGGAACCGGAACCTCGGCCTGACGCCGGGTCAAACCCGAATGCAGCACCCGGAGGCAGTGGCATGATCGCCACTGCCTCCGGTCACTTGACGCATACTCTGCCAATGGGTTGCATACGTTCTGTGATCGTGCACCCCGCTTCACCCACCTGTTCCCTCATGTCCGTCAGGGCACCGCTGCGGGCAGGGGGCGCCGCGCCGTGGACCCGGTGATCATCGTCGGAGCGGGGCCCGTCGGGCTCACGCTCGCCCTGGCGCTCGCCCGCCAGGAGGTTCCGTCCGTCGTCCTCGACGAGGGTCCCGGCAAGGACGAACCACGCCCGGCCCGCACCGTCGTGCTGCGCGAGGACACGGCCGCCCTGCTGGAACGGCTGACCGGAACCCCCCTCGGTGACCTCGGCGTACGCTGGACCGGCTGGCGGTCCCTGCGCCGCCGGCAGGTGATGAGCGAGATCGACTTCGCGCCGGACGAACCCGCCCCGCTGCACCTCGCACAGCACGTCCTCATGCGCGCCCTGCGCGCGGCCGTCGCGCGGCAGCCGCTGATCGAGGCGGCCGCGGACAGCCGGCTCGACTCGATAGAGCAGGAGCGTTCCGGCGTCACCGCGCACACCCGTGGCCCCAAGGGCACCTGGTGGCGCGGCAGTTACCTGGTCGGCTGCGACGGACCCCGCTCGACCGTGCGCAAACTGCAGGACATCCGCTTCCCGGGCCGTACGGCGGTCGAGCGGCACGCGGTCGCCGCCCTGCGCACGGAACTTCCGTGGGAAGGTCGCGCGTTGATCCATCGGATGCCGCCGTGGCGGTCGTCCGGGCCCTCGGCCGGGGAGGTGATCGCCCGCCCCCTCCCGGACGACGTGTGGCGCCTGGACTGGCTGCTGCCGCCGGGCAAGGACCTGGTCACGCCCGAGATCCTGGTGACCCGGATCCGCGAGACCCTCGCGGGCTGGACCGACGGCACCGCACCGGCGTACGACCTCCTGGACACCGGTGTCCACACGGTGCACCACCGCCTGGCCCGCCGCTGGCGCGTGGGCCGGGTCTTTCTCGCCGGGGACGCGGCCCATCTGCTGGGCGCGCTCGGCACCCAGGGACTCGACGAGGGACTGCGCGACGCCGACAACCTGGCCTGGAAGCTGGCCCCTGCCTGGCATCACGGCCCGTACGAGGCCCTGCTGGACAGCTACCAGGCCGAGCGGCGTGCGGTGGTCGCCGCCCGGCTCCGCGCCGCCGACCAGCTGCTGCCCGTGCTGCGCGGTGGCGGTGGACTGCGCCACTACGTCCCGGGCGCGGCCCGGGGACACGACGCGCTGCTCACGGACGGTCATCTGGGGCGCGGGACGCTGGGTGCGCCGGGGGCGTACGCCGACTCGCCGCTGGCGCCCCGGCATCTGGAGGCCGAGATCCCCGTCGACACCCCGCCCGGCGCACCGGTCACCGATGTGCGCGTCACGGCGGAGGACGGTTCCTTCGTCCGGCTGCGCGACCGGCTCGGCCGGGGCACGCTGCTCGTCGTGCTGATCGCGCCGGGCACGGGCGTGTGGGACCGCAAGCACTGGGTGTCCGCCGGGGTGATGCCCCGCCTCGCCGCCGCGGTGACCGCGCTGCCGCATCCGGCCGAGCTGCTGGTGGCCGAGAGCTACCCGGGCGCGCCGGCGCACAGCGTGCTGCTCGTACGCCCCGACGGCCACCTGGTCACCGCGCTGAGCGGGGTCCGCCCGGCCGATCTGTACGCGGCCGCGGAGGCGACGCTGGGGGGAGCCGTGGAGGAGAACGCGAAGGAGAGGGACCAGGAGCGCGAGCGGGAGCGGGAAAGGGAAAGGGAGACTGCGGCGGAGGCCGGCTCGGCCGCGCGGTGACCGTGAGTCAGGTCACGCCGTGTCCACATGGTGTCGGTGGATTGACCGGAGTGCGGCCCCATGCTGTACTCCGGATCGTGACCGACACCTGTGTGCGCCTGTGGCGGAGGGTCCATATGGACCTCGTCCGCTACGCGGGCTGCGTGTGTCGCCCGTCCTGCTGAATTTCGCATCCCCTTTTGCGGGCGCCGTCGTGCGCCCGTTCGGCGAACCTTCTTCAGGACGGTGCATGTGTCTGTCTCCCCCTCCGTGTCTGTGTCCTCCTCCACGTCTGTCGTCTCCCCCACTCCTGTGTCCTCCTCGGCGTCCTCTGCCGCCGAGCCCCGCGTCTCCGGCTCGGCGCCCACTCAGGCGGACCTTCTCGACTTCGTGCGGCGTACGGCCGCCGACGCCGAGCTGATCGCTTCCCTGCCGCTCGACCCCGAGGGCCGTACCTGGGTGCGGCTCGAAGGCCCGGGCGGCGGCGAGGCCTGGCTGATCGGCTGGCCTCCCGGCACGGGTACCGGCTGGCACGACCACGCGGACTCGGTCGGCGCGTTCGTCACCGCCTCGGGCGAACTCAAGGAGAACGCGCTGGCCGCCCGGCTTCCCTCGGACGGCTGGAAGACCCTCGAACTCACCGACGACGTGGACCGCGAGCGCCGGCTGCCCGCCGGTCAGGGCCGCTCCTTCGGTCACCATCACGTGCACGAGGTGCTCAACGAGTCCCCCGACCGTCACGCGATCTCCGTCCACGCCTACTATCCGCCGCTGCCCCGCATCCGTCGCTACAGTCGCACCGGCCAGGTGCTGCGGCTGGAGCAGGTCGAGCGACCGGAGGACTGGCAGTGAGCGGGGGACTGCCGGTGAGCGGCGGGGCGGCGCCGAGCGGTGGGGCGGCGCCGAGCGGTGGGGCGGCGCCGAGCGGTGGGGCGGCGCCGAGCGGTGGACCGGTGCCGAGCGGTGAGCCATCGGTGAGCGGCGGGGCGGCGCCGAGCGGTGGACCGGTGCCGACCAGTGGACCGGTGCCGAGCGGTGAGCCATCGGTGAGCGGCGGGGCGGCGCCCCTCGGGGAGGCGGCGCCGGACGGCGGCACGGCCCTCCGGCCGGTCGGCATCGACGCGTTGCTGGAGCGGGTGCGCGGCGGATACCAGCGCATCGAGGCACAGGAGGCGCACGAGGCGGCGCGGACGGGGGCGGCCGTGCTGGTCGACATCCGGTACGCGGCCCTGCGCGAGCGGGACGGCCTGATCCCCGGCGCCCTGGTGATCGAGCGCAACGAACTGGAGTGGCGCCTCGACCCCCAAGGCAGCCACCGTGTCCCCGAGGCCACCGGACACGACCTGCGCGTCGTGGTCATCTGCAACGAGGGCTACGCCTCCAGCCTGGCCGCCGCCTCCCTCCACCAACTGGGCCTGCACCGGGCGACGGACCTGGTCGGCGGCTTCCAGGCGTGGCGGAGTGCGGGGCTGCCGGTGGAAGCGGCGGAGGCGGCGGAGGGCTGAGGCGGTCACGGCTCTCCGGCCGGGCGGGGAAGCCGGCCGGTGCGCCCCTGACCGCCTATTCCTTCGCGGTGGCCACCGTCACCGCCCGCACCCGGAGCGCCACGCGGCCGGGTACTGCACTGGCCACCAGGGCGAGGAGGGCGGCGACCGCGACCACGGTGGCATAGAGCAGAGGGGTGATCGTGGGCGCCGCACGGCCCGTCATGCCGGCGCTGAACGCGGTGAGCACGGCGAGGGAGATGCCGCTGCCGAGCGCGGTGCCGATCAACAGCACGGACAGCGCCTCGGTGCGCAGCATGCGCAGCACCTGCCGGCGGGTCGCACCGGCGAGACGGAGCAGGGCGAACTCCCGGACACGTTCCGCGACGGACATGGCCAGCGTATTGACGACCGCGATGGCGGTGAAGGCCAGGACGAGCCCCATGGCGAGGTAGTTGACCTCGGCGTTCGTCTGCTGACGGCCGGCCTGGAGCTTGTCGGCGGCGCCCGGAGAAAGAATCCGCAACGCCGGGAACTCACGCAGGGTAGTCGCGAGTTGTGTCTTTGTACGGGTCGAGCTGACGAGGACGGAGGAAGCGAGCGGGTTGTCGACATGGCGGGCCACGAGGTCGTGGGCGATGGTGAGATCACCGAAGCCGAGACCCTGGGCGTAGACGGCGGCGACGGTGAGTGTGGCGGGCGTGCCGTCGCCGAGCGTGAGTTTCAATGTGCTGCCGGGCTTCAGGTGGTGCTGGTCCGCGGCCAGTTCACTGACGGCCACGGTGCCGGGGGCGAGGTCGCCGAGGGAGCCGGCGGTGACCTTCGGGTCCCAGGTGCGGGTCAGGCCTTCCGGCGTGACGCCCTGGGCGGGGTACTTGTCGAGGCCGATGCGGACGGTCGTGCGGACCACCTCGGTGACGGTGTCGTGCTGCGCACGCAACCGGCGTGCGGCGTCGGCCGGGACGCCGGGCCCCTGGGCGGCGACGACCCAGTCGGCGGTGACACCCTCGCGCGCCTGAGTCCGGGCGGCGTCGCCGAGGGTCGACTGGACGAACAGCACGGTGCAGGTCATGCCGATGAGCAGGGTGAGGGGGGTGACGACGGAGGCCATCCGGGCGGCGTTGCCGCGCAGGTTGGCGGTGGCGAGGCGACCGCCGTGCCCGGTGAGCCGCAGCGGCCCGGCGAGGAGCAGCGCGGCCGCTTTGACCAGGAGGGGGCCGAGCAGGGCGACGGAGGTGGACAGCACCACAACGGCGAGGAAGGTCACGGGAGTCGAGGCAGGCTCGGTGCGCAGGGAGGCGAGGACGACGATCAGGACGACTCCGCCGGTGAGAAGCAGCAGGCCGGCGGCGAGACGCCCCCAGACGGGACGGGTGGGCTCGTTCCTGGCCTCGGCCAGGGCCTGCGCGGGGCGGATCCGGGCGACCCTGCGGGAGGCGATCCGGGCCGCGGCCCAGGAGCCGAGCAGAGTGGCGGCGAGGGCGGCCAGCGGAGGAAAGACGCTGACGGTGTGCTGGAGCGTGTCGGGTACGGCGCCCAGAGCGACGAACCTGGAGTGCAGCCAGCCGCCGAGCGGCAGCCCGAGCAGAGCGCCGACAGTGCCGGCCGCCGCACCGACGATCAGCGCTTCCCGGCCCAGCAGCCTGCGGATCTGTCCGGACGTGGCGGCGACGGCCCGGAGCAGGGCGAGTTCGCGGTGCCGTTGCTGGACGGTGAGCGCGAAGGTGCCGACGACCACGAGCACGGCCACCAGCAGCGAGGTGCCGCCCATCGCGCCGCCCATGCTGACCAGTCGGGTGCGGGCGGTGGCCGCGTCGAGGAACTCGACGGGCCCGCGGGCATCACCGGTGCTGACCTGGGCGGTGGTGCCGTGCAGTGCTCGCGCCAGGGCCTGCCGCACCCTCTCCGGCTCGGCACCCTTGGCCGGCAGTACGCCGAACGCGGTGACCTGGCCGGGGTGCGCGGCGAGCCGACGGGCCTCCGCGGTGGAAAAGAACAGGGCCGTCTGGTGGCGCACCGCGGAGGCCGGGGCGGCGATACCGGTGATGCGGTAGGCGCGCGGGGACTGCGTCGACTGCACGACGAGGTGGTCGCCGGGCCGGAGATGGTCGCGGGCGGCGAGGTCACGGTCGATGACGAGGTCACCGGCGGCCTTGGGCGCCCTGCCCGCGGTGAGCCGGTACGGCGTCAGCGCGGCGGAGTCCCAGGCGTGCCCGTAGGCGGTACGGCCGTCCGTGCCGGCCGGGGTCAACGGCTGTGCGAGGAAGGTCAGTTCGGGGACGACACGGGCGACGCCGGGAGTGCGGGCGAGGACGACCTCCAGGTGGGCCGGCAGCCACGCGCGTTCGGCGATCG
This sequence comes from Streptomyces sp. NPDC002520, assembly GCF_053595235.1. NCBI lineage: Bacteria > Bacillati > Actinomycetota > Actinomycetes > Kitasatosporales > Streptomycetaceae > Streptomyces > Streptomyces sp. NPDC002520. Next base: position 37,213 of record NZ_JBSFXG010000001.1, on the reverse strand, counting down.
GCTTCGCCTTGTGCTTGACCTTGGTCTTGCCGTGCTTGTGCTTGACGGTGGTGCGGTGGACGTACTGGTCGGCGGAGACCACGACGGGAGCGGCGGCGTAGCGCTCGGTGCGGATCGTGCCGCGCAGGCCGGTGTCGAGCAGGGTGCCGCAGGCGGTGATCAGAGCGGCCGCGCACATCAGGGCGAGGAAGGCGCCGAGGAAACCCGCTTTGCGGGCGCGGACGGTCCGGAGGGCGTAACGCAGCATCATCGGGACGGGCTCTCTTCTGTTGTGCGTCTCGGTTGTCCGTGCGCCTGCTGGTCCCGGCGTGGGCAGTGGTCCGGCGCGTGGGTACACCCTCGCCCGCGCAGAGGGAAGGACACATTGCGGCGTCCCGGCGTCTTGGGCGGGGGTTAACCCCACCAGGAGAGCACTGCCATGCCGCTCCGTACATGACAATTGAGCCGCCGGGGGGAGTGCCCTCGCACGCGGAGAAGCGCATGCCACCTGTGCGGAGAACCGGGATGCGCCTCCCCCACGTCTGCCGGAAGGCCTCACCTCTCGGAGCCCCCCTCACCAGAGCCCCGACTCAGAACCCCTCGTCCTCAAGGAACTCCGTGTCCTCGCCCTCTTCCTCCAGGGCCTGACGGACGACGCGGAGGGCCATCCCCTCGGGGTAGCCCTTGCGGGCGAGCATGCCGGCGAGGCGCCGGATGCGCTTGTCGCGGTCGAGGCCACGGGTGGCCCGCAGCTTGCGGTCGACCAGGTCGCGGGCGGTCACCTCCTCCTGCTCGGAGTCGAGCTGGGAGACGGCCTCGTCGATCAGCGTCGAGTCGACGCCCTTGGTGCGCAGTTCCCTGGCGAGTGCGCGGCGAGCGAGCCCCCGGCCGTGGTGCCGGGACTCCACCCAGGCGTCGGCGAAGGCGCTGTCGTTGATCAGCCCGACCTCCTCGAACCGCGAGAGCACCTCCTCTGCCACGTCCTCGGGGATCTCCCGCTTGCGCAGAGCGTCCGCGAGCTGTTTGCGGGTGCGCGGGGTCCCGGTGAGCAGGCGCAGGCAGATGGCCCGCGCCCGCTCAGCCGGGTCCCCTGAAGACTCCCCCCGCTCGGCCCTCGACGAGGAAGGGGCGCCTTCGTCCTCACCGGCCGGCTCCCCGAAGCCGCCGCGCCGGCGGCCCCGTCCCCGGCCGCCCCGCGCCCCGGCGGAACTCCGGGAGCCGCGGCCCGACGAGCCGCCCCCGTGGGGCTCGTCGTCCGGGTGTGTGCCGTGGTCCCCGGGACCGCCGTACGCCAAATCCCCGTATCCGTCGTCACCACCGGCCGGGGCGAAGGCCGGCTCGCCCACGGTGCCCCTCCCCCGTGGGGCACCGGGGGTGGCGTACTCGTACTCGGCCCAGTCGGTTCGTCGTGTCACGGTCAGCTCTTGGCTGCGGTGGCCTTGGGCTTCGTGGCCTTGGCGGCTGCCGGGGCGGGCGCGGCCTTGGCGTCGTCGGCGGCAGCGGTGGTGACCGCGGCGTCCGTGCCGGGCTCGGCGGCGGGCTCCTCCGGCCGGACACCGACGCCCAGCTTCTCCTTGATCTTCTTCTCGATCTCGTTCGCCAGATCGGGGTTGTCCTTGAGGAAGTTGCGCGCGTTCTCCTTGCCCTGGCCGAGCTGGTCGCCCTCGTACGTGTACCAGGCACCGGCCTTGCGGACGAAGCCGTGCTCCACTCCCATGTCGATCAGGCCGCCCTCACGGCTGATGCCCTGGCCGTAGAGGATGTCGAACTCGGCCTGCTTGAAGGGCGGCGCGACCTTGTTCTTGACGACCTTGACGCGGGTGCGGTTGCCGACCGCCTCCGTGCCGTCCTTCAGGGTCTCGATGCGGCGGATGTCGATGCGCACCGAGGCGTAGAACTTCAGGGCCCGGCCACCGGTCGTGGTCTCCGGGGAGCCGAACATCACGCCGATCTTCTCGCGGAGCTGGTTGATGAAGATCGCGGTGGTCTTGGACTGGTTGAGCGCGCTGGTGATCTTCCGCAGCGCCTGGCTCATCAGACGGGCCTGCAGACCGACGTGGCTGTCGCCCATCTCGCCCTCGATTTCCGCACGCGGGACGAGCGCGGCGACGGAGTCGATGACGATCAGGTCGAGCGCGCCGGAGCGGACGAGCATGTCCACGATCTCCAGCGCCTGCTCACCGTTGTCCGGCTGGGACAGGATCAGGTTGTCGATGTCGACGCCCAGCTTGCGCGCGTACTCGGGGTCGAGCGCGTGCTCCGCGTCCACGAAGGCGACCTGGCCGCCGGCCTTCTGTGCGTTGGCAACCGCGTGCAGGGTCAGGGTCGTCTTACCGGAGGACTCCGGTCCGTAGATCTCCACGACGCGGCCGCGCGGCAGGCCGCCGACGCCGAGGGCGACGTCGAGGGCGGTCGACCCGGTCGGGATGACCTCGATGGGCTCCTTCGACCGCTCGCCCATGCGCATGACCGCGCCCTTGCCGAATTGCCGTTCAATCTGTGCGAGCGCGGCGTCGAGCGCCTTCTCGCGGTCGGTTCCTGCCATGGGTTCCACCCGGTTTGCTTGAGTCGATCGCTTCACGTCAAAGACGCTAACGCCTGCCACTGACAATGCGCCCCGACGTCGGCCCGCCCTGTGGATAACTGGGGGACATCCCTACCAAAACCGCGCCGAAATCCCTGTCGCGAGCCTCGCCTGAGCCCCTATGAGAATAGATGTTCGATTTTCGTGTCAAGCGTGCCACGCGCGGCGAGCAGCGGCTCGGACCGGGCGGCGCGGCACGGTTCAGGCGGCGATCCGCGCGGCCGAAAGCCGATCACCCGATCGTGAGTTCCCCCGTCCCCGCACCCGCCGTGCCCCGATGCTCGAAGGACACGGCAGGTGACCGCTGCCGTGCGGACGTGCCGTGGGGAGAGGACATGACACAAGGAGCGGGACACCGCGCACGCATGGACGAGCAGGCCGTGCTTCTGGTGGCGGGGATGGCCGATCTGGCCGTGAGCACACTGGATTCGGCCCTGACGGCGGTCCGCGGACTGCTGCGCCGCTCCGACGCGACGGAGCTGGCGGCACAGGCCGAGCACGATCTGATGGCACGCGGCCGCCTGGCACTGGACCGGTACGCGTCCGTGCCCCCGGCCCACCTGGAGATCCTCGCGCGGCACACCCTGGCACGGCGGCCGGCCGATGGCGTCTGAGCGATGGGAACCGGCCGCGTTCAAGGCCCGTGTGGACCAGGTGCTGCACCACTTCGTCGCCGAGGAGGCCGACCGGTTCGCGGCGGTCGACCCGGCCCTGGGACCGGTGGCCGAGCAGTTGGAGACGGCGGTCGCGGACGGCAAGCGCCTGCGGGCGGCGTTCTGCTACTGGGGCTGGCGCGCGGTCGGCCAGCCGGACAGCGACGCGCTGGTGCGGGCCGCGGCCTCCATGGAGCTGGTGCACGCCGCCGCCGTCGTCCACGACGACCTCATCGACGACAGCCCCCTGCGACACGGCCGGCCCACGGCCCACCGGGCCCTGCGCGCGGCCGTGCCCGAGCACCCGCGGACCGGTGCCGCCGCCAGATCGCTCGCCATGCTGGTCGGCGACCTGTTGATGGCACTGGCGGGTCAGCTGTTCGTCGCCAGCGGACTGCCCGCCGCGTACCTCGCTCGGGCCCGCCCCCTGTGGTCGGCGCTGGCCCGGGAACTGATCGCGGGCGAGTGCCTGGAGATCCTGTTGACCGGCGCCGCCCCGGACACCACGGCCTCGCTGAAGGTGATCCGGTACAAGACGGCCAAGTACACCGTCGAGCAGCCCCTGTTGATCGGCGGCACCTTGGCCGGAGCCGGCGAGCGGCTGCGCGAGGGCTACTCCGCCTACGGGCTGCCGCTGGGTGAGGCGTTCCAGCTGCGGGACGACCTGCTCGGCCTGTTCGGGGATCCCGGCCGCACCGGCAAGGCCGACACCGACGACGTACGCGGCCACCGGCCCACCGCCCTCCTGGCGGAGACCTGGCGCATCTCGGACGAGGCCGAGCGGGGGAGGCTGCGCGCCCTGCTGGGCCGCAGCGACCTGGACCGGAACGGCCTGGACGCCGTACGCCGGGTGATGTCCCGGCTGGGGACACCCGGCCGCGTCGAGAACATGATCACCGCGCGGGTCGAGGAGGCGCTCGACGCCCTGCACGAGCTGGATGTGCCCCGTCCCGCCGCCGATGCCCTGACCGCGCTGGCCCATGCGGCGACGGTCCGACCGTCCTGACCCGCACGGGAGTGGCACGCGCGCGTGCCACTCCGGCCACCTCCCCTTCCCGACGGCCGGGACGTCCCGTGTCCGGACAAGGAGCCCTGCCATGACCCGTAGAGAAGCATCGGCGACCGACGCGTCGACGACGGAGGCTTCAATGACCGAGGGATCGCCGACGGAGGCGTCGATGGACGCCCTGCGCCGGGTCGGCGACGAACTCGCCGACGCCACCGTCGCCACGCTCTTCGAGCGTGGCGAGGTCGGCAAGTTCAACACCCTGATGCGCTACGTCTCCATCGCCGGCGCCCCGCTGCCGGACGGGCTGCCCGAGGTCGCCCGGGAGTACCTGGAGGCCACGAGCGCCCCGCCGGCCTGGGTGGACTGGGGCGAGATGGAGAAGGCACGGCAGTTCTTCCTCGACAACAACGTGCACATCTCCACCGCCCTCTCCTTCGCCTCCATGCCCGCCTGCTACGTCGTGCCGCACGTGGCGAAGCTGCTGTCGGCCACCCACTCGCTGAAGTACCCGTCCAAACGGATGGCGGAGACCGGCCAGTTCACGGTGTACCTGATGCGGCCCGACGCCTTCGAGGCCGACGGCCGCTTCGTCCCCGCCGCACAGAAGGTGCGGCTTCTGCACGCCTCGATCCGCCATCACCTCAAGCGCGAGGACCGCTGGGACACCGACGCCCTCGGGACGCCGATCTGCCAGGAGGACATGATCGGCGGGCAGATGTTCTTCTCCCTGCTCGTGCTGGACAGCCTGCACCGACTCGGCATCCACATGTCCACGGAGGGCGCGGAGGCCTACTACTACGCCTGGCGTGTGGTCGGCGCCATGCTCGGCGTCGACCAGGACGCCGTCCCGGTGAACCTGGAGGAGGCCCGGCGGTTCCTGGACCTGTACATGATCCGGCACATGGGGCCCTCCGAGGAGGGCGCGCACCTGACGCGCCAACTCATCGACCTCTACGAGGAGGTCGTACCCGGGACCCTCTTCGACCCGATCGTGTCCGCCCTCATCCGCCATCTCGTGGGAGACACCTGCGCGGACTGGCTCCAGGTCCCCCGCACTCGATGGGACACCCTCGTCAAGGCCGTCCCGCACCTCCTCGGGGTCCTGGAGACCGTCGAGGACCGCTCCCCGCTCGGCGCCTGGGCCCTGGACCGCCTCGGTCACCTGACGGCCGTCCTCGAACTGTCGTCCCTCACGCGCGGACGGGTCATGCACTACGCCATCCCCGAGCAGCTCAAGAAGGACTACGGCGTCGACAGCTCGGTGCCGCCCACCCGCCGCTGGGCCCCACCCGCCGCCACGGTCTCCCCCTGGCCCTCCGCCTGACCCCGGCCCGCCGGTCCGCCAGCCCGGCCTCGGCTCTCGGTCCGCCTCCCGCTCCGTACGGGGCGTCGGTACTCCCGGTGTCGTACGTCGGCTGTATTCGGCGGGACGACGACGGGGCCGGGACGCCCCGAGAGCCTTGGCGCATGAAGAAATCGCGCCCTGTCGAACGGCTCTGTCACGCCGTCGGTCTGCTCCTGGTGCTCTCGGGTCTCGCACATCTGGTGGTGTTCGCGGTCGACGGCGGCCCCTGGTACGGGCCCGTCTCCTGGCGCAAGCCCGTCACGTTCGGCCTGTCCTTCGGGGTGACGCTGATCGCGCTCACGTGGGTCACGTCGTACCTGCGCGTCGGGGCGCGGCTGCGCACCGTGCTGCTCGTCGTCTTCGCCGTGGACTGCGTGGCGGAGGTCGGCGGCATCACCCTTCAGGCGTGGCGTCGGGTGCCCTCGCACCTGAACATGGAGACGCCCTTGGACACGGCGGTGTCCATGACGCTCGCGGTGGGCGGAGGCGTCCTGGTGGCACTGCTCACCGTCTTCGCCGTCGCGTCCATCCGGCACCGGCCCACAGTCCCTGCCGGGATGCCGCTCGCGGTGCGCTCCGGGTTCGCCCTCCTGCTGGTGGCGCTGGCCTCGGGCGCGGCGATGATCGCGCGCGGGGCCGTCCTGACCCGGACCGGCCACCAGGATGCCGCCTACCACTCGACGGCCCCGCTCAAGCCACTGCACGGGGTGAGCCTGCACGCCGTGCTGGTCCTGCCGCTGCTGGCCTGGCTGCTGTCCCGCACCTCGTGGAGCGAACGGACGCGGTGGCGGATCGTGGCGACGGCGGTCGGCCTCTACGGGGCCGCCGTCGCCGGGACCGGGGTGTGGGCGGCGCTGACGTACTGAACGCGTGCCCTCCTACGATGGCTCCTCCGCGTCCGCGGGAGGGGCGACGTCGGCCGCCCCGGAGTCGGCCGTCCCGGCGTCGGCCCTGCCCTCTCGCAGCCGCCTCGTCCGGGCGAGCATCCCCGGGGCGCCCGGCCCGCGGGAGCGGTACCCGAGCACCCGGGGATCGTCCGTGACGGCGTACCGCTTCACGTACGCCCCGAGGAAGGCCTGAAGCGTGGCGACCGCCGGGATGGCGATCAGCGCGCCGACCGCGCCGAGCAGCGCGGTGCCGGCGATCACCGAGCCGAAGGCGACGGCCGGGTGGATGTCGACGGTCTTGGCGGTCAGCTTGGGCTGCAGCACGTAGTTCTCGAACTGCTGGTAGATCACGACGAAGATCAGCACCCACACCGCGTACCAGGGATCGACGGTGAACGCGATCAACATCGGCAGCGCACCGGCGAGATAGGTGCCGATGGTCGGGATGAACTGCGAGACCAGACCGACCCAGACACCGAGCACGGGCGCGTACGGCACGCCCAGGGCCTCCAGCAGGATGTAGTGCGCGACCCCGGAGATCAGCGCCATCAGGCCGCGCGAGTAGAGATAGCCACCGGTCTTGTCGACGGCGATCTCCCAGGCGCGCAGCACCTCGGCCTGCCGCGCGGGCGGCAGAACGGAGCACAGGCCGCGGCGCAGCCGGGGGCCGTCGGCGGCGAAGTAGAACGAGAACAGCGCGACGGTCAGCAGCTTGAAGAGGCCGCCGAGCACCTGGGTGGACACGTCGAGGACACCCGCCGCGCCGGTCTGCATGTACTTCCGCAGCCAGTCGGAGTGCAGCAGTCCCTCCTGGATGTCCACCCGCCTGAGGTTCATGTGGAACTTCTGGTTGGCCCAGTTGATCAGCGCGTCCAGGTATCCCGGGAAACCCTCGATCATCGTGACGATCTGACCGGCCAGCATCGAGCCGAGCAGGGTGACGAAGCCCGCGGCGAAGATCGCCAGGCCGAGGAAGACCAGGAAGGTGGCGAGCCCCCTGCGCATTCCGCGAGCGGCCATCCAGCTCACCGCGGGCTCGATCGCGAGGGCCAGGAAGAAGGCGATCAATATGTTGATCAGGAGCCCGGTCAGTTGGTGGAAGGCCCAGCTTCCCAACTGGAACCCCGCGATCAGGGCGAGCGCGAGCACCATGGCGCGCGGCAGCCAGCGCGGCATGCGGCCGCTCAAAGCAGCGGCGCCGCCGTCGGCGGGGGGACCGGCGGGCGGCATCGTGCCGGTCGGGGATGCTGCGTGCCGGTCTACCGGCGCGGTGTCGTCAATGGGAGCCACGGGCCAAGTCTCGCCCATGCCGACGACTGCCCGGTGACCGCACCTGATCCACGAAGCCCCGCCACGGTTGGACGACCGACACGGACATCGACATATCGACGCACAGTCCACGCGTTCCCGTCAACGTGGCCTCTCAATGTGGCCTCGATGTCGTCGATCACTGATCAACGCTTTCCGGTCAGTGCCTCTCCCCCGGCACGTTCATGACCGAGCAGACCACTCGCCAGACGTCCTTGGCCTCCCAGCCGGCGTCCAGAGCCTCGTTCACCGTGCGCTCGCCCAGCTCGGACATGACGTGATCGCGCGCGAAACTGTCGGCGTACCCCGAACCGAAGTGTTCCGCCATCCGCTGCCAGAAGACCGTCAACCGCATGACACCAGTATCCCGCCCCTTGGGGTGGGCCCAGCACGGGACGGCTTGCCGAGGCCGCTTTCCGCCCTACGGTCTGACGCATGGCCGAAACAGGAGCATCCCCACTCCCCCCAGCGTCCCAGGCGCGCTCACCGCTCTTCCGCGCCGAACAGTTCGTCTGGCTCACCGCGCGCGTACTTGAGCAGCGGCTCTTCGCGTACCACTTCCTGAACGGCTCCGCCGATCCGGTGGAGGTGGCGCTGGACGCCTACCGCAACGAGGACGGGGGGTACGGCCACGCGCTGGAACCCGACCTGCGAGGTCCCGTGAGCCAGCCCCTGCACACCGGGCGCGCGCTGGGCGTACTGGACGCCGTGGGGCGCTGCGGCGGGCAGCGGGTGGAGCGTGTGTGCCGGTATCTGACGTCCGTCTCCACCGCGGACGGCGCACTGCCGGCGATCAGTCCCAGCCAGCGGGGATACCCGGTGGCGCCGTTCGTGCCGGTGGTGGACGACCCGCCGGCGGAGCTGCTGGCGACCGGACCGGTAGTGGGCCTGCTGAACCGCAACGAGGTGTGGCACGCGTGGCTGTTCCGGGCCACCGACTTCTGCTGGCAGGCGGTGGAGTCCCTCGACAAGTCCCACCCCTACGAGGTGGAGGCTGCCGTGGCGTTCCTGGACTCCGCTCCCGACCGTCCGCGCGCGCAGGCGGCGGCTGACCGTCTCGGCCGTCTGGTGCGCGAGCAGCGACTGGCCGCGCTGGATCCGGACCGCCTCGACGCGTACCCGGTCGCGCCTGGGTACGCCCGCGGCGAGCACCACTTCCCGCACGACTTCGCGAAGAGCCCGCAGTCGCTCGCGCGCGCGTGGTTCACGGACGAGGAGATGGCGCGCTCCCTGGACCTCCTCGCCGCCGAGCAGCAGGAGGACGGCGGCTGGCCGATCCGCTGGCGCCACTGGGCACCTGCGCCCGCTCTGGAGGCGCGCTCCATGGTGACGATCGAGGCCCTGCGCACCCTCCGGGCGTACGGGCGCTTCGTGGGCTGACCAGGCGCACCGCTGCGTGGGCCGACGACCGGGTACACCGTTGCGACCGCCGGCACGCCCACGCTCCGTCCGACCGTCATGTTCCGACCGGCCGCCTCATCCGCCGAGGGCACGCACCCCCGCCGTCACCACCACGGCCGCCGCGACGACCAGCAGGAACGGCGCGCGCAGCACCAGTGCCACGGCGGCCGCGCCGAGGCCCGCGACCCGGGCGTCCAGCACGAGCGCGTGCCCGTCGGCGAACGTCTGCTGGGCAGTGAGAGCGGCGAGGAGGGCGACCGGCAGCAGGGCGGCGAGCCGCCGGACGAGCGGTCGCTCCACGGCGGCCGCGGGTACGAGCAGTCCGACGAGCTTGACGGCGTAGCAGCCGACAGCGGTGATCCCGATGGCGATCCAGATGTTCAACGATCCTCCTCCGATGCGCTCGGCACCGCGCTCGGTACGACGGACGATCCCGCCGCCTCGCCGCCCCGGCGCGCACGACGGCCTTCGGCGAACAGGGCGATCGGGGCGGCCAGCGCCGCGACCAGGACCGGTACGCCGGCCGGGAGAACCGGCAGCAGGCCGAGGCCCAGGAGGACCGCGAGGCCGGCGACCGCGCGCTCGGTGGGCGTCTTCAGCATGGGTGCGAGCAGGGCCAGGAAGACGGCGGGCCCGGCCGCGTCCAGGCCCCAGGCGTCGGTGTTCCCGATGGCCTTGGCGCCCAGCGCGCCGAGCAGGGTGGTCAGGTTCCACAGCAGGTACAGGCTGAGGCCGGTGACGGTGAAGCCGAGCCGCGCGGCCCGCCGGTCCGGCTGAGCCAGGGTCACCGCGGTGGTCTCGTCGATCACCCACTGGGCGGCGAACGGCCGCACCGCGCGCGGGAGGGCGAGCAGCTGCGACAGCCGCAGCCCGTAGAAGGCGTTGCGCACACCGAGGAAGAAGGCGCCCGCGGCAGCCGTGAACGGGTTGCCCCCGGCGGCGAGCGCGCCGACCAGGGCGAACTGGGAGGCGCCCGTGAAGACCAGGAGACTGAGCGCACAGGTCTGGAGCAGCCCGAGCCCGCTGCCCGCCGAGGTGACGCCGAAGGCGAACCCGGACAGTCCTACGGCGACACCCACGCCCAGGGCGTCCCGTACGACGGCTCGGTCCGGCTTTCCCATGTCCTCGCCGGCCCCGTCCGGGGGTGCCGCGAGTGCTGTTTGTCGCTGTGCCACGCCTCGGACGGTACGGGCGGCCTTCAGTTCGAGTCTTGTACGTTCTTGCGCTCGCGCTGATAGGCGCCCGGCGGCACGCCGACGATCCGGGTGAAGTGCCGGTTGAGGTGGGGCTGGTCGGTGAAGCCGACGGAGAGGGCCGCCTCGGCAGGGGCGGTTCCCGCGTCCAGCAGAAGCCGGGCACGGCGGACCCGGGCGTCGGTGAGCCAGGTGTGCGGGGGCATGCCGTAGGCGTCACGGAAGGCCCTCAGCAGAGCGAAGGGGCTGGTCCCGAGGTCGGTGGCCAGGCGCTCCAGGGTCGGCGGCTCGGCCATCCGCTCCTCGAGGACGGTCCGCGCGCGTGCGGCGATCGCGGCACCGGCCGTCCGCGTCCGGCGCTGCGGCAGCGGCCCTCCGTTCAGCTGGAGCAGCCTGGTCACGGCGACACGCAGCAGGGTGTCGGCCGCGAGGGCGTTGCCCTCCTCTGTGGCGCGGAGCACCTGGTGGACCAGGCGGACGGTGGACGGGTCGTCGAGGACCGGACTGACGAAGCCGGGTGTGCCCCGGATCGTGGTGGTCTCGGCCGCGATCCGAGCCACCACGTCGGGCGACGGGTAGATGGCGCCGTACCGCCAGCCCTCGGGAACGCCGGCCCGGCCGGTGTGCGGGGTGTCCGGGTTGACCAGGGCGAGCGCCCCCGCCCCGGCGGACACGTCGGAGCCGCGGTGCTGGAAGACCTCGACCCCGTCGGCGATCGCCGCGATCACGAAGTTCTCGTGGGTGTGCCGGACGAAGGTCTTGCGGATGTACCGGGCCCGCAGCAGGTCGACGCCGGGCAGCTCCTCGTACCGCCAGTGCCGCGCCCGCTCCCGTGATCCCGCCATGCGCCCATTCTCCGTCACGCCCGGCGGCCCTCCGCTCGAAGCCCGGCGGCCCCTCCCCTCCACGCCCGGCGGCCGTCCGCTCCAAGCCCGGCCGCCCCACCACTCCACGCCCCGCTGGCCCTCCCCTCCACGCCCAGCGGCGGCCCCCCTCCGCCCCGTCCACCGGCCCACCGCCGACACCAGCCCACCCTGCCCACCCCGCTCACCCCGTTTGCCCAGGTCAGCACGTTTGTCAGTGGCGGGGTGCAGGATGGACGCATGGTCAGCTCCGCACACCGAGCCCTCGACGGCTTCTCCCCCGCGACCCGCGGCTGGTTCACGGGGGCGTTCTCCGCGCCGACCGCGGCCCAGGCGGGCGCGTGGCAGGCCATCGAGGAGGGCTCGGACGTGCTGGTGGTCGCCCCGACCGGCTCGGGCAAGACACTGGCCGCCTTCCTCGCCGCCCTGGACCAGCTGGCCTCGACCTCGCCCCCGGCCGACCCGAGGAAGCGCTGCCGGGTGCTGTACGTGTCTCCGCTGAAGGCCCTCGCGGTCGACGTCGAGCGCAATCTGCGCAGCCCGCTGACCGGCATCCGCCAGGAGTCCGTGCGCCTGGGCCTGCCCGAGCCCGAGGTCAAGGTCGGCATCCGCTCCGGTGACACCCCGGCCGCCGAGCGGCGCGCCCTGTCCACCCGCCCGCCGGACATCCTGATCACCACCCCCGAGTCGCTGTTCCTGATGCTGACGTCGTCCACGCGCGACGCGCTGACGGGTATCGAGACGGTGATCCTCGACGAGGTGCACGCGGTCGCGGGCACCAAGCGCGGCGCGCATCTCGCGCTCTCCCTGGAGCGGCTGGACGAGCTGCTGCCGAAGCCGGCCCGCCGGATCGGCCTGTCGGCGACCGTGCGCCCGGTGGACGAGGTGGCGCGGTATCTGTCGCCGCGCCGCAAGGTGGAGATCGTCCAGCCGGAGTCCGGCAAGGAGTTCGACCTGTCCGTGGTCGTCCCGGTCGAGGACATGGGCGAGCTGGGAGGCTCCCCGGCCGCCGACGGCAACGACGGGGCGGAGCGGCCGTCGATCTGGCCCCATGTGGAGGAGCGGATCGCGGACCTGGTCCAGGCCCACCGTTCGACGATCGTGTTCGCCAACTCGCGGCGCCTGGCTGAGCGGCTGTGCAACCGGCTCAACGAGATCGCCTACGAGCGGGCGACCGGCGAGCCCCTGGAGGAACACCACGCCCCGGCCCAGCTGATGGGCGGCTCGGGCGCCGCCCAGGGCGCACCCCCCGTGATCGCCCGCGCGCACCACGGCTCGGTCTCCAAGGAACAGCGCGCCCTCGTGGAGGAGGACCTGAAGGCGGGCCGGCTGCCGGCGGTGGTCGCCACCTCCAGCCTGGAGCTGGGCATCGACATGGGCGCCGTCGACCTCGTCGTGCAGGTCGAGTCCCCGCCGTCGGTGGCCTCCGGACTGCAGCGCGTCGGCCGCGCGGGGCACCAGGTGGGCGCGGTCTCGACCGGTGTGGTCTTCCCCAAGTACCGGGGCGATCTGGTGCAGGCGGCGGTGGTCACCGAGCGGATGCGCACCGGTGCCATCGAGTCCCTGAAAGTGCCGGCGAACCCGCTGGACGTGCTCGCCCAGCAGCTCGTCGCCATGACGGCACTGGACACCTGGCAGTACGACGACCTGCTCGCCACGGTCCGCCGCGCGGCGCCCTTCGCCTCGCTGCCCGAGTCGGCGTTCACGGCCACCCTCGACATGCTCGCGGGCCGCTACCCGTCGGACGCGTTCGCCGAACTGCGCCCGCGCGTGGTGTGGGACCGCGTCGCAGGCACGATCACCGGCCGGCCCGGCGCCCAGCGCCTCGCCGTCACCTCCGGCGGCACCATCCCCGACCGCGGCCTCTTCGGTGTCTTCCTCGCCGGTTCCGACCCCAAGAAGGGCGGCGGCCGGGTCGGCGAGCTGGACGAGGAGATGGTGTACGAGTCCCGGGTCGGCGACGTCTTCACGCTGGGCACGAGTTCCTGGCGCATCGAGGACATCACGCGCGACCGGGTCCTGGTCTCCCCCGCCCCCGGCGTGCCGGGCCGACTGCCGTTCTGGAAGGGCGACCAGCTGGGCCGCCCGCTCGAACTGGGCCGCGCGGTGGGCGCGTTCCTGCGCGAGGTCGGCTCCCAGCCCAAGGACGACGCCCGGCTGCGCCTGCTCGCCGCGGGCCTGGACGCGTGGGCTGTGGACAACGTGCTGTCGTACCTGCACGAACAGCGCGAGGCCTGTGGTCACGTCCCGGACGACCGCACGATCGTGGTCGAGCGCTTCCGCGACGAGCTCGGCGACTGGCGGGTCGTCATCCACTCCCCCTTCGGCGCCCAGGTCCACGCCCCCTGGGCCCTCGCGCTCGGCGCCCGGCTCTCCGCGCGGTACGGCATGGACGCACAGGTCATGCACGCAGACGACGGGATCGTGCTGCGCCTGCCCGACGCCGACCTGATGGGCCTGGACCTCCTCGACCAGGAACCCCTGAGGACCGGCACACCCCTCGACACGGCGGCCGACAGCGACCAGGCACCGGTGGGTGCGGCGGACGTCGCCTTCGACAAGGGTGAGGTCGACCAGATCGTCACCGACCAGGTCGGCAGCTCCGCCCTGTTCGCCTCCCGGTTCCGCGAGTGCGCCGCCCGCGCGCTGCTGCTGCCGCGCCGCAGTCCCGGCAAGCGCACCCCGCTGTGGCAGCAGCGCCAGCGCGCTGCCCAACTGCTCCAGGTGGCCAGCGAGTTCGGCTCCTTCCCCATCGTCCTGGAGGCGGTCCGCGAGTGCCTCCAGGACGTCTTCGACGTCCCCGGGCTGGCCGAGCTGATGGGCGACATCGAGTCCCGCAAGGTCCGCCTGGTCGAGGTCACCACCCCGGAGCCGTCCCCCTTCGCCCGGTCCCTGCTCTTCGGTTACGTCGCCCAGTTCCTGTACGAGGGCGACTCCCCGCTCGCCGAGCGCCGTGCCGCCGCCCTCTCCCTGGACTCCCGGCTGCTGGCCGAGCTGCTGGGCCAGGCGGAGCTGCGCGAGCTGCTCGACGCGGAGGTGCTCAGCGAGCTGGAGCGCGAACTCCAGTGGCTCACCGAGGACCGCCGGGTCAAGGACGTCGAGGGCGTCGCCGACGTGCTCCGCCTGCTCGGCCCGCTGACCGACGCCGAGCTGGCCGAGCGCGGCGCCGAGCCGCAGTGGGCATCGGAACTGGCGGGAGCCCGGCGGGCCATCAAGGTCCGCATCGCCGGCGCCGACCACTGGGCGGCCGTCGAGGACGCCGGGCGCCTGCGCGACGCGCTCGGCACGGCGCTGCCGGTCGGTGTCCCCGAGGCCTTCACCGAGCCGGTCAAGGATCCGCTCGGCGACCTTCTCGCGCGCTACGCCCGCACCCATGGCCCCTTCACCTCGGCCACCGCCGCGGCCCGCTTCGGCCTGGGCGTGGCGGTCACCGAGGGCGCGCTGCAACGGCTCGCCGCGAACGGCCGTGTCGTACTGGGCGAGTTCCACCCGGCGGGCATCGGCCAGGAGTGGTGCGACGCGGCCGTACTGCGCAGGCTGCGCCGCCGTTCCCTGGCCGCGCTGCGGCACGAGCTGGAGCCCGTGCCGCCCGCCGCGCTGGCCCAGTTCCTGCCGCAGTGGCAGCACGTCGGCAGGGGCCACGGCCTGCGCGGTATCGACGGACTGGTGCGCGCCGTCGAGCAGTTGCAGGGCGCGTCCGTGCCCGCGTCCGCGCTGGAGAAGCTCGTCCTGCCGTCCCGCGTGGCCGGCTACACACCGGCGATGCTCGACGAACTCACCGCCGCGGGCGAGGTGGTGTGGGCGGGAGCGGGCGCGCTGCCCGGCAAGGACGGCTGGGTCTGCCTCTATCTGGCGGACACGGCCCCGCTGCTCCTGCCGCCACCGCACCCCCTGGAGCTGACCGCGCTCCACCAGTCCGTCCTGGACACCCTCTCCGGCGGCTACGGCCTGTTCTTCCGGCAGATCGCCGACCAGGTCCGCGTCACCACACATCCCGACGCCACCGATCCCCAACTGGCCGACGCCCTGTGGGACCTGGCCTGGTCCGGGCGGCTCACCAACGACACCCTCGCCCCGATGCGCTCGCTCCTGGGCTCCGGCCGCACCGCGGGCTCGACGGCCCACCGCGCCAAACGGACCGTCCCGCGCGGGCGCTACGGCTCCCTGACCGCCGCGGCGAGGACCGCTTCCCGTACCGGGCCGCCGACCGTCGCGGGCCGCTGGTCCCTGCTCCCCGCCCCCGAACCGGACGCCACCGTGCGCGCCCACGCGCGGGCTCGCGCGCTCCTCGACCGGCACGGCGTGGTGACCCGGGGAGCGGTCGCCGCGGAGGGGGTCGAGGGCGGTTTCTCGGCGGTGTACCGCGTGCTGTCCGCCTTCGAGGAGAGCGGTCAGGCGAGGCGCGGTTACGTGGTCGAGGGCCTGGGCGCGGCCCAGTTCGCGATGGACGGCGCGGTCGACCGGCTCCGCGCGGTGTCCAACGCGCGCGAACGCGGCGAGGCCCTGCCCGCTCCGGACTCCGCGAACGGTTTCGGCCTGCCCGACGGCCACGGTTCCACCCCGCTTTTCCCGGGCGGCACGCGACCATTCCCGGGAAGCACCCCACCCTTCCCCAGCGACGCGCACACGACCCCCAACGCCTTCGACCAGGCGGACAGCGCCCTCGCCCACCCCGGGCTCGACGGCGACTTCACCTGGCCACCCGAGGGTCTTCCCGCCGCGCCCGGCGACTTCTCCTGGCCACCGGAGAGCCACCGCGCCTCCCCCGGCGACTACGTGTCCCCACGCGACCGCGCCTCCGCCGACCCCTTCGCCTCTCCCGGCTACGGCGGCCCCCGAGGCGGCGGCTCCGCCTCCTCGTACGGCTCGCAGGCGAACGGCCGCTTCGGTGACCGCCGTACGCGCTCCTCGGCCCCCGATCCGCGCGCGGTGGTGCTGGCCGCCGCCGACCCCGCGAACGCGTACGGCGCGGCCCTGCCCTGGCCCGAGCCGCCGGCCGGGGCCGGGCACAAGCCGGGCCGCAAGGCCGGCTCGCTGGTCGTCCTGGTCGAGGGCGAGCTGACGCTGTACATGGAGCGCGGCGGCAAGACCCTGCTGGCCTGGCCCTCCACCCCGGACACGGTCGCCGACGACGATCCGCGTCTGCGCACGGCCGCGGAAGCCCTGGCCGCGGCCGCCCGCGCGGGCTCCCTCGGCACGGTGACGGTCGAGCGGATCAACGGCGCCCAGGCCCTGACTTCCCCCGCGGGCGCCCTCCTGGAGGGAGCCGGCTTCATAGCGACCCCGCGCGGCCTGCGCCTGCGTGCCTGAGCGCCCGGGCCGCGGGGCTCCACACACAACGCGGGCCCGTGGTCCGCAGCGCTGTCCGTCGCCCACGACGCGGCCCGCCGGACCTGATCCGGCCGTGGCACCCTGGACGCATGCCCGAAGGTGACACGGTCTGGCAGGCCGCGAAGCGGCTGCACGACGCCCTCGCGGGCAAGGTGCTGACCCGCAGCGACTTCCGGGTGCCGAAGTACGCCACGGTCGACCTCACCGGCCGTACGGTCCTGAACACCGCGCCGCGCGGCAAACACCTGCTGACCCGCTTCGAGGGCGGCCTGACCCTGCACACGCATCTGCGTATGGAGGGCGCCTGGAAGGTGTTCGGCGCGGGCGAGCGCTGGCGGGGCGGCCCGGCGCACCAGATCCGCGCGGTCCTCGGCACCGCCGACCGCACGGCCGTCGGCTACCGCCTCCAGGTGCTGGAGCTGCTGCGCACCGGCGAGGAGGAGCGTGTCGTCGGCCACCTCGGCCCGGACCTGCTCGGCCCGGACTGGGATCCCGAGCGCGCCCTCGCCAACCTCCTCGCGGACCCCGCCCGTCCGCTCGGCGAGGCCCTGCTCGACCAGCGCAATCTCGCCGGCGTCGGCAACATCTACAAGAGCGAGCTGTGCTTTCTGCTCGGCGTGACCCCGTGGCTGCCGGTCGGTGCCCTGCCCGCGGAGCACGCCGCCCAGTTGCCCGCCGTGGCCAAGAAGCTCCTGGAAGCCAACCGCGACCGCCCGGTCCGCCAGACCACGGGCCTGCACCGGCACGACCTGTTCGTCTACGGCCGGTCCCCCCGCCCCTGCCTGCGCTGCCACACCCCGATCCGCGTGGCCGATCAGGGCGACGGATCCCAGGAGCGCCCCACGTACTGGTGCCCCACCTGCCAGACCGGCCCCGCTCCGGCACCGGGAGCACCCCGGCCATGGCGCGAGCGCCACCCGCGCCGCCCCTCCCCACCTCGCGCCCACTGACCGGCATTCGCCCCCACCCAACCAATTGACGGTCCGTCAGAAACGCTCGTACCGTCGCCGTATGCCCCTCATGGCGTACGACCTCACCGGACGCACCGCGTTCGTCACCGGAGCCGCCGGCGGCATCGGCCGGGCCTCCGCCGTCCTGCTGGCCGAGGCGGGAGCCGCGGTGCACTGCGCCGACCGGGACGCGGACGGTCTGCGCGGCACCGCCAAACTGATCGAGGACCGCGGCGGCAGCGCCCGTACGCACGTCCTCGACGTCACCGACCGGTCGTCCCTGGGCGCGGCCGTCCGCTCCTGCGGACGTCTGGACGTGATGGCGGCGATCGCCGGGATCATGCACAGCAGCCCGGTCCTTCGGACCCGGGACGAGGACCTCGACCGGGTGCTCGGCGTCAACTTCAAGGGCGTGCTGTACGCCTGCCAGGAGGCGGCCCGGCTGATGCTCGACCACGACACCCGGGGCAGCATCGTCACCATGGCCTCCGGCGCCGTCGACACCGGCGGCCCCGGGCTGCTCTGCTACGGCGCGGCGAAGGCGGCGGTGGTCCAGTTGACGAAGACGCTGGCCACCGAGGTCGGCAGGTACGGCATCCGGGTGAACGCGGTCGCACCGGGCTGGATCCGTACTCCCATGACGGACCGCCACGACAGCGGACAGCAGGCGCACACCGAGTCGCTGATGGCGCGCATGTCGCCGCTGGGCAGGGTCGGTGAGCCGGACGACGTCGCGCACACGGTGCTCTACCTGGCGTCGGACGCCTCGGCGTTCACGACGGGTCAGATCCTTCGCCCGAACGGGGGTGTGGCGATGCCGTGGTAGCGCTCCCCGTCCGCCAGGCCCGCCGCCACCGCCCCGTTGCCACGGCGCCGGCCGCCCGCCCCTTGGGCATGCAGTGGACCGGCAGCAGGCTCAGCCCCCAACCGCTGACCGCCACGGCCCCTTCGAGGACACCGGCACCCTGCCCGAGGGAGATCCGCAGCACGGCCCACCACCACGCCGCTCCCAACCCGAGACCGGCCCCCCACCGCACTGCCCGCCCCACCATGGCCGCCACCTCCAGCCGGACGCTAGACCGCCGCATGACCCGCGAGAACGGCGCACCAAGGGCTCACCGATGCAACGCCGGGCCCTTCCAGCCCCGGCCGGTACCGCTGGATGTCTGTCCGCCTGGAACATCCGGTGATGCTTCTCCAGGCCGGCCGTGATCCCGATGAAGGTGTCCTGGGACACGGGATCTCGCCCCTCCACCATGACCGTCCCGCCGGACTCCGGCAAACGGAGCAAGGTCACCGGCCGCGCCCGGACCTCATGGGGCTCCCGGGGCGGTTCCTGAGGCGCCCGGAACACGCGAAAGCCCCGGCCGCGCTCCCCGGGTGTTCCCGGAGAAGCCCGGCCGGGGCTTCACACGTATGGGTCGCTAGGCCGCGCGCGCAGGCGTCACGCGGCGACCACGTCCACCGCTCCGGCGGGCGCCTTGATGGTCACCCGTTCCGGAGGCACACCGGTCACCGACACGGAACCCAGCACCGGACGGACCGGCGTGGGCACAGACTCGGTGGCCGCGGCGGACTGGGCCAGTTCGGCGAGCGCCAGTTCGTCGCTCACTTCCCGCATGAGTTCCGACATCCGTACGTCCAGCGCGTCGCAGATGGCGGCGAGCAGTTCGGAGGAAGCCTCCTTCTGCCCCCGCTCCACCTCGGAGAGATAGCCGAGTGAGACTCGGGCGGACGAGGAGACTTCGCGCAGAGTACGGCCCTGGCGTTGGCGCTGCCGACGCAGCACGTCACC
This sequence comes from Streptomyces sp. NPDC002520, assembly GCF_053595235.1. Taxonomy (NCBI): domain Bacteria; kingdom Bacillati; phylum Actinomycetota; class Actinomycetes; order Kitasatosporales; family Streptomycetaceae; genus Streptomyces; species Streptomyces sp. NPDC002520. The sequence continues at coordinate 17,915 of NZ_JBSFXG010000001.1, read as the reverse complement.
CAGCAGGCGACGGAGCAGAATCATCGGTGGCTCCCTCCTCGGACCGCGTAGCCGCATCCTTCTCGCCCCACCGTACCGCCTCGCGCTGCGGCCGTGCGGGGAGCGATGTCGTGTTCACTCAGGGCTGCAAACATCAAAACCCCCCGTTCTGTTCCGTATCCTGTGCCCGCTCATTCCCGGTCTGTTCGCCCGCAAGCTCCTTCAGAAGCAGTGCGAGTACGCTCCGTACACTCTCCATACGAATTTCCGCACGGTCGCCGTTCAACCGCAGGGCCCCCACTTTTCCGCCACCGGCGGAACCGGAGGCGCCCGTGAGGGGCCCGTCGACGGCCACGAACACCGTCCCGACGGGCTTGCCGTCCTGCGGGTCGGGTCCGGCGACCCCGGTTGTCGCGAGGCCCCAATCGGCGCCGAGGGCCTTGCGCACTCCGGCGGCCATCTGGGCCGCCACCTGCGGGTCCACGGCTCCGTGGTGGGCCAGCAGAGTAGCGTCGACGCCCAGCAGCTGCTGCTTCAGCTCGGTGGCGTAAGCGGTGACCGAGCCCCGGAACACCTTGGAGGCGCCGGGGACCGCGGTGATCTCCGCGGCGACCAGGCCACCGGTGAGCGACTCCGCGACGGCGAGGGTCTCGCCCCTGACCGTCAGTAGTCGCACCAGTTCGGTGGCCGTGGACTTCACGCTTTGTTCTCCTCCAACGCTGCCGCGCGCTCGGCGATTCCCTGCCTGCGCAGCACAATGGCCTGTCTCACGTAGTCGAGGCCGGTGACGACGGTGAGGACGACCGCCGCGGCCATCACCCAGAACCTCAGGGTGGCCAGCCACCCCGTCAGTGCCAGGACGTACATCCCGACGGCGATGCCCTGGGTGAGTGTCTTCAGTTTGCCCCCGCGGCTGGCCGGGATCACGCCGTAGCGAATGACCAGAAAACGCAGCAGCGTGATGCCGAGTTCCCGGCCGAGGATCACCGCCGTGACCCACCAGGGCAGATCACCGAGGGCGGACAGACAGATGAGCGCCGCCCCCATGATCGCCTTGTCGGCGATGGGGTCGGCGATCTTTCCGAAGTCGGTGACCAGGTTGTAGGTGCGCGCCAGATGACCGTCGAACAGGTCGGTGATCATGGCGATGGCGAAGGCCGCCCAGGCGAGCGAGCGCCAGGCCGGGTCGTAGCCACCGCCCGCCAGCATCAGCGCCACGAACCCGGGGACGAGGACCAGCCGGAACATGGTCAGCAGGTTGGCGACGTTCCACACGCTGGCCTGGTTGACGGCCGCGGCCGTCAGCTTCCCGCCACGCGCGGGCTTGGCGTCACCCGCCGTGCCGGAGTCGGGAGCGGGAACAGAGCCGGAGGCCTCGGGAACAGCGCCGTCGGCAGCGGCCTGGCCCCGGGCGCCGTGCGCGCCGGAGGAGCCGCCTGCGGCGGATGCCGGGACTCCGGTCATCTGCCCGCCTCCTCACTACACGCGAGCGAGCCGGCCAGCGGCTCGGCCACCAGGTCGACACCTTCGGTACCGACCACCTTCGCCTCGACCATACGTCCGACGCTCAGGCCCTCGCCGCTCGTGAGGAGGACCTGGCCGTCCGTCTCCGGCGCCTGGTGCGCGGCACGGCCGTACACGCCCTCCTCCTCGTCGACGGACTCGACGACGACGTGCACGGTTTCTCCGAGGCGCTCCTCGGAGCGCTGTGAGACGAGTTCCTCGGCGAGCCGGGAGATGTGGGCGAGACGCTCGTCGACGACGTCCTGGGGGAGCTTGGCGTCGTACGTCGCCGCTTCCGTGCCCTCCTCGTCGGAGTAGCCGAAGACACCGATGGCGTCCAGCCGGGCGCCGGTCAGGAAGCGCTCCAGTTCGGCGAGGTCGGACTCGCGCTCGCCGGGGAAGCCGACGATGAAGTTGGAGCGCACGCCGGCCTGGGGGGCCTTGGAGCGGATGGTGTCCAGCAGCTCCAGGAAGCGGTCGGTGTCGCCGAAGCGGCGCATGGCGCGCAGCACGTCGGGGGCGGAGTGCTGGAAGGACAGGTCGAAGTACGGGGCGACCTTCGGGGTGGAGGTCAGCACGTCGATCAGGCCCGGGCGCATCTCGGCCGGCTGGAGGTAGGTGACGCGCACGCGCTCGATGCCGTCGACCTCGGCCAGCTCGGGCAGCAGGGACTCCAGCAGGCGGATGTCGCCCAGGTCCTTGCCGTAGGAGGTGTTGTTCTCGGAGACCAGCATGATCTCCTTCACGCCCTGTTCGGCCAGCCAGCGGGTCTCGTTCAGCACGTCACCGGGCCGGCGCGAGATGAAGGAGCCGCGGAAGGACGGAATGGCGCAGAAGGAGCAGCGCCGGTCGCAGCCGGAGGCGAGCTTGACCGAGGCGACCGGGGAGCCGTCCAGGCGGCGGCGCAGGGGCGCGCGCGGGCCGGAGGCGGGGGCGACGCCGTCGGGGAGGTCGCTGGGGCCGTGGCCGGGCAGCGCGACGGCTGCGGCCGACTCCTGGCGCTCGGCCGGGCTGATCGGCAGCAGCTTGCGGCGGTCGCGCGGGGTGTGGGCGGCGTGGATGCCGCCGGACAGGATGGTCTGCAGGCGGTCGGAGATATCCGCGTAGTCGTCGAAGCCGAGCACACCGTCGGCCTCGGGCAGGGCCTCGGCCAGCTCCTTGCCGTACCGCTCGGCCATGCAGCCCACCGCCACGACGGCCTGGGTTCTGCCGTGATCCTTGAGGTCGTTGGCCTCCAGGAGGGCGTCGACCGAGTCCTTCTTGGCGGCCTCGACGAAACCACAGGTGTTGACCACGGCGACATCGGCGTCCGCGGCGTCCTCGACGAGCTGCCAGCCGTCCGCCTCCAAACGGCCTGCGAGCTCCTCCGAGTCCACCTCGTTACGGGCGCAGCCGAGAGTGACAAGTGCGACGGTACGGCGTTCAGGCATGGGCTCAAGACTACTTTGTCTGTCTGACACCCCACGTCGACGGGGTTGGCCGATCCTGGCCAACCCCGTCACATCCGCACCTTCCCGGGCCGTTACCCGACCTCGGGGTCACCCTTCGTGTACGTGAGGCGCTCGACGGCACCGGGCTGGAAGTCGTCGTGGATCTTCTTGCCGTTGACGTACAGCTGGATCGCTCCGGCGTCCCCCAGGATCAGGTTGATCTTGGAGCTGTCCTGGAAGGTCTTGGACTCGCCCTTGTTCAGCAGCCCGTCGAAGAGCATCCGGCCGTTGTGGTCCTTGGCGGAGATCCAGCTGCGCCCGTTGTCCGCGCTGACCTGGACGGTCACCTTGTCCTGCGGCGCGGCAGCGATGGCGCTGTCGGACGGGTCGGATTTCGGCGGGGCGGGCTTGTCCTTGGTGGGGGTGGGCGAGGCGGTCTGGCCGGCGGAGGGCGAGGCGCCGCCGTCGGCGACCTGCGACTTGCCGTCGCTCCCGCTGTCGCCGCCCTTGAACGCGGTGAACCCGACGAAGCCGATCACCGCGACGATCGCGGCGACCATGGCCGCGGTCCAGTTGGGTCCGCGCCGCTCGGGACGGATCCGCTCGGCCTCGAACAGAGGTGCCGCCGGGGTGGGCGCGGGGCGCCCGCCGTGCGCCGCGTCGAACTGCGCGAGCAGCGGTCCGGGATCGAGGTGGACGGCCCTGGCCAGCGTGCGGATGTGCCCACGGGCGTACACGTCGCCGCCGCAGGGAGCGAAGTCGTCCGCCTCGATGGCATGCACGATGGCGATACGGACGCGAGTGGCACTGCTGACGTCGTCGACGGTGAGCCCGGCCGCGATGCGCGCCTGCTGCAGCGCGTGCCCCACGGAGGGACGGTCTTCCTCGGACATGTCGTGGAACGGACGCTCGTCTTCAGGGGAGTTGCCGATGGACACGGGGGCGCCTTTCGAGCGTTTGAGCCACCTGTGCTGGAGGTTCAGTCTAGGGGGGGTACGAAAGGGTGGGGCAACCGGGCGGTGATATTTGTACGCCATCGGAACGGCCGGTCAGCCCGACGGGGGAACGGGCACGGACCCCTGTTCGGGCTCCCCGCCTGTTCTCTCGCTCAACTTGACGTACGACAAGGGGAAACGGTTGCTCGTCGGCTTCTAACAGGTGGATCACGGGTTCGGACGGGTGGATCACGGCGATGCCGCCACCCGGCGTAGTCCGACACGCCGGGCAGCGCGCGGCCTTACCCCTCAGACTCCCCGCGAATCAGGGCGAGCACGCCGTCCAGCTCGTCCGGCTTCACGAGAACGTCACGTGCCTTGGAGCCCTCGCTGGGCCCGACGATGTTCCGGGACTCCATGAGGTCCATGAGCCGGCCGGCCTTGGCGAAGCCCACGCGCAGCTTGCGCTGGAGCATGGACGTCGACCCGAACTGGGTGGAGACCACCAGCTCGGCGGCCTGGCACAGCAGGTCGAGGTCGTCGCCGATGTCCTCGTCGATCTCCTTCTTCTGCTTCGTACCCACGACGACGTCCTCCCGGAAGACCGGCGTCATCTGGTCCTTGCAGTGCTGGACGACGGCCGCGACCTCGCCCTCGGTCACGAACGCGCCCTGCATACGGGTTGGCTTGTTCGCGCCCATCGGCAGGAACAGACCGTCGCCCTTGCCGATCAGCTTCTCGGCGCCGGGCTGGTCGAGGATGACCCGGGAGTCGGCGAGCGAGGAGGTGGCGAAGGCCAGCCGGGAGGGCACGTTCGCCTTGATCAGACCGGTGACGACGTCGACCGACGGCCGCTGCGTGGCGAGCACCAGGTGGATGCCGGCCGCGCGCGCGAGCTGCGTGATGCGCACGATCGCGTCCTCGACGTCACGCGGGGCGACCATCATCAGGTCGGCCAGCTCGTCGACGATCACCAGCAAGTACGGGTACGGGTGCAGCTCTCGCTCGCTGCCCTCGGGCAGCTTCACCTTGCCGTCGCGGATGGCCTGGTTGAAGTCGTCGATGTGCCGGAAGCCGAACGCGGCCAGGTCGTCGTAGCGCAGGTCCATCTCGCGCACGACCCACTGCAGGGCCTCGGCGGCCCGCTTGGGGTTGGTGATGATCGGCGTGATCAGGTGCGGGATGCCCTCGTAGGCGGTCAACTCGACCCGCTTGGGGTCCACCAGGATCATGCGGACGTCCTCCGGGGTCGCCCGCATCATCACCGACGTGATCAGACAGTTGATGCAGGACGACTTGCCGGATCCGGTCGCGCCCGCGACCAGCATGTGCGGCATCTTCGCCAGTGAGTGCATCACGTACCCGCCCTCGACGTCCTTGCCGAAGGCGACCAGCATCGGGTCGTCGTCCTCGGCGGACTCCGCGAGTCGCAGCACGTCGCCGAGGTTGACCATCTCGCGGTCGGTGTTGGGGATCTCGATGCCGACCGCGGACTTGCCGGGGATCGGGCTGATGATCCGCACGTCCGGGCTGGCGACGGCGTACGCGATGTTCTTGGTGAGCGCGGTGATCCGCTCGACCTTCACCGCGGGGCCGAGCTGGACCTCGTAGCGGGTGACCGTCGGTCCGCGGGTGAATCCGGTGACGTCGGCGTCGACCTTGAACTCGGTGAAGACGTTGCGCAGGGAGTCGACGATGGCGTCGTTCGCCGCACTGCGCGCCTTTCCGGGGCCTCCGCGCGTGAGGAGGTCCAGCGACGGCAGCGCGTACGTGACGTCCCCGGAGAGCTGGAGCTGCTCCGCGCGCGGGGGCAGGTCGCGGGGCGCGTCCGGGGCGGATTTCGTGAGGTCCGGGACGCTGTCGGCCTTGAGCTTCTCCTGCTTGGGGCGGGAGGCCGGTGCCGGCACGGGCGACGGTGCGGGGACGGGTGTGGTCTCCTCGCGCTCGCCCACGCTCACGCCCTGGGTGAGGTCGGCGACGAGCGGGGACGGCGGCATGCCGTGCAGGACGGCACCGTCGAGCGCGGCCGCGGCGGCCGCGGCGACGTCCACGGCGTCCATCTGACGCTGCGGATCGGGCTGCGGCACCGCGGAGCGCCTGGGACGGCCGCGGCGCCGCGAGAGGGCCGCTTCCTCGGCGTCCTCGGCGTCGTCGGCTTCGTACGCCAGGGGGGCGCTCCGGCGCCCGCGGGAGCGCCCGGGAACCGCCTCGCGCCACTGCTCCTCGTAGCGCTCGTCGTCCTCGAGGAACTCGTCCGCGGTGTGGTCGTGCAGCACCCCCAGGCGCACGCCGAGCGCGCGCAGGCGCTGCGGGACGGCGTTGACCGGGGTGGCGGTCACCACGAGCAGCCCGAAGATCGTCAGCAGCGCCAGCAGGGGTACCGCGAGCACCTCGGTCATCGTGGATGTCAGCGGGGTCGCGGCCGCCCAGCCGATGAGGCCGCCGGCGTCCCTTATGGCCTGCATGCCGTCGCTGCGGGCGGGCGAGCCGCAGGCGATGTGGACCTGGCCGAGCACGCCGATGACGAGCGCGGACAGACCGATCACGATCCGGCCGTTGGCGTCCGGCTTCTCCGGGTGCCGGATGAACCGTACGGCGATCACGGCGAGCAGGATCGGCACGAGGAGGTCGAGCCGGCCGAAGGCGCCGGTGACCAGGATCTCCACCAGGCCGCCGACAGGACCGTGTAGATCGGCCCAGGTGCCGGCGGCGACGATCAGGGCGATGCCGAACAGCAGCAGCGCGACGCCGTCCTTGCGGTGCGCCGGGTCGAGGTTCTTCGCGCCCTGCCCTATGCCCCGGAAGACGGCGCCGACCGCGTGCGCGACGCCCAGCCAGAGGGCGCGCACAAGCCGGTACACGCCCCCGGTGGGGTTCGGGGCCGGCTTGGGCGGCGCGGCCTTCTTCGCCGGAGCCTTTCTGGCAGGCGCCTTCTTGGCCGGGGCCTTCTTCGCGGCGGCCTTCTTCGCCGGAGCCTTCGCGGGAGCGGCCGCCTTCTTGGCGGGCTGCTTCTTGGCTGCGGAGGGACGTGAGGCCATGGGTGTGAGGTTACCGGGGGAGACCACGGCGGACACGTGTGCCCAGGGCTTCACCCGTTCGTGTCGCCCTTGCGGTGACGCGGAACTGACGCATGCTCATGGCCAACCCCGCTGTCGCGGTACGTCAGTTCTGCGTCGGCAGGACCGGCCCGCCGCTGCCCGTGCCCGGCTCCAGGGCGTCCAGTGCGCGGCGCAACCCGGTGAGTTTGCGCTCCAGATGGGCTGCGGTGGCCACCGCGGCCGCGTCCGCGGACTCGTCGTCCAGCTGCTTGGACAGCGCCTCGGCCTGCTCCTCCACGGCCGCGAGCCGCGCGGAGAGTTCCGCGAGCAGTCCGGCCGACTCCTTGCCGGCGACCGCGCCCTTCCCGCCACCCTCCAACTGGAGCCGCAGCAGCGACGCCTGCTCCCGCAGCTGGCAGTTCTTCATGTACAGCTCGACGAACACCGAGACCTTGGCGCGCAGCACCCACGGGTCGAACGGCTTTGAGATGTAGTCGACCGCGCCCGCCGCGTAGCCCCGGAAGGTGTGGTGCGGGCCGTGGTTGATGGCGGTCAGGAAGATGATCGGGATGTCCCGGGTCCGCTCCCGCCGCTTGATGTGCGCGGCGGTCTCGAAACCGTCCATGCCCGGCATCTGGACATCCAGCAGGATGACCGCGAAATCGTCCGTGAGCAGTGCTTTGAGCGCTTCCTCCCCGGACGATGCCCGCACCAGCGTCTGATCGAGCGCAGAGAGGATGGCCTCCAGCGCCAGCAGATTCTCCGGCCGGTCATCGACCAGGAGGATCTTGGCCTTCTGCACCATGGCCCGCCCTCCTCGCCCCGGCGGTACACCGGGCGCCGCCCCAGGGGACGACTCCCTTTCGCCGCCCGTCCTTGTGCCGGTCATCGTAGCCGTACCCCGCCCGTCGCCACACCCTGTCACCGCGATGTCACTGTGCACATAACAGAAACGCGGACGGACCCCGGAAGGTTCCCGGAATCCCAGATTCCATCACGTCGTCGGCGCCGACGCGACGACGGTTCCGCATTCACACCCGCCGTACCCTCAACGTTCACCGACGGCCGCCCGGTTCCCTCACTCCTCCCGCATCCACTGCCGCATCACCGCCAGCAGGTGATCGGGATCCACCGGCTTCGTGACGTAGTCCGAGGCACCCGACTGGATCGCCTTCTCCCGGTCGCCCTTCATCGCCTTCGCCGTCAGCGCGATGATCGGCAGCCCGGCGAACTGCGGCATCCGGCGGATCGCCGTGGTCGTCGCGTACCCGTCCATCTCCGGCATCATGATGTCCATCAGGACGACCGCCGCGTCCTCGTGCTGCTCCAGCACCTCGATGCCCTCACGCCCGTTCTCGGCGTACAGCACCGAAAGACCGTGCTGCTCCAGGACGCTGGTGAGCGCGAACACGTTGCGGATGTCGTCGTCGACGATCAGCACCTTCTCCCCGCCGAACCGCACCGCGCGCGCCTGCTCCGCCGCGCTCTCCTGCTGCTCGCCGCCGGCCGTCCACTGGTCGGCCGGCGGCAGGCTCCGGCGGCGGCGCCGGAAGAGGGCGGCCGGCCCGTTCCGCGTCTCCTGGTACGACTTCACCTCGGCCGGCGTCTCGATCTCCACGGCGGACAGCTCCGAGGACAGATACACCTCGGAGGCGACCAGTTCACCGGCCTCCAGGGGGACCACAGGCTGCTGGTAGCCCTGCGGCGGGAGCTCGCTCGGGTGCAGCGGCAGGTACAGCGTGAACGTGGAGCCGCGGCCCGGCTCGCTCTGCGCGTGGATCTCACCGCCGAGCAGCTGTGCGATCTCCCGGGAGATCGACAGGCCGAGACCGGTGCCGCCGTACTTGCGGCTGGTCGTGCCGTCCGCCTGCTTGAACGCCTCGAAGATCACCCGCATCTTGCTGGCAGCGATACCGATGCCCGTGTCGGTCACCGAGAACGCGATCAGCTCGGCGTCCGGATCGGTCAGCGCACCGGCCTCCAGCAACTGCTCCCTGACGGACTGCGGCACGCCGACACCGGCGGGCCGGATCACCAGCTCCACCGACCCGGAGTCGGTGAACTTCACGGCGTTCGACAGCAGGTTGCGCAGCACCTGCAGCAGTCGCTGCTCGTCGGTGTGCAGGGTCGCCGGCAGCTCCGGGGAGACCCGTACCGACAGGTCCAGGCCCTTCTCCGCGGTCAGCGGCCGGAAGGTGGCCTCCACGTAGTCGACGAGCTGGACGAGGGCGATGCGCGTCGGGGAGACGTCCATCTTGCCCGCCTCGACCTTCGACAGGTCGAGGATGTCGTTGATCAGCTGCAGCAGGTCGGAGCCGGCGCCGTGGATGGTCTCGGCGAACTCGACCTGCTTCGGGGAGAGGTTGCCGTCGGCGTTGTCGGCGAGCAACTTGGCGAGGATCAGCAGGGAGTTGAGCGGGGTGCGCAGCTCGTGCGACATGTTGGCGAGGAACTCGCTCTTGTAGCGCATCGACACCGCGAGCTGCTCGGCACGCTCCTCCAGGACCTGCCGGGCCTCCTCGATCTCGGTGTTCTTCACCTCGATGTCCCGGTTCTGCCGGGCCAGCAGCTCGGCCTTCTCCTCCAGCTCCGCGTTGGAGGCCTGAAGCGCCTTCTGCCGGTTCTCCAGCTCGGCCGACCGCTCGCGCAGCTGCTCGGTCAGCTCCTGCGACTGCTTCAGCAGCTGCTCGGTCTTGGTGTTGACCGAGATGGTGTTGACGCTGGTCGCGATCATCTCGGCGATCTGGTTGAGGAAGTCCTTCTGGATCTGCGTGAACGGGGTGAAGGACGCCAGCTCGATCACGCCGAGCACCTTGCCCTCGAACAGCACCGGCAGCACGATCACCTGCGCCGGCGGGGCCTCGCCGAGGCCGGAGGAGATCTTCAGGTAGCCGCTGGGCGCGTTCTCCACCAGGATCGCGCGTTTCTCCTGGGCGGCCGTGCCGATCAGCCCCTCACCGGGCCGGAACGACGTCGGCATGGAGCCCATCGAGTAGCCGTACGAGCCGAGCATCCGCAGCTCGTAGCGGTCCTCGTCGTCGCCTGCGAGGTCCTGGCCGTCCATGATCGGCATCGTCACGAAGAACGCGCCGTGCTGCGCGGAGACCACCGGGGTCAGCTCGCTCATGATCAGCGAGGCCACGTCCTCCAGGTCCCGTCGGCCCTGCATCAGCGCCGAGATGCGGGCGAGATTGCCCTTGAGCCAGTCCTGCTCCTTGTTGGCGATCGTGGTGTCGCGCAGGTTGGCGATCATCTTGTTGATGTAGTCCTGCAGTTCCTGGATCTCGCCGGACGCGTCCACGTCGATCTTCAGGTTCAGGTCACCGCGGGTCACCGCGGTCGCCACGCGCGCGATGGCACGCACCTGCCGGGTAAGGTTCCCGGCCATCTCGTTCACGGACTCGGTGAGGTCGCGCCAGGTGCCGTCGACGTCACGCACGCGTGCCTGACCGCCGAGCTGCCCCTCGGTGCCCACCTCACGGGCCACACGCGTGACCTCCTCGGCGAAGCTGGACAGCTGGTCGACCATCGTGTTGATCGTCGTCTTCAGCTCGAGAATCTCACCGCGGGCGTCGATGTCGATCTTCTTCGTCAGGTCACCCTTGGCGATGGCCGTGGTGACCATGGCGATGTTGCGCACCTGACCGGTCAGGTTGGACGCCATCTGGTTCACGGACTCGGTGAGGTCCTTCCAGGTGCCGGCCACACCCGGCACATGCGCCTGGCCGCCCAGGATGCCGTCCGTGCCCACCTCACGGGCCACCTTGGTGACCTGGTCGGCGAACGAACTCAGCGTCTTCACCATCGTGTTGATGGTGTCGGCGAGCTGCGCCACCTCGCCGCGCGCCTCGATGGTGACCTGACGCGTCAGGTCACCGTTGGCGACGGCCGCGGACACCTGGGAGATGTTCCGCACCTGCATGGTCAGGTTGTTGGCCATCAGGTTCACGTTGTTGCTCAGGTCCTTCCAGATGCCCGTGACACCCGGAACGTGCGCCTGGCCGCCCAGGATGCCCTCGGTGCCCACCTCACGGGCCACCCGGGTCACCTGCTCGGCGAAGCTGGACAGCTGGTCAACCATCGTGTTGACCGTCGTGACGAGCTCGAGAATCTCGCCCTTCGCGTCAACAGTGATCTTCTTCGACAGGTCACCCTTGGCGACCGCGGTCGTGACCTCGGCGATGTTGCGCACCTGGATCGTCAGGTTGTTCGCCATGAAGTTCACGGACTGCGTGAGGTCCTTCCAGGTGCCGGAGACACCCTGCACCTCCGCCTGACCGCCCAGGATGCCCTCGGTGCCCACCTCACGGGCCACACGCGTGACCTCCTGGGCGAACGACGACAGCTGGTCGACCATCGTGTTCAGGGTGTTCTTCAGCTCCAGGATCTCCCCGCGCGCGTCCACGGTGATCTTCTGGGAGAGGTCACCGCGGGCCACGGCGGTGGCGACCTGGGCGATGTTGCGCACCTGGGCCGTCAGGTTGCCCGCCATGCCGTTCACGGAGTCGGTCAGATCCCGCCACACACCGGCGACGCCCGGAACCTGCGCCTGACCGCCGAGGCGGCCCTCCGTGCCCACGTCCCGGGCCACCCGGGTCACCTGGTCGGCGAAGGCGGAGAGCTGGTCGACCATCGTGTTGATCGTGTTCTTCAGTTCGAGAATCTCGCCGCGCGCGTCGACGTCGATCTTCTGGGACAGGTCGCCGCGCGCCACGGCCGTCGTCACCTGGGCGATCTGCCGCACCTGGGAGGTGAGGTTGCCGGCCATGAAGTTGACGGAGTCCGTCAGTTCCTTCCAGGTGCCCGACACACCGTCCACCCTGGCCTGACCGCCGAGGCGGCCCTCCGTGCCCACGTCCCGGGCCATCCGCGTGACCTGGTCGGCGAAGCTCGACAACTGGTCCACCATCGTGTTCACGGTGTTCTTCAGCTGGAGCATCTCACCGGACACGTCCACGGTGACCTTCTGGGAGAGGTCACCATTGGCCACCGCGGTCGTCACCTGGGCGATGTTGCGCACCTGCCCCGTGAGGTTGCGGAACGCGGTGTTGACGGAGTCCGTCAAGTCCTTCCAGGTACCGGCCGCTCCCGGTACCTGGGCCTGACCGCCCAGCTCACCCTCGACACCGATCTCCCGGGCGACCCGGGTCACCTCGGCACCGAACGCCGACAACTGGTCCACCATCGTGTTGACGGTGTTCTTCAGCTCCAGCATCTCGCCGGCCACGTCCACGGTGACCTTCTGCGACAGGTCACCGCTCGCCACGGCGGTCGTCACCGCGGCGATGTCCCGCACCTGCGTCGTCAGGTTCCGGAACACCGTGTTGACGGAGTCGGTGAGGTCCTTCCAGGTTCCGGCGACGCCCGGCACGGTCGCCTGACCGCCCAGCCGGCCCCCGGCACCGACCTCGTTGGCCACTCGCGTGACCTCGTCCGCGAAGATCCGCAGCGTCTCGGTCATCTGGTTGATCGTGTCCGCGAGCTGCGCGACCTCGCCCCGCGCCGGAACGGTCACCTTCTGCGACAGGTCACCGTTGGCCACCGCGGTGGTGACCTGGGCGATGCCCCGCACCTGGGCCGTCAGGTTGCCGGCCATCAGGTTCACCGAGTCGGTGAGTTCCTTCCAGGTGCCGTCGACCCCCGGGACGTGCGCCTGACCACCGAGGATGCCGTCCGTGCCGACCTCGCGCGCGACCCGCGTCACCTCCGAGGAGAACGCGGAGAGCTGGTCGACCATCGTGTTGACGGTGTTCTTCAACTCCAGCATCTCACCGGCGACATGGACGGTGACCTTCCGCGACAGGTCACCCTTGGCGACCGCGGTCGTCACCAGGGCGATGTCCCGCACCTGGGCGGTGAGCCGGGACGCCATCGTGTTGACGGAGTCCGTGAGGTCCTTCCACGAGCCGGACAGCCCGCGCACGCGTGCCTGCCCGCCGAGCTTGCCCTCCGTGCCGACCTCACTGGCCACACGCGTGACCTCGTCGGTGAACGTCGACAGCTGGTCGACCAGGTTGTTGACGGTACGGCCGACCTTCAGGAACTCGCCCCGCAGCGGATGTCCGGTCCCGTCCGGCGCCTGCGTGCGCAGATCCATGCGCGGCGACAGATCACCCTCGGCCACCGCCGTCAGCACCCGGCTGACCTCGGAGACGGGCCACACCAGATCGTCGACGAGCGCGTTGGAGTGGTCGATCGCGGTCGCCCAGGAACCCTCGCAGGCGCCCGTCTCCAGCCGTTCCGTGAGCTTTCCCTCACGCCCCACCATGCGGCGCACCCGGGAAAGCTCACCGGTCAGGTGCATGTTGCGGTCGGCCACCTCGTTGAAGACCGCCGCGATCTCCGACATCACGCCGTCCCCGGACACCGTGAGCCGCTTGCGGAAGTTTCCGTCGCGCATCGACACGAGAGCCGCCAGCAGCCGGTTCAGGGCAGCCGTGTCCACGGCGGTGGTGCCGCCGTTCCTGCCCAGGGACGGTCCACCTTTCGCGCGCGTCTTCGTGCCCCGCGTCGCTCCGCCAGACTCCACTGTGTCCCTCCCGGAGGGGTAGACCGTTACTGCTGCTCGGCCGCTTCGTCCCGGCGTGCCGCTTCCGGCATACCGGTTACTTCCGCGTACTCATTACTGCTCGGTATTTGTGCCAGATGAGAACCGGCCACACCAAGACCTGCTGCCCGCCGTACGCGGAACGCACGCAGCCCGACCGGACCTTCACCAGAAGCTTGCCCAGTGTTTCACCCCGGCCGAACCAGGCCATAACAGTTCGGCAGCTTCGCACATCGTCCGCACACCCTGGGGGGTAAACACGGGCGACCGGCATCCGCTCGGACGGTGAAGGTAAGTAACCTTGCATGCGGCTGTCCAGCCGCACCGGTCCGACCGGCCTGGGCGGTGGCACCAGAACGAGCGGGCATCGGAGGGGCGGCCGCAGACCATGACCACCGGACTGATCCCCGGGGGAGACTCCCCGGAGCCACGGCCGACGGGCGAGCGGATGCCGCAGCAGCGGCACGACCCGGCCGGCCGACCAGCCCTGCACGTCGACGACAGGCCGAGGAGTTCTGTGATCACCGCGCGCGCGGCCGCCAGCTTCGAGCCCGTCGGGCGATCGGTCGCGACCGCCCGATCCTTCGTCCGCGACACCCTCCAGGGCTGGGGCTTCGCCGACATCATCGACGACGCCGTGGTGCTCACCAGTGAACTGGTGACCAACGCCGTGGTCCACGCGGGCACCCACGCCGAGGTGCTGTGCCTGCGTGCCGAGGACGGCGTACGCATCGAGGTGTCGGACCGCTACCCCGAGCGCGAGGTCCCCCTCCAGAGCGCCCACGCCGCGATGGCCAACCCCGACCGCGAGGGCGGCCGCGGTCTCCAGCTGTGCGCGGCCCTGGCCACCCGCTGGGGCGTCGACTACACGCCCACCCACAAGAACGTCTGGTTCCAGCTGGACCTGCCCGAACGCCCGGTGGGCACCCGCGCCGCCGGCCCTGCCCTGCCCGCCGACCTCCTGCCGCTCGCCGACGCCCGGGTCCGCGTCGCGGTCCTCCAGATCGACCGGAAGGGCGCCATCGGCTCCTGGAACGAGGACGCGGAGCATCTGTTCGGCTACGCCCCGGACGACGTCATCGGCAGGCCCCTCACCGACCTCGCGGCCTGGCCGCACACCCCGGGCACCGCCACCGGCATCGCCGAGGCCCTGCGGCTCTCCCGCTGGGAGGGCAGCTACGGCATTCGCGGCGCCGACGGCCGGGTGGCCCGCGTGTACGCCTCCCACCTCAGGGTCCGCGACACCGGCGGCGAACCCTCCACCGTCTGCCTCCTGGTACGCGACCACGAACGCGCCGTCCTGCAGACACCGCAGCGCGTTCACACCAGCGACCAGGGCACCGGCTCCGACGGGCAGAACACCGACCCGTTCGAGGTGTTCATCGGCTCCCCCGCCCCGGACGATCTCGACGGCCTGCTGCAGCGCACGGTGGAGCGCGCCCGGGACATGCTCGACGGCGACTCCGCGTTCCTGCTGCTGGCCACCGACGACGAGACCGAGCTGGAGGTCCGCGCCTCCACCGGCCTGCCCTCCGCGCGCCAGCGCTTCGCCCGCGTCCCCGTGGACGCCGGCCCCGGCCGCTACGGCTCCGCGCGCATGCCGGCCGTCCACGACGACCTCGACGCCGTCCCCGGCGCCGTCCCCCTCCTGGCCGGCACCGGCATGCGCTCGGTCGTCACGGTCCCGCTGAAGGTCGAGGGCCGCCTCACCGGCTCGCTCGGCGTCGCGGCCGAGGCGCCCACCCGGTACTCCAACGAGGAGGCGCTGCGCCTCCAGTTCGCCGCCGACCGCATCGCCCTGGCCGTCGAGTCGGCCCGCCTGGGCGAGCTGGAGCGGCTGCGCCGCGGCTCCCTCAGCTTCCTCGTCGAGGCTTCCGACCTGCTGGCCGGCACCCTGGACCGCGACCAGACCCTGGCCCTGATGGCCCAGATGACGGTCCCCACCCTGGCCACGTGGTGCGCCGTCTACACGATCGCCGACCAGGCCTCGGAACCGTATCTGTCGTACGTCCTGCACGAGGACGAGGAACTCATCGACGGCATCAAGTCGTTGCTGTCGAAGGTCCCCCCGCCCGACCCGGTGCCGACGCCCGGCGCCCGCGTCTGGACCGTGCCCGGCGAGGTCGCCCACCAGGCGGCCCTGCGCACCTCGATGCGCAGCCTCGGCCTCGCCGGCGGCCCCACGCACCAGGTCGCCCCGGGTATCGGCCCGACCCTCGCGACGGCCTCCGCCGTCGGCGGCGAGACGGTCGTCCTGCCGCTGGTCGCACGCAACCGCGTCATCGGCATGCTGACCCTCGGCAAGCCCACTGACGAACACTTCCGCCAGGAGATCCTGGAACTGGCCGAAGACCTGTCCCGCCGGGCCGCCCTGGCCCTGGACAACGCCCGCCTGTACTCGGAGCGCACGGCCATCAGCCAGTCCCTCCAGCGCAGCCTCCTGCCGCCCGGCCTGCCGAACATCGACGGCGTCGAGGTCGAGGTCATCTACCGCGCGGCCGGCGAGGGCAACGAGGTGGGTGGCGACTTCTACGACCTCTTCCCCATCGGCAACGGCGCGTACGGTTTCGCCATCGGCGACGTCTGCGGCACCGGCCCCAACGCAGCGGCCGTGACGGGCCTGGCCCGGCACGCCCTGCGCCTGCTGGCCCGTGAGGGCCTGAGCGGTCCTGCGGTCCTCGAGCGCCTGAACTCCGCGATCCTCGACGAGGGCGACCGCAGCCGCTTCCTGACCCTGCTGTACGGCGAGATGCGGCCCCAGGCGGACGGCAGCGCCGAACTGAAGGTGGTCTGCGCCGGCCATCCGCTCCCCCTGCGCCTGCGCCAGGACGGCACGGTGGCCGCGGCGGCCGAACCGCAGCCGCTCCTCGGCGTCATCGAGGACCTGGACCTGTACGAGGAGACGGTCACCCTCGACCCCGGTGACGTCCTGCTCTGCGTCACGGACGGCGTCACCGAACGCCGCGAGGGCACACGCATGTTGGGCGACGATGGCCTCGCCGACGTCCTCACCACCTGCACGGGCCTGACCGCGGGCGCGGTCGCGGCCCGCATCATGCGCGCGGTGGAGCGTTTCGCGTCCGACGCCCCGTCGGACGACATGGCGATTCTGGCCATGCGGGTCCCGGGACTTCAGCAGGACTGAGCCCGGGGCCCGCCCCGGGCTCATCTCCGGGAGCAGCGCCCTATCCGGGCATGCAAAAAGGCCCCGCCCTAAGGGCGAGGCCTTTTTCCTTGAGCCCCCAAACGGAATCGAACCGTTGACCTTCTCCTTACCATGGAGACGCTCTACCGACTGAGCTATAGGGGCTTGTCACTTTCGAGGTTTCCCTCGCGGCAACAAAAAGATCGTACCCTGAACAGGCCGGACTTCCAAAATCCGTTGAGCCTCGATCAGATGGGCCTCGATCAGAAGGCGGGCTGAAGCAGTCCCCCGAGCGTGTTGCACGCCGAAACGATGCGCTGCATCTCCCGCTTGGTCAGGGCCGCGTCCACGGGCAGCGCCAGCGTCTCGTCGGCGGCCAGCTCGGTCTCCGGCAGCGCCACGCAGCGCCGAAACTCGGGCAACCGGTGTACGGGCGTCTTCACGGGCACCCGGCAGTCAACCCCCCTGGCCCGCAGGGCCCGTGCGAAGGCGTCGCGATCCGGCCGCCCGTTGCCCGGCACCCGCACCACGTACTGCTGGTAGGTGTGCCCGTCACCGCCGTCCGGCGTCCGCACACCCCTGAGCTTGGCATCGAGGTACGCCGCCCGCTCCCTGCGCTGCGCTATCTCGTCGTACGGAGCCTCGGACTCGCCCCGCTCCAGCACGAGCAGACCGTGCTGCTGCCCTATCTCGTGCAACCGCCCGATGCCGGCCCGCCGTCCGAAGCGGTGTACGACAACGACCGCCGCGGTACGGGACGTTACGGCCGCCTCCACGGCTGCCGCGTCCAGGCAGTACGTGAGCGGGTCTATGTCGGCGAACACCGGGAGCGCACCCGCCAGGGTCACGGCCTCGGCGACTTCGACGTTCCCGAAGGCCGGTACGACGACCTCATCGCCGACTCCGACGCCGGCGGCCCTGAGCATTGCAGCAGTACCCATGTGATGGATGCTGAGTGCGCAACGTGAACATGAAGTTACGCATACCAAAAAAGGGTCGGACCCTGAACCGAAGTTCAGGGTCCGACCCTTTCAATATTAGTTCGGCGGCGTCCTACTCTCCCACAGGGTCCCCCCTGCAGTACCATCGGCGCTGTGAGGCTTAGCTTCCGGGTTCGGAATGTAACCGGGCGTTTCCCTCACGCTATGACCACCGAAACACTATGAAACTGTGAACGCCACACCGCTTCATCAGCGGGGCTGTTCGTGGTTTCAGAACCAACACAGTGAACGCGAGCGTCTGAGGACAAGCCCTCGGCCTATTAGTACCAGTCAACTCCACCCGTTACCAGGCTTCCATATCTGGCCTATCAACCCAGTCGTCTACTGGGAGCCTTAC